>CAZTTG010000004.1:25899-126678 GCA_964615935.1 uncultured Planctomycetaceae bacterium | reverse complement strand
GCGGGGGGGGGGGGTTGTGTTTTGGGGGGGGGGGGGGGGGGGGGGGGGGGGGGGGGCTGCGCTGGGCGCGCCGGGGGGGGGGGCGCGGACTCGGCCGGACCTGGCGGGAAGTCGACGGGGTGCCGGCGCTGGGAGAGCTTTCCTTGAGGCCGTAAGGCCGCGACCGACGCAAAGGCAGGCGGGGAGCGATCTACTCGGCCGGCCCGCTGCGCGGGCACGGCCTCGTCACCGCCTGACGGGAAGCCGACGGAATGCCTGCGCCCACGAGCGATTCCTCCAGCCGCAAGGCACGGCCTGCGGCTCTGCAGCATTGGACGGCTCAACCGATGATCTACGCCACATGGTCGGCGCGGGGCGCCTCCCGTGGCGTTACGGCGCCACTCGGCGCCGGGCGCGTCCAGTAGGGCGCGCGAACACATGTCACCGGGTCACCAAGAGAGGCCACCGGCGACAAGGAGTCATGTGTGTCCGCGGCAAGCTTGCCGCGCCGGCGCCGAGTGGCGCCGTAACGCCACGGGAGGAGCGCCCTGCGCGACGACTATGTGGCGTAGATCATCGGCGAACCGTTGGGTGCCTTCGTTGCTGAGTCCGGGCGCCTGACGGCTGGAAGCCACTCTCGTTGGGGCAGAAATCCCTCCCGGCTTCCCGGCAGGCCTCAACGAAGCCGCGCGCGCTCCGCGCGCGCGCTGAGGAGACCGCTCTCAACTGCCTTTGCGTCGGTCGCGGCCTCAATGCCTCAAGGAAGTCCCTCCCAGCGCCGGCATCCCGTCGGCTTCCCGCCAGGTCTCGACGAGGCCGCGCGCGCTTCGCGCGCGCGCCGAGAAGTCAACCACCACCCCAAGACCCCCCCCGCCACCAACCCCCGCCGGCCACCTCCGCAATGCCCTCCGCATAGGGTCGCGGCCTCCACCCCAGATCCTCGACCGCGGCCCGGATATCCCCGTCGTGGTCCTCCTCGAAGTACGCTGAGGCGAGGCGGTGGCGGGTGACGTCCGAGAACAGGCCCTTGACCGCGATCAGTCGATCGACCCATTTCTTGGGCAAGTTGCGCCGCCGGATCCCCCCGCCGGCGGCGGCGATGGTCACGTCCACGTACTCGTTGTAGGCCATGCCCCGCGGACCGGCCAGCTCGAATACGCGCTCCGCCCCTCGCTCCTGCTCGACACACCGCACCACGGCATCGACCGCGTCCTCGACGTGCACCGGGCTGATCAGGGAGCGACCCTCGTGCGGGACCCAGAAGTTCCCCCTCGCCCGCGCGCACTTGCGCAGCAGGGAGGCGGTGTGACGATGGTCGCCCACCCCGTAGACCAGCGTCGGGCGCAGGGAGATCCAATCGATGCCCGACTCGCGGATGATCCGCTCCTGCTCCCGCTTGCTGTCGGAGTAGCGGCTCTGCACCGGCGAGCCGATCGCCGCCGAGGAGAGGAGCAGGAGGCGCAAGCCGGGCGGGGCGCTGCGGGCGGCCTCCTCCAGCAGATGCTCGGTGCCGCGCACGTTGACCCGCTGGAGGACCTCCTCGGAGAAGTGGCCGTGCGCGCTGGCCATGTGGACCAGGGCGTCGGCGCCCTCGAGGAAGCCCGCCAGGGTCTCGCCACGGGTCAGGTCGCCGAGGTGGACCTCGCAGCGCGCCCCGGGCGGGGGGCGCAGGTCCGCCTCGCACCCGTAGAGGACCAGCACGCGCAGCTCGTGGCCGGCGCGGGCCAGGCCCGCGAGCATGTGGCTGCCGATGAAGCCGGTGCCTCCCGTGACGGCGACGTGCATGGGTGGGCGTCCTCAGCGGCCCAGGGGCGGCAGGGCCAGGAGCTCCTCTCCATAGGTGCGCGCCGCGAGGCTCCAGCCCTGCGGGACCCGCTCGATGAAGCGGTGGACGAGGCCGCGCAGCTCGCGCGCGCGGGCCCGGCTGGACGCGGGCAGGGACTCGACGTAGTCCGCCCGGCCGGCCCACTCCAGCACCTCCAGGCAGTAGCCCGCCAGGTAGCTGCGCGGCGCGCGGAACTCCAGCACGGGCCGGTCGTCGTGCATGGGCCGCGCTCCGGCGGCGAAGGCCGCCAGGTCGTCTCCGTCCGCGACGCGCAGGGCCCACAGCTCGGCGGGCGAGTGGACCCCGGCCAGGGCGAGGCTCTCGGCCACGGCGGCCGGGAAGTCGCGCGCGGCCATGGCCCCGCCCGGCTCGGCATCGCGCCAGCCCACCAGCGCCAGGTCGTAGGCCGTCAGCCAGGCCGAGGACTCGGGGAAGACCGCCAGCCAGGTGGCCACCACCGTGCGCACGTCGTCGGTGGAGAGCTGGTAGAGGGGCAGCCACTGCGAGGCCACGCCCCCGGGCTCGAGGTGCTCCGCGATCCGCCGGAAGTGCTCGAGGGCGTAGAGGTCGCTGGAGCCGCGCGTCCAGGGGTGGATGGGATCCGAGGTGATCAGGTCCCAGCGCCGATCGCTGGTGGCGAGCGTGTGGCGCCCGTCCGCGATGGCCAGGGCGGTGCGCGGGTCCTCGAGCATGGCGCCGTTCCACGGCTCGAAGCGCCGCGAGGCGTCGCGCACCGCGCCCGAGATCTCGACCACCTCCAGCCGCTCCAGCCCGGGCAGGGCGAGCAGCGCGCCCGCGGTCATGCCGGTCCCCAGCCCGATCACCAGGGCCTCCCGCACCTCGCCGTGCAGCACGCCCGGGACCAGGCCCAGGAGGCGCTGCAGGCGCAGGTCGACGGGCGCGGTGCTGGCCACCACCTTGCCGTTCACCAAGAGCTTGCGGACGCTCCTCCCGCCGCCCTCGTCGGCCTCGATGACCGCGGCCGTGGCGAAGCTCCCGCAGCGCAGCTCGAGCAGGTCGCCCGCGCGCGGTCCCGGGGCCAGGGCCCAGATCCCCAGCAGGAATGCGCCTCCGACGGCCAGGACCGCGCGCCGCGACTCCCCCGGCCCCGCGATCCGCGCCGCCAGGGGACAGGGCAGGAGGGCCAGGGCGAGGCCCCAGCGGGGTCCGACCAGGGGCAGGAGCACGAAGCCCGCCAGGAGCGCCCCCAGGGTGGCGCCCGCCGTGTTGGCCGCGTATACGCGCCCCAGGGAGTCCTCGGTGGAGCGAGCGGTCCGCCTGGCCGCCACGGCCGCGGCAGCCGCGGGCAGGGCCGCGCCGAAGGCGACGCCGGCGGGGAAGAGGATCAGGCCCGCGAAGAGGGCGTGGGAAGCCCACAGGACCAGGGCGCCGGTCTCGGGGCCCGGCATCCGGTTGGCCAGGCTGCCGAAGAGGTCGCGCTCGCCGAGCTGCCATCGCAGGGCCAGGACCCCGCCGAGGGTCAGGAGGGGCACCAGGAGGGCGCAGTCGCGCAGCAGGGCCTCCGCGCGCCCGGGCCGGGCCAGGGCCCGGGCTGCCTGGCGGCTGCCCAGTCCGATGCCCGCGAGGAAGACCGCGAGCACCAGGGAGAAGGCGAAGACCGAGGCGCCGGTGACCGCGATCAGGGTGCGGGTCAGGACCACCTCGAGGGCCAGGGCCGAGCCGCCGAGGAGGAAGGGGGCCAGCCACAGCCAGCCCGCGGTCGAGGGTCGCGGCCCGGCCGCGGGTGAGGCTTCGGGTGCTTCGACGGGAGCGGCCTGGGGCAGGCGGATCCGCTGGGCCAGGCCGCCGGCGGTCGCGCTGATGGCCGCCGCGGCGAGCAGGGCTCCGGTGAGGCCCAGCCAGGGCATGAGCAGGAAGGGGCCCAGGAGGGCCCCGGCGCAGGCGCCCAGGGTGTTGGCGCCGTAGAAACCACCGGTGCGCTCCCCGGTTTCGCCCGGGGTGGCGATCGTCATACGGGCCATCAGCGGGAAGGTGGCGCCCATGGCCAGGGTCGGCGGCAGCAGCACCAGGGCCGACACCAGGGCCCGGGCTCCGAGTCCATGCACGGGCTCGATGCCCTCGAGCAGCCAGGGGGAGGCCGCCGCCCACAGGGCCACCGTGCCCTCCAGAACGGCGTAGAGGATCAGGGGGGAGCGCGTCCGTCGCGCGAGGCCCGCGAAGGCGGCCGCGCCAGCGCCCATGCCGGCCATGAAGACCGCCAGGACCAGGGCGGTGCCGCTCGCGTCGCTGCCGAGCACTCGCGAGAGGAGCCGGGCCCAGATCGTCTCGTCGACCAGGGCGGCCAGGCCGCTCAGAAAAAAGACCGCGTCTCGGAATCGCATGGCGAGGCGCCACAATAGTCGGCCATGAGCGGTGCGGCACGCGATTGTCGGGGCGCCGAGGGGCCCGCGGACGGCCGGACCGGGATCCTCTGCGCCATGGAGCCCGAGCTGGGGAGCCTGTCCGGGGCGGTGAGCGGGCGGCGGCACCTGGGGGGCCTCGAGATCCTCGAGCTGGACCTGGACGGCGGGCGGGCCCTCGCCTGCGTCTCCGGGGTGGGCAAGGTGATGGCCGCGAGGGCCGCGGCCCTGCTGGTGGCGGCCGGCGCCACCCGGCGGCTCCTGGTGGTGGGGGTCTGCGGGGGCCTGCGGCGCTCCCTGGCGCCCGGAGACCTGATCCACTGCGAGAGGGCCGTCCAGGCCGATTCGGCCACCCGGAAGGGCCGCGAGGTGGAGGCCGACGCCGGGCTGCTGCAGGCCTGGCGGGCCCTGGCGCCGGGACCGCAGGGGTGGTTCCTGACCGCGGACCGCCCGGTCCTGAACCCCTGGCGGCGCCTGAGGCTGGCCCGGGCCTTCGCCGGGCCCTGCGCGGCGGACATGGAGACCGCCGCGGCGGCCACCGTGGCCCGGGAGGCCGGGATCCCCTGGGCGGCCCTGCGGGCGGTCACCGACCAGGCCGGCTTCGGAAGCCCCCTGGCCTTCCGACGCAATTTTCCGGGGCTGGCTGGTCGATGTGCAGATACCGTCCCGGGCCTCCTGCAGGCCCTGGACTAGGCACCGGCGTTGCCTGCCTCGCCCGCAGGGCGGTACAGTGACCCCGTCCACCCGATCCTGGCCCCGTTCGTCCCTTCCTTCCGCCCCCCGCGGTCCCTGTAGACCGGGGGGGGAGGACGGTGTTGCGTTGGCCCCGGATCACCCAGCCCCGTGCGAGCCCGGGAGGCGGAAGCCCGCCACCCGCGGCGGATCCTCCGCTCTCCGGAACGCCCCCCACCTGCCAGGATGACCCTCGTCGGCACCTTCGTCCGGCGGCACTTCGAGCCGCTGATCCTGTCGATCCAGGTCCTCATCGACCTGGCGGTGGTCTTCCTGGCCTGCTGGCTGGGGTACGAGCTGCGCGAGTGGGTGGACTGGGAGAGCCCCACCCGCCTGGTCCACTACCGGGAGATTTTCCTGCTGGCCGGGGCCGTCTGCCTGGTCAGCTTCCACCATTTCGGGCTCTACAACCCCCTGAAGAGCCTCCTCAACATCGAGGAGTTCAAGGGCATCCTGCAGGCCACCATCATGGCCTTCCTGGTGCTGTGGGTGCTGCTGGTGTTCCTGCGGCCCAGCTTCCGCGAGGAGGACGGCTGGTTCTTCCAGAACCTGCTCGGGATCCACCGGGTGATCCAGCTGAAGGTGGACCCGGACGACTACTCGCGCCTGGCCCTGGTGCTGGGCTTCGTGCTGATCCTGGTGCTGACCACCCTCAGCCGCTTCGTCTCCTTCAAGTTCATCCAGGCCCTGCACCGCCGCGGCATCGGCAACCGGAACGTGCTGATCCTGGGCACCGGCCCCACCGCCCTCAGCCTGCAGAAGAAGTTCCTCCTGGTTCCCACGCTGGGGCTGAACCTGCGCGGCTTCGTGAGCGCCAGGGAGGAGGGGGTGGGCCGCTCCATCGACCGCTCGATGGTGCTCGGCTCCTTCGAGGAGCTGGGCCGGCTGGTCCGCGAGCAGAAGGTCAGCGAGGTCTTCGTGGCCCTGCCGGAGAGCAGCGAAGAGGACGTGATGGAGATCGTGGCCGATCTGGACCGCCTGGGGGTGATCTACCACGTGGTGCCGCGCTTCTACCACCTGATGGCGCACAACGTGCGGATCGAGTCCCTGGACTCGATCCCCCTGATCTCCAACCCCGACCGCCGCCCCAGCTTCCTCCAGTCGGCGGTCAAGCGCGGGCTGGACGTGGTCGTCTCCCTCCTGATCCTGACGCTGGGGGCGCCCTTCTTCATCATCCCGGCCATCCTGATCAAGCGCGAGTCGCCGGGCCCGGTCTTCTTCCTGCAGACCCGCGTCGGCAAGGACGGCAAGCCCTTCCGGATCGTGAAGTTCCGGACCATGCACGCCAACGTCTCCAGCGACGCGCCCACGCCCACCTCGAGGCGGGACCCCCGGATCACCCGGATCGGACGCTTCCTGAGGCGCTACAGCCTGGACGAGCTGCCTCAGGTGCTGAACGTGCTGCGCGGCGAGATGAGCATCGTGGGACCTCGCCCGGAGATGCCCTTCATCGTCGAGTCCTACGACGCCATCGAACGCGAGCGGCTGCGGGCCAAGCCCGGCCTGACCGGGCTGTGGCAGATCTCCTACGCCCGCGGGGACGCCATCCACGACAACATCGACTACGACATCTACTACATCGAGAACCAGTCGCTGCTGCTCGACGTGGTGATCATCTCCCTCACGGCGGTCGCCGTGATCAAGGGCAGCGGGGCTTACTAGTCCGGACCCAGAGTCGCGTGCGCGTCCTCCACGTGATGGAAGCCACCATCGGTGGCACCCAGAGGCACATCACCGATGTGGCCCGCGGACAGCGGGACCAGGGCCTGGAGGTGCACCTGGTCGTCTCGGCCGAGCGGCAGCCCGCCTTCCGCGAGGAGCTGGACCGGCTGCGGGGGGCGGGGGTCGGGGTAGTGGAACTCCCCATGGTGCGGGCCGTGCGGCCCCTCCTGGACTGGCGACACGGCCGGCGCATCCGCTCCCGCATCCGCGAGCTGCGCCCCGAGGTGGTCCACACCCACAGCAGCAAGGCCGGCGTGCTCGGGCGCCGCGCCGCCCTGGCCGAGGGCGTGCCCGCCGTGGTCCACACCCCGCACACCTTCTCCTTCCTCTTCCAGGCCGAGTTCGGCGCGCTCAAGCGCCGCCTGTTCCGGGCCATCGAGGCGCGCCTGGCCCGGCGGACGGGGGCCGTGATCGCCGTCAGCGCGACCGAGGGGGAGACCTTTCGCCGCTCGGGCGTCGTCCCCCCCGAGCGCATCCGCGTGGTGCCCAACGGCATCGATCCCGCGCCCTGGGAGGCCGCCTCGCCGGCCGAGCGCCGGGCCCTGGGGGTCCCCGAGGGGGTACCGGTGGCCCTGGTCGCCGGCCTGCTCCACGTGGCCAAGGGCCAGGACCTGGCCCTGCGAGCCCTGGCGCGCTGCGCCCGCGCGGACCTGCACCTGCTGATCGCCGGGGAGGGCGGGATGAGGGCCGAGCTCGAGCAGCTCGCGCGGAGCCTGGGGATCGCCGACCGCGCCCACTTCCTCGGCTTCCGCCGCGACGTACCCTCCTTGATGGCGGCGGCGGACTTCCTGCTGCTGCCCTCGCGCTGGGAGGGCATGCCCTACGTGGTGATGGAGGCCATGGCGGCCGGGCGGGCGGTGCTGGCCTCCCGGGTCGACGGCGCGGTGGACCTGGTGCGCGACGGCGAGAGCGGGCTCCTGGTGGGAGTGGACTCTGTCGAGGAGCTGGGCGCGGCCCTGGATCGGATGGCCGGGATGGACGAGCGGGAGAGGGCCCGGATGGGCGCCGCCGGGCGGGCGCGCCTGCGGGGGAGCTTCACGGCGACGGAGATGGTGCGCGGCCTGATCGAGGTCTACCGGGAGGTCTCGTGAGGATCCTGCACGTCATCACGACACTGGACGTGGGCGGCGCCGAGATGCACCTGCTCTCCCAGGTCAGGGGACAGGCGCGGCGCGGGCACGGCGTGCGGGTGGCCTGGCTCAAGGGCGAGGGCCGGCTGACGGACGACTTCCGCGAGGCGGGGGCCGAGTGGGCCGGGCCCGCGGGGCTGGGCCCGGGCACGCCGCTGCGGCTCTGGCCGCACCTGCGCTGGGCCGAGATCGTGCACTCGCACCTCCTGAAGGCCGACGTCGCCACCGCGATCCTGGCGACCCTGGCCGGCCGCCGGCGCCGGCTGCTCTCGGGCAAGCACAACGACGAGCAGATCCTGCGGCGGCCCCTGGTGTCCTGGCTCCACGGGCTGATCGGGCGCCTGCCGGTGCGGACCATCGTCCTCTCCGACCACGTCGGGCGCTTCGTGGCCGAGCACGGCCGGGTGCCTCTCTCGCGCCAGGTGCGCATCTACTACGGCATCGATCCCGCGCCCTTCGAGGAGGCCGCGGGCATGGGTGAGCGCGAGCGCGCGGAGGCGCGGCGGGAGCACGGCTTCGCGGACGGGGAGGTGGTCTTCATCTGCGTCGCGCGCTTCGCGCCCCAGAAGGCCCACGAGGTCCTGCTGGAGGCCTTCGCGAGGGCCCTGGAGCGGTCCGGGTCGGGCGGGCCGCCGAGGCTGCTCCTGGTGGGGGACGACCCCTTCGGGGACGGGCGGGAGCGGGCCGAGGCCTGCGCGCGGCGGCTGGGCCTGGGGGATCGGGTGGTCTTCGCCGGCATCCGGCGCGACGTGCCCCGCCTCCTGGCCCTCTCGGACGTCTTCGTGATGAGCTCGCTGTGGGAGGGCCTGGGCCTGGTCTTCCTGGAGGCCATGGCGGCCGGCCTCCCGGTCCTGGCCTCCGACGTCTCGGCCGTGCCGGAGGTCGTGCTGGGCGGCGAGACCGGGATCCTGGTGCCGCCGCGGGACGCCGGCCGCCTGGGGGAGGAGATGCTCCGGCTGTGCGCGGACGGCGAGCTCCGCCGGCGCCTCGCCGAGGCCGGCCGGCGACGGGTGCGCGAGCGCTTCGGCCTCGATCGCATGGTGGAGGAGACCCTCGAGGTGTACCGAGGGGTGGTGGACGGATGAGCGACGGCCCGCCCTGGGCCCCCGGCTACCGGCACCTGACCGAGGACCTCCCTCCCCTGAGCTTCGGGTACCGCGCGCGCCTCGAGGACTTCCAGGTCGAGGAGCTGCCCCTGTACCCGGCCGCTGGCGAGGGGGAGCACCTCATGTTCCGGCTCGAGAAGCGCGGCCTCTCGACCCTGCAGGCCCTGGGCCGGCTGTCGCGCGCGCTGGACGTGCCACGGCGCAGCTTCGGCTACGCCGGTCTCAAGGACGCGCGCGCCCTGACCCGGCAGGCGATCACCGTCGCCGGCGTCCGGCCCGAGGAGCTGGCCGCCCTCGACCTCCCCGGCCTGCTCATCGACCGGATCGAGCGCCACCCCCACAAGCTGCGCGTCGGCCACCTGGCGGGGAACCGCTTCCGCCTGCGGCTGCGCGGTCTGGCGGGCGAGTCCCTGGCCGTCGCCGAGGCGGTGCTGGAGCGCGTGCTATCACGGGGTCTGCCGAACTACGCCGGCCCCCAGCGCTTCGGCTGGAGCGGCCGGTCGCACGAGCTCGGCCGGCTCCTGGCGCTGGGGCGCCGGCGCGAGTACCTGCTCGAGCTCCTGGGCCCGAGGCACTGCCTGCCCCCGGATGCCGCGGGGCCGGGCTTCGAACGGCGCGCCGCAGCCCTGGCCGAGCTCCACCGCGCGGTCGAGCAGGCGAGGCCGGTCCCGCGCTCGGAGCACGCCCGGCTGCGCTCGAGGCTGGCCCCCGATCTGGCGCGGCTGCTGCCCGCGCTGGAGCGGAGTCCGGACGACGCGGCCGCGCTGGTGCGCGCCCTGGATCGCAAGGTCTGCCAGCTTCATCTCTCGGCCCTGCAGTCG
Organism: uncultured Planctomycetaceae bacterium; assembly: GCA_964615935.1. Taxonomy (GTDB): domain Bacteria; phylum Planctomycetota; class UBA1135; order UBA1135; genus CAZTTG01. The sequence continues at coordinate 117,003 of CAZTTG010000004.1, read as the reverse complement.
CGCGCGTTCAACGCCGTGCTCGCCCGCCGGATGCCCGACCTCCAGCGCCTCGAGCCGGGCGACCTGGCCTGGCTCCACGACCGCGGGGCCTGCTTCCTCGTGGAGGACGCCGCCGAGGCCCGTCGGCGCGCGGCGGACTTCGAGATCAGCCCCTCCGGGCCGGTGTTCGGGCACAAGATGACGCCCGCCCGGGGCCGCCCCGGCGAGATCGAGCGCGCCGAGCTCGACGCGCTGGACCTGGAGCCCGCCGACTTCGGGCGGATCGGGCCGGGGCTCGACCAGAAGGGGGCCCGCCGGCCCCTGCGGGTTCCCGTCCGGGACGCCCGGCTGCGGCCCGAGGAGGGAGACGCGGTGCTGGAATTCAGCCTCCCGAAGGGGGCCTTCGCCAGCGTCCTGGTGGAGGAGCTGGGGAAGTTCCTGCGCGGCGAGGCTCCCTGACCGCGGTCGGTCCCCCCCTCCGCGTGGAGCGCGGGACCCGGACCCGGGGGGCGGATCGCTTCAGAGCGTCCGCGCGGCGGGCCGATAGAGTCGCAGCCCGGTCTCGCGCGCGACCCCGGGCAGGACCGCGATGCCCGCCGAAGAACTGTCCGCCGAGCGTGACCCGGCCCGAGAGGAAGCGCGCAAGCGCATCTGGCGCGGCCCCGACCGCCGCCGCCAGCCCACCCCGCGCCTGTCGCGCTACTCCCTGCTCGGAGGCCGTCGGCGGGGCGTGCGCCGGGGCGACGAGCGCGAGGGCAGCTTCGTCGATCTCTACGGCCCGGGGGTCTGGCTGGCCATCTGCGCCATCGCGCTCCTGAACGCGGCCGACAGCTTCTTCACCCTGGTGCACCTGCAGAACGGGGGCATCGAGCTGAACCCGGTCGCGGCCGCGCTCCTGGGCGCCGGGCGCCTGGGCTTCGTGGTGCTGAAGTCGATCCTGATCGCCTTGCCCCTGCTGGTCCTGTGCCTGCACAAGAACTTCCTCCTGGCGCGGCTGGGGCTGTGGGTGGGCGCCGTCACGTACACGCTGCTGGTCGTCTATCACCTCGCGCTGCTGTGAGCGCGAGGGGGATCACCGATCGCGGGTGAGCTCCCGGCACCAGGCGCTCGCGGAGAGGAGGCCGGCCTCCAGGATGGGATCGCGACCCGCGGCGTAGGGGATGGCGTCGGGGACCTCGAGGTCGGGCTCCACGCCGCGACCCTCGAGCGCCTTCGTGTGGGCGCCCAGGGTGAAGGCCGGGAACATCAGCACGCTCTCCTGGCCCACGTCGCGGAAGGTGGCGGGGATCACGGCGCCGGCCGTGCGCTCCCCGACCAGGAAGGCGCGAGCGCGGCTGCGCAGCTCGTGGGCGAGCACCTCCTTGGCGCTGCGGGTCCGGGAGTCGATCAGGAGGACCAGGGGGCGGGACCACGCGCCGTCCCGGGGCCCGAACAGGCGCAGGATGCGCTCCACCTCGGAGGCCATGCCGCCCCGGCCGCGCAGGTCGAGGACCAGGGCCTCGGCCTCCCGGAGCTCTCCCGCCAGCGCGCGGGCCAGGAGCCGCGAGGGCTCGCGCTCCTGCACGTACCACAGGTGAACGTAGCCCACCCGCCGACCCTCGCTCTCGATCAGGCTCACGCTGGCGCGGGCCGCCTCCACCCCGCCGTAGCGGCCGGCCCGGATGGCGGCGCGCGCGACCTGGCCGGGGGCGCGGCAGAGCCGGACCTCGACCAGCTCCCCCTCGCGGCACAGGATGCGGTGGAGCGGGGGATCGGGCAGCGCCGCGTCGTCGCTGCGCCAGTCCAGGCGGGGGCTGCGCTCCGGCCGCAGGCCGTCGAGGGCCAGGATCTCGTCACCCCGCCGGAGACCGGCGCGCGCGGCCGGCCCGCCCTCGAGCACCCAGTCCGCGAAGGTGCGCCCGTCCAGGACCACCGCCTGGAAGCCGAGGCAGGGGACGGCCTCGCCGGCCAGCTCCCGGTTCATGGCGTCGTAGCTGGACCTCGAGAAGAGGGCCAGGTGGCTGGTCGGGATTCCGGCCAGGAGGTCGTGGACCACCTGTCGCTCCTCCTCGAGGCTGGCGGCGGCCCGCGCGAGGGGTCGGAAGCGCCGGGCGAGGCGGGGCAGCCGGCGCTCGCGGAAGTCGCGGTCGTAGAACTCGCTCTCGAGGCGGTCGACGACCCGTTCGAAGAGCACGCCGGCCTCCTCGGTGGACGCGGTCGCGGCCGGCGCCAGGAGGAGGAGCGACGCGAGGGCGCAGCGGATGTTCATACCAGCCGATCCTAGCCGCGCCCGCGATCCGACCCGGCGGGGAGCGCCCCCTTTGACGCAATCGAGACGGGCGAGCGCCCCCCGCGCCGCCGCGGCCTACCCGCCGTCGTGGAAGACCGCCACCAGGTAGCCCACGCCGAAGGGGCACTCGTAGGAGAGCTCCTCGGCGGCGTGGGCGCGGAAGCCGTGGGCCGCGGTCACCAGGGTCGCGGAGTCGGCCGCGTCCTCGGCCGCCAGGCTTCGCAGGTGGGGGTCGATGCGGGGGATGTCCTCCAGGCGGCCCTGGCCGACGAGCCGGCGCAGCTCCCGGTCGAACTCCCGCGCGCGAGGGTGAAACCCCGAGGGCGCGCCCGGGCTCCCGCGGTGGGTCATGTCGCCGCTGGCGATCAGGGCCGCCGGCTCTCCCAGCTCCTCCACGACGCGCCCCAGCGCCGAGCCGACGGCGCCCGGATCGGCGCGGTCGGGCAGGGGCAGGGAGAGGACGCTGGTCGGCCCGCTCCAGCCGGCCTGCTGCAGGAACCAGAGGGGCACCACCGCTCCGTGGTCCATGGGCTCGGCCGGGATCGACCAGCAGGCGAGCCCGCTGCGGCCCGCCTCGGCGACCAGCGCCCGGCCCAGCTCGGCGTCGTTGGGCAGATCCACCGCGGCCTCCGGGGCCCGGAACGCACCGAGGTCTCCCGCGAGCCGCTCCCCCTGCCAGACGCCGAAGGCCCCGCCGCTGCGGGGCGAGTGCGGCGACACCAGGCAGAGCCTCCTCGGGGCGGCCTCGACCAGCCGGCGGGCGAGCTCCCGGCAGGCCTCGGTCGTCGCGCGGCACCCCTCCTCGCCTCGCCCGCCCCCGACCAGGGGGACGACGATCGGCGGGTGGGGCAGGAGTCCGGAGAGGGCGGGCTGGAGCACGGCGGGCGTCGCAGGCCCGCTCAGGATAACCTCGCCGGCGCCCCGGCTCGACGGGCGCGAGGCGCGGAGCCGGGGCCCTGCCGGGGAATCCCCCTTGCGGGCGGATCGCCGGGGCCGGGAATGTCAGACTGGGCGGTCCGCCGGCCCGACGGTCGGCGTCCGCCGGATGCAGCCCCCCCTCGAGCTCCCCTACGACCGCCCTCGCCGGAGGCCGCCGTGCGCATCGCCCGCGTGCTGACCCGCCTGAACCTGGGGGGGCCGGCGCGGCAGGTTCTCGGCTGCGATCCCATCCTGCAGGCCCGCGGCCACACGCTGCGGCTCTTCGCCGGGAGACCCGAGGCCGGCGAGGGAGACCTGGCACCGGCCGCATGCGAGCTGGGGCTCGACCTCGTGCGGGTGCCGGGCCTCCGCCGGGGCTGGCGGCCCCTGTCCGACCTCCGGGCCGCCCGCTTCCTGGGCCGCGAGCTGGGGGCCTTCGTCCCGGACGTGGTGCACACCCACGCCTCCAAGGCCGGAGCCCTGGGTCGCCGCGCCGCCCTGCGCCGCGCGCCCCGGGCCGCCCGGGTCCACACCTTCCACGGCCACGTGCTGGAGGGCTACTTCCCCCCGGCCGTGTCGGCGGCCATCGCCGCCCTGGAGCGACGGCTGGCCGCCCGGACCCACCGGGTGGTGGCGGTCTCCCACGCCACGGCCGACGACCTGGTGAGGCTGGGGGTGGCCGGCGAGGAGCAGCTGGTCGTGATCCGCCCGGGCCTGGATCTTGGGCCCTTCCTGGCCATCGACGGCCGGGATGGCGGCCTGCGCCGCCTGGTGGGGGCCACGGAGGGGACCTTTCTCGTGGGGGTCGTGGGTCGGCTGGCAGAGGTCAAGCGACCGGAGCTGGCGCTCGATACCCTGGGGATGCTGGCGGACAGCCACCCCCACATCCAGCTCGTCTTCGTCGGCGACGGAGAGGGCCGCCCCGGCCTCGAGCGCGCCCGCTCGGGCCTGGACCGACCCCTGGCCGAGCGGGTGCACCTGATCGGCCGGCGGGAGGAGATGGCCCCCGTGCTGGCCGACCTGGACGCCGTTCTGCTCACCTCCCGCTCCGAGGGCATGCCGGTCTCGCTGATCGAGGCCGCGGCCGCGGCCCTGCCGGTCGTGGCCACCCCGGTCGGCGGCGTGCCCGAGCTCGTCGTCGAGGGGCGCACGGGCTTCCTGGGTGAGGGGGCCGAGGAGCTGGCCCGGGGGCTGGCGAGGCTGGCGGACGATCCGGGCGAGGCCCGGGAGATGGGCCGCCGCGCGCGCACCCGCGCGAGGCGCGATCACGGAGCCGAGGTCCTGGCCGACCGGCTGGAGGAGCTCTACCGCGCGGTGTGCGCCGAGCCGGGGGAGGCGAGGGACGCGTGAAGCTGCTCTTCCTCACCCAGGTGATCGACGAGGGCGACGCCATCCTGGGCTTCGTGCCCCGGTGGATCGAGGGCTTCGCGCGCCGCGCCGAGCGCGTGCGGGTGGTGGCCCTCGAGGCGGGGCGGACCGAGGGCCTGCCCGACAACGCCGACGTGCGCGTGGTCGGTCGCCGGGGCCGCGTGCGGCGCTGGCTGCGCTACCGCCGCATCCTGGCGGAGGCCTTCTCGCAGGGCTTCGACACCGTCCTGGCGCACATGATCCCGCGCTATGCCCTGGTCGCCGCCGGACCGGCGCGCCGGGCGGGGGCCGGGCTGTACCTGTGGTACACCCACGGCGGGGTGGACGCCCGACTCCTGCGCGCCGTGCGACGCGTCGACCGGGTCTTCACCGCCAGCGCCGAGTCCATGCGGGTGGAGACCGACAAGAAGGTCGTCACCGGGCACGGGATCGACGTCGAGCACTTCGACTCGCTCCGCTACGGCGCGGCCGCGCCCGACGCCCCGGCGCGCGTCCTGGCGGTGGGCCGCATGACGCCCTCCAAGGATCCCCTGACGGTGCTCGCCGCCCTGGGGCGGCTGGTCGCGCGCGGCCTGGACGTGCACCTCGACCTGGTGGGCGGGGCCCTGGCGCCGGGCGACGAGGAGTACGGCGCGAGGGTCGCGCGGGCGGTCGAGGAGGGCGGGCTCGCCGGGCGGGTGCACCAGCACGGCGCCGTTCCCTATCCCGAGGTGCCCGAGCACTTCCGGCGCTGCACCCTGCTGGTCAACGCGAGCTACACCGGCAGCGTCGACAAGGTGGTGCTCGAGGCCATGTCCTGCCGCCGGCCGGTGCTCACCTGCAACGAGTCCTTCGGCGACCTCCTGGGCGGTCTGGGGCCCGAGGCCGACGAGCTCCTCTTCGAGAAGGGCGACGACGCCGGGCTCGCCCGGGGGATGGAGCGGCTGCTGCTCGCCGGCGCCGAGGAGCGCGAGGCCCTGGGCGGGCGGCTGCGCGCGATCGTCGAGCGGGACCACGAGGTCGAGGGGCTGCTGGAGCGGCTCTTCCGCGAGATGGGGGGCGGCTCGTGAACCGGGTCTCGGCCATCGTTCCCTCCTGGAACACGCGCGAGCTGCTGGAGGCCTGCCTGGCCTCGCTGGAGCGCAGCGAGGGCGTCGAGCTCGAGACGATCGCGATCGACAACGCCAGCCGGGACGGCTCGGCCGAGCGGGTCGCCGAGCGCTTCCCGGCGGTCCACCTCGTCCGCAACCCCGACAACCCGGGCTTCGCCCGGGCCTGCAACCAGGGGCTGGAGCGGGCGGGAAGCGAGCTGGTCCTGCTCCTCAACGCCGATACCGAGGTGGCCCCCGACGCGGTGGCCCGGATGGCCGCCTTCCTGCGGGACCACCCCGGGCACGCCGGGGTGGCGCCCCAGCTTCGCTCGCCCGACGGCTCGATCCAGCGCGCCTGCATGGCCCTGCCCAACCTGTGGACCCCGCTGTTCTTCGGGACGCCGCTCGAGCGCTGGTGGCCGCGGAGCCCGGAGCTCTCGCGCTACTTCGAGCGGGCCTTCGACCACGCCGGCGAGCGGGACGTGGTCCAGCCCCCGGCCGCCTGTCTGATGCTGCGACGGCGGGAGATCCTGGCGATGGGGGGGCTCGACGAGCGCCTGCCGGTCTTCTTCAACGACGTCGACCTGTGCCGGCGCCTGGCGCGGGCGGGCCGGCCCATCCGCTTCCTCCCCGGAGCCCGGGTGGCCCACCGCGGCGGCGCCAGCACCGCCCAGCTCGAGGATCGGGTCGCGCGCTGGCACGCGGACCGGCTGACCTACTACCGGCTGCACCACGGCCGCGCGGCCGGCGTCTGGGTCAAGGCGTGCACCCTGGCGACCTTCGCCGACTTCGGCCTGAGGCAGCTCGGACGACACCTGGCCGGGCGCCCGGCCGAGCCCGTGAGACCCCTGGGGCGGGCCCTGGGCGCCTTCCTTCTGCGATGAGCGGGGCAGGGATTCGAGATGCCGACCGGAATGGCGCGCCCCGAGGATCTCGAGCCGCCGCGGTGGCCTCGGGGCTTGAACCGCCCCCCGCCAGCGCCTATCCCCTTGCCGGTTCCCCGCCTTGCCCCTACCGTGCACGTGGAGCTCCTCCCGGCCCGGAGGCGGAGCTCGAGAGGCGACCCCTGGCGGCGGTCGCCGTCGGCAGACCCCCTTCCGGATTCCACGGCTTCGGCCAGGAGCGCCTGATCCCATGACCGAGCGGAGCTACCTTCTCGTCTACTGTTCCACACCCGGCGAGGGCCTGGAGTTCATCGCCCAGCCCATGGGGATCCTCCTGCTCGGCGCCATCCTCGAGAAGATGGGCCTCACGGTGAAGTGCCTCGACGAGCGGATTCACGGCGCGGAGGAGATCCGAGAGGGCATCCAGCAGGCGGACGTGGTCGGCTTCTCGACCATGACCCCCTACGTGGAGCGGGCCCAGGACTGGGCGCGCTACGCCCGGGAGCTGGGGAAGATCACCATGATCGGCGGCCCCCACGCCACGGTCGACCCCGACTCGGTCCTCGACTCGAAGCTCTTCGACTTCGTCTTCGCCGGGGAGGCCGAGATCTCGATCACCGAGGTGCTGCCCCACCTCGACGACAAGGAGAAGCTCAAGGAGGTCGCCGGACTGGGCTTCCACGACGACGCCGGCAACCGGATCCTCACCGAGGTCCGGCCCTTCAACAAGGACCTCGACGCGCTGCCCTTCCCCGCCCGACACCTCCTGCCGATGGATGAGTACTTCAGGCGCAACAAGGAGCGGCTCATCTACGTCTTCACCAGCCGCGGCTGTCCCTACAGCTGCGTGTTCTGCGAGAAGGAGACCTACGGCCGGGGCTTCCGGCCCCGCTCGGTGGACAACGTCTGCGACGAGCTGGAGCAGCTCCTGGCCGAGTATCAGCCGGGCGCGGTGCTCTTCATCGACGAGCTCTTCACCACCCAGCGCAAGCGGGTCTTCGCCCTGTGCGAGGAGATCGTCAGGCGCAAGATCGAGGTGAACTGGGTGTGCGAGACCCGGGTGGACCGCATCGACTACGAGATGATGATGGCGATGCGGGAGGCCGGCATGCGGCGCATCTACTTCGGCGTCGAGACCGGCTCCCCGGCGAGCCTCGTCACCCTGAAGAAGCGCTTCACCCTGGAGCAGATCATCGAGACGCTGAAGACCGCCCGCAAGGCCCACCTGTGGACCAAGATCTTCCTGATCATCGGGACGCCCAAGGAGACCGCCGAGGACATCGAGCTGACCGCGAAGATGCTCAGGACGGGGATGCCGGACCAGGCGCGCTGCGCCCTGTTCAACCCGCTGAAGGGGAGCGAAGCCTTCACGCTCTATCGCGACCGCATCGACCCCGAGCTGATCAACAAGGAGTTCGTCGCCAGCGGGGGGACCCCCTACGTGCACGAGAACTTCACGGTGGAGGAGCTGAACGCCGCCAAGCAGAAGCTGCTGTCCGAGTACGAGGAGTGGTACGACCGGCCCGGCCAGCGGTTCAAGCGCTGGCTGAGTCGCATGCGCTTCTACCTCACCAACCCGAGCTGGCTGAAGCGGCGGCTGGCGCGCGCGGGTTGAGCGCGGGGCCGGGCGGCCCTCAGACGACCCACTCGATGCGCGGGTAGGCGGTGGTGCGGTCGCAGTCGCCGGCGCTCAGCAGCCAGTTGTCCGCCGGGAGGACGAGCTCCTGCGGCAGCCGGCCGTCGGGGTCGTACACCAGGTGGTTCTCGGTCCGCCCGGGCAGTAGCTCGGTGAAGCCGTTGCGCGCCAGCTCGGACCGGAGGTCGCTGGGGAAGCCCTGGCACAGGATGGCGTCGACGCCCTGACGCCTCAGGACGTCGGCGATGAAGTGGACGGCGATCGGGAGCAGGCCGGCCGCCTGGCCCCGGGGGATCAGCAGCTCGGAGATCTGGCCGGCCCGGATCCCGTCCCAGGCGAAGACCTCCAGCACCGCCGCGACGGCCACCTCCCCGCCGCGACGCAGCAGCAGGAAGCGCCCCGGGGTCAGCTGGTTGCAGTACCGCCAGCGGAGCTGGGCCTCGTCGCGCAGGACCGCGACGGGGTAGTCGGCGGCGATGGCCCGCCACAGGGCCTCCACCTCGGGCGTCGGCTCGGCCAGCAGCTCGGCGCTCCAGCCGGCGAGCTCCGCCTCTCCGGGCCGGGGGCAGCGGCTCAGCCAGCGCCGGAAGTTGTGGAGCTTCCAGCGCAGGGCGGCCAGGATCCGGCCGGCGGCCCGCGGCTGGCCCGCCTGCCGACACACGAGCCGGAGCGCGCCGGAGAGGGAGGTGAACCGGAGCATGTGGGAGCCGACGGCGCGGTGCAGGTAGCCGCGGCGCTTGAAGATGCGGGCCACGACGTCGGCCATGCCGTAGGCCAGGGGGACCTCCGCGGCCGTGTCCAGCCGGGAGAACAGCTCCGCCAGGCTCCGGCGGCTGCGGTGATCGGGGTGCACCATCAGGTCGAGGCCCCAGCAGCCCTGGTAGCGGGCCTCGCCGACCTGTATGTCCATGGGGATGACTCCCAGGTGACCCACCACGCGGTCCTCCCTGAGCATGACCCAGTTGGTGATCTGGTCGGGGCGGCGGGCCGGGCAGTCCCGGTACTGCCAGTCGAAGCGGTCCCGGAACAGGCCGGCCTTGGCGGGTCCGAAGATCTCCGCGTAGAGCTCGATCACGCCCTCGCGGTGCTCGGCGGAGAGGGGAACGACCTCCCGGCTGCTCATGCGGGGTCCGGGCTAGATCCCCAGAGCAGCCCGAAGATCGGGCCGCTCATGGTGACGTCGTACTTGACCCCTCCGTCGTCTCGAGTGCGTCGCGGGGTTCTCATCAGTCGGCTCCCATGGTCCAGTCGGGTGAATCGGTCGAGAGTACCCCGGGCTCACGGGCCACGCAACCGGGCGGAAGGGCTCCGGGAGCCGGCCAGGACCTCGAAGCGCTGCGCCGTAGCGCTTATGCTCATCGGGTGCTTCTCCTGAAAGTCGACCCCGGGGCACAGGCGACATGTCGACCCCGGTAGTGCGCGACGAGCTCCGCGAGCCCCTGCGGCGGGTGCTGGGATGGTTGCTCCAGCAGCGCGACGGAGCCGGGCGGATCGTGTGCCCCGACCACGGGATCGAGCACACCGGCAAGAGCGCCGGGGCGGCCGTGCTGGCGGCCGAGCTGGTCCGCCTGGGGGAGCCCGATCGCGAGGCGCTGTACGGTGTCGCGCTGGAACAGGGCCGCCGGATGGTGGCCCGGCTGGAGCAGGAGGGGACCAGCGACTGCCACACCTTCCGCCCGGGTCGACACGATCCCTACAACTGCTCCAACAACGTCATCGACGGCGGCGCCTGTTCGGACGCGCTGGCAGAGCTGGTGCGCACCTTTGGCGAGCAACTGCCCGCCGCCGACCGCGAGGCCTTCGCCGCGGCCAGCCTGCTCCACGCGCGCAGCTACCTGCGGTTCGCGGTGCTCGACAAGGGCATCCCGGCGCAGCGGGCGTGGGGGCTCACCGGGCTGGCGGGAGCCTGGAGCCTGGAGCCCGACCCGGAGCTCGAGCGCGCCGGCCTGGAGGCGATCGACGTCCTCGCGAGGGTGCAGAACGGCGACGGCAGCTACCCCTACCATCCCCTCGAGTGGGGCGCGGAGCACGCGGGGGCCAGCGACGCCTCGGCCTTCTACCAGTCGCGCGTCACCGGCTTCCTGGTCTTCGCGCTCGAGCGCCTGGGGAGGGACCCGGCGGGGCAGCCCTTCCGCCCCGCCATCGAGCGCGGGCTCGACTTCCTCCTGGCCCTGCAGGGACCCGACGGGATCAAGTGCGGGCTGGTGGAGGCCAAGCCCTGGTACTGGGGCGCGACGCACGAGGTGGCCTCGCATCCCTTCGACGTGTGGACCCTGGCGCGCGGCTGGCGCCACCTCGGCGACCCGCGGCTGGCCGCGGCCGCGGTGCGCGCCTTCCGCACCTGGGTCGAGCACCTCGAGCCCGACGGGCGGCCGAGGAGCCACCTCGACGGGCCCGGGCGGCGCCGCAGCTTCCAGTGCCCGGTGTTCTGGGCCGCCCACGCGAGCTGGATGGCCCGGGCGGCGGCCGATCTGGAGGCCATCCTGAGCCGCGCGGGAGGGGAGCCGGAGGGGGAGCCGGGCCCCCGGGTGGCGCATTTCCCGGACGCCGACCTGGTGCGGCTTGAGGACCGGAGGATCGTCGCCTGGGTGCGGGGGCGTCGGCCGGGCTTCAACGTGCACCACGGCAGCCCCCACGGAGCGGGGCTGCTGCGGGTCGTGCGGCGCGCGGACGGCCGCGAGCTCCTCGCGCGCTGCCGGCACGGGGGCCGGCAGGAGGGCGAGTGGTCGGGTCGCTGGGGCGCTCCCTCCCTGGGCCGGGGCTGGCGCAGCGGCCGGGCCGCGGTCCGCTTCTCGCTCTGGCTGGCGCGCACGCACTGGCGCGCGGGGCGGACGCTGGAGGCCGTCAGGACGCCCCCCAGGGTGTTCCGGGACGGCGTCCTGGCCTTCGGGGCTCCGTGCGTGGCCAGCGCCTTCTGCGCCGAGGCGGCGGCGCGCGTCGTGCCCCTGGGGGTCGAGGTCGAGGGCGCGCTCGCGCGGCGGGACGGCTCCCCCGTGCCCGGATCGCTCCTCCAGCGCGGCTTCCGGGTGGACGGCGCCGGGCTCCTCGTCCGCGATCGCCTGGTCGAGCCCGGCCCCGCCCGGGGCGTGGAGTACCGCCTGCCCGCGGCGTCCCGGGAGGTCGCGCAGACCGGGGGCGAGGTCTCCTACCGGCTGGCCTGAGGGGGCCGGCCGGTTACCCTGGACCCCATGACGAGCGAAGCGAGCAAGCGCAGGCGGCCGCCCGGCCTCGGCGGGACCCTGAGGGCCGCGCTGAACGGCGGCGCCACGGCCGGCCTCCTCTTGGGGCTGGCGGACGGCCTGGTGGCGGGGCTGCGGACCGGGGGCGCCACCCCGCTGCAGTGGGCGGGGTGCCTGGCCGCGAGCGCGCTCTCCTGCGGGATCGCCTGGGCCGGGCTGTTGCTGCTCCTCTCCCCCCTGCTGCACCTGCGGCTGCGGGGCCGCGGCCTCCTCGCGCGCTCGCGCTACGCCCTGGCCCTGGCCCTGGGCCTGGGGCTCTTCCTCGAGCTGTACTGGTGGAGCCGCCCGCACCTGGATTCCCTGACCGGGGGCTTCGCCGACGACGGCCTGTCCGCCGCGCATCCCCGGCGCCTGCTGGTCACCGCGGGCCTCCTGGTGGCGGGCTTGCTCCTCGGCCGCCTGGCCGTGGCCGTGGGCCGGCGGCTGCCGAGGGGGCTGCGGGCCGCCGTTCCCTTCGCGGTCCTGATCCTGTGGGCCGGCGGCGCCCTCTTCCTCCTGGCCCAGGGCGCGGCCGACCCGCGCGGGAAGGTCGGCGAGCGCACCCGGGACATGCCCAACGTGCTGCTCTTCGTGGTCGACGCACTGCGCCAGGACGTGCTGGGCCCCTACGGCAACCAGCACGTCCAGACCCCGGTGATCGACGAGCTGGCGGCGCGCGGGGTGGTCTTCGAGAACGCCTTCGTCCAGGCGCCCTTCACCTGGTCGAGCTTCGGCTCGATCCTGACCGGCAAGTACCCCCGCCGCCACGGCCTGGTCAAGATGGCGCCGGGGGTGCGCATGGCGCCCAACGTGACCCTGCCCTGGCACCTCAAGCAGGCCGGCCTGATCCGGGAGGAGGGGCACCTGGAGCCGGACGACTACATCGGCTCGGCCTTCCTGACCGGCACCCTCTCCCACGGCTCGGGCCTGCTGCGCGGCTTCGACGTGTACCTCGAGCAGATCGTGGGCCACGGCCTGACCGACTCGCGGCGGCGCTGGAGCACCTTCCGCTCCGAGCTGCTGCTGTTCCTGATCGCCAACAAGATCGCCCAGCGCCTGGACGAGGCACCGGTCGCCACGGCGGCGCGTGAGTGGTGCGGGGAGAACGCCAGTCGGCGCTTCGTGTCGATGGTGCACTACTACTCCACCCACACGCCCTACGACCCGCCGCAGCGCTTCCGGGATCTGTACTGCGATCCCCAGTACGACGGGTACTTCAAGCACGGCTTCACGGCCCAGCAGCGCCAGATGATCGAGAAGCAGGGCCAGAAGGTGCCCCCCGAGCACGCGGAGTACATCCGCGGGCTGTACTACGGCGGTGTGACCCAGGCGGACGAGATGATCGGCGAGGTCCTGGAGGCGCTGGCCGATCGGGGCGTGCTCGACGACACGATCGTGATCGTCACCTCGGACCACGGCGAGGAGCTGGGCGACCACGACCTGTGGGAGCACAACTTCATGTTCCAGACCAACCTCGAGATTCCCCTGATCATGGCCGGTCCGGGCATCCCTCGGGGGGGGCGCGTGCCGGCCATGGTGGAGACCGTCGACCTGGTGCCGACCCTGTGCGAGCTCCTGGGGGTGGTCTCGCCGCACAACGACGAGGAGCCGGACAAGCGCGGCCACGTCGACGGGGTGAGCCTCGTCCCGCTCATGCGGGGCGAGGTCGAGTCGGTCAAGCGCTTCTCCTTCGCCGAGAACGGCCGCTTCCTCTCGGTGCAGAACCGGCGCCACAAGCTGATCGTGAGGCCCGCCGACCTCCTCGAGGAGGGCTGGGCCCGGGTGGTGGCCGGCGAGGCGGAGCGCCCGCGCTTCTTCGACCTCGAGGTGGATCCCGACGAGATGGAGAATCGCTTCGATCCCGACCGGCCGGAGGTGCTCCGGCTGCTCGCCGTCCTGCGGGCGTGGGACGATCGCATGCCGGTGCCGCGCAGCGAGATGTTGGAGTCGCACCGGGACCTCGAGGCGGAACGGCGGCACTTCGAGGCGCTGGGGTACACCGGCGACGGAATCGGCGCCGGGGTGGACGAGGATCCGCCGGAAGAGGACCAGGAGAACGCGGGTTCCCGGTGAGCGACGGCTCCTTCGACCTCGTGCTGGTGGCCAACGCGCGCCTCCCCTCGCAGCGGGCGCAGTCCCTTCAGGTGGCCCAGGCCGCGGCCTCCTTCGCCCGCGCCGGCCGCCGCACCCTGCTGCTCGTGGCGCGGCGCACGCACACCCCCGCGCTGCCCGCGGAGCAGGACGCCTTCGACTACTACGGGGTCCCCGCCGGAGCCCGTCCGGTCCTGGAGCGGGTGCCCTGCGTCGACTGGATCGACCGCCTGCCGCGCCGCCTGCAGTACGTCCCCTCCCGCCTGCAGGAGCTGAGCTTCTCCCGGGGCGCCGCCCGCCGGGCGCTCGCCGCCGGGGGCGCCGCGATCTGCCGGGAGATCGAGTGCGCCCGCCACCTCCTGGCGCGCGGCCACCCGGCGGTCTTCGCCGAGATCCACCGGGTGCCCGGCGGGCGGCTGCGTCGGCGCTGGCTGGCCGAGGTGGGCGGAGGGGCGCGGGGAATCCTGGCCATCTCGGGGGGCGTGCGCGAGGGGCTCATCGGCCTGGGCCTGCCGGCCGAGAGGATACGGGTCGAGCACGACGCCCTGGAGCCCGCCCGCTTCGCGGACCTGCCCGGCCGGGAGGAGGCCCGCCGCGGCCTGGGCCTGGAGGGCGGCGGCCCGCTGGTGGTCTACACCGGCGGCCTGATGGAGTGGAAGGGGGTCGACCTGCTGGTGGAGGCGGCGCGGGCCCTGCCCGAGGTGCGCTTCGCCGTCGCGGGGGGCATGGACGCCGACGTCGAGGCCCTGCGCCGACTCGCCGCAGGTCTCTCCAACCTGCGGGTGGACGGCTTCCAGCCTCCCGGGCGGATTCCCCTCTACCTGGCCGCCGCCGACCTGGGCGTGGTGCCCAACCGCTCGCGGCCGGCCATCTCCGCGCGCTACACTTCCCCGCTCAAGATCTTCGAGGCCATGGCCGCCGGCCTGCCGCTGGTGGCCAGCGACCTGCCCAGCCTGCGGGAGCTGCTCGAGCCCGGGCAGGACGCGCTCCTGGTCCCCCCCGACGACGCCGCCGCCCTGGCCGAGGGCATCCGGCGGCTGCTGGCGGACGGGGAGCTCCGCCGCCGCATGCGCGCGCGCCTGCTGGAGCGGGCCGTCGAGCACACCTGGGACGCGCGCGCGGCGCGGATCCTGGACTGGATGCGAGAGCGAGGATGCGAGTCCTCTACCTGACCGACTCCCTCTCCGACCTGGACGGCGTCGGGCGCTACGGGGTGCGCCTGATCGCGGCCCTGGAGGAGCTGCAGCCGGACCTCGAGGTGGAGGTGCTCCTGGGGCGCAAGCACCGTCCCACCTCGGCCGACGTCCCCGACCGCTGGAGGGTCTCCGTCGGCCTGCCGCCGGACTACTTCTTCTACATGAAGCCCGTGCGCTTCTGGGCCCAGCTCCACCTCTCGGTTCGCCGCGCCGCCCGCGCCGCGCGGGAGGCCGACCTGGTCCACGCCATCAAGGACTACCCCCACAACCTGGTCGCCCTGCGGGCGGCGCGCCGGGCCGGGGTGCCCTGCGTCGCGACGGCCCACGGCACCTACTCCCTCCAGCCCCTGCTCCAGGAGCGCCACCGGCGCCGCGCCCTGGACACCTACCGGGGCTTCGCCCGCATGATCGCCGTCAGCGGCTACACCCGCCGGCGGATGTTGGAGGCCATGGGCGAGGCCTCGCCCGGCCCCGACCACATCCGGTTCATCCCCAACGCGGTCGACGCCGAGCGCTACGCCGGCGCGATGGAGGAGACCGCCTCCGGGGATCACCCCTGGCGCGCGCATCCCTTCACCCTGACCATCGCCGAGGTGAAGGAGCGCAAGGGGCTGCACCTGGCCGTGGAGGCCTGGAGCCGGATCGCCGGGGAGCACCCCGGCCTGCACCACTACATCGTCGGCAAGGCCTCGGGCGACGCGTACCAGGCGTCCCTCCTGGAGACGGCCGCGAGCCGGGGCCTGGCCGATCGCCTGCACCTGCTGGGAAACGTCCCGGAGGCCGACAAGGTGGACCTCCTGCAGCGCGCGGAGGTCTTCCTGCACACCCCGGTGACCGCCGTGGAGGGCGGCTTCGAGGGCTTCGGGATCGTCTACCTGGAGGCCGGCGCCAGCGGGACGCCGGTGATCGGCACGCTCGACTGCGGGGCCGAGGACGCCATCCTCGACGGCAGCACCGGTTTCCTGGTGGAGCCCCGGCCCGAGGCGGTCGAGGCCGCCCTGGCGCGGCTGATGGGAGACGGGGCGCTGCGCCAGCGCATGGGCGCCGAGGGCCGCCGGCACGCGCGGGCCAGCTCCTGGCGGCGCAACGCCGAGCAGGTGCTGGCCGTCTACCGGGAGGCCCTGGGGTGAGCGGGCTGGTCTCGCCCCTGCGGCTCCTGCGCAACAAGTTCCTCAAGGACACGGCCACGCTGCAGGTGGCCTCCATGCTCAACCAGGCCAGCCAGCTGCTGGCCTCGGTGGCCATCGCCTTCCTGCTGGGCGCCGTGGGCCAGGGGCTCTACTTCCTGGCCGTGTCCCTGCGCGACCTGGTCTACAACCTGATCAACGTCGGCGTGGTGCAGGCCACCATCAGCCAGCTCGCGGCCGCCAGCGTGCGGGACAACCACGTCAAGGTCCGCGGCTGGCTGGCCTTCCTGGCCAAGGCCTTCCTGCTCCTCAACACGGCCCTGATCGGCGTGGGCTGGCTGGTCCTGCCCTGGGCCGGCGAGCGCTTCTTCGGCGATCGCCAGGTGGGGGTCTGGGCCTGGTGGCTGTGCTTCTGGCCGCTGATCGACATCCCCCGGGCGGTGGCCTCGGTGAGCTTCCTGGGCACCCGGCGGATGCTCGACGTGGGCAAGGTGGAGATCGGGCTCGAGTTCATGCGAGCCTTCCTGGTCATCCTCGGGGCGGTGGTGACGGGCTCCCCCAAGGGCGCCGTCCTGGGCGAGCTCATGGCCCGCGGGCTGGGGACCCTGATGGCCCTCGATCTCTACCGCCGGGCGCGCCGGGACGGCGGACCCTGGCTGCCGTCGATGGTCTCGATCTTCCGGGCGATCCCCTCCATCCCCATGCGGCAGGGGCTGCGCCTGGGGCTGCGGGTCGGGCTGCTCAAGAACGGCACCACCCTCTTCATCCACGTCTTCCCCTCGCTCCTGATCGGGGGCGTGGCGGGGGCCGCCTGGGTGGCCTGGTTCCGCGTGGCCCAGCGCATCATGGACATGCCCCTGATGATGATGCAGGGGGTCTCCCGGGTCATCCTGCCGGCCCTCTCCGAGCTGGCCGGCCTGAAGGACTTCGCGCGCTTCCGCCGGCTGTACACGCGCACCACTCTCATCGCCGGCCTGCTCGTGTCGGCGGGCATCCTGGTCTGCCTTCCGCTGGTCCGGCCGGTGGTCTCCCTGCTCTACCCGGCGGACTACTCCGCGCCGGTCTTCGTCTACGCCTGCATCCTGGCGCTGGGCCTGATCCCGGCCTCCTTCGCGGTGGCCCTGGAGTCCTTCTACATCGTGACCGACCAGATGAAGCGGAGCCTGATCATCACCGCCATCGGGGCCGCCATCACGATCCCCGCCAACGTGCTGCTCCTGTGGCTCCTGCCCACCACCGGGGCGGTGTGGGGGCTGTCGCTGTACATGTCCTGGGTGCTGGTGCACCTGGCCTACGTGCGCTGGTACTTCCGGCGCTCGAAGCACGGCCGGTCCCTGTGGATGGAGGCTGGCTAGCCGCGCCGCCATGCGCCGAACCCTGATCGCCTACGTCGAGCCCCGGGTCCCGGAGGACCCCCTCGCCATGGTGCTGGGGATCGCCTACCTGGGCGGCGCGCTGGAGCGGGACGGCCTGCCGGTCGAGCTGGCCGACGAGCGCGTCCTCTCCGAGCAGGAGGTGCGCGCGGCCATCGACCGCAGCGAGATCGTCGGCTTCGGCGCCCTCACCCCCAACGCCCGGCGGGCCATCGACCGGGCCAGCTACGCCCGGGAGCGGGGCAAGATCACCGTGATGGGGGGGCCGCACGCCTCGGCGGACCCGGGTCTCTTCCTCGACTGCGGCCACTTCGACTACGTCCTCCGGGGGGAGGCCGAGGAGACCCTCCCGCGCCTGGTGCGCGCCCTGGAGGGGGGGGACCAGGCCGAGCTGGCGGGGATCCCCGGCCTGGTGGCTCGCCGCGGCGAGGAGCGCTGGATCGACAACCCGGCTCCGCCGCTGCTCGAGCGGCTGGACGAGCTGCCCCTGCCGGCGCGCCACCTCCTGCCGATGGAGAGCTACTACCGGCTCGACCCCCGGCGGCTGGCCTACGTCCTCAGCACCCGGGGCTGCCCCTTCCGGTGCGTGTTCTGCCAGAAGGAGCTGAGCGGGAGGGGCTTCCGGGTTCGCTCCACCCCGCTGGTCGTGGACGAGCTGGAGCTGCTGGTGAGGGACTACCGGCCGCGGATGGTCCGCTTCGTCGACGAGATCCTCACCTGGGGACGCAAGCGCATCCATGAGATGTGCGACGAGATCCTGCGCCGCGGGCTGAAGCTGGAGTGGATGGCCAGCACCCGCCCGGACTGCGTCGACTACCCCCTGCTCCAGCACATGCACCGGGCCGGCTGCCGTCGCATCGACTACGGCTGGGAGCCCGGCGGCCGGCGGATGCCCGACGCGCTGGAGCCGGACCCGACGCCCGAGGGGATCATCCACTCGGCGCGCCTGACGCGGCGGGCCGGGATCCGGGCCGAGGTCCGCCTGCTGGTGGGCCGCCCCGGCGAGACGCCCGAGGACATCGCGGAGACCGAGAGGGTCCTGCGGCGGGTGGGTCCCGACCGGGTGCGCGTCTCGCTCTTCGATCCCCGGGTAGGCGCCGAGTCCTGGCGCGACTGCCAGGACTGCGTCGACGCGCCCGGCACCCCCGTGGGCGAGGCGTCCGGCGAGCCCGCCGCCTGCCCGCGCGAGCACCGCGGCGAGGTGGAGCTGGAGGAGCTGCGCGAGAGCATGGTGCGCTCCTACGAGCGCTGGTACTTTGGAGCCGGCCAGCGGGCCAGGCGGGTCTTCGAGCGCATCCTGTACACCCTGGAGAATCCGACCCGGGCCGGCCGACGTCGGGGCCGCGCCCGGGGGAGGAAGGCCCGCCCCCGGCGCTCGGCGGACCCGGTCGCCGGGGACGGATCGCGCCGGTAGAGGCCCCTTCCCCGGGCGGGCGGCACCGACCTCTCCCATGACCTCCCCCGAAGACCTCCGCGTCTCGCTCTGCGGTCCCGGCGATCGCGAGGAGCAGGCCCGGCTCTTCGACCAGTGCTCCCGCGAGGGGACCGACGCGCGGGGGCTGGGCTGGCGCTACGACCGCGTCCCCGGGGGGGAGGCAATCAGCGCGGTGGCGCGCCCTCCGGGGGGAGCGGCGGTCGCGGGCCGCGCCTGCTGGCCCCGGCTGGCGGTGAGCTTCGGCAAGGACAAGACGGCCGCCGTGGTGGGGCTGAGCGGGGACGCGATGACCCACCCCGACTGGCGCCGTCGGGGGATCCACGGCCTGCTCGACCGCCGGGTCCTGGAGGAGGCCGATCGCCGGGGCTGGCCGCTGGTCCTGGGACTCGCCGGCCGGGCCTCGGGGCGCGGCTCCCCGGGAGGCGAGTGGAAGTCGGTGGGGAGGCTCCGTCCCTGGACCCTCGTCCTGAAGGCCGACCGCGCCGCCCGCCGGGAGCGCCCGGGAGACGGGCGGCCGAGAGGCCTTCGGGCGGGACTGCATCGATGGGCGGGACGGCGAGCCCGGCTCCGCCTGCGCCGCCAGGGGGCCCTGCACGCGGTCGAGCCCCTGGAGCGATTCCCGCCGGAGGTGGAGGGCCTCTCGCGGCTGGTCGAGCGCTACTTCGCGTTCATGCTGCGGCGCGACGCGGACACCCTGGGCTGGCGCTTCCTCGACGGCCCCTCGGCGCGGCACCGGGTGCTGGGGGTGCGCGAGCCGGACGGCCGCTTCGGCGGCTACGTCGCGGTCCGGCCCCCGCGCCCCGCGGAGAGCGCCGGCCGGCTGGTGGACCTGCTGGCCCCCAGCGCGGGCGCCCGCGCGGCGGCCATGGAGGCCGGGCTCTCGGCCCTCGATGAGGCCGGCGCCTCGGTCGTGCGCGCCACCGCCATCGACGGCTCGTGGTGGGCCAGCGAGCTCCGGGCGGCCGGCTTTCGGCCGTCGAGGTCCGGCGACCACGGGCTGGTCCTCCTGAGCGTGCGGCGAGCGAGCCACCGGCTGGTCGCGGCGGCGCGCCGCACCGAGAGCTGGTACTGGACCGACGGGGACCGCGACGACGGGATCCTGGACTGGACCGGAACGGAGGGACCATGAAGCACAGGCTGAAGATGTGGCTGCGGGAGGCCTGGGCCCGCCTGCTCTACCACACCGGGCTGCACGCCCTGGTGAACCGGGTGATGCCCGTGCGGCTGACCATCCTCGCCGGTCACTGCGTGGCGCCGTGCGAGGGGGAGGAGGTCCTGCCGGGCGACATGAAGATCGGCGCCGAGAGCTTGCGGCGGCTCCTCGGCTGGTTGGCCGCGCGCTACGAGACCTGCACCGTCGCCGACGGCGTGGAGCGGCTGCGCAGCCGCAGCGGCGGCCGCAGCCTGGTGGCCCTGTCCATGGACGACGGCTACCGGGACAACTACGAGGTGCTGGCGCCGCTCCTGGCCGAGATGGGGATCCCCGCCACCATCTACCTCGAGACCCGACCCCTGGACGAGCGGCGGCCCAACTGGAACCACAAGCTCTTCTGGCTCCTCTCGCGCATGCCGGTGGGCGAGCTGGTCCGGCGCTACGGCGAGCTGTGTCGGGAGCCGGCCGGGCTCGAGGGAGCCCTGGGTGGGGGGGAGGGGAAGGCCGCCTACCTGTTCAAGCGCGCGCTCAAGTACGAGGTCGACCGCGACGATCGGGACCGGACCCTGGACCTCCTCTTCCGCGAGCTGGGCGGGGAGGAGGAGGCCCTGTGCCGCGCCCTGCACCTCAGCTGGGAGCAGGCGCGGGAGCTGGCCGAGCTGGGCTTCGAGATGGGCGGGCACACCCGCAGCCACCCGGTCCTGGCCCGCCTGGACGCGGACGAGCTGGACCGCGAGATCGCGGAGAGCACCGCCTCGCTGCGGCGCGAGCTGGGCGAGCGAGCCCTGCGCTCCTTCGCCTACCCCTACGGCCGCCGCTGGGACGTCTCCGAGGAGGCCGTGGAGCGGGTGCGCGCGGCCGGCTACCGGAACGCGACCACCACCCACGCCGGGGTCAACCGGCCCGACAGCGACCCCCTGCGGCTCCACCGCCTGATGATCCACGACGGGAGCCGCCTGCACCTGATCGCGGCCGAGGCCTGCGGGGGCTTCGAGCTCCTCCGACGGATCGGCGTGGACCTGTCGGAGTAGGGGCGGCCGCTCAGGGGAGCAGGGCGGTGGTGCGCTCCGCCAGCCCGGGCGGGAGGTGTCGCTCCAGGGCCTCGAGGATCTCGGCCGGGCGGTAGCGGGCGCTGAAGTGGGTCAGCAGGATGGCCTGGTTGTCGAGGAGATCGGCCCGCTCGGCCAGCTCGAAGAGGTGCACGTGCCCGCGGGCGCGGCAGGCCTCCACCGAGACGCGCTCGTCGACGAAGCTCACCTCCAGGATCAGGAGCCTCGCCCGCCGCACCACCTCCTCGCGCTCGACCACCTCGATCCGGGTGTCCCCGGCGAAGGCCACCAGGGGCTCCTCGACCACCTCGCTGATCTCGACGCCCTCCTCGACTCGAAGGCGCCGCAGCTCCTCCTCGGCCAGGCCCCGGAAGCTGGGCTTGAGCTTGCTCCTCGCGCTCCAGATGCCGTAGCCCTGGCAGGGCACCGGGTGGGGGCAGCGGAAGGGGCGCACCCGGGCGTCGGGGCCCAGGCTCCACTCCTCCCCGGGCGAGAGCGGCACCAGCCGGTGGGGGAGTCGGGCTCCGTCGAGCGCGCGCCAGGCCTCGAACAGGCGCCGCACTCCCTGCTCGTTCTCGCGCGGGACCACGTAGGTGGGGGGATCCATCCCCCGCAGCCCGCGCATGGCCGCGTGCCAGGGGAGCGCCCCCATGTGGTCGATGTGGCCGTGGCTGAGGAGCACCGTGCGGCGCGGGACGAGGGACTCGCTGGCGCGCCCCAGGTCCAGGGCCACCTTCATCTCGGGCAGGTCGATGGAGGTGGCCACCCCGGCCACCGAGACGCCGCGGACCAGGATTCCGGCCAGTCGGTGGGTCCGCACGCTCGCTCCGCTCCCGGGCCGGGTCTCGGCCCCGGGGCCTCCCCGCTAGAAGAGGTTGTAGATGAAGAGGGAGTCGTCGCTGTCGCGGCCCCAGAGCGCCAGGCCGACCAGCAGCACGAACAGGAGCACCACTGGCGCGAGGATGTAGAACCAGTTCTCCTTGAGGAAGCGGATCATGGTGGAGGTCTCCGAAGGCTCCCTTCTACGTCGCATCCGCCGGGGGCGCAAGGGCCAGCCCGGGGACGGTCAGCTGAGGGGGTAGGCGAAGTCGTAGTCGTCTCCCTGACCGCCCAGGATCCACAGGGCCAGCAGCAGGGCGCCCAGGGCCACGAGGGGGGCCAGGACCCAGAACCAGTACTGCCTGAGGAAGCGGACCGCGGAGGGCATCAGAAGAGGGTGTAGATGAAGGGGGCCACCAGGGGGGAGCTGGCGGCCACCACCAGCAGGCTCCCCACGGTCAGCAGGACCACCACCAGCGGCATCAGGTACCAGTGCCCGCGGGCCACGAAGGCGCGGAAGAGCTCCAGCACCGTGCCCACCTTGCTGCCCATCTTGAAGGCCACGAACATCAGGATCAGCAGGACGAAGGTGATCAGCATGAGCTGGGCCACCTGGGGCGGCAGGACGCCGACCAGGGCGTCGACGGCGAAGACGATGCCGAAGATCACCGCCAGGAGCGCGGCGATGCCGAAGACCGGCTTCCACAGGGGCTCGGCCCGATAGGTGCTCTTGTACAGGAGCACCAGCACCACCAGCAGCGTGAGGTACAGGACGGGGGCGAAGGGCACGCCCCCGCCGCCGGCGTCCAGCGCGGGGAACTCCCCGGCGGTCTGCGCCGCGTGGGCCGCGGGGAAGAGGCCGGCGGCGTCCAGCTCCCGGTCCAGGAAGCCGGCGAAGGCCAGGTTGCCGGCGGGGTTGAAGTGCCAGTCGCGCTGGTAGTACAGGTCCGCGCCGCCCTCGGCGGCGGCGGCCTCGAGGCTGGCGCGCGCGTCGAGGGTCCGGATCCCCAGCTCGCCGCACAGGGCCAGGAAGGTCTCCACCGGCTGCTCGGGCAACCAGGAGCCCTCCGCCAGCCCGCGGCTGGCCATCGTCTCGGCCACCCGGGCGCGGGCCTCCTCGTGGACGCAGGCCTTGGAGGGGATGGGGACCACCAGCAGCTCCGCCCCCAGGCGGCCGCACTCGGCCCGCAGGGCACTCAGGGCGCCCCGCGTGCGGCCGATGGCGCCCACCATGAAGTCGGGGGGGGAGTGGAGGAGGGCGGCGTTCTCCGAGTGCAGCGTCCGCTTCCCTCCGTCGGGGCTCCAGCGGTGGTCGCCCTCGCCCGAGGCGCCGGAGAGGACGGCGAGGAAGCGCGCGAGGCCCAGTCGCTCGATCCAGCCCTGCTCGCCGGGGTCCTCCAGGACGCGCGGCTCGAGGCTCCCGTCGGCCTCGAAGCGCGGCTTGGAGTAGCGGCGGTAGGCCGTTTGCGCGTTCCAGTACAGGTCGTTGTCGAAGGGGAACAGCAGCACCAGGTCGGGGTCGAAGTCCTGGCCGTGCTCCATCAGCCAGATCACCTCCTGGTCGGTGGACCAGGCCTCGGTGCCGGCGTTGACCACGTCGATCTTGCGTCCCTCGGAGGCCCACTTGCGCTCCAGCAGGTCCACGAAGAGGTGATCGCGCTCGACCGTGTACCCCAGGGTGAAGGAGTCCCCCAGCATGGCCACCCGATACGTGCCGGGCGCCTTGTCCGGCAGGGCCATGGGGTCGTCGCGCAGGCCCTGCTCGTTGATCTCGAAGGTGGCGGTGAACTCGCGGCCGGAGCGGTCGCAGACCGCGCCGGGGACCTTGCTCCAGCCCAGGGCGGGGTCGAAGCGGTGGATGCTGGCCGGCGGCCCGAAGCCCAGGAGGCGCAGCCCGCCCTCCAGCACCAGCAGGCAGATGGCGGCGCTGACCAGCACGGCCAGCAGGACGTTGACGACGCGCATGGCGGACATCTCGGCTCCCCCCTCAGCTCACCATCTCGGTGACCGAATCGCCCTTGTGGCGCAGCGAGAAGCGCGTCTCGGCGATCTTCCTCTTGGCCGCGGCCTGCACGATGTAGTTGTTCATGTACAGCACGTCCATCCCCGAGAGGCTGAAGGTGTTGAAGGCGTGGGCCGGGGACTCGACGATGGGCTCCCCCTTCAGGTTGAAGGAGGTGTTCATGATCACCGGCACCCCGGTCTTCTCGCCGAAGGCCTCGATCATGCGGTGGTAGTCGGGGTTCACCGAGCGGTAGACGGTCTGCAGGCGGCCGGAGCCGTCCTGGTGGGTGATGGCCGGGATCTCCGCGCGCTTCTCCTCGAGCACCGGCGTCACGTAGAGCATGAAGGAGCCCGGCCAGTGCCGCTCGGGCTCGGGGAAGTCGAACCACTCGTCGGCCTTCTCGGCCAGCACCGAGGGGGCGAAGGGCCGGAAGGCCTCGCGGAACTTGATCTTGGCGTTGAGCAGGTCCTTCATCTCCGGCTTGCGGGCGTCGGCGATGATCGAGCGCGAGCCCAGGGCCCGCGGTCCCCACTCGAAGCGCCCGCGGAACCAGCCGCCCACCTTGCCGTCGACCAAGTCGTCGGCCACGCGCTGGAAGAAGGCCTCGTCGTCCTCGATCTTCTCGAAGGGGATGTCGTTGGCCGTGAGGAACCCCTCGATCTCCTCGTCGGAGTACTCCGAGCCGAGGTGGGCGTGGTCCAGGACCGGGCCGCGCGGGTGGCCCAGCAGGTGGTTGTACGCCCAGTAGGCCGAGCCCACCGCCCCGCCGTCGTCCCCCGGGGCGGAGTGGATGAAGAGGTCGTCGAAGGGACCCTCGCGCAGCAGCTTGTAGTTGGCCACCGAGTTCAGGGCCACGCCCCCGGCCATGCACAGGTTCTTCGAGCCGGTGATCTCGTGCAGGTGCTCGATCATCTTCATGAGCACCTGCTCGGCGACCACCTGGATGCTGGCGGCGATGTCGCAGTAGAAGGCGTCCAGCGACTTGTCGTTCAGCTTGGGGTCGCGCGGCGGCCGGCCGAAGTGCCGCGAGAAGGCCTTCGTCAGGGTCGTGTCCCGCGAGTACTGGTAGGAGAAGTACCGCAGGTCGTGCCACAGGCTGCCGTCCTCGCCCACGTCGATGATCTCGTAGATCTTGTCCACGTAGCGCGCCTGCCCGTAGGGGTGCATCCCCATGAGCTTGTACTCGCCCTCGTTGATCTCGAAGCCGCAGTAGGCCGTGAAGGCCGAGTACAGGAGCCCCAGCGAGTGGGGGAAGCGCATCTCCTTCAGGATCTCGATCTTGTTGTCCCGTCCGATGCCCAGGGTGGCGGTGGACCACTCCCCGGCGCCGTCCACGGTCAGGATGGCCGCCTCCTCGAAGGGGGAGGTGAAGAAGCTGGAGGCGGCGTGGGACATGTGGTGGTCGGCGAAGAGCAGCTTGGCGGAGGGCACCCCCAGCTCGCGCTTCATCATCGACTTGATCCACAGCTTGTCGGTCACCCAGCGCTGCATGGCCTCGCGGAAGACCCCCGCCGAGCGCGGGAAGGTGGCCATGGCGGTCACCAGCATGCGCTCGAACTTGACGAAGGGCTTCTCGTAGAAGACGACGTAGTCGACCTCGTCGATGCTGATCCCGCTCTGCCTCAGGACGAACTCGACCGCCAGGCCGGGCCATCCCGAGTCGTGCTTGACCCGGCTGAAGCGCTCCTCCGCCGCGGCGGCCACGATCACCCCGTCCCGCAGCAGGGCCGCGGACGAGTCGTGGTAGTAGTAGGACAGTCCCAGGATGATCATCTAGTCCTGCCTCCGGGCGGCTCCCAGGACCTCGTTCCGGGCGACCCAGCCGGCCCAGTTTCCCCGGCGGCGCCGCCGCGCGTGCAGGGGATCGGCCACCAGCCGGTAGAAGAGCGCGAAGGGGCCCAGCAGGCCGAAGTACAGGATGGTCAGGAGCGTCCGGGACAGCATGTGTCCGAACCGCTCCATGAACTCTTTCAGGGCGTTCATGCGGAGGAGGGAGGATCTGCGCGGCCCGGGGCGGGGCCGCCGGAGGCCAGCCGGGGAGACCCGGAGGCCCGGGTCCTGGGAGGGGACGCCCCCGGGACCCCTTCGTCCGCCCGCGGGGCGGACCTGAAGGGCTTCCCCGGGTGCGCGGGGGACCGAAAGGGGGCGGCGGCAGGGCCGGGCCCGCCGCCGCGAGGATTATAGCGGGACGCCCGCTCTCGCTCCGCCCTCCTTCTGGGTGAGGTCGGCGGGCCGCGGCGGGGCCGGGGGCCGGACCCGGCCACCACGCGATCCGCCGCGGGGGGCTCGAGAGGCCCTACTCGACCACCAGCGTGCCCTTGAGGATCTCGCTCACCTCCGGCACCCGGTTGCCGTTCAGGTCGCGGACGACCTCCACCCCCAGGTCGGAGCCCACCTCCAGGCCGTTCGCGTAGCGCGCCAGGAGGGCCTCCCCCTGGAAGCGCCAGGCGCGGGACTCGCCCGCCCCCAGGAAGGCCAGCAGGAGATCGTCGCGCTGCAGGCCGATGCCGGCGGCGGGCCCCTCGGAGCGGACCCGCTCCACCGCCAGGTAGGTCTGGAGCCCGATCTGGCAGCGGCAGGCGGTCAGTCCCAGGCGTTCGAAGAGGATGCCGTCCACCCGCTTCCAGCCGCTGATCGTGAGGTCCTGCTCCTGGCCCGAGCAGTTGACCCGCAGGGGGTAGACGTCGCCCGGCTGGAGCTGGAGGCGCTGGTGGTTGAACTGCTGCACGTCGAGGATGGGCTCGCCCCCGGCCTGCAGGACCTGGAAGCCGGCGCGCAGGCCCGAGAGCCAGGCGGGCCCGTCCCGGGTCACGTGGGTCACCACGATCGTGGCCTCCGGACCCTCCCCGCCGGGAAGGAGGTCGACCTCGAAGCCCAGCCAGGACTGGGCCGCGGAGGGGGTCAGCAGGGACTCGCGCAGGACCTCCTTGACGCGATCGACCGGGATGGCATAGCCGAGGTTCACGGCCTCCTCGAGGTAGGAGGTGCACAGGCCGATCAGCTCGCCGTGGATGTTGAGCAGCGGACCGCCGCTGTTGCCCTTGTTGATGGCCGCGTCGGTCTGGATCAGGTCGGTGTGGGAGGCGACGGGGGTGCGGATGCGGCGGTCGATGCCGGAGACGATTCCCTGGCTCACGGAGTGCCAGTTGCCGCGCGGGTTCCCGATGATCACCACCGGCTCGCCCAGCATGAGATCCGAGGAGGAGCCCAGGACGACCTCCGGGAACTTGCGCTCGCCGCTGATCTTGATCAGCGCCAGGTCGTCGTCGTAGGAGTCGGAGATGAACTGGGCCTCGTACTCGGTGGGATCCTGCCGGGGATCGAAGCTCACCAGGATGCGGCCGTTCTTGTCGTCGGCGACGGCGTTGGCGACGACGTGGTAGTTGGTGAGGATGTAGCCGTCCTCGCCGATGACCACCCCGGAGGCGTGGGTGGCGTAGGCCGTCCTGGGGAGGCTGCCGGTCATGGCGCCGGTGCGCTTGCTGAAGTCGATGGCCACCCAGCGGGCCTCGATGTGCACCACCGCCGGCCGCACGCGCCGGATCACCTGCACCAGGGGTGTGCTGCGGGGGTCGTACTCGGGGCTGAGGCGACCGGGCTCGACCGCCTCCTGCCCGCGGACCGCCGGCAGGGCGGCCGCCAGGAGCAGCATCGGGGTCGCCAATCGGGTTGCGAGGGCCATCATCGGGAATCCTCCGGTGACGCTGGGTGGCCGCGTCGGATGGCGGGCCACCCTCCCAGCCTACGCGCGCCTCCTCGCGCTGTGAGCGTCCAGTGGGCGCAACGCATGCGCAGCCCGCAGGGAGGAGGAGGAGGTGGTGGGCCGTACTGGACTCGAACCAGTGACCTCTACGTTGTCAACGTAGCGCTCTAACCACCTGAGCTAACGGCCCGATCGGGCGACGGAGGCGGAGAATAGCCCCTCGGCGGTCGGATGAAAGGCTTTTCCCCGCCCGAATGGCCGCCCTCGCCGGGCGGGTCGCTCCCGGAGGGCTGGCGCCGCTCTCCCGGATCGGGTAGGCCTGGCCGCCGTCGTCCGCCGCGGGATCAAGCCGCCGCCCCCGCCGGTCGATGCCCCCCGGCGGCCCCGCGGCCCCTCGATCCATGGTCCCCGTCCTCTCCCTCTCCGAAGGGCTCGGCTACGCCGAGCTCACCCTCCTGGCCCTGGTCCAGGGGTTGACCGAGTTCCTGCCCATCAGCTCCTCGGGCCACCTCGTGCTCACCGAGCGAGCCATCGGCCACATCCAGGATCCGCTGTTGGTCGACGTGGCCCTCCACGTCGGAACCCTGATCGCCGTGGTGGCGGTCTACCGCCGCGACGTGGCCGGCCTGTTCCGGGATCTCCTCGCCGGCCGCCTGCGCGAGATCGCCCTGATCGTCCTGGCCACCATCCCGGTGGGACTGGTGGGGATCCTGCTCGAGGACCTGCTGCGCGAGCTCTTCCAGCAGGGGACCGCGGCCGCCACCGGCCTCCTGGCGACCGCCGTGATCCTGAGCTGGGGCGAGCGCGGGCGGAGGAAGGCCCTGGCGGAGCCCTCCGGGGATCGCGAGGTCCGGCCCCTGACCATCCTGGACGCCCTGCTGATCGGGTGCGGTCAGGCCCTGGCCATCCTGCCCGGCATCTCGCGCTCGGGGACCACCATCGCCGTGGGCCTGTGGCGGGGCCTGCCGGCGGCGCAGGCGGCGCGCTTCTCCTTCCTGATCAGCATCCCGGCCATCCTGGCCGCCACCGTGCTCGAGCTGGGGGGGGTGGGCGCCGGTGAGCTGACGGGGGGCGAGATGCTGCTGCTCCTGTGGGCCGTGCTCTTCGCCGGCCTCGTGGGCTGGGGAGCCCTCCGGCTGCTGCTGGCCTTCCTGGGGCGGGGCGCCTTCGCCTGGTTCGCGCTGTACTGCGCCGCCCTGGGGACTGGCACCCTGCTCTTCTGGACCAGCTAGCCGGAAGGAAGCCCCGCCGCGATCGTCGGTCCACAGGGTAGGATCGGCCGCCCCGCGGAGGGACGCCTTGAGCGCGAGCGAGAAACGGGCCCTGATCACGGGCATCACCGGGCAGGACGGCAGCTACCTGGCGGAGTTCCTGCTGGAGCGCGGCTACCGGGTCTTCGGGCTGGTGCGGCGCTCGAGCCTGTCCCACCTGGACCGCATCGCCCCCATCCTCGACCGGGTGCAGCTCCTGCGCGGGGACCTGCTCGACCAGACCAGCCTGGTGCGGGCCATCGCCGATTCGGAGCCTCACGAGATCTACAACCTGGCGGCCCAGTCCTTCGTGCCGACCTCCTGGGAGGAGCCGGTGCTGACCGCCGAGTTCACCGGGCTGGGGGCCACCCGCATGCTGGAGGCCATGCGCCAGGTGGCTCCGGGCGCGCGCTTCTACCAGGCGTCCAGCTCGGAGATCTTCGGCAAGGTGCGGGAGTCCCCCCAGACGGAGACGACGCCCTTCCACCCGCGCAGCCCCTACGGCGCGGCCAAGGTCTACGCCCACTGGATCGCGGTCAACCAGCGGGAGTCCTACGACCTCTTCGCCTGCTGCGGCATCCTCTTCAACCACGAGTCGCCGCGCCGGGGACCGGAGTTCGTGACGCGCAAGATCTCCCGGGCCGCGGCCCGCATCCGGGCCGGCCAGCAGGAGGAGCTCCTGCTCGGGAACCTGGACGCCCGCCGCGACTGGGGCTTCGCCGGGGACTACGTGCGCGCCATGTGGCTGATGCTGCAGCAGCCCGAGCCCTCCGACTACGTGATCGCCACCGGCCGCACCCACACCGTGCGCGACTGCTGCCGCGTGGCCTTCGAGGAGGTCGGCCTCGACTGGGCCGAGCACGTGCGGGTGGACCCGGCCTTCCTGAGGCCGGCCGAGGTCGACGTGCTGGTGGGGGACGCCTCCCGGGCTCGGCGCGAGCTGGGCTGGGAGCCCGAGGTCACCTTCGAGGAGCTGATCCGGATGATGGTGCGGGCGGACGTGGAGGCGCTCGAAGGCGGGCCCGCCGCGCGATTGCCGGACTGACCCTGCGGTGCCTGCCTTGCGGTTTCTTCGAGGAGATCCGCCGCCAGGCGTGAGGGAGTCACCGCCGCTGCCGGTACGCCCTGACCCAGGCCGTCAGGGCCGGGCCGGGGCAGGCGGTCTCCTTGAAGTCGCGGTGGGTGAAGACGCGGGTGGCCGAGATCCGGTACTCCACCCGCAGGTGGTCGAGGAGCAGCTCCAGGGACTTGAGCGCGGCCGGGGTGGGGCGAGCGGCGGGCGACTCGAAGCTCCCCAGCAGGCACACCCCGATGTTCTGGTGGTTGTTGGCCCCGCCCGCGTGCGCCCCCTGCCAGGCGAGCTCCCTCCCCTCGAAGATCCGGCCGGCGGAGTCGATCGCGAAGTGGTAGCCCAGGTCCCCCCAGCGCAGCGCGGGATCCTCCAGGTGGTACTTCTGGATGCTGCGCACCAGGCGCGACGACTCCTGGTAGGTGCCGCCGCTGGTCACCGAGCGGGAGTCCGCGGAGTGGTGGACGGTCACGCGGCTCCACACCCCGCGGAGGGGATTCATGCGCGAGGGAACGGCGGGGAGGGCGCCCCACGTGCTGCGCCGGATCAGCGGGAGCCCCGACCGGCGGGGGGGGACGCTGATCAGGGCCAGGGACCGCTGGCGACCGAGGACCGCGCGGGCGCGCTGAGCGCCGGCCAGGAGGGGCTCGGCGAGCACCCGCTCGAAGCCCTCCTTGGCGGCCTGGATGCGAAGGCGCAGGGTCTCGGTGGGGGTGTTGGAGCCGTCCAGGTCCTGGCTGGAGAACTCCAGCCGGCCCTCGCTGAGCTGCAGCCAGGCCTCGATGCGCAGGTGGTCGTCGCGGTGCGAGGAGGGGCTGTCGAGCCACGCCTCGATGGCGTCCAGCTTGGCCCAGGTGACGGGGGCATCGATCCAGCCGGGCGGGTGGCTGGGGCCGACGGGGGGCGGCTCGGGGGTGGGCTCGAGGGAGGTGGAGCGGCAGGCGGCCAGGACCAGCAGCACCAGGGGGAGTGAGCGGACGAGGCCTCGACGGATGCCCGTGAGCGCCCGTCCGGCAACCGTTACCCAAGCGCTACTCGCTTCCATGCCCGTCCGAAATACAGTAGCGGGACGCCACCGGCAACGATCGGCTCCGGACTCTTCGAAACCGAGCCGATGCGTCCCAAAGAGAAGGGGAACATGTCGACCCACCGACACCAGCGGGCCCGGCGCGGGCGGGACAGCGCGCGGCGAGCGCGCCTCCTGGCCCTGCTCGGCCTGGCCCTCATCCTCCCGCCGCTCTCCGCGGAGCGGGTCTCGGGGCAGGAGAGCGATCGCGAGATCGAGCTGCTCCTGTCCGCCGAGCGGGAGGAGGCCGACCGCGCCCGCCGGCGCGGCGAGGTGCGGCGCGCCCAGCGGGCCTTCTCCGAGCTCCTGGAGGAGGAGCCCGCCGACGCCGAGAGCCGGCTGGGTCTGGCCCGCTGCCTGGTGGAGCAGGACCGGCGGGAGGAGGCTCTGACCGAGGCCCGCCGCGCCCTGGACGACGCCCGGGGCCTGGAGGGGGCCAAAGGTGGGCGGCTGCGGGCGGCCTGCGCGAGGGTGGTGGCGGCCGTCCACCTGAGCCGCGGCGAGGCCGATCGGGCGGCGCGCGAGCTGCTCGCCCTGGAGGGCGACCTGCGGCCGGGGCACGACGCCCGCGACGCCCTGGCCCTGGGCCGCGCCCTGATCGCGACCGGGGACCGGGAGGGGGGCCGGGAGCTCTTCCGCAAGGGGGCCAACACGCCCATGGTCGACTCGTGGGAGCAGCTGCTGGCCAAGGGTTCGTGCGAGCACGAGCTGGGGTGGCTCGAGCGGGCCTCGCGCTCCCTGGTGGCCGCCGACTCGGCCGCGATCGCCTCCGGCAGCCCCGAGCCCGACGTGCTGGTCGCCCTGGCCTCGGTCTACTTCGAGGCCGACCGGGAGGTGGCGCACGCGGAGGCCCGGGCGCGCTCCCCGCAGGAGCTCTTGCGGGAGGCCCTGGAGCTGCACCCCGCCCACGAGGGCGCGCTCCTGGGGCTCTTCCTCCTGCACCGCCACAACTGGCAGCTCCAGCGGCGCTCGGCCCACGAGGTCCTGGCCGAGCTGCTCTCCGCCCGGCCGGACTCGATCGAGGGGCTCCTGGTGGCGGCCTCCTCGGACCTCGACGACGGCCGGCTCCGGAGCGCCCGCCAGCGCGCCGCCCGCCTGCGCCAGCTGGCCCCCGCGCGGCGCGAGCTCCGCACCCTGGAGGCGGCCCTGGCCTGGATCGAGCACCGCCGGGAGGACGCCGAGGCCCTGCTCCAGGAGCTGGCCGAGGCCGATCCCGCCGACGGGGCGCCCGAGCGGGAGGTCGGCCAGCACCTGTGCGAGCTCTACCGCTTCGCCGAGGGGCTCCCGTTCCTGCGCCGCTCGGTGGAGCGCGACCCGAGCGACCACCGGGCCTGGACCCAGCTCGGCCGGGCCCTGGCCAACACCGGCGACGAGGTCGCCGCCCGACGGGCCCTGGATCGGGCCCGCGAGGAGGCGCACGGGCGACAGGACCCCTGGCGCAAGAACACCCGCCTGGTGCTCGATCGCATGGCCGAGTCCTTCGCCGAGGACGAGGACGGCGAGCACACCTTCGCCTGGCTGCCGGACGCCCGCGAGCTGATGAGCCTGTACTGGGTGCCGCTGTACGCCGACGCGCGCGAGGAGCTGGCCCGGCGCTACGGGTACACCCCGGGGCCCGTGCGCATCGAGGTCTTCCGGCGCCACGCCGACTTCTCGGTGCGCTCCACCGGCTACGAGGGCTTCCCCGCCCTGGGCGTCTGCTTCGGGCCGGTGGTGACCGCGGTCTCGCCCCTCTCCGAGATGCGGGGCACCTTCTCCTGGGCGCGCACCTCCTTCCACGAGTTCACCCACGTGGTGCACCTGGGCCTGTCCCACAACCGCTGCCCCCGGTGGATCACCGAGGGGCTGGCGACCTGGGAGGAGGTGAACGCCAACCCCGCCTGGACCCGCAACCTGCGCCGCGACCTGCTGGCCGCCTACCACAACGGCGCGCTGATCCCGGTGCGCGAGCTCAACCGGGCCTTCCGCGGCCCGCGCATCCTCTTCGGGTACTACCAGGGGGGCCTCCTGTGCGAGATGCTCATCGCCGAGCACGGCTTCCCCTCCATGGTCCGGCTGCTGGAGGCCTTCGACCGCGGCCTGGACCTGGACCGCGCCCTGGCCGAGGTCTTCGGCCGGACGCCCGAGGAGATCGACGCCGAGTTCCAGGCCTTCACCGCCACCCTCCTCGCCCCGCTGCGGCTGGAGCCGCACTGGAGCCCGCGCACCGTGGCCCAGCTCCGGCTGCGCCTGCCCGCGGAGCCGCCCGCCGATGACGAGCAGCGCGAGGCCTGGGAGCGGGACTGGGGCACCGTGGCCTGGGGCTCGTTCCAGGCGGGCCGCGAGGTGGACGCCCAGCAGGCCCTGAGGCGGCTGGCGGCGGCCGGGCTCGGGGGGGCCCGCGCCGACTTCCTGCGGGGCGAGATGGCCCTGGTCGCCGGCGATCGGGTGCAGGCCCGCAAGAGCTGGCAGGAGGCCCTGGCGGCGGGTGGGGAGGACTACCGCGCCCGCATGGCCCTGGGGCAGATGGCCCGGCAGGACGGTCGGCTGGAGCTGGCCATCGAGCACTTCCTGGCCGCCGAGGCCTGCTTCCCGGGCTACCCGGACCGCGGCTTCTCGGCGGAGCTCTCCCTGGCGAGCGCGCTCGAGGAAGAGGACCGGCTGGAGGAGTGCATGCGGGCCCTCGAGCGCTGGCTGGCGTACAACCCCGGGGAGTTCGACGAGCGCGTCGAGGTGGCCCGCTGGAACGCTGAGGCCGGCCGGCTGGAGGAGGCCGAGCGCTGGTACGGCGAGGCCAACCAGGTGGACCCCTTCCGGTGTCGTCTCCACTCCGAGTGGGCCGAGGTCCTGGTCCGGGCCGGCCGCTGGGAGGAGGCCGCGCGGGAGCTGCGCGCGGCGCGCCTGGTGCCGGTCGAGCTGGACCCCGATGGGCCGCCACTGACGGCGGTCGAGCGCGCGAGCCACATGGCCCGGGAGGCCGCGGCCCTCCGCGAGCTGGACCGCCCCGAGGAGGCCGCCGAGCTCCTGCGGGGCGCGCTCGAGCTGGATCCCGATTGCGAGGAGGCCCTCGAGCTACGCGGCGCCGGCGGGTGAGGCTTCCGGGCGGGAGGCGGAGCAGGCGCGCCGGCGAGGATTCTCCGGCACGCCTGGTCGGTCTGAGGCGAAGCCTCGCTAGGATGCCGCTCCATGCCCGCCCCCGCCCCCGCCCGCGGCCGCTTCATCGTCCTGGACGGAATCGACGGCTGCGGGAAGACCACCCAGGCCGAGCTCCTCGTCCAGACCCTCGAGCGCCGGAGCGGTCGGGCGCCCCTCCACCTGCGCGAGCCCGGGAGCACGCCGCTGGGCGAGGGGATCCGAGACCTCCTGCTGTCGCGCCGCCACCAGCTCGACGCGGGGGTCGAGACGCTGCTGTTCGCCGCCTCGCGCCGACAGATGCTGGCCGAGCGGGTGGAGCCGGCGCTGGCCGAGGGCCGGGACGTGGTGTGCGAGCGCTTCAACTCCTCGACCTTCGCCTACCAGGCGGTGGCCGGCGCGCTCGAGCTGGAGGCGGTGTTCGGCCTGCTCCAGGGGTGGTCGTCCCGACCCGCGCCCGACCGGGTCGTGTTGCTGGAGGTGGATCCCGAGCGCGCCGCCGCCCGCCGGGGCGCGCCGGCCGACCGGATCGAGGACAAGGGCCTGGAGTTCCAGCGCCGGGTGGCCGAGGGCTTTCGCTCCTGGGCCCGGCGCGATCCCGCCACCCGGGTGGTGGACGGGGAGGGAGAGCCGGCCGAGGTGGCCGCGCGCGTGCTGGCGGAGGTCGAAGGTGGCGCCTGAGCCGCGCGGACACGGCGAGATCCTCGAGGGCCTGTGGCGCGCGGCGCGGGCCGGCCGCCTCCCGCACGCCCTCCTGTTCCAGGGACGCCGCGGCGTGGGCAAGTACGCGGTGGCGCGCTGGTTCGCCCTGAGCCTGCTGTGCAGCTCGGAGTCCGCCCTGGGCGATGGGCCCTGCGGCCTCTGCGGCCCGTGCAAGCGCGCCGGCTCGGGGAGCCACACCGGCCTGCTGGTGATCGACCCCGTGGTCGAGAACCTGCGCTACCTGCGGCTGGCGCGCTTCGTCGAGAGGAACCTGGAGGACGTCCACAAGGAGGACCGGGGCTGCATGCCCGCCGAGGTCTTCGTGGGGCTCAAGGCCCTCGAGGGGGCCTGGCGCATCGTCCTCGTGCGCGAGATGGACCGCGCCAAGACCCCGGCGCAGCAGTCGGTGCTCAAGATCCTCGAGGAGCCCTACCCCGGCGTGTTGTGGATCCTGGAGACCTCGTCTCCGGGCGCGCTTCTGCCGACCATCCACAGCCGCTGCGTGCCGGTGCGCTTCCAGGGCCTGCCCGTGGCCGAGTCCGCGGCGGTCCTCGAGGAGCAGGGGCTGGAGCCCGCCGACGCCGCCCGGCTCTCCCGCTGGAGCCGCGGCTCACCCGGCGTGGCGATCGAGCTGGCGGCCCGCGCCGCCCCGGCCATGCGGTCGCTCTTGGTCCGGCTCGTCGAGGGGGAGCTGCCCGTCCAGGCGGCCTCCGCGGAGCTGTGGGAGCTGGAGGGGGAGTTCCCCGGCACCACGCCGGGCAACCGGGCGCGGGAGCGGGCTCGGGCCTTCCTGGACCTGGCCGCGGCCGTGGTCGCCGACCTGCTGCGCTGGCGGGCCGGCGCGGACCCGCAGGCGCTGGCCCACGGAGACCTCCCCCGGGAGCGCCCCCGGGCGCGGCTGGCGGAGGTCCGGGCGCGGCGGGTGCTCGACGACGTCCTGCTGGCGCGCCAGGAGGTCGACCAGAACGTGGCCCCCGAGGCGGCCGTGGATCGGGCCCTGCTGGCCCTGGCCGCCGGATCCGAGCCCGCCTCGCACCGGGGGGGCGGCCCGCGTATGCTCCCGGGGGCGCGTCGATGAAGGATCCGCTGCGACAACTGGCCCTGCGGGACGGCCGCTTCTCGCCCGAGGCCTTCCGCTTCCTGTTGGATTCGCTGGAGCACGCCGTCCGCCTGGCCGGCAAGGAGGAGGCCAGCGGCACCGAGCGCCACATCACCGGGCAGGAGGTCCTGGCCGGCATGGCGGGCCACGCCCTCGAGGTCTTCGGACCCCTGGCGGGCTCGGTCTGGCGCTCGTGGGGCGTCCACCAGACGATCGACTGGGGCCGCATCGTCTTCCTGCTCGTCGATGAGGGCATGCTCAAGCGGCAGGATGAGGACTCCATCGAGGACTTCCGCAGCGAGATGGACTTCGACCAGATCTTCGTGCGCAGCTATCGCTCCGAGCTGCCACCCCTGCAGGACGCACCCCTGGGCCCGGAGGGGGACGAGGACTGAATCTTGCTCGAACGCCTACCCCGGCCGTGGCGGAACCTCTCGCTGGCGCTCCTCGCGGTGCTCGTCCTGTGGTTCTGCTGGTGGGTGCGCTCGGTCCTCAACCCGCTGATCCTGGGCTACCTGCTGGCCTACATCATGGCGCCCGTGGTGCGGCGCCTGGAGAAGCGGGGGCTCTCCCACCGCACCGCCGCCAACCTGATCTTCGTCGGCGGAGGGCTGGCGGCCCTGGTCATCGCCACGGGTCTGGCCTACCAGAGCTGGCGCTTCACGCGGGACCTGATCGGCGACCTGGGGGGGCCGCCGGTCGAGGCCGCCACGGACGGGGCTCAGGGAGAGGATGCGGCCGCGCCCCTGCTCCTGCGCATCGAGAGGAGCGCGGTGCGGGGGATCGCCTGGGTCGAGAACAGGCTGGAGGGCCTCGGGCTGGGGCTCTTCGAGTCGCCCGAGCCGGCGCCCGATGCGCAGGAGCCGCCCGGGGGGGAGGGCGAGACCGCCGAGCCGGGCGAGCCCCCCGAGGGGGAGGAGGTCCCCGGGGCCGCGGACGGCGCCACCGCGGGCGTGGAGAGCCTGCGCGAGTTCTTCAGCGAGGACCTCACGGCCATCGGCCTGGCGGTCAAGGACTGGCTGACCTCCGAGGAGGTGCTGGGCACCGCCGGTGAGGCCGGAGCCCGGGCCACGGGCGGGGTGTTCCGCTTCCTGGTGAGGCTCCTGCGGGAGGTCATCGGCCTGGGCACCCTGCTGATGCTCCTGCCGATCTACACCTACTTCCTCCTGTTCGAGCTCGACCGCATCCACGGCTTCGTGCACCGCTATCTGCCGCACCGCGACCGGGACCGCATCACGCGGGTGGGGGCCCAGATCGGCGAGGTCCTGTCCAACTTCTTCCGGGGCCGCCTGATCGTGTGCCTGCTCAAGGGGCTGGCCATCTCCATCGGACTGGCCCTCTTCGGCGTGCCCTACTCCCTGCTCCTGGGCATGGCCAGCGGCTTCCTCTCGCTGATCCCCTTCGTGGGCCCGACCATGGGCTTCGCGGTGTCCTGCGTGATCGGCCTCTCGGAGTTCGACGTCCTGGGCTCGCTGTGGCGCAACATCCTGGTCTTCAGCGCGGGCGAGCTGATCGAGGGCTACGTCCTGCTGCCCAAGATCCTGGGCAACACGCTGGGCCTGCACGAGATCGTGGTCCTGGCCTCCCTCATGGTGGGCGGCGCGGCCCTGGGCATGTTCGGCATGCTGATCGCCCTGCCGGTGACCGCCACCCTGGTGATCCTGGCCCGCGAGTTCGTCCTCCCGGCCCTGGCCGCCTGGGCCGACGAGTCCGCTCCAGGGGGGGCGACCCCTAGGTGAGCCGGGGCAGGGTGGCAGGCCTGGTCCTGCTGGTCGCGGCATCGACCTGGGCGGCGGTGGCGGGGCTTCGGCAGGGCGACGCGCCCCCGGAGGCGGCCCCGCCGGGGCCCGAGCCGCAGGACGCGGTCTACACCGGCTCGTCCACCTGCCGGGAGTGCCACCCCGGCTTCCACGAGCTGTGGGCCGATTCGCACCACGGCACGGCCATGCAGCCCTACACCGCCGAGCTGGCCGCGGAGATCCTCGCGCCGCAGGAGCAGGACATCGTCGTCGCCGGACTGGCCTACCGGGCGGAGATCGGCCCCCGGCAGGGCTGGGTGGTGGAGCGCGGGCCGGACGAGGAGCGCCGCTACCCCATCGCCCACGTGCTGGGCGGCAAGAACGTGTGCTACTTCCTCACCCCCCTGGACCGGGGCCGCCTGCAGACCCTGCCGGTGGCCTTCGACCTGAGGCGCGGGGAGTGGTACGACACCGCCGCCAGCGGCCTGCGCCACTTCGAGGGCGTGCCCGAGGAGGCGGTGCACTGGAAGGACGTCCCCTACACCTTCAACACCTCCTGCCACGCCTGCCACGTGAGCCAGCTGGAGGTCAACTACGACCGGGAGGCCGACGCCTACCGCACCACCTGGGCGGAGCCGGGCATCAACTGCGAGACCTGCCACGGACCCGCCGGCGAGCACGTGCGGGTCTGCCGCGAGGCTCCCGAGGGCCAGCCGCCCGAGGATCTGCGGATCATCCTCACCAGCGCCTTCGACGTGCAGCAGACCAACGCCCTGTGCGCGCCCTGCCACGCCAAGATGAGCCCACTCACGGAGGGCTACCCGCCCGGAGAGCGCTTCTTCGACCACTTCGGCCTCTCCGCGCTGGAGCACCCCGACTTCCACCCGGACGGCCGCGATCTGGGCGAGAACTACACCTGGACGGCGTGGCTCATGAACCCCTGCGCCCGCTCGGGCCAGCTCGACTGCCTCCACTGCCACACCTCCAGCGGGCGCTGGCGGCACGCGGACGACCCCAACCGCTCCTGCCTGCCGTGCCACCGCGGGCGGGTCGAGAACGCGGCCGCCCACTCGCGCCACCCCGAGGGCAGCGAGGGCAGCCTGTGCATCTCCTGCCACATGCCCGCCACCGACTTCGCCCGCATGCGGCGCAGCGACCACTCGATGCTGCCGCCCACGCCCGCGGCCACCGAGGCCTTCGGCTCGCCCAACGCCTGCAGCCCGTGCCACTCCGATCGGGACGCGGCCTGGGCGGACGCGGCGGTCCGCGAGTGGCACGGGGACGACGGGCAGGCGGCGGTGCTGCACCGCGCGGGCCTCGTCGACGCGGCTCGTCGGGGCGAGTGGCGGGAGCTCGACGCGATGCTGGCCTACCTGCGGGACGACGGCCGCGACGAGGTCTTCGCGGCCTCCCTGATCCGGCTGCTCGAGTCCTGCGAGGACCCGCGGGCCGGGGCGGCGATCGTCGAGCGCCTGCGCGCCGATCCCTCGCCCCTGGTGCGGGGCAGCGCGGCCATGGCCGCCGCGACCCACCTCACCCCCGAGGCGGTGGACGCGCTGCTCGCGGCGACCCGCGACGAGTTTCGCCTGGTGCGCGTGCGGGCGGCCGCCGGCCTCGCGCCCCTGGACCCGCAGTGGGTCGAGGGCGGAGCGCGCGCGGACCTGGAGCGGGCCGTGGCCGAGTTCCTGGTGGCCATGGGCGCCCGCCCCGACGACTCGGCCTCGCAGTACAACCTGGGCAACTTCCACCTGGCCCGCGGCGAGAACGAGAGGGCCGCGGCCTGCTTCGAGGAGGCCTTCCGCCTGGATCCCTTCCGCATCGCGCCGCTGGTGAACGCCTCGCTCGCCTACAGCGGCCTGGGGCGCGGCGAGGAGGCCGAGGCCTGCCTGCGCCGGGCGCTGGAGCGCGACCCGCGCAGCGTGGCCGCGAGCTTCAACCTGGGGCTCCTGCTGGCGGAGCTGGGGCGGCTGCCGGAGGCGGAAGCTGCCCACCGGGAGACCCTGAGGCTCGACCCGGAGTGGGCCCCCTCCGCCTACAACCTGGGGGTCCTCCTGGCGAGCGATCGGATGGAGGAGGCCCTGTTCTGGTGCCGTCGGGCGAGCGAGCTGCGCCCGAGCGAGGCCCGCTACGCCTACACCCTGGCCTTCTATCAGCGCCAGAGCGGCGACGCGCAGGGGGCGGCGGCGACCCTCCAGCAGAGGGTCGCCGAGCGGACCGCCAACGCCGAGTCCTACTACCTGCTCGGCGAGATCCTGGTGGAGGCGGACCGGCGCTCCGAGGCCCTGGAGGTCTACCGCCAGGGCCAGGCGAATGCGGAGCTGGCCGAGGAGCACCGCCGCCAGCTCGCGGCCCTCGCCCGCTCGCTCTCCTCGCGCTGAGGCCGCGCGGCTACTCGCGGTAGCCCAGGGCCACGAGGAGGCAGGGTCCCCCGCTGATCACCTGCAGACCGAGCTCCCGGGCGCGGGCCACCGCGGCCTCGCTCTCCGCCCCCGGCTGCATCCACAGGCGCGGGATGCCCAGCTCGGCCGCCTGCTCCACCAGGGCCTCGGTCACCTTCGGCGGGGTGACGATCGACAGCCCGTGCACCGGCCCGGGCAGGGAGGCGAGGTCGGGGAGGCAGGCGACCCCCTCGATCTCGGTCTCCCGGGGATGCACGGGGTGGACCTCGCGCCCGTTCTGCAGGTAGACGCGCAGCACCTTGTTGCCGTACTTCTCGCGGTGGGTCGACGCGCCGGCGACGGCGTAGACCTGGCCGGCCAGGAAGTCCTCGATGGCGGTCTGGGTGTCCATGGCGGGATGATAGCGGGCCCGCCCCTCAGTTCCGCTTCAGGGTCCTCTCCAGCAGCTCGGCGATCTGCTCGAGGGCGTCGGGCGACAGGTGGCCGTCCCCCTGGCGGGCCTCGTCGATGATGGCCAGGGACTCGCGCAGGGAGCCCTCGTCCAGGTCGGCCAGGACCTCGCCGGTGACCCGCGGCGCGGGCTTGAAGGTGGAGCTGAACTCGGGGTAGTCCTCGGGGCGGAGGGAGCGCTGCCGCAGGAGCTCGCGCACCGCCAGCTGGAGCTGGACGTCCTCCACGTAGTCGCCCACGGGGAACTCCTTGCCGCGCAGGTCCTGGACCCGGCGGCGGATCTCGGCCCGCAGCAGCATGCGCACGTCGTCCACGGGGAGCGGGGTCGAGAGCCCCTCGTAGAACGCCTGGAAGCCCGGGTACCGGCCGGGGTCCTTGTAGTCGTTCTCGGCCAGCTCCCGGAACAGCTCGGCGTTGCCCTCGAGGTGCTCGTCCACGTAGTCGCGGGTGAGCCGCTCCGTGCGGGCGATGCGCAGCATCTCCTCGATGCGCCAGGTGGCGTAGCGCGTGGGCTGGATCTCGAAGTCCTCCTGGGGCTCGACCCCCCCCGGGTCGAGCAGGTTGCCCTCCTCGTCGAGCTCGCGGT
Source organism: uncultured Planctomycetaceae bacterium (assembly GCA_964615935.1). Taxonomy (GTDB): domain Bacteria; phylum Planctomycetota; class UBA1135; order UBA1135; genus CAZTTG01. The sequence continues at coordinate 76,239 of CAZTTG010000004.1, read as the reverse complement.
GGATGGAGCGGCCCGAGGGCAGGAGGTAGCGCGCGATGGTCATCTTGAGCCGGGGGGCGAAGTCGAAGGTGCCGTTCCCGTTCCAGTCGCGGGTGAGCTCCTCGTAGTTGTCGTGGCGGCGGTTGCCGTTGGCGTCCTTGTAGTCGTCGTCCAGGAAGGGCCGCAGGCGCAGCAGGTTCTGGACCGAGCCCTTGCCGAAGCTGCGCTCGCCCACCAGGATCGCCCGGTCGTGCTCCTCCAGGGCGCCGGCCACGATCTCCGAGGCCGAGGCGCTGAAGCGGTTGATCAGGACCACCAGGGGCATCTCGGGGGGGACCACCGGCGGGCGCCGGGTCTTCAGGAACTCGGGCGGCGCCACCCGGCTCTCGGTGGCCACCACCAGCGATCCCTTGGGCAGGAAGAGCTCGGCCACGTCGCGGGCCTCGTCCAGGAGCCCCCCGCCGTTGCCGCGCAGGTCCAGCACCAGGCTCTGGGCGCCCCGCTCCATGAGGTCGACGATGTGCCGGGCCAGCTCCTCGCTGGCAACCCGGCTGAAGTCCGCCAGGGACACCAGACCCACCTCGCCGGGCAGGAGCTGGGAGGACACCGGGGGGATGATGATCCGGGCGCGCTCCATCTCCACCGCCATGTCCTCGGTGGGGCGATCGATCAGGCCGGGATCCATGCCGCGCCGCCAGATGTACAGCTTGACCGGGGTGCCCGGGCGTCCCTTCAGGCGCTTGATGACCTCGTCCGCCGGCTCGCCCACGGTGGGCCAGTCGCCGACCCGTACGATCTTGTCGTCGCTCATCAGGCCCGCCCGGTAGGCGGGGCCCGAGAAGATCGGCTTGGTGACCGTGAAGAGCCGGTCCTCGCGGTCGACCTGCACGTAGGCCCCGATGCCGCCGTACTCCGCCTCCAGGTCCTGCTCGAAGCGCGCGTAGGCCTCGGGGGACATGTAGGCCGAGTGCTCGTCGATGGCCCGCAGGAGCCCGTCCAGGGCGGCGTCGACCATGGCGCTGGTCTCGATCTTGTCGCCGTCCAGGTGGAAGTCGCGGGCCATCTCGAGGACCTTCACGAACTTGGTGACGTTGGGGTCGCCGCGCTCCTCGGGCGGATCGGGCTCCGCCTGCGTATCGTAGTACCGCTGCAGGGTGCGCAGCTTGGTGTTGGAGGCCTCCAGGATCTCCTCGCTGCGGATGTAGGCGGCCGCCAGGCGCCCCTGCTCGGTGGGCAGGAGGGCCAGGCGCTCGAGCTCCTCGCGCAGCCGGCCGGTCACCATGTTGCCGGTCTCGGCCATGGCCAGGGCCCCCTGCGCGCGCAGCTCGGAATCGCTCGAGTCCAGGAAGGACATCATGACCGTACGCGCGGCGCGCATGTCGCTGCCCCGGCCCACCCTCGACAGGGAGCGGGCGCAGCGCAGGCGGAAGTCCGGGGAGGCCGCCCCGTCCTGGCTCATCTCGCGCAGGAGCCGGAGGAGCTCGTCGCGCTCGTCGCCGGCCAGGAGCCGGAAGGCGGGGTTGCCCAGGAGACCGGCCGCGGCGACCCGGAAGGTGGCGCGGTCCGAGGCCAGGAGGGGAACCAGCACCTCGTACAGGCGTTCGAGGTCGGGATCCTCGCCCCGCAGGCGCACCGCGGCCAGCAGCAGGACGCCGGCCTCGCCGCCGACCTCGCCGGCGGCGAGCCTGCGGTCGACGAGGGCGTCCAGGCCGGAGAGTTCGAGGCCCTCGGCCGCGCCCCGCAGGGCCGCCGCGCGAGCCCAGATCTGGGGCAGGGGGAGCCCCTCCAGAGAGCTCATCTGCTCGGCGAGCAGGACCTCCAGGTCGGCGGGGTCCTGGGGGGTCGTCGCGAGCGGGGAGGCCGGCAGGAGCAGCAGGGCCAGGGCGAGGGTGCGGATCATGTCTTCGATCTCGGAGAGGGGAGGACGGGTCCCGGAACGGGGCTGCTATCGGCGGGCGCGTTGCCCGATCCGACGCTAATCTAGGATCGCCAGACGGCCCCCGTGGGGCTCAAACCCAAAAGAAACCCGAGCCCGGCGCTCCCTTTCAGCCTCATGACGACCCCTGATCCCGGCTCCCGTCCTCCGGAGCCCGCTCCGGCCCCCCCCCCGGAGGGGCACGCGAGCCACGTGGTGGAGGGAGCCGACGGCCCCGAAGCCCGGATGGTGGACGTGGGTCCCAAGCCGACCAGCGCGCGCTCGGCGGAAGCCCGGGCCCGGGTGGCCTTCCCCCCGGGCCGGCTGGAGGCCGTCCTGGCCGGGGGCGGCCCCAAGGGCCCCATCCAGGAGGTGGCCCGGGCGGCCGGCATCCTGGCCGCCAAGCGCACCGCCGAGCTGATCCCCCTGTGCCACCCCCTGGGCCTGGACGTCGTGGAGGTCCGCTTCGAGCGGGCCGCCCCCGACCTGCTGGAGATCCGCTGCCGGGCCGCCTGCACGGGGCGCACGGGGGTCGAGATGGAGGCCATGTGCGGGGCCTCGGTGGCGGCCCTGACCGTCTACGACATGACCAAGGGGCTCGACAAGGGGATCCGGATCGAGGGGATCGAGCTGCTCGAGAAGAGCGGCGGCGCCTCCGGGCACTGGCGGCGCCCCGGATAGTGGGCGGCCGCCCCGCCGCCGAGCTCGCGGCCCCTCGAGGTTCCGGTCGGGCTCCCCGCTCGCTATCCTGCGGCGTCCCTCCGGCGGCTGGAGGGCCCGACGCGGCCCTCCCCGGGGAGCCTGCGACCTTCTCGCTTCCGGGAAGGCGCCGGTCCCGGCCCGGCCGCCCAACCCGAGCCACCGGTCGCGCATGGAGAAGGAAGACGCCGGGTCCTCCGTGGACCTGAAGATGATCGGCCGCCTGGTGCGCCTCATGCGCAGCGGCGACGTCACCGAGCTGGAGATCGACGACTCGCAGGCCGGCCTGCGGGTGCGGCTGCGCCGCGGCCAGGAAGCCCCCGCCCCGCTTCCCCCGGTGGTGCAGTGGGCCGGCCCCGGCCCCTCGCTGCCGGCGGCGCCAGCGGCCGCGCCGGCCGGAGAGCCGGCCCCCGCGGCCCCCGCCGGTCCGACCTTCGACAGCCCCATGGTGGGGACCTTCTACCGCTCCCCCTCCCCGGACGCGGGCCCCTTCGTGTCGGTGGGCGAGCGGGTCACCGCCGAGACCGTGGTCTGCATCATCGAGGCCATGAAGGTCATGAACGAGATCCAGGCCGAGTTCCCCGGGGAGATCCTCGAGGTGCTGGTCGAGAACGGTGAGCCGGTCGAGTTCGGCCAGCCCCTCTTCCTGGTCAAGAAGGCCTGATGTTCCGCCGGATCCTCATCGCCAACCGCGGGGAGATCGCCCAGCGGATCATCCGCACCTGCCGCGAGATGAACATCGAGACGGTGGCCGTGTACTCGACCGCCGATGCCGACGCCCTCTACCTGCGGCAGGCCGACGAGACCATCTGCATCGGCCCGGCGCCGGGGGCCCGCTCCTACATGGACATCCCCGCCATCATCGCCGCCGCCGAGATCGCCGACGTCGAGGCGGTCCACCCGGGCTACGGTTTCCTGGCCGAGAACGCGCACTTCGCCGAGGTGTGCAACTCCTGCAAGATCCACTTCATCGGCCCCGACGCGGAGACGGTCGCCGCGGTGGGCAACAAGGCCAACGCCCGCCAGATGGCCCTGCGCGCCAAGGTGCCGGTGGTCCCCGGCTCCGAGGGGATCGTGGAGGACGAGACCGAGGCGCTGCGCATCGCCCAGGAGATCGGCTATCCGGTGATGATCAAGGCCTCCTCCGGCGGCGGGGGCCGGGGCATGCGCATCGCCCGCAACGACCCCAGCCTGATCAACGGGCTGCGCGCGGCGCAGACCGAGGCCGAGGCGGCCTTCGGAGACCCCTCCGTCTACCTCGAGAAGTACATCGAGAACCCGCGGCACATCGAGTTCCAGATCCTGGGCGACAAGAGCGGCAACATCATCCACCTGGGCGAGCGCGACTGCACCGTGCAGCGCCGCCACCAGAAGCTGATCGAGGAGTCGCCCTCTCCCGTCCTGACCCCCAAGCAGCGCAGCCAGATGGGGACCGCCGCGGTGCGCATGGCCAAGGAGGCCGGCTACCACAACGCCGGCACCGTGGAGTTCCTGCTGGACTCCGACGGCACCTTCTACTTCATGGAGGTCAACGCCCGGATCCAGGTGGAGCACTCGGTGACCGAGCTGGTCACCGGGATCGACCTGATCGAGCAGCAGATCCTCCTGGCGGCCGGGGAGTCCCTGCCCTGGAAGCAGAAGGAGATCACCCAGTCCGGCCACGCGCTGGAGTGCCGGATCAACGCCGAGGATCCGGACCGGGATTTCCGCCCCTGCCCCGGCCGGGTCCGGGTCTTCGTGCCACCCGGTGGACCCGGGGTGCGGGTGGACAGCCACGGCTACAGTGGCTACGAGATTCCGCCGAACTACGACTCCATGGTGGCGAAGCTGATGGTGCACCGGGGCACCCGAGACCAGGCCATCCGGGGGATGCTCCGGGCGCTGGACGAGTTCGTGATCGAGGGCGTCCGGACCACCATCCCCATCCACCGCCGGATCCTCAACCACACCGATTTCCGCAGCGCCGAGCACGACACGGGCTTCGTGGAGCGCTACTTCGGGCCCCATCCGATCGGCATCGGCGGCCGAGATTCCCAATGAGCACTCCTGCCGGAGGGGCCCGAGGGCCCCGCCCTGCGCGGTCCCGCCCGGTGCTGCTGGCGCTGGCGACCGCGCTCGGGCTCTCCCTGGGCTCCTGCCACGTCTTCCACTGGCGCACGCAGGTCTGGCCCAAGCCCATGAAGTCGCGGGTCGAGACCCTCCCGCCGGGCGAGGCCGAGATGCACCCCGCGGGGCCCGAGGAGGTCACCATCGTGCGCCACGCCGACCCGGTGCAGGTGCGGCCGGCGGGGCACCTCTCGGGCTTCCCGATGCACTTCTACGAGAAGGCCATCCGGGTCTCCTCGGGCTCCTCGGTCATCGTCTCCTCCGGCGGGCGGGCCGAGGTCCTGTGGCCCGGCGGCACCTCGATCGTGCTCTACGGTCAGGGCGTGGGCACGGTCGGCTCGCCCAGCCGGGGCGAGCCCACCCTGGAGTTCCAGGACGTGGAGCGCGCCCGGATGGATCTCCTGGAGGGCGACCGCGTCCGGCTCCTGGGGGGCGCGATGCTCAGCGGGGACTCGGGGCCCTACCTGGTGGAGCGGGTGAGCCGCGGCGTCCTGCAGGTGCGCAACCAGAGCAAGGCGCCGGTCGAGGTGGCCTTCCGCGACGCGATCATCGAGCTGGGCCCGGGGCAGCGGGTGGACCTGCCCCTGCTGTCCAGCGGAGGAGCGCCCTTGGCCGACGGCGAAGAGCCGGAGAGCATCGCCGGTCCCGGCTTCTCGGTGCTGGTGAGCGGCGAGGTCGAGACCCGCTCCGACGGGAGCGGCGTGCACCTGCGAGCCCTGGAGGAGGGCGAGGCCACCGGGCTGGGGGTGGTGGTGCGGCTCGAGGAGGGGGGAGAGGTCCTGTTCCACGGTCTGGAGGCGACGCCCTCGAGCGAGCCCGAGACCCCCCCCGACTCCGCGGCGGTCGAGGAGACCGTCCGGGCCGAGCCCGCCGCACGACCCTCTCCTCCGCCCGCGGGTGGGGGATCCCCACCCCGCCCATGAGCCGCCCGCGCACCTTGATCACCGGTGGAGCCGGCTTCCTCGGCAGCCACCTGTGCGATCGCTTCCTGGCCGAAGGCCACGAGGTGATCTGCATGGACAACCTGATCACCGGGGACCTCCGCAACATCGAGCACCTCTTCCCCGACGAGCACTTCAGCTTCGTTCACCAGGACGTCACCGAGTTCATCCACGTGCCCGGTGAGCTCGACTCCATCCTGCACTTCGCCTCCCCGGCCAGCCCCATCGACTACCTGGAGCTGCCCATCCAGACCCTCAAGGTGGGCTCGCTGGGGACCCACAAGGCCCTGGGCCTGGCGCGCGTCAAGGGAGCCCGCTTCCTCCTGGCCTCGACCTCGGAGTGCTACGGCGATCCCCTGGTCCACCCCCAGCGGGAGGACTACTGGGGCAACGTCAACCCGGTCGGCCCGCGCGGCGTCTACGACGAGGCCAAGCGCTTCGCCGAGGCCATGACCATGGCCTACCACCGCTACCACGGGGTGGACACGCGCATCGTCCGGATCTTCAACACCTACGGCCCGCGCATGCGCCTCAACGACGGCCGGGCCCTGCCGGCCTTCATGTCCCAGGCGCTGCGCGGAGAGCCGGTCACGGTCTTCGGGGACGGGCTGCAGACGCGCTCGTTCTGCTACGTGGACGACATGGTGGACGGGATCCACCGCCTGCTGATGTCGGACGAGGACTTCCCGGTGAACCTGGGCAACCCGGCCGAGATGAGCATGCTGGACTTCGCCCGCAAGGTCATCGAGCTGACCGGCTCGAGCTCGGCGGTCACCTTCCAGTCCCTGCCGGTCGACGACCCCAAGGTCCGCCAGCCCGACATCACCAAGGCCCGGCGCACGCTGGGCTGGGAGCCCAAGGTCGACCTGCACGAGGGCCTGGGCGTGACCCTGAAGTACTTCCGGGAGCGCCTCTCCACCTCGACGGAGCCGGCCTGATGTGCGGCATCATCGGGACCATCACCCGCGATGGACCGGTGCTGGAGACCCTGATCGAGGGCCTGCGCGTGCTGGAGTACCGCGGGTACGACAGCTGCGGGGTGGCGGTGGCCTGCGGGGAGGGCGTCGAGGTGCGGCGCAAGCTGGGGCGGCTCTCGCGGCTTGAGGAGCACCTGCTGGAGCACGCTCCCCACGCCTCCGACGTGGGCATCGGCCACACGCGCTGGGCCACCCACGGGGAACCCTCCGACGCCAACGCGCACCCCCACACCGACGGAACCGGGCGCATGGCGCTGGTCCACAACGGGATCATCGAGAACTACCTGGAGCTGCGCCGCGAGCTGGTGGCGGCGGGCTGCACCTTCAGCTCCGAGACCGACACCGAGGTCCTGGCGCACCTGGTGGGCAGGGGCCTGGCCGGGGGCCAGGAGCTGGCCGAGGCGGTGCGGCAGGCCCTGGTCCGGGTGGAGGGCTACTACGCGCTCGCCGCGGTCGCGCGTCGGGATCGGCCCGAGCTGGTGTGCGCGCGCCAGGGCCCCCCCCTGGTGGTCGGCTGGACCGAGGAGGCCGCCTGGCTGGCGTCGGACGTGCTGGCCCTGCTGCCCTACACCCGGCGGGTGGTCTTCCTGGAGGACGGGGACATCGCCCGGCTGAGCCCGGGCAGCTGCACCATCCTCCGACAGGACGGGGCCGAGGTGGAGCGCCCCGTCAAGGAGATCGAGTGGGACGCCGAGGCCGCCAGCAAGGGTGGCTTCAAGCACCACATGCTCAAGGAGATCTACGAGCAGCCCGAGGTGATCGCGCGCACCGCCTTCGACCGCATCCTCCAGGTCCAGGGGACGGCGCTGTTCGAGGGCCCCGGCTGGGAGGAGGAGGAGCTGCGCGCGACCAGCCGGGTCCAGGTGCTGGCCTGCGGGACGGCCCTGCACGCGGGGATGATCGCCCGCTACATGATCGAGGGGCTGGCGGCCGTGCCGGTGGACATCGACTTCGCCTCGGAGTTCCGCTACCGCGACCCGCGCCTGTCCCCCGGCACCCTGGCCCTGGCCATCTCCCAGTCGGGCGAGACCGCCGACACCCTGGCGGCGGTGCGCCTGGCCACCGAGCTGGGGGCGCGGCCGGCGGCGATCTGCAACGTGATCGGCAGCACCCTGGTGCGGGAGTCGCGGGCCTGCATCCTCACCCACGCCGGCCCCGAGATCGGCGTCGCCAGCACCAAGGCCTTCGTGGCCCAGGTGATCGCCTCCTTCCTCCTGGCGGTGAGGCTGGGGAGGGCGCGCGAGGCGCTGGAGCTGAGCGAGGGCCGGCGCCTGCTGGACGAGCTGCGGCGCCTGCGCCCCAAGGTGGAGAGCCTCCTCTGCGACGAGGCCTCGGAGCACCTGCGCGCCATCGCCGGGCGCTACCGGGATTCGCGCGGCTTCTTCTTCCTGGGGCGGGGGGTCAACTACCCCGTGGCGCTGGAGGGGGCCCTGAAGCTCAAGGAGATCTCCTACGTGCACGCCGAGGGCTACGCGGCGGGGGAGATGAAGCACGGACCCATCGCCATGATCGAGCCGGGGATGCCGGTGGTGGTGGTCAACAGCACCGGGCGGGTGCCCGAGAAGGTGCGCTCCAACATCGAACAGGTCAAAGCGCGCGGCGGGGAGGTCATCTGCATCGGCTCCGATCAGGAGAGCCTGAGGCTGGCCGACTGCGCGGTGGAGGTGCCCGAGACCTCGGAGTGGCTCTCGCCGGTGCTCAACGCGATCCCGCTGCAGCTCCTGGCCTACCACCACGCCGACCTCAAGGGATGCGACATCGACAAGCCGCGGAACCTGGCCAAGAGCGTGACGGTAGAGTGACTCGAAGGACCATCACCGGCGGGCACCCCTCGCGGGGGGACGCAAGAGACCCGTCGAGGAGGAGGCCATGACGGCGACCTTGATCACGGGCGGGGCGGGCTTCATCGGCTCTCACGTCGCCGAGGCCCTGCAGCGGCGCGGCGAGGAGATCACCGTCCTCGACAACTTCAACGACTTCTACGACCCGGCCATCAAGCGCTCCAACGCCTCCCAGCTGGGCGGCGCGCGGGTGGTGGAGGGCGACATCCGCGACGAGGACCTGGTGGAGGGGCTCTTCCGGGAGGGCCGCTTCGACAACGTGGTGCACCTGGCCGCCATGGCCGGGGTGCGCCCCTCCCTGCTGGATCCCCTGCTCTACCAGGACGTCAACGTCCGCGGGACCATGGTCCTCCTGGAGGCCATGCGCCGCGCGGGGATCCAGCGCTTCGTCTTCGCCTCCTCCTCCAGCGTGTACGGGGCCCGGGAGAAGGTGCCCTTCGAGGAGAGCGACGACATCCACCGGCCGGTGTCGCCCTACGCGGCCACCAAGCGCGCCGGGGAGCTGATCTGCTACACCCACCACCACCTCTACGGGCTGCCCACCACCTGCCTGCGCTTCTTCACCGTCTACGGCCCCCGCCAGCGGCCGGAGATGGCCATCCACGCCTTCACCCGGGCCATCCTCGAGGGCCGCCCGATCCCCTTCTTCGGGGACGGCTCCTCGCGGCGCGACTACACCTTTGTCGACGACATCGTGGACGGGGTGGTGCGCGCCCTGGACCGCTGCCGCGGCTACGAGATCTACAACCTGGGCGAGTCCAGCACGACCTCCCTCTCGGAGCTGGTGGAGATGCTCGGCGAGGTGTGCGGCCGCGAGCCCATCCTCGACCGCCAGCCCTCCCAGCCGGGTGACGTCCCGGTCACCTACGCGGACGTGGGCAAGGCCCGCCGGGAGTTGGGCTACCGGCCCTCCACCGAGGTCCGCCAGGGGCTGCGACTCTTCCTCGAGTGGTACCGCGGCGAGGGCCCGGGAGGGGGCTCGTGAGAGGCCGTCGGGGCGGCCGCGAAAGGCCCGTGCCCGGATTGATACCGGACCGGAGGGGGACTAGGCTCTGGCGCCGGCGCGGATGCGGCGCCGCCCAGCAGGCGGGCGGCCGCGGCCGCACCGGCCCCCCCCCTCCAGCCCAGGACCCCCGCACTCGAACGGCAGCACCATGAAGGGCGTCATCCTCGCCGGCGGTCTCGGTACCCGTCTCTTCCCCCTCACCAAGATCACCAACAAGCACCTGCTGCCGATCTTCGATCGGCCCATGATCTACTACCCGATCCAGTCGCTGGTGAACGCCGGGATCGGCGACATCATGATCGTCACCGGCGGCCGCAAGTCGGGTGACTTCCTCTCGCTCCTGGGGAACGGCTCGGAGTTCGGGCTCAAGCACCTGAACTACACCTACCAAGAGGGCGAGGGGGGCATCGCCGCGGCCCTGGACCTGTGCCGGCACTGGGCCAGCGGCGACTCGATCTGCGTGATCCTGGGCGACAACATCATCGAGGGCAACGTGATCGAGGCGGTGGAGGGCTTCCGGCGGCAGGAGGGCGGCGCCCGCATCCTGCTCAAGGAGGTCCCCGACCCCGAGCGCTTCGGGGTGGCCGAGATCGAGGGCGACCGGGTGGTGCGGATCATCGAGAAGCCCCGGGAGCCCCAGACCAACCTGGCGGTGATCGGGATCTACATGTACGACGGCCGGGTCTTCGACGTCATCCAGACCCTGGAGCCCTCCGACCGCGGCGAGCTGGAGATCACCGACGTCAACAACTGGTACATCCAGGACGGGAGCATGACCTACGGGGTGCTGGATGGCTGGTGGACCGACGCGGGCACCTTCGAGTCCCTGCACCGGGCGAGCTGCCTGGTGGCCGAAGGCGGCGCCAACCACACCCGTGATCGGGAGTCCCGGGAGGCCCAGGGGTCGCAGTCGAAGTGAAGGGCCGGCCCCACAAGCGGGTCCTCGTGACCGGCGCCTGCGGAATGCTGGGGAGCCAGCTCCTGCTGGTTGCCCCCGAGGGCGTGACCGCGGTGGGCACCGACATCCGGGCCCCTACCGCGGCGTCCCTGAAATGGGGCGCTCCGCCGGTGGCGGCCGTGGGCTGGGACCTCTCGGACCACCAGGCGGTGCGGGAGCTGTGGCAGGAGCACGGCCCCTTCGACGCGGTGATCCACGCCGCGGCCTACACGGCCGTGGACCGGGCCGAACAGGAGCCGGAGCTGGCCCGCCGGGTCAACGCCGGGGCCGCCGGAGCGGTCGCGGTGGCCTGCGCCGAGGCGGGCGCCGCGCTGATCCTGCTGGGCACCGACTTCGTGTTCGACGGCTCGCTGGACCGGCCCTACCGGGAGACCGATCCCACCCGCCCCCTGGGCGTCTACGGGCGCACCAAGCTGGAGGGCGAGGAGGCCGCCCGCGCCGCCCACGCCGAGGGGCTGGTGATCCTGCGCACCCAGTGGCTCTACGGCGCGCGCGGAGTGCACTTCCCCGGCACCATCCTGGGCCTGGCGGCCAAGCAGAAGCGGCTGCAGGTCGTGTCCGACCAGATCGGATCGCCCACCTCGACCCTGGAGCTCGCGCCGGCCGTGTGGGACGTCCTGCACCGGGGAGAGGCGGGGATCTACCACGCCGCCTGCGAGGGCTCGTGCAGCTGGTACGAGCTCGCTCGCGAGACCCTGCGCCTGGCCGGGATCACGGACGTCGAGGTCGTCGCCTGCGGCAGCGAGGACTTCCCCCGGCCGGCCCTGCGCCCAGCGAACGGCGTGCTGGACGCCTCGCGCCTGGCGGCCTTGCGCGGGCGGCCCTTGGCCCACTGGCGGGAGGCCCTGGCCGCCTTCCTGGCCGCCGAGGCCTCGGGCCGGCCCTGAGGCGGCATTCCTGACGGAGCACCACCGACATGTCACGAACCATCCTGGTGACCGGCGGCGCCGGCTTCATCGGCAGCAACTTCCTGCACCTCCTGCACCGCGAGCACGCCGACTGGCGGGTGGTGAACCTGGACGCCCTGACCTACGCCGGCAACCTCGAGAACCTCACCGAGCTGGAGTCCTGGTCGGGCTACACCTTCGTGCTCGGGGACGTGGCCGAGCCGGCCGACGTGGCCCGGGGCCTCGAGGCCTGCGGCTCGGGTCCGCTCTCGGTGATGCACCTCGCCGCCGAGAGCCACGTCGACCGCTCGATCGAATCGGGTCTGCCCTTCGTGCGCGCCAACGTGCAGGGCACCCAGGTCCTGCTCGACGCCGCCCGGGCGCGAGGGGTCGAGCGCTTCGTGCACGTCTCCACCGACGAGGTCTACGGCTCGCTGGGGGACTCGGGGGCCTTCACCGAGGAGACGCCCCTGGCGCCCAACTCGCCCTACTCGGCCAGCAAGACCGCCAGCGACCTGCTGGTGCGGGCCGCCTGCCACACCCACGGCTTCCCGGGGGTGATCACCCGCTGCTCCAACAACTACGGGCCCTACCAGTTCCCCGAGAAGCTGATCCCCCTCATGATCGCCAACGCGCAGGAGAACCGACCCCTGCCGGTCTACGGGGACGGCCTGCACGTGCGCGACTGGCTGTACGTCCTGGACCACTGCGAGGCCCTGCTGCGGGTGCTCGAGCGCGGCCGGCCGGGGGAGGTCTACAACATCGGCGGCAACAACGAGTTTCCCAATATTGAGATCGTGCGGATGCTCCTGGCCGCCCTGGAGAAGCCCGACAGCCTGATTACCTTCGTCGAGGATCGGCCCGGCCACGACCGGCGCTACGCCATCGATGCCTCGAAGATCCGGGAAGAGCTAGACTGGGAGCCGCGTTTCCGCTTCGAGCAGGCCCTCCCGCGGACGATCCAGTGGTACCTCTCGAACGAGGTCTGGCTGCAGAGGGTCCGGGACGGAGCGTACCGGGAGTACTACGCCCGCCAGTACGGCTCCTGAGGCCCATTCAGCCAGGCGAGCACTTTGGCCGATCCATCCCCTGACCCCACCTGGAATCCCGGCCCCCGGCCGGGGCCCCCGTCCCCATGAATCCCGGCTCCCTCCCCCTCTCGAGGTTGGCGGCCCTGGGCGCCCTCGTGTGCCTGGTGGCCTGCAGCACCGCCCCCGACAAGCGCCTCCTGCAGTACCTGAACACCCACGGCTTCGGGAAGCGCTACACCGGGAACGCCGAGGAGGAGAACTACGTGACCATCGGGGACACGGTCCAGATGCAGGACGCCTACCACAACGAGCTGAACCAGGCCAACGAGGTGGAGATCGACGGCACCATCGTCCTGCCCGAGCTGGGGGCGGTGGCGGTGGCCGGCCTGACCCGGACCGACCTGGAGTCGCTGCTGACCGAGAAGTACTCGCCCTACTACGAGCAGCTCGACATCAAGGTGCGCATCCGGACCTCGCAGGGCTCCAAGCAGTACTTCGTCTTCGGGGAGGTCGGCAACGAGGGGGCCCGCCAGTTCGGGGGCGACCTGACCCTCTTCGAGGCGGTGATGGAGGCCAACCCCACCCAGGAGGCCGCCAACCTGGGCCGCGTGCGCCTCATCCGCGCCGACCCCCGCGATCCCCTGATCATCATCGCCAACCTGGAGACGGTCTTCCACGACGGGGACTCGACCTTCTCCGGCATACACGTGCAGGAGAACGACATCATCTACGTGCCGCCCACCATGCTGGGAGCGCTGGCCAACTTCCTCAAGGCGCTGATCTACCCGGTCACCGAGGTGGTCAGCCAGCTCCGCGGAGCCCTGGTGGGAGGAGGACGCGGGCGCGGACGGCGGGGAGGCTACGGTGGCGGCGGCGGCCTCTTCGGGGGAGGCCTCTTCTAGAGGTGGCGCAGCATGCCGCTCCAGCAGCAGCATCCGGGTCAGCTCCAGGAGTTCCTGGGGGTCCTGCGCCGTCGGATCTGGCAGGTCAGCCTCCCGGCGCTCATCGCCCTGGCCGTGGCCATGGCCTGGGCCGAGCTCCTGCCGCGCCAGTACAAGGTGCGCACCGAGGTCGAGGTGCGCAACGTGCGGCCGCCCATCGAGAGCGGCAGCATGGACGCCGACGACATCAAGCGCGACACCTCCGACGCGCGCATCCAGCTCAAGGCCCTGAAGCGCGTCCGGGCGGTGATCGAGGAGCTGCAGTGGGACGACTTCATCGCCATCACCGACCACCGGCTGCGCACCGAGTACGTCGAGGGCGTGCTGGAGCGCATCGACGTCACCGTCACCATGAGCCGCGACCGGGCGGGCTCGACCTTCCTGGCCGCCAGCTACACCGACACCAACCCCCAGCGGGCGGAGCAGTTCCTGAACCGGCTGCGCGACGTCTACCTGGAGGAGGTGGTCGAGCTCTACCGCACCCAGGCCCGGCGGGACCTGATCACCATGAAGGGGCAGGAGGCGGAGGCCGAGGAGGAGTACATCACCGCCGAGCACGAGCTCAAGGAGCTCAAGCGCCAGAACAACCTGCCCATGGGGGTGCCCTCCCCCTGGCAGGACTTCGCCGCCGAGCCGGTCTGGCAGGAGCTGATCGACGCCCAGGCGGAGCACCGCGACAAGCTCCAGGCGCTGGACAGCGAGCAGAGCCGGCTGGGCCTCCTGCGGGAGGACCTGAAGCAGGAGCCGGAGCAGGTCCCCCGATCCCGCCTCGCCCCCGGGGTGAGCCTGCGGGAGGAGATCGCCCTCCTGCAGACGGAGATCCTGCGCTTCAAGCAGACCCAGAAGGGCCTGAAGCCGGCTCACAGCACCTGGAAGAGGCTGCAGAAGGAGATCGGCGACCGGGAGGACACCATCCGGGCCCTCCAGGACCAGCAGGTGGGCGACGTGGAGGACGTGGAGTACGTCGCCAACCCCAAGCGGGACGATCTGTACTCGGAGATCCAGACCGCCGAGCAGAACATCGGCCAGTTCGAGGCCAACCTGGCCTACCTGCAGACCCACATCGAGATGCTGCGCGTCGAGCGGGACGCGCGGGCCGAGGCCCAGGCCACGGTCAACGAGCTGACCCAGAAGCTCAACCACGCCAGGACGCGCTGGGAGGAGATCGCCGAGGCCCTGGGGCGCCAGCGCGACTTCGTCGCCCTGATCACCGGACCCGAGGTCAACCCCTTCGACATCCTGCGGGAGGCCCAGGCGCCCTTGAAGGCCTCCTCGCCCGAGCCCATGATCATCCGGCTGGTGGGGCTCCTGGTGGGCCTGGGTCTGGGCATCGGCCTGGCCCTGCTCTCCGAGTACGGGCGACAGGGCTTCCGCGGGCCGGCCGACATCAGCCGCGCCCTGGCCATCCCGGTGCTGGGAGCCGTCAACCGCATCGTGACCCGGGCCGAGGTGCGGCGCACCGCCCTCCAGCGCGCGGCCGTGGGCTTCTCCAGCGTCGTGCTGATCGGGGCCATCCTGTGGATCACCTGGGCCTGGAAGGAGCGGCCCGACCTCCTGGACGCGGAGCTGATCAAGGCCATCGAGGACCTGCGGATGTCCTTCCGCTGATCCCGGCGGACGGGCGGTGAGCCATGCGTGACATCGTCTTCACGCTGATCATCTTCGGCGTGCTGCCGACGTGCTTCCGCCGTCCCTTCATCGGTCTGGTGACCTTCTCCTGGCTGGCGTACATGCGCACCCAGGATCTGACCTGGGGTTTCGCGCGCGAGCAGCGCTGGTCCTACCTGGTGGGGGCGGTGACCTTCTCCGGCTTCTTCCTGAAGCCCCGCGAGCGCCTGTTCGTGTCCGAGGCGCGCACCTGGATCATGATCGGCCTGGTGGCGGTGGTGGGCATCGGCGTGTACCTCTCGGAGGGCGTCGAGGACTACCAGGTGGGGCGCTACATGGAATTCGTGAAGATCGTGGTCATCGCGCTCTTCACCACCGCCGTGGTGCGGCACCGGGAGCACCTGCGCATCCTGATGTGGGTCATCGCGCTGTCCTTCGGCTTCTTCGGGGTCAAGGTGGGGCTGGCCGGCGTCCTGACCGGGGGCAGCCTGAGGGTACTGCAGGGCCCCGGCGGCATGCTGGAGGACAACAACGACTTCTCCCTGGCGCTGGCCATGGCCATCCCGGTGCTGGTGAGCATCTTCGCCTCGGAGAAGCGTGCCATCTTCCGCAAGGCCATGATGGTGGTCATCCCGCTCACCATCATCACCATCCTCTTGACCTACTCGCGGGGCGGCTTCCTGTCCCTGGCGACGGTGATGTTCGCCCTGGTGTGGCGATCCCAGCGGCGCTGGCGGGTGGTCGGCTTGACCACGGTGGGCTTCGTCGTGGCGCTCTTCTTCATCCCCCAGGAGTACTTCGATCGCATCGCCTCCATCAAGGACTACGAGACCGAGGGCTCGGCCGCCGGCCGGCTCATGGCCTGGCGGGTGGCCATCCGGATGGCGCTGGCCAACCCCGTCTTCGGGGTCGGCTACCTCAAGTTCCAGCAGCACTACACCGAGTTCGCCGCCTTCCGGGGGGAGTACGTGCGGGTGGCCCACAACAGCTACCTACAGATCTGGGCCGAGTGCGGGACCATCGCCCTGGTGATGTACCTGGTGATGATCCTCCTGACCTTCATGGACCTGTGGCGAATCCGCCGGCTGGCCCGCCAGCGCTACTTCGCCAGCTGGATCATCAACTACGCCACCATGTTCGAGGCCTCGATGCTGTGCTTCGTGGTGGGGGGGACCTTCCTCAACCGGGCCCACTTCGACCTCTTCTATCACTTCGTGGCCATCATCCTGGTGTTCGGGCGGATCGCCCGGCGGGAGATGAGCAGCGAGGCCGCCTACCCCGTGCGCACCGGCTCCCGAGCGCCCCTGCGGGCCGTGCCCGGCCAGGGCTTCGGGCGCGGCTCACCCGGCAAGCGGGGCTTCCGTGCCCGCCCAGCGGGCGGGCTGGGCTGAGGGGCGCCGACCATGTGCGGACACTTCGGCCTGGGCCTGCACGACCCCTCCCAGGTGGTGGAGCAGGAGCTCCTCGAGACCTGCGTGCGCACCCTGCACCACCGCGGCCCCGACGACCAGGGGGTGTACCGGCGGGGTCCGCTGGGGTGCGCCTTCCGCCGGCTGTCGATCATCGACCTGGAGGGCGGCCACCAGCCCCTCCTGAACGAGTCCGGTGAGGTGGCGGTGGTCTCCAACGGCGAGATCTACAACTTCCGGGAGCTGCGCGAGGAGCTGTCGGGGCTGGGGCACCGCTTCCGCACCCTCTCCGACGCCGAGGTGGCGGTCCACGGCTACGAGGAGTGGGGATCCGGCGTGGTCTCGCGCCTGGTGGGCATGTTCGCCATCGCCGTCCTGGACTCCCGCGACGCCGCCCGGCCGCGCCTGCTCCTGGCGCGCGATCGGCTGGGCATCAAGCCCCTCTACTTCGCCGAGACCCCCGAGGGCATCACCTGGGCCAGCGAGCCCAAGGCCATCCTCGAGACCGAGCGCTTCGGCCGCCGCCTGCGCGCCACCGCCCTGCTCGACTACCTGGTGCAGGGCTACGTGGGGGGACCGGAGAGCGCCTGGGAGGGGATCCGGCGCCTGCCTCCGGCGAGCACCCTCTCGTGGGAGGCGGGGCGGGCGGCGCGCGTCGAGCGCTACTGGGACCTGCCCACCGACGGCCTGCGCGAGCCCGTCCCGGCCGATGAGCTCCAGGCCGAGATCCGCGAGTGGCTCGACCGGGTGGTCGCCGATCGGCTGGTCTCCGACGTGCCCCTGGGCGCCTTCCTCTCGGGCGGCATCGACAGCACCGCGGTGGTGACCAGCATGGCGGCCGCCAGCGCCGAGCCGGTGGTGGCCTGCTCGGTGGGCTTCCGGGAGAGGAGCCACGACGAGCTCGAGACGGCGCGCGACACCGCTCGCCGCCTGCAGGCCGTCCACCACACCGAGGTCCTCGACCCCGACCCGCAGCTGGCCATCGAGACCCTGCCCTGGCTCTTCGACGAGCCCCACGCGGACCCCTCCACGGTGCCCACCTACCTGGTGTCCCGCATGGCCCGCGAGCACGTGACCGTGGCCCTCTCGGGCGACGGGGGGGACGAGACCTTCGCCGGCTACCGGCGCTACGTGCACGACCGCTTCGAGAACCGGCTGCGCGGCGCCCTGGGCGCGCCCGGCCAGGCGCTGGCGAGGGCCGCCGGCCGGGCCTGGCCCAAGATGGACTGGGCGCCGCGCTTCCTGCGCGGGCGGACCTTCCTCCAGAACGTCGGCCGCGACCCGGCCCGGGCCTACTGGCGCTCGGTCTCGGTGCTGTCGCGCGAGGAGGCCGCCGGCCTGCTCGATCCCGACCTGCGCGCCGCCCTGGCCGACCACGATCCCTTCCACGCCTTCGCCGAGCACTACCACCGCCCCAAGATCGACTGCCCCCTGTACCGCGCCCAGTACGCCGACGTGCACACCTACCTCTGCGACCAGATCCTGGCCAAGGTCGACCGGGCCTCGATGGGGGTGTCGCTGGAGGTGCGGGTGCCGATCCTCGATCACCGCTTCGTGGAGCGCTTCGTCCACCTGCCGGCGGCCGACAAGGTGCGCGGCGCGCGCGGAAAGCACGCCTTCCGCGAGGCCCTGCGCGGGCGGGTGCCCTCGGGGGTGCTGGACCTCGCCAAGCGCGGCTTCGACACCCCCCTCAAGGCCTGGATTCAGGGGCCCCTGGCGGAGCCCGTGCGCGAGGCGATCGACAGCCTGCCGGCGGAGTGGTTCGACCGCTCCGTCCTGCGCCGCCGCCTGGCCGAGCACGCCTCGGGTGGGCGCGATCACGGCCGGCTCCTGTGGAGCCTGCTGGTGCTCGAGCACTGGCGCCGCCGCCACCGCGTCGGGGGGATCGCGGTATGAACATCCGGGTCCTGACCTCGCTCTACCCCAGCCCGGCCCGGCCCCACGAGGGGATCTTCGCCGAGCGTCGGTGGACCGGGATGCGCGCGCGGGGTCACTCGGTGTCGATCGTGCACCCGCGACCCTGGACGCCCCCGCCCCTGCCGCTGCTCTCGGCGGACTGGCGGGCGATCGCCGCGAGCCCGCCGAGCGAGGAGCGCTCGGGGATCGCGGTGCGGCGGCCGCGCTACCTCCATCTCCCGCGCTTCCCGCGCTGGAATGCCCTGCGCTTTTCGCGGCGCGGCGTCCGGGAGCTGCTGGCCGAGCCCCGGCCGGACGTGGTGGTGGCCGACTACGCCTGGCCGGCGGCCGCGGCCGCGCCCGCCCTGGACGCGGCCCGCATGCCCTTCGCGGTCTGCGGCCGGGGGAGCGACGTGCTCGAGGTCGCCGGCGAGGCCGGCCTGGCCGACGAGCTCCGCCGCCACCTGCGCATCGCCGGCCACTGGTTCGCGGTCTCCCGCGACCTGGTCGAGGCCATGGACCGCCTCACCGGCCGGCCGGGCCGGGGCGTGCTGGTGCCCAACGGAGTGGACCTGGTCACCTTCCGTCCGCAGGACCGCCGCGCCGCGCGGCGCCGGCTGGGCCTGCCGGAGAAGCCGCCCCTGGTCCTGGTCGCGGGCCACCTGATCCCCCGCAAGGACCCCCTGCTGGCCCTGGCCGCCTTCCGCTCCGGCGCGCCGCCGGACGCGCACCTGGCCTTCGTGGGCGCCGGGCCGCTGGCGGAGGAGCTCGGCGGCGCGATCGCCGCCGCGGGCCTCGCCGGGCGTGCGCGCCTCTTCGGCGAGGCGCCGCCCGAGAGGCTCGCCGACTGGTACGCCGCCTGCGACCTGCTCCTGCTCACCAGCCGGCGCGAGGGCCGGCCCAACGTGGTGCTCGAGGCCCTGGCCTCGGGGCGACCGGTGGTGGCGACGCGCGCCGGCGGCACCGCCGAGCTGCTCGAGGGGCAGGAGGGCGCCCTCGCCCCGGATCGCGACCCGGAGGCGGTGGGAGCCCTGGTGGCCGCCCGGCTCGCGGCCCCCCCCGATCCGGAAAAGCTCCGCTCGGGGGTTGCTCCGCTCTCCTGGGAAGCCAGCCTGGAGGCCCTGGAGGGGTGCCTCGAACGAGCCGCCTCCTTCCGCAGCCCGTGAAGATCCTCTACCACCACCGGACGCAGGCCGAGGACGGGCAGGCGGTCCACATCCGCGCCCTGATGCG
The DNA here is from genome assembly GCA_964615935.1 of uncultured Planctomycetaceae bacterium. GTDB lineage: Bacteria > Planctomycetota > UBA1135 > UBA1135 > CAZTTG01. Next base: position 56,812 of record CAZTTG010000004.1, on the reverse strand, counting down.
CGCCTTCGAGGAGGAGGGCCACAGGGTGCGCGAGGTCGGTCTTGTGCGGCGCGGGTCGCGCGAGCCGGCCCCCGCCGCGACCGACGCCGCGGCCGACGGGTCCGGCGGCCGAGGCTGGGGGTGGATCGGGCGCGTGCCGCGCTTCGCCCGCGAGCTGGCCGAGTACAGCTACACCGTGGTGGGCCGCGGCCGCCTCCTGCGCAGCGCGGCGGACTTCGAGCCCGACTTCATCTACGAGCGCTACGCCTTCGGCAACGCCGGCGGGATCCAGGCCGCGCGCCGCTGCCGCCGCCCCATCGTGCTGGAGGTCAACTCGCCGATGGTGCTCGAGCTCGAGCGCACCCGGGGCCTCTCCTTCCCGCGCACCGCGCGCCGCCTGGAGTCGTGGATCTTCCGCTCGGCCACGCGGGTGTGCGCGGTAAGCGGGGTCCTGCGCGACATGCTGGTGGACATGGGGGTCGAGGCGGAGCGGATCCTGGTGACCCCCAACGGGGTGCACCTGCAGCAGTACGGGCGCACTGAGCCGGCGGAGGCCCGCCGCGCCCTGGAGCTCCCGCCGGATGGCCCGCTCCTCGGCTTCGTGGGCTACTTCCGCGACTGGCACCGCCTGGACCTGGTGGTGCGGGCCCTGACGCGACCCGAGCTCTCGGGCGCCCGCCTGGCCCTGATCGGCGAGGGCCCGGCGCGCCCCGGGCTCGAGGCGCTGGCCGGCGAGGGAGGCGTCGGGGACCGGCTGCACTTCCTCGGTCGGCGGCCCCACCCCGAGATCCCCTCCCTCCTGCCGGCCTTCGACGTCGCGCTCGTCCCGGCCATCAATGCCTACGCCTCGCCCCTCAAGCTGCACGAGTACATGGCCAGCGGCCTGGCGGTGGTGGCGCCCGATCAGCCCAACCTGCGCGAGGTGCTGACCCACGGCGAGAACGCGCTCCTGGTGCGGCCGGGCGACGCCGACGAGATGCTCGCGGCCCTGATCCGCCTGGTGGGGGACCCCGAGCTTCGCCGCCGGCTCGGCGAGGCGGCGCGGCGCACCATTGTCGAGCGGGACCTCACCTGGCGCGGCAACGCCCGGCGGGTGGTGGCGGCGGTGGAGGAGCTGGCTTGAGCCCGAGCCTGCTGCACGCCCTCTCCTTCGACGTCGAGGAGTATTGGCAGGTGGCCAACCTGCGGGGGCACTTCGCTCGCTCCGACTGGGACCGGGTCCCCTCGCGGCTCGAGATCGGCATGGGCCGGATCCTGGACTGCCTCGCGCGCGGGCGCGCCCGGGCGACCTTCTTCTGGCTGGGCTGGGTGGCCGAGCGCCACCCGGAGCTGGTGCGCCGTTGTCTGGAGGAGGGCCACGAGGTGGCCAGCCACGGCTTCGAGCACGAGTTCCTCCAGGACCTGGGACCCGAGGGGCTGGACGCCGACCTGGCGCGCACCGAGGAGGCCCTCGAGGCGGCCGGCGCCCCGCGGCCGGCGGGCTTCCGCGCCTCGACCTTCACCCTCACGCGGGCCACCTGGTGGGCCTTCGACGTGCTCGTGCGACGCGGCTATCGCTACGACTCGAGCGTGCACCCCATCCACCACCCGGTCTACGGAGTGCCCGGCTTCGAGCCCGGCATCTCGGCGGTGGCCGCCTCCGGGGGAGGCCGGGTCCTGGAGCTGCCGGTGTCCACCTTTCCCCTGCTCGGCCGCAACTGGCCCGTCGGCGGCGGCGGCTACTTCAGGCTCTTGCCGGGCGCCGTGCTGCGGGCCGCCGTCCGCTCGCTGGAGCGGAGGGGACGCCCGGCCTGCATCTACCTGCACCCCTGGGAGCTGGACCCCGACCAGCCCCTCGTCGCGGCGCCACCGCTGAAGCGATTCCGGCACTACCTCAACCTGGACCGCACCCTGCCGCGCCTGGAGCGGCTCCTGCAAGGGTTCCGCTTCGGAACCCTCAGCGAGGTGCTGGACGAGCATGGCGACTCTCGCTGCTGAGGGGCGCATGGTTCGATGGCAGACTCCTCCGACGGGACGTCTGCCCAACCACTAGAGACAGGGGACCCGTCTCCGCGCGGCCCACTGGCCGCGCGGAGGGCAGGACCTCTCACCCGCCAGGGGGAGCACGCGCTACCATGGACGCGATGACCCCCCCCGAAGCGGATCGCGCCGAGGAGATCCTGGCCCATTGCCTGGACCATCCACCGGCCGATCGGCGCGATGCCTTCGAGCAGGCCTGCCGGGAGGCCCCCGAGCTCGAGGACGAACTGCGCGCGCGCCTCGAGGTGCTGCGCGCGGTGGGAATCGACCTCGGCGTGGGGGACGGATCCGTGCCGGAGCGGCTGGGGGACTTTCAGCTCCTCGAGCGCCTGGGCGGCGGGGGCATGGGGGTCGTGTACCGGGCCCGCCAGACCTCGCTGGGCCGCGAGGTGGCCCTCAAGCTGATCCGGCCCGAGCTGCTCTACTTCGCCGGCTCGCGCGCGCTTCCGGCGCGAGGCCGAGGCCATCGCCCGCCTGCAGCACCCGGGGATCATCCCCATCTACACGGTGGGCGAGGAGGACGGGATCCCCTTCTTCACCATGGAGCGCATCCGGGGCTGCACCCTGGCGCAGGCCCTGGTGGCCCTCGCCGGCCGCGCGCCCGAGAGCCTGCGGGGCTCCGACCTGCAGGCGGTGGTGGCCCGGGCGGCCGGGCTCGAGGGGGCCCCGCCGGCGGCTGAGCTCTACGCGGGCTCGTGGACCGAGGTCGCCCAGCGCATCGCCCTGGCGGTGGCCCGGGCCCTGGCCCACGCGCACGAGCGCGGCGTCGTGCACCGGGACGTCAAGCCCTCCAACGTGGCGCTCACGCCGGAGGGCCGCGTGCTGCTCTTCGACTTCGGGTTGACCCACGACGCGGACGCCGAGCGCGTCACGCGCTCCGGCCTGCAGATCGGGACCCTGTACTACATGTCCCCCGAGCAGGTGCGCGGCCAGGGCGATCTGGACGGCCGCAGCGACGTCTACGCGCTGGGGGTGACGCTGTACGAGCTCCTGACGCTGCAGCTTCCCTATCGGGAGGACGACTCGCTGGCCACCCAGCGGCGCATCCTCGACGGGCGCCCCGACTCCATCCGGCCGCGCAACCGCCGCGTGGGAGCCGAGCTGCAGACCGTCTGTCTGGTGGCGATGGACCTCGAGCGCAGCCGCCGCTACCCGGACGCCGAGGCCCTGGCCCGCGACCTCTCCAACCTCCTGGAGCGGAGGCCCATCGAGGCCCGCCCTCCGGGCGCCGGAGTGCGCCTGCGCCGCTGGATCCAGCGCCAGCCGGCCCTGGCCAGCGCGCTGGTTCTGGGCGCGGCTCTCCTGGTGGGGGTGCCCGTCGCGCTGTGGATCCAGCAGAGCCGCTATGCCGACGAGCTCGAGGGCATGCTCCGCGAACTGGAGCTGGCGGTGGAGGCGAAGCAGGCGGCGCTGGAGGACGCCGCCGCCGCCGCCTCGGCCAGCGAGCGCACCCTGGAGTTCGTGCTGCGGATGTTCACCCGGGCCGCGCCGGAGGTGGCCCGGGGCGCGACCCTGACGGCGCGCGACGTGCTCGAGCTGGGCCTCGCCACCGTCGAGGGGGAGCTGGCCGACCTGCCGCTCGCCCGCGCGCGCATCCACCTCGTGATCGGGCAGGTCCTGACCGGGCTGGGGGACTACCGGGAGGCGGTCGATCAGCTCGAGAGGGGCTGCGCGATCCTGCGCACGGCCGACGCCGAGGTCGATCCCTATCACCTGGGCCTGGGCCTGCGCTGGCTGGGCAAGGCCCACCACGAGCTCGGCCAGCCCGAGGAGGCCGAGGCGTGCGTGCGGGAGGCCCTCTCGATCCTCGCCTCGGTGGACGGGATCGACCCCGCCGAGCTGGTGGCGGTCTGGACCCTCCAGGGCAACGTGGCCCTGCGGCAGGATCGCCACCCCGAGGCGGAGCGTTGCTTCCGGGAGGCCATGGCGATCGGCGAGGCCCGGGAGGCCCCGGCCGACCGCGAGCTGGCCCTCCTGAGCGCCGGCTTCGCCTCGATCCTGATCGGCCAGCGCCGCTATCAGGACGCCGCCGACTTCGCCCTGCCCGCGGTGGCCGCCCTGCGGGATCTCCTGGAGCTCCCGCACCCCGAGATGGTCAAGGCCCTGGGAGTCCAGGCCCTGGCGCTGCGCTGGCTGGGGCGCCTCGAGGAGGCCCGCGCCTCGAACGAGGAGGCCGTCGAGATGGCGCGGGTCCTGTGGAAGGACGGCGGGGATGTGGAGGCCGGGCTGCGGCTGAACCTGGCGCAGGTGCTGTACCTCTCGGGCGATCCCGTGGGCGAGGTGGAGCATCTCGAGACGGCCCTCTCGATCTTCCGCCGGGTGCTCCCGCCCGAGAGCGATCGGGTGATCCTCGCCATGAGCAACCTCGCGGCGGCGCTGGGGAGGCTGGGCCGCCTCGAGGAGGCCGAGGAGCTCTACGCCGATCTGATCCCGCTGCAGCGCGAGGTCCTCGGCGAGGAGCATCCCTTGCTGGGCTTCTCCCTCCTGAACCGGGGCGAGTTCCTGGTGATGCAGGGCCGCCCCGAGGCCGCCGAGGAGGCCCTCGCGGGCGGCGTGGCCGTCCTGCGCTCCCACCCCACCCAGATCGTGGGGGTCATCCGCGGCCTGATGGGACGCGCCGGCGCCCTGGCCGATCTGGCCCGCGCGTCCGAGGGCGAGGAGTGCATCCGGGAGGCCGTGGCCCTGGCCGAATCGACCGGCTCGGCCGACACGCTGCAGCGGGCGCTGGTCGCGGCGGCGACCTTCTTCGACGGCTGCGGGATGCCCGAGGAGGCGGAGCGCTGCCGCGATCGGCTGCGCGAGTAGAGCGGTCGCTCACCAGCGACGTCGTCGCCCACGACCGGGATCCGGACGGCAACGGCATCTTCGACGAGGGCAACGGCGTCACCACCACCGTCAGCATCAACTCCGCGGGGACCAAGGGCAACAGCTCCAGCAGCTACCCCGGCCTGTCGGGCTCGGGAGCCATCGTGGCCTTCAGCAGCGCCGCCACCAACCTGGTGGTCCCCGACACCAACGGCTGGCCGGACGTGTACGTCCACGGCCGCGATCCGGACCTCAACGGGATCTTCGACGAGGGCAACGGGCTCACCACCCGCATCGAGGGCCCCTGGGGCCAGGGCAACAACTTCAACCGGGAGGTCTCGGTCTCCAGGGACGGCCGCTGGGTGGTCTTCGAGACCGACGCCTCGAACTTCGTCTCCGGGGACTTCAACGGCAAGCCGGACGTCTTCCGCTACGACCGGGTGAGCGGCACCCTCGAGCTGGTGACCCGGAGCTGGAGCGGCGGGGTCGCCGACAAGGGCGGCACCAAGCCCTCGATCTCCGGCGACGGCAACCTGGTGGCCTTCGCCAGCAACTCGACCGACCTCACCCCCACGCTCGCCACCACCACGCACATCTACGTGCGCGACATGGCCGCCGGCCTGACCACGATGGTCAGCCTGGGCCCGGGCGGGGTGACCAACGACGGCTCGTGCAACTCCCCCAGCATCTCGGCCGACGGGACGGCGGTGTCCTTCGACTCGCGCTCCACCAACCTGCACCCCCTGGACACCGACACCTTCGAGGACGTCTACGTCCGCGACCTGGTGGCGGACACCACCGATCTGGTCAGCGTCAGCTCCCTGGGGGTCAAGTCCTGGAGCCCCTCGGGCTGGTGGAACTGCAAGGAGTCCGAGATCTCGGACGACGGCCAGCGGGTCGCCTTCCGCAGCAACGCCACCAACCTCACCATGAACGCCACCCGCTGGACCGACGTGTTCCTCTTCGATCGGGGGACCCGCCAGATGCTGCGCGCCAGCATCGAGACCCGGGGTTGGCCGGGCAACGCGGAGAGCGCCGGCTACACGGGACTCGACATCTCCGGCGATGGCCGGGCGGTGGTCTTCGAGAGCGAGTCCGACAACCTGGTGGACTGGGACACCAACGACCAGGGCGACATCTTCGTGCACCAGACCTGCAAGAACGTCGCGATCGAGCTCGGCTACGGCCTGGAGGGCGGGAGCCACTGGACCGCGACCCTGGGGGTGTGCGGCAGCCTGGCCTCGGGCGACACCGCCCTGGCGAGGGTGGTGCTGGGCGCGGAGGATGCCCGCGGGGTCCTCTTCGTATCGACCGTGTCGAATCCGAGGCCCTTCTACGGCGGCACCCTGGTCCCCGACTTCCCCATGTCGCCCGTCGGCATGTCGACCGACGACGAGGGGGTCGGCACGGCCATCCTGAGCGGAGGCGGGGGGCCCCAGGATCTCTACCTCCAGTGGGCCTGCCGGGATTCGGGGGCGATCCAGGGGGTCGGACTCTCCAACGCGGTCCGGATCACGCTGTTGCCGTGACCGCGGATCGCCCCCCCGCGCGCCGCGTCCGGGCCTGTGCCGGGCGCGGCCGCCTCGCGTTCACGGCCGGTCAGGTGCGTCGCAGGGCCAGGGTGGTCAAGCGCGCCAGGGCCCTCGACAGCAGCATGCGCGAGTTGGCCTCGCTGATCCCCAGGCGCCCGGAGACCTCGGCGTGTCCCAGGCCCTCGAGCTGGGACAGCTCGATGATGCGGCGGTAGCGCTCCGGCAGCTCGTCCAGGGCGCGCCTCAGGCGCTCGGCCTCCTCGCCCGCCAGGACCTTGCCGCTGGGGGTGCTCTCGGTGCGCAGCAGGGCCTCCAGGCCTCCGGAGGAGCCGGTCTCGGCCGGTCGGACCTCGCGCGCGCGGTCGCGCCGGTCGGCTCTCCAGAAGCGCCGCCGCTGGCGCAGCTTCAGCATCGCGGCGTTGTAGAGCCAGGCCCGGAACTGCGCCTCGCCGCGCCACTCCAGGCGCGCGTCGCCCAGGTGCTCGAGCACCTCCCGGCACACCGACTGGGCCAGGTCGGAGCTGGACTCCACCGCACCCACGGCGCCGCCCCCGTGCCGCCGCAGGTACCCCCGAAGCCCGGGCAGGAGCTCCTGCAGGAGACCCTCCACCGCGTCCTGGTCACCTCGCGACGCGTCCTCGAAGCGGGCTCGGGTGGGGGAGGTCATGGGCTGGGGCGCGGCCCATTGTACCGCGAGCCGCGCGAGCCCGCGGGGAGGGACCCCGCGCGCTCGAGCGGGCGCGGGTCCCGGTCCCGAGCGGCTCAGGGGATCCGCCGGGCGAGGTGCGCCAGGGCCAGGATCAGGTTGAGCTGCACCGGATCCTCGACTCCCTGCCGGGCCTCCTCCAGCAGCGCGGCCGCCAGGTCGGCGTCCTCCTTCTGGCCCCGCTGCACGAGGAGGGTGCCGTAGAGCCGGGCCACCTCAGCGCGCGACACCTCGCCCTCGATCCCGGCCGGCTGAGCCCACAGCTGCGCCAGGGCGGCGATCGCCTGCGATCGCTCGAGCCCGCCGCTGCGGGCCTGGGAGCGGGCCCGCCAGTAGGCCAGATCCGAGCCCGAGGAGCCCTTCATGGCCTCGAGGCGCTCGAGCATCCGACTCGTGCGATCGTGATCGACCCCGTAGCTCGCCAGGAGGGCCGCCGCGCGGCCACGGGTGGCCGCCTCGGGCATCATCCTCAACACCAGCTCGTAGTGGGCGATCGCCTCGGGGTAGCGAGCCTGGGCCTCCAGGGTCTCGCCCAGCATGAGCCACAGCTCCAGGGAGCTCGCGTCGTGGGGGAGCTCGCCCCGGACGAAGCGCTCGGCGCGGGCCGGGTCCAGCTCCTGGAGGAGCTCCTTCCAGCCCCGCACCGCGTCGGGGTTCAGGCTGCTGATCGAAGCGCCCCCGGTCGCGGCGCGGAAATCGTCGAGGACGTCGAAGGCGCGCCGGACGCGCAGCTCCCACGACTGGGTCCCGATGTCGAGCTGGTGAGCGGCCCGGGCCAGGGCGACGCACGCGTCGTGCGGCAGGCGGCGGGACAGGAGGTCGAGCTCATGGGTGACCGTGGGGATCGGGACCGCCTCGGGGGCCAGGTGCCCGGCCGCGCTCAGGAAGGTCAGGAGCTCGGGCACCATCCCGGCCAGGGCTTCGGCGGAGATCGACAGGCTGGCCTCGCGGTAGATCTCCAGCGCCGCGCGCTGCTCGCCGGCCTTGTGCAGGAGCCGGGCCAGCACGGTGCGGCCCAGCAGCGAGCGGGGCTCGCCGCCGGCGCGCGCGGCCTCGAGGGCCTTGGGGACGTTCCCGGCCCGCTCCAGGGACAGGGCACGCACGATGGCGTCCTCGAACTCCTCACCCGGTCGGGGGCCGAGCGCCTGGCGCCGCTCGTAGCGCAGGCGCAGGAGGTCCATGTGATCCGGGCGTCCCCGGCGCTCCTCCTCGCAGTGCTCCAGCAGATCCCAGCAGGGCGCGAAGTCGGGCCAGACCCCGGTGGCCTCCCTCAGGACGCGGATCGCGCTCGCGCCATCGCCGAGGCGCTGGTGGGCCCGCGCCAGGAGCCAGGCCGACCAGGGCCCACCCACGCGGGACTCGACCATCTCGTCCAGCCGGGCCACCGCCCAGGGCAGCCAGGGTGGGGACTCGAGGGCCAGCAGCAGTCCCAGCGAATCCCGCGGGTAGCGCCGGCGGCCGGCCTCCCCGTGGAGCAGGTCCATCAGGGCCGGCTCGGCCGACTCACCCAGCTCGGCGGGGATCTCGATCGGATCGTTCAGCATGGAGCGGGACACGGCCGTGGCGAGCATCCAGCCCAGGTCGTTCGGCTCCTCGCGCAGCCCGGCCGCCGCCAGGATCGAGCCCTCGGCCAGCCTCTCGTGCAGCACCGCCAGGATCGCGGCCTGGATCGGGTTGGGCTCCAGGCCGCTGGCGTGCAGGTCCCGGGCCAGGGACGGGAGGTGGCTCCAGGCGCGGTCCTGCAGGGCCAGGAGCACCCGGCCGAGCGCCGGGCTCCCATCGGTCTCGAAGGCCTCCGCCCGGTCGAGCGACTCCAGCGCCAGGGTGGAGTCCCCGGCCAGGAGGGCGGTCACGCCCAGGGCCAGCATGACGTCGCTCCCGCGGGTGTCGGCGCGGGCATCGAGCATCATCAAACCCGCCCGGGCCGCGCGCAGGAGGCCGGCCGAGCGGAGCTCCAGGCATCGGGCGATCACCGCCTCGCGGTCGAGATCGGAGCGCGCGGCCAGCGGCTCGAGGAGACTCCTCGCCTGCGGGTCGGAGCCCGTCGCGGTCGCCGCCTGCAGGCGCAGGAGGAGCGCATCCCCGAAGCGGGGCGAGTCCTCGGGGAGGTTCTCGAGGAGCTCCACCGCCGCGCCGGGCTGCTCGAGGTCGAGCAGGAGCTGGGCGGCCAGGAGGCGCCCGGCCTCGCCGAGCTCGTCGAGGCCCAGGGAGAGCAGGCCGTCGAGAGCGCGCTGCTGCTCGCCCCGCTCGCGCATCCCGCGCGCCAGGACGATCCGCCCGGTGCGCGTCGGATCCAGGCGCATCACCCGCAGCTGCTGCTCGGGCGTCAGGGCGCCCTCCGGCAGGGCCCGCAGGCGCCGTAGCGTGCCGTCGGCGGCGCCGTCGTGCTCCAGGCAATCGAGCAGGTCGGCGCCGGCCGCTTGCCAGTCCTCGGTGGCCAGGAAGGCGCGGATGCGCAGGTCCAGGGCCGGCAGGAGGCCGGGGTGCGACTGCAGCAGGCGGCTGGCGGCCGAGATGACGCCGACGGGCTTCCCGCGCTCCCACCAGGTCTCCGCCAGCCGCAGCAGCTCGTAGGCCCCGACCCGCGCCTGGGGCACGAAGCGGCCGCGGTTCGCCAGGCGGTCGGCCTCCAGCTCGATCCGGGTCTGGGTCTGGGAGAGGTGGCGCTCGCCGATCTCGCGCCAGCGGGGCATGAGCTCGTCGAGGCGCTCCGGCAGGAGGCGCATCCCGTGCGCGAACTGCTCCTCGGCCTCCCACAGGGATCGCGGCTCGTACTCCTCGGTCAGCTCGGCGAGCCTCAGCCAGGCCTCCCCGCTCGCGTCCGGGCCGAGCTCGGTGGCCATCCTCAGGGCCTCCCACTCCCGCCGGCCGCCGCCTTCCTCCCGACGGCAGGCCGCCAGGAGCCGCCACGCCTCGCCCTCGGCCCCCGCGTAGGGCATGGGCCAGGCGGGCGCGGCGAGGCAGCGCTCCAGGGCCCCCGCGGCGGCGCGGGTCTGCCCGGTGTGCGACATGGCCAGGCCGGCGTAGAAGCGCGGCAGGTTGATCCCGTCCCCCTCCGCGGCGATCCGCATCTGGTTGGCGACGAAGGCCAGCTCCGGCCAGCGCTGCGCCTGCACCAGGGCCTCGCACCAGGTGCGGAAGAAGCGCGAGTCGGGCGCCGTGCGCCGGCTCAGGCGCTCGTCGATCAGGTCGGCGGCCAGCCCGGCCCGGCCCAGCCCGATCAGGGCCGCGGCCAGGTGCCCCATCAGCGCCAGGTCCCGCTGCACCGAGCGGTGGGTGGAGATCGCCAGGCCGAAGTCGACGGCCGCGTGGTCGTGCCCGCCGCGCTGCAGGAGCTTGAGGTACTCCAGCGCGGAGTCGGCCCGCACCGGGCCGGCGAAGGACTCGACCAGGGCCTCGCGCGCCTGGGTCACCTCCTCGCTGGCCAGCCCGACGAGGCGCATCACCTCGCGGGAGTTGGCCTCGTACTGGGTGGGGAAGAGCTCCCGCAGGGCGAACATCACCGAGCTGCGCAGGGGGTCCTCGGGGGTCATGCCGGTCAGGCGGTGGACCAGCTCGCGGCCCTGCTGGGCGGTCTCCCTGGGCAGGGTCTCGTACAGGTGCTGGTTGCACTCCGCGATGCGCTCGTCCGAGGCCATGACCAGCAGGCGCCCGCGCCATCCCCACGCGGTGGGGGAGTCGCGCGACTCCTGCAGCAGCGCGTCCACGCGCTCCAGGGCGCCGCTGCGGTCCCCGGCCAGCACGTCCAGGCCGACCAGCTGCAGGATCACCGGCTCGTCCCCGGGTCGATAGCGCGCCAGGAGCAGCTCGAAGTCGGCCCGGGCGGCCTCCACCGCGTGCAGGCGGCGCAGGATCGTGCCCCGCCGCAGCAGCACGCCGGCGATGGTCTCGACGTCGCCCTCGTTCTGGGCGATGTGCAGGGCCATCTCCAGCTCGTCGAGGGCCGCCTCGTACTCGGGCGTGGGCCCGGCGGCGCGCCGCGTGGCCGAGGCCAAGAGGCCGGGGGCATCCCGGGAGACGTTGTGCACCGTCATGCGCGCCAGGCCCCCCAGGAGGAGCAGCGCCAGCGCCAGCAGGATCAGGCTGAGGGCTCGCATGGGATGGGAGCGGGGCCGATGGGCACCGGGGGAGGGGCGGTAGACTGCGCCAAACCGGCGCGGCTGTCCAGGGCGGGGAGGGTCACGAGGCCCACCCGCGGGAGGGGATGCCCAGGAGGTCGTACTTGCGCATCTTGTTGAACAGGGTGGTGCGGTTGACGCCGAGCAGGGCGGCGGTGCGCGTGCGGTTGCCGTCGCAGAAGACCAGGGCCCGCTCGATGATCCTCTTCTCGGGCTCCTCCAGCGCCTTCTTCAGGGGCAGGATCGGGGCGCCCTCGCCGGTCGCGCCGGAGGCGGCCTCATCCGGGTCGGGGGCGGCCGCGCCGGGCTCCGCGTACAGATCCTCGGGCATGAGCACCGCGCTCTGGCACAGGAGCACGGCCCGCTCCAGGCAGTGCTCGAGCTGGCGCACGTTGCCGGGCCACGGGCTGGCGAGGAGCCGCGCCAGGGTCTCGGGGTGGAGGGACTCGACCGGCCGCTGGTACTCCTCGCGGAAGCGCTCCAGGAAGGCCTCTGCGAGCAGGCCCACGTCGGCGGGGCGCTCGCGCAGGGGAGGGATGCGCAGGGTCACCACGTCGATGCGGTAGAAGAGGTCCTCCCGGAAGCGGCCGGCGGCGATCTCCTCCTCCAGGTCCCGGTTGGTGGCGCAGACCACGCGCACGTCGACGCGCCGCGGTCGGGTGTCGCCCACGCGCTCGACCACCCGCTCCTGCAGGACCCGCAGGAGCTTGATCTGCAGCTCCAGCGAGGAGGTCGAGATCTCGTCCAGGAAGATGGTCCCGCGGTCGGCGGCCTCGAACTTGCCGGGCTTGTCGGCCACGGCCCCGGTGAAGGCGCCCTTCACGTGGCCGAACAGCTCGCTCTCCAGCAGGGTCGCCGGCAGGGCTCCGCAGTGGACCTCCACGAAGGCCTCCTCGGCGCGCCGGGAGCGGCGGTGGATCTCCTGGGCCAGCATGCTCTTGCCGGTCCCGCTCTCGCCGGTGATCAGCACGCTGGCGTGGGTCTCGGCCACCGACTCGACGGTCCGGAACACGCGCTGCATGCCGGGATCGCGGCTGATCATCGCGCCCAGCCCGCGCCGCCCGTCGAGCACCCGCCGCAGCCTGGCGTTCTCGGCCGCCAGGGCGCGCTGGTCGACCGCGCGCTGGACGGAGACCAGGATCTGCTCGGGCGAGGTGGGGCGCGAGAGGTAGTCGAAGGCGCCCCGCCGGACCGAGTCCACCGCCTGGCTGACGCTGCCGAAGCCGTCGATCAGCACGACGGCGGGGGCCTCCGGACCCCGGGGGTCACCCTCCAGGAGGTCCGCCCCGCCCGCCTGCAGCTCGGCGACCACCACCGTCCAGCCGTCGCCCTCCAGCGCCCGCGCCGCGGTGCCACCCCGGGGGTCGCAGCAGGAGACCGCGCAGCCGGACGCCTCGAGCCGGTCGGCCAGGGTTCGGGCCTCTTCCGGGTCGGAGAGGGCGAGCAGGATCCGGGGGGTGGGCATGGCAGGACCGGGGTGTCCATTCTTTTCGACATTCCGGGCCCCCCCGGTTGATCCCTCCGCGCCCGACCCCCGGGGCGGTCCGGATGCGGGAACGGCCCGGAGCCCCGGGAGGGTGCTCGGCGCCTCCCCGCGGGCTGTCAGTCCAGGGCTCGGGGCAGGCGCAAGGCCAGCCGGAGGCGACCGGCGCCGTCCGGCTGAGCGCCCACGGCCCCTCCCTGGGACCGCAGGACCTCGGCCTGCCGGGCGAGGTCGCACAGGCCGGCCTCGGGCAGGCGCTCGCCCAGGGCGCCCGGCTGCAGGATCTCGGAGCCACCCAGCCCCGCCAGCGGACCCTCCGGAAAGCTGATCAGGACGTCGATGCACGGGCCGTGGACGGTGGCCCGCGGGCCGGGGTGGACGCGCACGACCTCTCCCGGTCCGGCGCAGGCGCTGGCCGCGTCGAGGAAGGCGTCGAGGGCGCGGCTCACCGCCCGGTGGTCGGCGTGGACGGGCAGGTTGGCCCCGTCGCCGGCGTAGTGGTAGCGGGGCGTCTGACGACCGCGGACCGCCAGGGAGGCGAGCTTCTCCTCCAGCATCTCCCCCAGATCGAAGGCCTCGCGCTCGAGCGGCGGCTCCGGCGCGGGGGCCGCCTCCGGCTCGACCGCCGGCAGGTCCGGCTCGCGCAGGCCTCGGGTGAAGCGCATCAGGCGCTCGAGGTCCCGGCCGCAGGGCTCCAGGTCGCCCTCGGGGAGCTGGCCGGACTCGCCGAGGGCGGTGAAGGAGAGCTGCAGGCGCTGGGTGATGTCGGCGAGCTCGGAGACGCGGGTGGCGAGCTCGGCCTTCCCGGCCGCAGGGGCCTCCGCGGGGTCCGCCGCCCCCCGAGGAGCCGCCAGGGGGTGCTGGGGCACGAGGAGGTCCCCGAGCTGGTCCACGTCCGGAGGCCAGGCGAGCCACTGCATCCGGGGGAGGCCCAGGAGGGCCCGGGTGGCGGTCCGCCCGGCGTCGTCGCCCACGACCGTGCCGGCCCACGGGGGATTGTCCGCAAGGAAGCGCCGCACCATTCCGATGTCCTCGCTCGGAACATGATCGCCATCCAGGACGACGCGGCCGGCGCCCCCCGGGCCGGACAGCAGCTCGGCGAGGTCGCCGATGGCCCTCACCCCGGGGTCGCTCGCGGTTGCCGCATTCACGTCGCCTGCGGCTCCTGGGGCGTCCAGGAACGCCCGCAGGAGGCGCTCGAGACACCTCAGGCGTGGACCTGGCCCGATCAGGACCACCCAGGGCAGCCCTTCCCCCCCGGGCGGGCCCGCTTTCCCCTCGACAGCGGCTCCTCCCATGACGATCCGATGGTAGCCGCTGGAGCAGCGCCCTCAAGGGACTGCTCCGGATCGCTTGCGAGCCGGCCGGCGGGCGGAGCCCTCCCGGCCTCGCTCCCCCCGCCTCCCCGCCCCCCGCGCCCCTGGCCGTTCCCCGTCCGCGGCGGCGAAAAAGCCCTGCGGCCGGGCCCCGCTCTGGGTTAGCTTCCCGCCAGATCATGGCCGCTCCGATCGACATCTCGGTGGTCATCCCGGTCTTCGACGAGGAGGACAGCCTCCGGGAGCTGCACCGCGAGGTCGTCGACAGCCTGGACTCCATGGGCGTGAGCTGGGAGCTCCTGTTCGTCGACGACTGCTCGACCGACTCCAGCCTCCGGGTGATGCTCGAGCTGCGGGCCGCCGACGATCGCGTCCGCGTCATCCGCTTCCGCCGCAACTTCGGGCAGACGGCCGCCCTGAGCGCGGGCTTCGACCACTCCCGCGGCGAGATCGTCGTCACCCTGGACGGGGACCTGCAGAACGATCCGGCCGACATCCCGCGCCTGGTCGAGGGCATCCACCAGGGCCACGACATCGTCGCCGGCTGGCGCCGCCGTCGCCAGGACGACTTCCTCCGGCGCCTGCCCTCGCGCGCGGCCAACCGCCTGATCAACCTGCTCATCGGGACGCGCATCCACGACACCGGCTGCACCCTCAAGGCCTTCCGGCGCCAGCTCGTGCGCAACCTGCCCATCTACGCCGAGCAGCACCGCTTCCTGCCGGCCATGGCGGCCAGCAGCGGGGCCCGGGTGACCGAGCGCGAGGTGAACCACCGCGCCCGCCGGTACGGCAGCAGCAAGTACGGCCTGGGGCGCGCCACCCGCGTCCTGCTGGACCTCCTGGCCATCAAGATGATCGCCCAGTTCGCCCACCGGCCGCTGCACTACTTCGGGCTGTTCTCGGTACCCTTCGGGGGCCTCTCGCTGTTCTTCCTCCTGGTGGGGACCGTGGACCTGCGCAGCGGTGAGCTGCTCGAGGGCTGGCTCCAGTTCGCGGTCTTCATCTTCCTGCTGCTGCTCCTGGTGACGGTCTACTTCGTCCTCCTGGGGCTCCTGAGCGAGCTGGCGGTGACCGCCAGCGGGATGCACCGTCGGCGCGTCCTCGACCGCATCATCGCCGAGCTGCACTGATCTCCATGGCCACCAACGACCAAGAGCCCGCCCCGGCACCCCCCGCCCCCTCTCCCTCAGAGGAGGACGCCCGGCTGGACGTCTCGATCATCGTGCCGGTCCAGACCGAGCACGCCGAGGTGGCCGACGTGCTGCGCGCGGTGGGGGGGGAGCTGGACCGGCTGGGCCGCAGCTGGGAGTGCATCCTGGTCTTCGACGGGGTGCGCGGCCGCGCCTGGGACGCGGCCCAGGCCATCGCGCCGCTCTACGGCGCGCGGCTCAAGACGATCCACTTCAAGAGCCCCTTCGGCGAGTCGGTGTGCCTGCTGGCCGGCCTCGAGCGCTCCCTGGGCCGGGTGATCATCACCTCCCCGCACTACGTCCAGGTGGACCCGGCGGAGGTGGGGCCCATGCTGGCGGCCCTGGACGAGGGCGCCGACTTCGTCACCCCCTGGCGGCGGCCGCGGGTGGACCCGCTGCTCAACCGCCTCCAGTCGGCGGCCTTCAACTTCATCATCCGGCAGATCATCCGGATGAGCTTCCACGACCTGAACTGCTACTTCCGCGCCATCCGGCGGGAGGTGCTGGACGACGTGACCGTCTACGGCGACATGTACCGCTTCCTGCCGGTGATCGCCTACAGGCAGGGTTACCGCGTGGCCGAAGTACCGGTCCGTCACCTCAAGGAGTGGGGCCGGGCCGGCTTCTTCGGGATCGGCGTCTACGTGCGCCGCTTCCTGGACATCGTCGGGGTGATGTTCCTGACCAAGTTCACCCTGAAGCCGCTGCGCTTCTTCGGCTCGGTGGGCGCGATCTTCTTCCTGGCGGGCTTCTTCATCCTGGCATGGCTGACGACTCAGAAGTTCTTGTACGGAGCGGGTCTGTACAACCGGCCGGCCTTCCTCCTGGGGGTGATGCTGCTGGTCCTGGGGGTGCAGATCTTCGGCTTCGGGCTGGTGGGGGAGATCATCATCTACACCCAGGCCAAGAACCTGAGGGAGTACCGGATCGAGCGAATCTGGGAGTGATGGACGTCGACGGCGGGAGGCAGGCGGCCCTGGAGATCCGCGAGGCGCGCGCGGAGGACGACGAGGCCCGCGACCGCTTCGCCGCGGCGGCGCCGCGGGCGAGCTTCTTCCACCTGTCCGGCTGGGGGCGGGTGATCCACTCGGTCTTCGGTCACCGCCGGTGCGACCTCCTGGCCTGGCGCGGGGGCGAGATCGTCGGGGTCCTGCCCCTCATGAGCTGCCGCGGCCCGCTGGGTCGGCGCAAGCTGATCTCGATGCCCTACGCCGTCTACGGCGGCCCCGCCGGCCGCGACGCGGAGGTCGAGCGGGCCCTGATCCGGGCCGCCCGGGAGATGGCCGAGCGGCAGCGGGTCGGGCGGCTCGAGCTGCGCTGCCTGAAGGCCCCCGAGGGCTGCGATCTCGAGTCCTCGGACCTGTACGCCACCTTCGTCCGGGACCTGCCCGGCGACCCCTCCGAGGTGCTTCCTTCCCTGCCCAAGAAGGCCCGCGCCGAGGCGCGCAAGGCGCGCGACAAGCACGGCCTGGAGCTGGTCGAGGGGGGCTGGTACCTGGACGACCTCCACCGCCTCTTCCATCAGAACAAGCGCCAGCTCGGCTCGCCCGGCCTGCCCATGGCCCTCTTCCGCGGGCTGGCCGGGGAGTTCGGCGACCGGGTGGTCCTGCACGTGGTGCGCCGCGGCAACCAGCCCCTCATCGCGGTGATGTCCTTCGTCTTCGGCGAGACCCTGATGAGCTACTACGCCGGCACCGCCGAGAACGCGGACCGGCAGTGGAGCGCCAGCAACTACATGTACCTGGCCCTGCGCGAGTGGGCCGTCGAGCGCGGCTTCCGGCGCTTCGACTTCGGCCGCAGCCGCCGCGACTCGGGCGCCTGCCGCTTCAAGCGCCACCAGGGCTTCGAGGAGAGCCCCCTCGACTACCGCTACCTCCTGGTGCGCGACCGCTCCCTGCCCTCCTTCACGCCCTCCAACCCGCGCACCCGCCGGCTGCGAGAAATCTGGATGAGGCTGCCGCCCTGGCTCACGGTCCGGCTGTCGAGGAGGCTGGCGCGCTACCTGCCTTGAGGGGCCGCCAGGATCAGGTCGGCGGCGGCGGCGAGGTCCGGAACCAGGGGAGGCGGCTCGGCCCCCGCCTCGAGCAGGGCCCGGTGCTCGTCGCGGCCCTTGCCGGTCTCGACCAGGATGGGCCGCACCCCCGCCCGCCGGGCGGCCTCGGCGTCGCGGCCGGCGTCACCGATCATCCAGCTCGCGGAGAGGTCGAGGCCCAGGCGGTCCCGGGCCTCGAGGAGCAGGCCGGGCTCGGGCTTGCGGCAGGCGCAGGCGCTCCGCAGGGGCGGGCGCCCCTCGGTGGGGTGGTGGGGGCAGTGCAGGATCAGGTCGAGCCGCGCTCCCTGCGCCGCGAGCCGCTCCTGCAGGCCGGCGTGCACGGCTGCCAGCTCCCCCTCGGTGATCCACCCGCGGGCCAGGGCGCTCTGGTTGGTGACGCACACCAGGGCGAAGCCGGCCTCGGCCAGCCTCGCCAGAGCGGCGGCCGCGCCCGGGAGGAGCCTGAGCTGGCGGGGATCGGCCACGGCCCCCTCGATCTCGCGGTTCAGGGTGCCGTCGCGGTCGAGGAAGACCGCCGGCCGCGATCCCGGCTCGCGGGCGGGCTGGGGAGCGCTCACCGGTCGGCCGCGAGCCGCAGGCGCACGAACACCCGACCCGGCTCGGGGCCGGAGTCGATGTTCACCGGCGGGATGACGTCCTCGAGGGGAATCCACAGCGGAAAGCGCCAGGTCCCCGGCTCCAGGGTCATCTCGTTCCAGTGCAGGACCCACGTGAAGCCGCCCGAGCCGATGACCCGGGTGGCGGTCTCGTAGCCGGGCATCAGCAGATCGACACGAGTGTCGCCGCCCCCGAGGTCGATCATGGCCGGGGTCACGTAGCCGGATTCCCTCCCGTCCACCAGGATCCTGGCGCCGGGAGGGTCGCTGGCGATCTTCAGCCCCCGGGCGTGGTAGACGCTGGTGCAGGCCGGAAGGAGGAGCAGCAGGAAGAGCGGCGATGCGAGGCGAGGCAGCGGCATGGCTGGATTCTCCCCCCCGGGGGGCGGCGGGGCAAGGCGGGGCGCCCTGCCTTGCCTTCCTCGGCCAGCTTTGGAACCCTCCTGGAGTGTCCAGGGCCGATTCAGCCGAGGTTCCCCAGGCCGGATCCCCCCTCGCGCCGGCGGGCGGCGTGGGGGGCGGTGAGCGCGGTTGGGGCTGGCTGCTCCTCGCGGCGGGTCTCCTGGCCCTCCTGCGCTTCGTCCGGCTGGGCGAGTGGGGCCTGTGGATCGACGAGGCCTTCACCCTGAACGACGTCTACCAGCTCCTGGACGGGGGGCGGCTCGACCCGCGCAACCTCCTGGGGCTGGCCTCGATCGCCGCGGTCCTCGGAATCTCCGGCGGCTGGCCGGACGAGCTCACCCTTCGCCTGGCCCCGGCGATCTTCGGCTTCCTGGGCGTGTTCCTCACCTACTGGGCCTTCGCCCCGGCGGTGGGGCGCCGCCGCGCCGCGGCCGCCGCCCTGATCGTGGGCGCCAGCTCCTGGCACCTCTACTGGTCCCAGAGCGCGCGCTTCTACACCCTGGCCCAGGACCTCTCCCTCCTGTCCGCCGGCCTGGTGCTGCGCGGCCGCCTCGACCATCGGCTGCTCCCGGCGGCCCTCGGCCTGGCCGTGGCCTTCGTCGCGCCCCTGGCCCACCTGTCGGGGGGCTGGATGGCCCCGGCCCTGGTGCTGGTCCTCCTCGGGCCCGGAGCCGGTCGGCGGCTGAGGGTCCTCGGCGCCGTGGGCCTCGCCCTGCTCCTGGCGGCGGCGGTGTGGGCGTGGGGGGTGTGGAGCACCTACGCCGAGTCCAAGTCGATCGCCAGTCCCGACCCCCTGCACCTGCTCCTGACGACGGGCTTCTTCGTCACGCCCCTCCTGTGCACGGGCTCCGCCATCGGCGCGTGGGTGGCGATCCGGCGGCGGCGCCCCTTCGACCTCCTGGTCGTCGGCTGGGTCTTCGCGGTCCTGGTCCTCGCCATCGCGGGCTCCTTCGTCGCGCGGGTCTCTGCCCAGTACGTCTTCGTGCTCCTTCCGTGGCTCGCGCTGCTGGCGACCGCGCCGCTGGGACGCTCCTCGGGGGGCGATCGAAGGCCGGCCTGGATGGCGTGGGGATACCTGGCCCTCCTGGTCCTGCCGCAGGTGGCCACCTGCGGCCTGTACATGACGGTCCGCCAGGGTGAGCGGCCCCAGTGGCGCGAGGCCTACCAGCACGTCTGGAGCCAACGCGGCCCCGACGATCTCGTGATCGGCATGGCCTGGCCGGTAGGCGAGTACTACATCTCCCCCGGCTACCGCCAGCCGCGCCTGTCGCGGCGGGTCCTGCGCCTGAACCGCTACGACGCCCACGTCCCCTTCCAGTGGGCGCGGCAGGGCCGCCCCATGTGGCTGGTGATCAACCGCGAGTGGCTGGTGGAGTTCTCCCGCGAGGACCGCCAGCGCCTGGAGCGCTTCCTGCGCGAGGCCTGCCACCTGGAGCGGGTCTGGCCCCTGTGGGTCGAGAAGCGCGACCTCTCGGTGTGGGTCTACCGCTACCCCTAGAGCGGGGCGCGGACCCGCGCTACTCGCCGCGCCCCTGGAACTCGCAGTCCTCGGTGCGCACCTTGATCTTGTCGCCCACGGTGACGTGCCCGGGGACCTTGACCTTGAGCCCGGTCTCGCACACCACCTCCTTGCGGATGGCGCTGGCGGTGTCGCCGCGGACGGCGGGCTCCGCCTCGACGACCTCCAGGACCACCTGAGGCGGCAGCTCGACGCCGATGGGCGTGGTCTCATGGAAGGTCACGTGGACCGAGGTGTTGGGCAGGACGAAGCCCATCTTGTCCCCGACCAGATTCTCCCCCAGGGGAAACTGATCGTAGGTCTCCGAGTCCATGAAGACGTAGGCGCCGTCGGACTCCTGGTAGAGGTACTCGCACTTGCGCCGGTCGAGGAAGGCCAGCTCGAAGACGTCGCCCGCGCTCGGCCGCATGGCGCCGGTCTGGCCGGTCTTCAGGCTGCGGTACTTGATCTGGATGATGGCCCGCCAGTTGCCGGGCGTGGAGTGGGAGTAGTCGGTGATCAGGAGCAGATCACCGTCCTTCTCGAAGACTTGCCCCTTGCGGAGCTTGGTGGCTACGACGCCCATGGCCTGGGTTTCCTTTCCTGTCTCTGGCGCGCGGTCCGACAGCCTAGCACAAGGCTCGTGGGCATCCCACCGGGGACGCGCCGCGCCCGTCAGAGGGAAGAGGGCCCGCCTCAGAACTCGCGTCGCTGGCTGGAGGAGGGGATCGCCAGGGCCTTGCGGTACTTGGTCACGGTCCGGCGGGCGATCTTGACGTTGTGCTTCTTCTGCAGCAGGGCCGCGATCTGGTCGTCGGAGAGGGGAGCGGCGCCGTCCTCGGCCTGGACCAGCTCCACGATGTGCTGCTTGATGGTCACCTGGCTGGCCACCCCGCCGCTCTGGGTCTGGGTCCCGCCGGTGAAGAAGAACTTCAGCGGGAAGGTGCCGCGGGGGGTCTGGGCGTACTTGCCGGAGACCGCGCGGCTGACGGTGGAGATGTGCACCCCCACCTGGTCGGCGATCTCCTGCATGCGCAGGGGCTCGAGGGCCTTGATGCCCCGCTCCAGAAAGGGACGCTGACGCACGAAGATCGAGCGGGCGATGCGCTCCATGGTGCTCTGGCGCTGGAGCACGGCGTCGATGAACCAGCGCGCCCCCTCGACCCGCTTGCGCACCCACTCGCGCACACCGTCGTCCTTGCGCGCCTCGCGCAGGAGCTTGCGGTAGAGAGGGCTCAGGGTGAGCTCGGGGACGCAGGTGCGGTTGAGGCGCACCTCGAAGGCCCCGTCGACCTCCTCCACCATCACGTCCGGGGTGATCACCATGGCGCGCGCGTCCCCGTACTCCGAGCCGGGGTAGGGCTCCAGGGTGCGGATGGTGTCGATGGCCTGCTTGACCTCCTCGATGCTGTGCCCGGTGGCCTTGGCGATGCGCGGCAGGCGGTTGGTGGTGATGTCCTCCAGGTGCTCCTCGATCAGGGTGCGCACCAGGGGGGCCTCGACCTCCAGGGCGTCGAGCTGCAGGAGCAGGCAGTCGCGCAGGTCGCTGGCGCCGATGGCCGCGTGGGAGACGCGCCGCAGCTCGGCCAGGACGCGCTCCACGTCCTCGGCGGTGACCTCCGGCAGCTCGCACTGCCGGGCGATGTCCTCGAGCGTCTCCAGCAGGTAGCCGCGCTCGTCGAGGGAGAAGATCAGGTACTCGGTCAGGGCGCGGTCGGCCTCGGAGAAGTCGAGGATGGCGAGCTGCTCGATCAGGCCCTCCGCCAGGGTGCGGGGCGCCTCGGGCGTGTTCTGCATGGCCTCGAGCTTGCGGTCGCCATCCTCGCTGCCGGCCCGCCCGCGGGTCCCGTCCCCGAAGTCGCGCTCGTAGCTCTCGAGCTCGTCGAGCATGCGATCCAGGCCGGTGGGCTCGGCCTCGGCCTTGCCCTCCGCGGAGTCCGAGTCCTTCTCCCCCTCGATCAGCTCGAGGAAGGGGTTCTCCATGAGCTCCTGCTCGATGCGCTCCTGCAGGTCCAGGGTGGGCAGCTGCAGGATCTGCATGGCCTGGATCATCTGCGGCGACTGGATGAGCCGCTGCTCCATCCGCGCCGTCTGCTGCAGTCCGAGTCTCAAGCCGTGTCGTGGGTCCATGGCACCGAGGGGGCCGCTCCGGGCCCGGGGAGGGTCCGCGGAACAGACCTCCATCGAGAGTATAGGACGAGGAGGCTCGGGGACCCCCGGATGGCGGTGGGGAACCCGACCGGGGCGCCGCGGCGCTCCCGAGACGGGGCTCGCGGGAGGCCGAGCGGGCCCGGGTCAGGGAGCCGCCAGCTCCAGCGTGAGCGCCCCCTCGGCCGAGCCGGGCGGGGGACCCAGGAGCCTCACCCGCGATCCGATCCGGGCGCGGGCGCGGCCCCCGGTCATCGAGCGCGAGGGGAGCTGCAGGGTGCCCAGCAGGAGATCGTTGCGGGAGATCAGGGACGAACCCTCGGTGATCGACCGCCAGCCGGCGCCCAGCCACTCCTGCCCGGAGAGGTGCCCCTGGACCAGGATCCCGTCGAAGGCCCGCTCCACCCGGGGATCGGGCATCCAGGTCTCGGGAGCGACCTGCACGTCGTAGTCGACCACCCAGGTGCGCTCGCTCCCCACCATCAGCCGGGCGGGCAGGCCCTCGGCCACGGGGAAGACCGCGCGCAGCTTCCCGCTGCGGATCTCCAGCCGCCGGGTGGACAGCCGGGCCGCCTCGAGGGCGCCGACCAGCGACTCGACCTCGCCCCAGCCCTCCCGGTCGTCGGCGGGCCCGAAGACCAGGCCCGGCGCCCACTGGAGGCGGGAGCGCCCGCCCGCGCCGCCCGAGCGGTCCGCCGCCTGGACCAGGGCCGAGGCGGGCATGGACTGCAGCAGCATCTGCCCGGCGCCCTCCGGCGCCTCGAGCTCGAGCCCGGTGCCGGGCAGGGGGACGGGCAGGGACTCGACCCGGGTCTCGAGCAGGGAGACGTCCAGGAGCCTCCACGCCGGGGGATCGCCTGGCTCGGGCGAGGGCGCGAGGGTGGCCGAGAGGATGGCGCACAGGTCGCCTCCCCGGCGGCCGGTTCCCTCGAGCCGCGCGCACAGGGCGCCGCCGCTCTCGACGCGCCCGCCGAAGGCCACCTGCACGGCGTGGACCCGCGGCTGCTGGAACAGGCCCAGATCGGGCGTGCCCGAGTGGAAGGTGTCCACCTCCCAGAGCTCGGCCGCGTCCAGGAAGGCCTGGAGGTGCACCGCCCTGCCGCCCTCGGCCGGACAGGCGCGGACGTGCAGGGTGGTCCCGCTGAGGGCGAGCCCGATGCGCGGATTGGCGACCCCGGCGTCCGCCGCCACCTCCACCCGGTAGCCGGAGACGAAGGGCTGGGCGCGGCGCTCTCCCAGGGCCCGGTCCTCGCCGGGCCGCAGGAGGGTCTCGGCCCAGACCGGCACGTCGGCCAGCGCCCGGGCCACCTCGTCCGCGCCGGCCACCGCGCCCAGGGCCTCGGAGGCGGGCAGGATCCACGCCCGCACGTGGACCCGCTGCCGCTCCGCCTCGCGCTGCAGCCCGGCCAGGAGCGCCTCGACGCCCTCGACCTCGTCCCCCGAGCCCCGCACCAGGATGGGGGGGAAGCTGGAGTGGATCTGGAGGCCTCCCCCGGCCCGGCGCCCCTCCTCGTCGAGCACGCTCACCAGTGCCGGCAGGGGCAGCAGCGCCCCCCGGCCGGGTTGCCAGGCCGGATCGTCGTCCTCGGGGAGCCCGAGGTGGTTTCCGGAGAGCAGGGGAGCGGGCTGGGGCGCGGCCTCGGGCTCGCGGCAGAGGTCGGGGGCCGGCAGGGCGTGCCAGTCCTGGCCCTGCGCCGCGGCGAGGGGGGGGGCCGCCGGGGCGACCAGGAGGAGCAGGGCGAGGGTCGAGCGCATGGTGGTTTCCGGGGGTTTTTGACGCTCTCAGGATAGTCGGCCCGGAGACCCGCCACTACAGGGGGGAGTGCGGAGCGAGGAGCGTTCCGCTATGAATACGACCATGAACAGGCCCTGGCTGGACGTGAGCGTCGGATCGGAGACCCGGCGCGCGGTGCTCGATGCCGGTTTGACCGTGGTCGGCGGCCCCGAGGGCGGCATTCCCCTGCCCGAGGCCGGCGGGGACCGGCTGCACGTATGGGACTCGCCCCCCAAGATGGTCTTCGTGGGCGCCGCGGAGTCGCCCCGGGTCAACGGCGCCTCCTGCAACGAGGCCGACCTGAAGGCCGGCGACGTGATCGAGTGGGCCGGGGCGCGGCTGGAGTTCGGCGAGAGCGGGACCCGGGCGGTCCTGGAGGAGATCCCGGTCGAGGCCGAGGCGCTCCCCGCCGCCGGCGAGGGCTGGGCGGGCGCCGATCCGACCGCCTGGACCTACCTCAAGGCGGGCATGCTGGTGGAGATGGGGGCGGCCGACCGCGGCGCCACCCGCCGATGGCAGCAGGCGGTGAGCCGCGGCGAGTTCGACCCGGCCGCGTGCTCGCGGGAGATCTTGGCCCTCAGCAGCAAGGCGGCGGCCGCGGAGCCGCGGATCCTGGAGCGCAGCGGGCGCCTGCTGCGGGACCTCCTGATGTCCCCCCTCACCCGCGGCGCCCACGGCACCGGCCGCCGCGTGCGCGAGGCGACCAAGGGCGGGGCGGCCTTCCTGATCGCCCAGGCCGTGGCCCTGGGGATCTACACCCTCATCCTGGTGACGCTGATCGTCCTGGCGCGCCTGAAATGGGACTTCAGCGTGGACCACCTGGCGGACACCATCCTGGACATCTTCCGGGGCTGATCGCCGCCGGCCTCCGGGCGGCCCCTTCTTTCCCTGCGGGTCGAGGCCCCGCTGCGCCGATTTGGTACAAGTCCGCGGGTCCGGACCCCTCGGGACCCGCTCCGGGGAGGCCGTCCGGCGCTCCCCGCCCCCTCGAGCCAATCGCCATGACCGAGATCCAGCCCGCCCAGGAGGAGAGCGTCGACCCGGGGCTCTTCTCGCTGTCCCAGATCATGCACCTGATGCGGATCGAGTTCAGCCGGGCCCAGCGCTACCGCTACCCGCTGGCCTGCATGATCGTCGCGATCGACCGCCTCCCCGCCCTGCGCGACCTGTACGGCTACGACTCCAAGGAAGCCATCCTGGCCGAGGTCGTCCGGCTGATCCAGAAGCAGACCCGCGGCAGCGACTTCCTCGGTCGCCTGGGCGACGACCGGCTCCTGCTGCTGGTCCCCCATAACCGGATGGGGGGGGTCCGCTCGCTGGCCGACCGGCTCCTGAGCGCGGCCAGCGGCCTGGAGTTCGACGGGGAGGGGAAGAGCATCCAGATCACGCTCAGCATCGGCTCCTCCCACAACGCCGAGGGGGGCACCCTGTTCTTCGACGCCATGCTGAAGTCCGCCGAGGGCGCGCTGGAGGAGGCCTTCACGGCGGGGGGCGACCACTACATCGCGCGTGACCCGGGGGCCGCTGCCGGCTAGCATCCATCGCCATGCGCGTTCTCTTGGCGGAGGACGAGGTCACGATCGTGGTCACCCTTCAGGACGCCCTGGAGGAGGCCGGCCACGCCGTGCTGCACGCTCCGGACACCTCCACGGCCCTGCAGATCCTCGAGGAGCAGAGCCCCGAGGCCGTGATCACCGACATCCGCATGCCGGGCGCGGGGGGAATGGCGGTCCTGTCCCGCTCGGTCGAGCTGGATCCCGAGCGGCCGGTGATCGTGATCACCGGCTACGCCACCGTGGAGCAGGCGGTCGAGGCCATGCGGGTGGGGGCGGAGGACTACGTCCAGAAGCCCTTCCCCAACGAGGCCCTGGTCCAGAAGCTGGCGCGCCTGTCGGGCAAGCTCGAGCTGCAGGCCGAGAACGAGAGCCTGCGGGGGGAGATGGAGGCGCTCCGGGCCGAGCTGCGCTCGCGGCGGAGCTTCGACGACTTCGTGGGCACCTCGGCCGGCATGCAGGAGGTCTTCGAGCGCATCCGGACCGTGGCGCCGACCGACGCCACGGTGCTGATCCTGGGCCAGAGCGGGACCGGCAAGGAGTGCGTGGCCGGGGCCCTGCACTCGGCCAGCGAGCGCTCGGAGGGGCCCTTCATCGCCCTGTCCTGCGCGGCCCTGCCGGAGTCCCTGCTGGAGGCCGAGCTCTTCGGCTTCGAGAAGGGGGCCTTCACCGACGCCCGGCGCGATCGGCGCGGGCGCTTCGAGCTGGCCGATGGCGGCACCCTGTTCCTGGACGACATCGACGACATGCCGCTGACCGTCCAGGTCAAGCTGCTGCGGGTCCTGCAGGAGCGCCGCTTCGAGCGGCTGGGGAGCGAGACCACCCTGGCGGTCGACATCCGGGTGGTGGCGGCCACCAAGGTGCCCCTGCGCGAGCGCGTCCGGGAGGGGCTGTTCCGCGAGGACCTCTTCTACCGGATCAACGTGGTCCCCATCGAGCTGCCGCCCCTCAAGGACCGCCGCGGGGACGTGCCGCTCCTGGTGCAGCACATGATCGAGCGCCACGGCGGGGATCGTGACGTCCGGCTGTCGGCCTCGACCCTGGCGGCCCTGGAGCGCTACCCCTGGCCCGGGAACGTGCGCGAGCTGGAGAACGCGGTGCAGCGGGCCATCGCGCTCATGGGCTCCTCCCGGGAGCTGGCCCTCGAGCACATGCTGCCCCTGGACTCGCGCTGGCGGGGGGCCACCCAGGTGCCCGACGAGGTCCTGCCCCTGCGGCGGGTGCTCAAGGAGGCCGAGCTGGCCCACATCCGCCGCGCCCTGGAGCAGACCGGGGGGCACCGCTCGCAGACGGCGGAGCTCCTGGGGATCTCCCGCAAGGTCATGTGGGAGAAGATGCGAGAGCACGGGGTCGAGGCCCCTGGCGGCGAGGCCGGGTGAGGCGGCGGTGAGCATCGAGGGCGGCGCGGACCTCCCCGAGGTGCCCCTGCCGGCGGGCAGCCTGCTGGTCGGGGATCCGCACCTCGACGCGGTGGGGGACGACGCGCCGGCGGCCTTCCTCGGGTGGCTGGCGGGCCTCCGGGGGGTCCCCCGCCTCGTCGTCCTGGGCGACCTCTTCGACGCCTGGGCGGGGCCGGCCCTGATGCGGCTGCCGGCCGCGGCAGCGGTTGTGGATGGGATCCGCCGGGCGGTGGAGGGGGGCACCGCGGTGGACGTGATCCCGGGGAACCGGGACTTCCTCCTCGGGCGCGGCTTCGAGGAGCGCAGCCGGGCGCGCCTGCTCCCGGGCGGAGCGGTGGGGCTCCTCGACCGCGAGGGGGAGGCCGGCCGGGTCCTGCTGGTCCATGGCGACGAGCTCTGCACCCGGGACCGCGGGTACCTGCGGCTGAGGCGGGTCCTGCGCTCGCGGCCCGCGAGCTGGCTGGCCCCGTGGATCCCCGCCCCCCTGGCCCTGTGGACGGCCCGGCGCCTGCGCCGCGCGTCGGAGCGGGCGCTGGCGGTCAAGCCCTCGGAGGAGAAGTCCATGCAGGCGGGGGCCGCGCGGGACCTGCTCGCGCGCCACGCCTGCGCCACCCTGGTCTGCGGGCACGCCCACGAGTACCGCGACGAGCCCCTGGATGGCGGCCGCCGCTGGCTCGTCGTGCAGGCCCTGGGAGGGGGCCGGGGGGACGTGCTGGAGGTCGGCCCGGAGGGCATCCGGACGCTCCCAAACCCTTGATCTGGCAGGGTTTCGCCGTAGGATGGCCCGGCTTGCAGCTGGGGCCGGCCCCGTTTCCATGATCATCGCCATCGACGGGCCCGCGGGTGCGGGCAAGAGCACCGCGGCCCGGGAGCTCGCCAGGCGACTCGGATGGACCTTCCTGGACACGGGGGCGATGTACCGCGCCGTGACCCTGGTCGTCCTGGACCGCTGCGTCGATCCCGCGTCGGCCGAGGTCTGTGGCGAGGTGGCTCGCAGCCTGCAGCTCTCCTTCGACCCCGAGGGTCGCATCCTGATCGACGGCCGCTCCGCCGAGCCCGAGATCCGCAGCCCGGGCGTCGACCGCCTGGTCTCCCAGGTTTCCGCCCACGGCGAGGTCCGGGAGGCGGTGGTCGCCGCCCAGCGGGCCGGGACCGGGGGCGACCTGGTGGCCGAGGGCCGCGATACGACGACGGTCGTGTTCCCGGACGCCGCCTGGAAGTTCTTTCTCACCGCTGAGCCCACCGAGCGCGCGCGCCGCCGCGCGCTCCAGACCGGCCGCACCGACCGCCTGGACGAGGTGCTGGCGGAGATCCAGCGCCGCGACCACGTGGACTCCACCCGCTCGCGCTCGCCCCTGGTGCGCGCGCGCGACGCCGTGGTGATCGAGACCGACGGCCTGGACGCCGCCGGGGTGGTGGAGGCCATGCTCGAGCGGGTGCGGGCCGAGGGGATGAGCGTCGAGCCCGGCGCGCCCTCCGGGGCCCCGGCCGTCCCCCGGCCGCCCCTGACCCGTCGCACCCTGGCCTACCACCTCGCCCTGGGTCTGGCGCGGCTCCTCTACGCGCCCCTGTTCCGGCCCCGCCTCGTCGGCCGCGAGCACGTCCCACGGGAGGGCGGCGCCGTACTGGCCGCCAACCACCAGTCCCTGCTGGACATCCCCCTGGTGGCCATGGCCGCCGCCCCCCGGCACGTCTGCTTCGTGGCGCGCGACACCCTCGGCTCCCACCGCTGGCTGGGCTGGCTGATGGCCCGCTGCGGCGCCGTGCTGCTGCGCCGGGGGCAGGGCGACTCGAACGCCCTGCGCGAGGTCGGCGAGCACCTGATCGCCGGCGACCTGGTGGCCTTCTTCCCCGAGGGAACCCGCAGCGTCGACGGCGAGCTGGGTCGCTTCCGCCGGGGCGCCCTCCTGACCGCCCGGCGCGCCGCCGTGCCCATCGTGCCCATCGGCATCCGGGGGGGCTTCGAGGCCTGGCCCAAGCAGAAGCGCCTGCCGCGCCCCGGCCGGCTGAGCCTCGAGATCGGCCCGCCCGTCGACTCCGGCCGCCCCGATGCCCTCGAGGCGCTGCGCGGGCGCGTCCGGGAGATGGTGGGGGACGGCCGCTTCCCCGACCCCGGCCAGGGCTCCTGATCCGCACACCGCCGCGCCGAGCGCGGCGGCCGTTCCTTTCCCGTCCGCTTCCGAACCTTCTACCCAACCCCAGAGAGAACCCGTCCCATGGCCCTGGCCTCCCGAAGAATCAAACAGTTCGAGATCGACCCCGAGGAGCTCGAGAAGAAGGTCGCCGAGTCCCTCGGAGGCCTCTCCGACGACCAGTACACCGACGCCCTGATCACCTCCGTCAAGGACATCAAGCCGGGCTCCATCGTCTCCGCCAAGGTGGACTCCGTGGATGACCGCACCGGCCAGGTGATCCTGGACATCGGGGGCAAGGCCGAGGGCAGCATCTCGCTGTCCGAGTTCGGCGAGGACCTCCCCAAGGCGGGCGAGACCTTCGAGGTCTACTACGACGGGCTGGACGAGTTCGACACCGCCCTGCTCAGCAAGCGCCGCGCCGACCGCCTGCGGGCCTGGCAGCGCGTGTCCGCCAAGTACGGCGAGGGCGACGAGGTGCAGGGCGTGGTCCTGCGCAAGATCAAGGGAGGCCTCCTGGTCGACGTGGAGGGCGTCAACGTCTTCCTGCCGGCCTCGCAGGTGAGCCTGCGCCGGGCCCACGACATCTCCGACTTCGTGAACGAGCCCCTCCGGGCGCGAATCATCAAGATCGACGAGGACCGGATGAACATCGTGATCTCCCGCCGACGGCTGCTCGAAGAGGAGCGCCAGCGGCAGAAGGAGATCCTGCTGCAGGACATCGAGGAGGGTCAGATCCGCACCGGGACGGTCAAGAACATCGCCGACTTCGGCGTGTTCGTCGACCTGGGCGGCATCGACGGCCTGCTGCACATCACCGACATGACCTGGGGCCGCATCAACCACCCCTCCGAGATGGTGGACCTGGACCAGGACATCGAGGTCATGGTCCTCAAGGTGGACCTGGACCGCGAGCGCATCGCCCTGGGCCTCAAGCAGAAGAGCCCCAGCCCCTGGGAGGGCATCGACACCCGCTACCCGGTCGGCAGCAAGAACGTCGGCGAGGTGGTCAACATCATGTCCTACGGCGCCTTCGTCAAGCTGGAGGACGGCGTCGAGGGCCTGGTGCACATCTCCGAGATGTCCTGGACCCGGCGGGTCAACCACCCCTCCGAGCTGGTCAAGAGCGGCGACCACGTCGAGGTGGTGGTGCTGGACATCGACCAGGAGAAGCAGGAGATCTCGCTCGGCATGAAGCAGGCCGAGACCAACCCCTGGGACCTGGTCGAGGAGAACTACCCGGTGGGCACGGTCATCGAGGGCACGGTCCGCAACCTGACCTCCTACGGAGCCTTCGTGGAGATCGAGGAGGGCATCGACGGCCTCCTGCACGTGACCGACATGAGCTGGACCAAGAAGATCACGCACCCCTCCGAGACGGTGAAGAAGGGGGACAAGATCCGCTGCGTGGTGCTCTCGGTCGACCGGCAGAAGAAGCGCATCGCCCTGGGCCTCAAGCAGCTCAGCACCGACCCCTGGCAGGACGAGATCCCCAACAACTACCACGTGGGCGACCTGCTCTCGGGCCAGATCACCAAGCTCACCAGCTTCGGCGCCTTCGTCCGGCTGGAGGAGGACCTGGAGGGCCTGCTGCACGTCTCCGAGCTGGCCGATCACAAGATCAACAGCCCCGACGAGGTGGTGCAGCCGGGCATGAAGGTCGAGGTGCGGGTGATCCGCGTCGACACCGAGGAGCGCAAGATCGGCCTGTCCTTCGTGCACGCCGACTTCGACGAGAACCTCCGGTTCCAGGAGGCGGCGGCGGCGGCGGCCGGGGACGAGGAGGACGCGGCGCCGGATGCCCCGGAGGATGCCGCCGAGCCGACCGCCGAGGAGAGCGCGCCGGAACCGACCCCCGAGGAGCCCTCTGAGCCGACCCCCGAGGAACCCTCGGAGCCGACCGCGGAGGCCCCCCCGGAGCCGGCTCCCGAGCCGACTCCCGAGGAAGCCACTCCCGAGCCGACCCCCGAGCCCCTCCCGGAGGAGCCCCCGCCGGAGGTCCCCAAGGATCCGCCCGGCACTCCCTCGGGGGAAGGCGGCGAGGGCTAGCGCGGGGAGCGCGGTCATGTCCCGGCGCGGTCCGCTCGGTCGTCGGCCGCTGGCGGCCCTGACGGCGGCCCTCCTGGCGTGGGGGGGGGGGGGGCCCGGGCCCGCGCCCCCCCCCCCCCCCCCCCCCCCCCCCACCCCCCCCCCCCCCCCCCCCCCCCCC
>CAZTTG010000004.1:0-25889 GCA_964615935.1 uncultured Planctomycetaceae bacterium | reverse complement strand
GCGGGGCGGGGCCCGGCCCCCGGCCCGCCCGCGCCCTCTCCGCATGGTGCGGCGCACCGCCCGGGCGCCCGGCGCGCCCGGACGGGACTCGATCTCGGCCCCGCCTTCGACCAGCTGGGCGAGGCCGTTCGCGAGCGCCGGGATCCCGAGGCGCGCCGGATCCTGGGGCGCATCTGGGGCATGGGACCCACCGGACGGGCGCGCGAGGCGGCCGAGTCCTACGAGCGGGTCCTCGATGGCCGCGCCCTGGTCGAGGCCCTCGACCTGCGGCTCGAGTCCGCGCCGGATCCCGCCGCGGCGGGCCGTT
Organism: uncultured Planctomycetaceae bacterium; assembly: GCA_964615935.1. GTDB lineage: Bacteria > Planctomycetota > UBA1135 > UBA1135 > CAZTTG01. Next base: position 25,582 of record CAZTTG010000004.1, on the reverse strand, counting down.
TCCGGGTCGAGCTCGTGGGCACCGCCGGCGACCGCGAGCTCCAGCTCGCCGCCGGCGGCGGCCGGCTGCGCTTCGGCCTGACGGCCCTGGGCGTGTCCGGGGCCGAGCACCGCCGCTCGCGCACCATCGTCCTCGATCAGCTGGACGCGCTCCGGTTCACCCCCGATCGCCCGACCCGGCTCGAGCTGGGCACCTTCGACCTGCCCCTGGGAGGCGCCCTGGCGGTCCGGGGCTTCTGGGAGCTGGACCTGCTCGCCGGCGGCATCCGCGAGGAGCGCGACCTGCCGGCGATGGGCGTCACGGTCCGCTCCTGCGAGGCGGTGCGGCTGGCCCCCTGGTTGCCCGGCGCCCCGGTGGACCCGGGCGAGCTCATCCGCCTCCTGCGGGAGGAGATCATGGACCCCTCCGGGGCCGGCGCCAGCCCGCAGCGGCAGCTCCCCCGGATCCTGGAGCGCACCGTGCGGATCGCGCCCGCGCGCCGCGAGGAAGCCCTCGACCTGCTGGTCCCCGTGGCCCTCGAGATGATCCCCAGCGAGCGCACCCTCATCGTGCCCTCCCTGCGGTGGCTCTCGGGTGTGGCGCGCCTGGGAGGGGACGACCAGGCCTGGGTCGGCTGGCTCGAGGAGCGCCAGCGCCGCCTCGAGGAGGACCGGGGTCGGGAGCCCGCCCTCGAGCTGCCGGGCGCCTTTGATCGCACCCGACAACCCCAATCGGCGCGCCGCTGAGCGCGCCGCCAGCCCAGCAAGGGGGAGTACGCGTGGCCCACACGATGCCTTCCACCGAGGAGCAGATGGAGGTGTTCCGCCGCGGGACCGTCCACCTGATCGAGGAGCAGCAGCTGGCCGAGCGGATCGACGCCGCGCGCGCCCAGGGCCGGCCCCTGCGGGTGAAGTTCGGAATGGACCCGAGCTCTCCCGATCTGCACGTCGGGCACTCGGTCCCCCTGCGCAAGCTGCGCGCCATCCAGCGCCTGGGGCACCGCATCGTCCTGATCGTGGGGGACGGCACCGCCATGGTGGGGGACCCCAGCGGGCGCAACAAGCTGCGGCCCCAGCTCTCCCGCAAGCAGGTCGAGCAGAACCTGGCGACCTACACCGAGCAGGCCGCCCTGGTGCTGGACATGAACCGGACCGAGGTGCACCGCAACTCGGAGTGGTTCGACGCGATGCGCTTCGAGGACGTGCTGCAGCTCGCCGCGCGCATGACCGTGGCGCGCATGATCGAGCGGGACACCTTCCAGGAGCGCCACCGGGCGGGCCAGCCCATCGGCATCCACGAGTTCCTCTACCCGCTGATGCAGGGCTGGGACTCGGTGCAGATCGAGTGCGACCTCGAGCTGGGGGGCAGCGATCAGCTCTTCAACCTGCTGGTCGGCCGCCAGCTCCAGGAGCAGGTGGGGCAGCCGCCGCAGATCTGCCTGACCCTGCCGCTGATCAACGGGCTGGACGGGCGCAAGATGAGCAAGTCCTACCAGAACGCCATCGGTCTCACCGAGCCGGCGAGCGAGATGTTCGGCAAGACCATGAGCATCGAGGACGGCGCCATGCGGGACTGGTTCGTCGCCCTGACCGACCTCTCCCCGGAGGAGATCGAGGGCCTGCTGGCCGGGCACCCGCGGGAGGCCAAGGCGCGCCTGTCCTCCGAGATCGCCGCCAGCTACCACGGGCGCGAGGCCGCGGCCGCCGCCTCGCGGGCCTTCGACCGCCAGTTCCGGGACCACCAGATCCCCGAGAACGTGGAGGAGCGCTCCCTGCCGGGCGAGTGGCCGGAGGCCGGGGTGCCCCTCTTCGTGCTCCTGCGCGAGGTGGGCCTGTGCAGGACCGGCAAGGAGGCACAGCGCCTGGTGGAGGGCGGCGGGGTGCGCCTCGACGGCGAGGTGCAGCGGGACCCCTCCCGGCTCGTCCCGCCCCCCGGGCGCGATCTGCTGGTCCAGCTCGGGAAGCGCCGATTCGCCCGCCTGCGGTCGGTGGTAGAGTAGGCCCCATGGCCCCCCTCCAGAGCAGCCTGCCCTTCGCCGCGGGGAGCGTGCTCCTGTGCAAGATCAGCGCCCACCGCAAGGGCTGGGACGGGAGCATCTGCCGGCGGCCGGCCAACTGGAGCTGCGGCGCCAAGGAGGACTTCCGCCGGGACTACTGCGAGCACAACGACGGCCGCTGCTTCGCCCTGCACACCTTCGACCCGGCCGGTCCCCACCTGATCATCGACGACAACGGGGGCAGCTGGCTCCTGGAGGACAACCCCCACGCCCTGGACAATCAGATCCTGCTCCTGTGGGGCCCGGCCTTCCGCGAGCCCAGCGGGATCGCCGAGCGCCGCAACGACCCCCACCAGGGCCTGCTCTACGGCGCCTACCGCATCGAGAAGGTCGACCGCATCGACCTCAGCCACACGGTGCACTGGCGCATCCACCCCTTCGAGCGCGGCTGGAGCCGCTTCCACCAGCTCGGCATCCCGCGGCCGTCCTACCGCTCCTTCCAGTCGGTGGGGGGGCGCTACCTGGGGGAGGTCGACGAGCACCGCGTGGTGCGGCTCTTCGACGACATCAAGCAGCACGCCGACAAGCCCCGGCCCAACTGGTACGACGAGGCCGACGAGAAGCGCTTCCGCCACCTGCACAGCCGCATCGAGGACTGGCTGGAGCAGGCCAGCAAGACCGCCCGCAAGCACGGCGCCAGCTCCGGGCCGGCCGGCGCGGGGCGGCGCCTGTACCCCGCCGCGGCCCCCGAGATCCGCTCCTTCAAGCAGCTCAGCACCCTGGTCGACGCGGTGGCCGAGAGCCCCGGTCTCGACGCCGGCGCGCGGGCCGCGGCTCCCGCCGTCGAGGCCGCGACGGTGGCCGACGGCTCGGCCTCGACCGAGAAGACCCTGGGGACCCTGATCGAGGAGTCCATCGAGGAGGAGCTGGCCGGGATCTGGGGAACCGCCGTGGTGGAGGCCATCCGGGTGGCGGCCCTCTCCAAGAACCTGATCCTGCTGACCGGCAGCCCCGGGGTGGGCAAGAGCAGCCTGGCCACGCACCTGATCCACGACCCCTACATGAACCGCTCGATCCTGGTGCCGGTCAGCTCCACCTGGCGCGGGCGCGAGGACCTCCTGGGCTACGTCAACCCGGTGGACGGGGTGTTCGAGCCGACGCCCTTCACCAGCTTCCTGATCGCCGCCGAGGAGGCCTGGAAGCGGGGGGACCGGATGACGCGGCTGGTGATCTTCGAGGAGTTCAACCTCTCCCAGCCGGAGTACTGGCTCTCGGACATCCTGGTGTGCGCGGAGTTCCGCGACGACGAGACCAAGCGCACCATCACCCTGGGGGGGAGCCGGGTGCGCGACACCAACGGCCGCACCAGCGTGACCCTCTCCCCGGCCCTGCGCTTCGTGGCCACCCTGAACACCGACCACACCACCCGCCCGCTCTCGCCCCGGGTGCTGGACCGCGCCGCCCTGGTCTCCCTGCCGCTGGACGCCGAGGAGGTCTTCCGGCGGACCGAGCTGGAGCTGGACGCCGAGCAGCGCCAGGCCATCGTGGACCTGGACTTCGCCCTGCGCTCCAAGGGCGCCACCTTCTCGATGCGCACCGGCCTGGCCCTGCGCTCCTGTCAGGACAGCCTGACCGCCATCCAGCTCGATCCCTGGCGGGCCATCGACCTCGTCCTGCAGCAGCAGGTGCTGGCCAAGGTGCGCCTCCTGGCCCACGACCCCAGCGACGAGGCCGTCCTCGGCAAGCTCCAGGAGTGGTCGGACGGCTTCGGCCGGCGCCTGCCCCGCTGCGCCAGCGTCATCGACGGCTGGGCCGAGTGCCTGGAGGACGGCCAGGACGTCGCCCAGGCATGAACCTGGATCCCGAGCCCATCGTCCGGGACCTGCGGGAGTTCTGCGCCGACCTCCTGGCCCCCAGCCTGGCGCCGCGCTCGCTCCACCTCTCCAGCGCGGTGCGGCCCGACAGCCTCTTCGGCCTCCTGCGCCTGATCGACAGCCTCACCGGGCTGGTGCCCAGCCTGCTCACCGAGCTGGCCTTCGCCAACTCCGATCGGGTGGTGGAGCGCTTCCGACCCTGTCCCCACGACGCCGTCTTCCCCCGCCGCGCCTCGGACTGGCGCGAGCACGAGGGCCGCTGGATCCCGGTGCGCTGGAGCCACCGCATCCCGGTGCTGGAGCCGGACCTGGCCCCCCTGCGCTGGCTGGCCTACCTGCTCGAGCGGCAGATCGGCGAGCTGGGCCGGGCCCAGCAGAGGGTGGGCAAGCAGATCGAGGACGCCCGCATCTCCCGCGAGGGCGACAGCGTCTTCGCCACCAGCGAGGAGCAGATCCTGCGGCGCCACGTGCACGAGCTCCTGCGCGCCCGCAACGCCCTGGAGGCGGCCCGCAAGCTGGTCATGCAGCGGGGCGAGTTCCGCGTCCCGCCCTGCTCGCGCCCGCCCTCGCCCTATCCGCGCTCGCCCGCCTGGGTCCGCCTGCTGCGCCTGGCCGACCTGATGCTGTACCCCGAGCAGGCCCTGCCGGAGATGGCCCAGCGCCTGCTGGGGGGCCCGGCCGAGGTGGCCGACCTGCCCTACCTGTACCAGCGCTGGTGCGGCCTCAAGTTCATCCAGTGCATGGAGGGAATGGGCTGGGATGCCTTGGGGGATCCGGCGACGGCCCTGCTCATGGGGGCCAGCTGCACCCTGGCCCGGGAGGGCGTGAGCCTGGACCTGTGGGTCGAGCCTCGCCTGCGCCCCGGCCAGGACCACCCCTGCGGCCTGCGCTCCATCGGCCGCAGCGAGCTGACCCCCGACTACGTGCTGATCACCCCGGGCCCGCGCGGGCCGGACGCCTTCATCCTGGACCCCACCCTGGCGCTGAACCCCGACGTGCGGCTGGCGAAGGACCGCTACCTGCGCTCGATCTGCTTCGGCTCCTTCGCCACGGTCGCGGGCCTGCCCTACCGCCGCCGCCCCAAGCGCGCCTGGTGCGCCGCACCCCTGAACCTCAGCCACTGCGTCCTGCACCAGGAGGACGGCAGCTCGGGCACGGTGCCCATGAACCCCTGGGACTGGACGCCGAGGCCCATCGAGCAGTGGGCCGGCGACATCTCGGACCACGCCCGCGCGTGGGGGGAGGGGGTCCGGGTGGGGGGGGGGTGAGGGCCGGCTGCTGGGCGCGGGTGGATGGAGGCCCAGTTGGTTCCTCCCCCCGCGAGCGGTTCCTGTGGCCGTTGCGTCGGTCGCGGCCTCACGGCTACAGGAATCGGTATCGGGGGCAGGAATCCCGCGGGCGTCCCGCCAGGATGTGCCGAGTCCGCGCCCCTCCTCACCGCCCCCCCGGCACCTCCACCGGCGGCCGCATGCCCAGGCCCCAGGGCAGCTTGCGGGCCGGCGACTCCCCCCCCTCGTCCCAGTCGCCCACGTACCCCAGCCCCTGCAGCTCGCTCCCCAGGAGGCGGGCCATGTCGGTCAGGCGCTCGGAGTCGGGCGAGTGCTCCAGGGCCCCGTGGTGCGCGCGCAGGGCGGCCAGCTCCTCCTCGAGCCGGTCCCAGGCCTGGCGGATGGACGGGTTGGCGATCCACTCGGCCGGATTGCCTCCCATCCCGCGGCGCTCCAGGGGGTCGGCGGCCAGGTCGAAGTACACCAGGAAGCGCAGCTCGGGCCGCAGGCTCTGGTCGATGCGGCTGATGCGCCAGAGCTTGTGCTCGGGGGTGCGCAGACACTCGTGCAGCTCGAAGTGGAAGCTGCCGTCGGAGCGGCTGTCATAGAGCGACATGCTCGCCACCAGGGGACGCGACTCGATGCTCTGGCCCTCCAGCGCCGGCCGCAGCGAGCGGCCCCACACGCTCTCGGGCGTCTCGATGCCGGTCAGGTCCAGGAGGGTGGGGAGGAGGTCCGAGAGGCTGACCTGAGCGTCCACGCGGGTGGGGGGGTCGCGGCGCATCGACTCGGGCAGCACGATGAGCAGCGGCACCCGCAGCACCTCGTCGTACAGGCTCTGCTTGTGGCCCCGGCGGCCGTGCTCGAAGAACTCCTCGCCGTGGTCGGAGGTGACCACGATCAGGCTGTTCTCCAGCCGACCGGCCCGGCGCAGGTGCTCCAGCAGCGCGCCGATCTGCTCGTCGGTCCACCCGATCTCGCCGCGGTAGAGGGCGCGCAGGTGCTGGAGGTCGCGCTCGCCCACCACCCGCTGACCCGTGCGCGGATCGGCCACCCGGGGATTCGCCCAGTAGTCCCGCCCGTCGATCTCGCCGCGGTAGTCGGGGTCGAAGCGCCGCGCCCACTCGCCCGGCGGCACGAAGTCGTAGTGGGGATCGAAGAAGTGGGCGAAGAGCAGCAGGCGATCGTCCGGGTCCAGCCCGGCCACGATCTCGCCCGCGCGCTCGGCCACGTTGGCCGAGGTCACGTCCTCGTGGCTGCTCTTCTCCCGCTGGCCGATCGAGCTCCAGGCCTCGGGGATCCGGCTGCCGTCGAGGGCCTCGCGGAGGCGGCTCTGCCCCAGCTCCCCGTCGGTCATCGCGTTCTCGTAGCTGACGAAGCCCCGCTCGAAGCCGTAGTCGCCCGCCAGGTACCAGCCCGTCCACAGCCCGAAGGCGAGATAGCCGCGCTGGCGGAGGATCTCGGGCAGGGTCGGCGTCAGGGGGTCGATGGCGGCATCGTCGGTCTGGACCCCGTGCAGGAGCGGAGGCTGGCCGGTGAAGATCTGGGCGTGGGAGGGCAGGGTCCAGCTCGTGCCGGCGATGGCCTGGGTGAAGACGGTGCCCCTCGCGGCCAGGGCCGTCAGGTTGGGGGTCCTCTCGGGATCCCGGAAGCTCAGGTCGTCGGCCCGGACGGCGTCCAGAGAGATCAGCAGGACGTCCGGCCCGGGAGCGGGCGTGGCGGGGGAGCAGCCGGCCGCCAGCAGGACCGGCAGAAGGAGCGCAAAGGGGAGCTTCATGGGCGCGGTCCCCAGACCATATCGCACGGCAGGCGCCGGAGGGGAGTCGCCGGGCGGAAGCGTCACCGATCGCTCGCGCCCCCGAGCGGTTCCGCCCCGCTAGCCCCGACTAGGGCCGCACCACCCCTCCGTAGGGCACCCGGATCTCGCCCAGCTGCGGGTCGTCCGTGGAGAGCACCACCGTCCCGCGGAAGGTGCCGGCGGGCAGGTCGCCGCCGGTCCGCATCCGGAGGACCCAGCGGTCGCTGCGGCCGACCGGATCGGGCAGCACGGGCTGGAAGTCGAACGCCAGCAGGTCGCCGTGATCGCCCTCCAGCTCGGCCGCGAGGATCCGAACCCGCTGGCCGGGCACCCGCGCCCACAGCCGGGCCTCGATCGCCCGCTCGGCCCCCACCTCCACCGTCCCGAACAGCATCTGCGAGGGGGAGACCGACACGTCCTCTCCCACCGCGGCGCGCACCGGGATCCGAAGGGGGGGGCCCTCGCCCTCCCCGAACGGACCCGTGGTGTCGAGCGCGATCTCCCCGCGATAGGGGCCCGGCGAGCGCGGGCCGGGCAGGCGGGCGACCAGCCTCCACAGCTCGGTCTGCAGGCCCTCGATCCGCTCCAGCCGCGCCTCCAGCTCGGGCGAGCTGGAGGCGATCCCCGCGATCCGCCGCCCGTCGTCGTCGGCGGATACGATCTCCACGCTGCCCTCGCCGCCCGCGCTGCGCGGGACGTCCTTCATGTCCAGGACCAGGGGGAGCACCGTGAACGGGCGCACCACCTTCAAGGCCAGCTCCAGGGTCAGGTAGGGGTGAACCTCGGAGTCGGTGTCGATCCGCACGGTGATCAGGTAGGGCCGGTTGATCGTGGGCACCCCGGCGGTGTCGATGTCGAGCAGGAGCTCGGCGGTGGTGCCTCTGGGCAGGAGCACCGGCTCCACCCCCGGGTGCATTCGGCGGAGCTGCTCCTCGCCCGCGGCGTCGGTGAAGCGCAGGGCCGGGGCGGCGCAGCCGCAGCCGGGCAGGACGGCGCGGATCCGCAGGGGGGCGCCCTCCCGGTTGGCGAGCAGCACGCTCCGCTCCAGGGGCTCGCCGTAGGCCACCTCGCCGAACTGGTGGAAGCCGGGCCGGGCGGGGTCCTGCGGATTCTGGATCTGCAGGCCGGCGGGATCGGGCTCGGCGCAGCCGAAAAGGGCCAGGCCGAGCAGGACGGGGAGGGCGCGGAGGGGGGAGGGTCGGGGCATCTCGGTCTCGGCGGTGGCTCGGGTCGGGGGTCCGGGGCGGGATCCGGGCAGGTGGATTGAACTCCACACGAGGCGAGAGAAGATGGGGGGCTGTCCCGTCCCCGCCCCCCCCCTCGCCTGCGGAGCTTCCAACGATCATGACTGCGCCCATGGCAAGCGAATATCGTACCGACTCGACGGTCTGGGAGGCCGTCGACCTCGAGCAGGGCCGCCAGGAGGCCCAGCTCGAGCTGATCGCCTCCGAGAACCACACCTCCCGCGAGGTCATGGCCGCCATGGGCTCGGTCCTGACCAACAAGTACGCCGAGGGCTACCCGGGGCGGCGCTACTACGGCGGCTGCGAGCACGTCGACGCGGTGGAAACCCTGGCCAAGAAGCGGGCGGTGGCGCTCTTCGGCTCGGAGCGGGCCAACGTCCAGGCTCACAGCGGCACCCAGGCCAACATCGCCGCCCTGATGGCCCTGGCCGATCCCCGCGACCGGGTCCTGGCCATGTCGCTCGACCACGGCGGCCACCTGAGCCACGGCCACCCCAAGAACTTCTCGGGGGTGTTCTACGAGTTCCACGCCTACGGCGTCGACCGCCAGAGCGAGCGGCTGGACATGGACCAGGTCCGCGAGCGCGCGCTGGAGGTCCGCCCGCGGGTCCTCATGGCCGGCGCCTCGGCCTACTCCCGCGTGATCGACTGGGAGGCCTTCGCGAGGATCGCCGCCGAGGTGGACGCCTCCCTCCTGGTCGATCAGGCCCACATCGCCGGCCTGGTCGCCGGCGGCGTGCATCCCAGCCCGGTGCCGCACTCGGACGTGGTCACCATGACCACCCACAAGACCCTGCGCGGGCCGCGGGGGGGGCTCATCGTCGGACGCAAGCGCTGGATCAAGGCCATCAACAGCGCCATCTTCCCCGGAGGCCAGGGCGGCCCCTTCATGCACGTCATCGCCGCCAAGGCCATCGCCCTGCGGGAGGCCGCGACCGATGCCTTCGGTGACTACGCCCGGCGGGTGGTCGAGAACGCGCGCGCCCTGGCCGAGAGCCTGTCCGAGCGCGGCCTGCGCATCGTCTCCGACGGCACCGACACCCACCTGATGCTGGTGGACGTGCGCCCCGTGGGCCTGGACGGCAAGCAGGCCGAGGACCTCCTGCACGCGGTGGACCTGACCTGCAACAAGAACCTGATCCCCTACGATCCCCAGCCGCCCACCAAGGCCTCGGGCGTCCGCCTGGGGACCGCCGCCATCACCACCCGCGGCCTGGGCCGCGAGGACTGCATGCGCCTGGGCGGCTGGATCGCGGACGTGCTCTCGAGCCCCGAGGACCAGGGCGTCGCGGCGCGGGTCAGGGGCGAGGTGGCCGAGGTGGCCCGGGCGCATCCCATCTACACGCCGTAGGGCCCGCGGTCCGGCGGGCCGACCGCGCCGCCTACCGGTGGTACCCCAGCTCCCGCAGGATATCGAAGAGCTCGCTGAGGTTGGGGAACTTGCGGTCGTTCACCCGCTTGTACTCGTCCACCGCCTGGATGAACTCCACCACCTCGGGGGACATGGCGTCGGGGTTGGGCGGCCCGCCCGCGGTGGGGGTCGCCTTCTTCGTCCCGACCACCCGGCCCTGGGTCCGGGTGCGCTTCTTGCCTGGGGAGCCCATCTGCGCCGACCGCGGTGGGGGCCGCGGACTCCGATGGGATCGGCGCGGCCGCCGGGCGATCTGAAGGGAAAGGGCGCCATTCGGCGCCCGCGCGAGGAGCCGGGGGCGCTCCCCTCAGGAGCCCGCTTCGCCGGCCCCGACGCCCAGGCGCCCGCCGCGCCGCAGGGCCTCCTCCACCCGCTCCCGATCGGGGCGCTCGATCAGCCCGACCTCGGTGACGATGCCGGTGACCAGCTCGGCCGGCGTCACGTCGAAGGCCGGGTTGTAGACCCGGGCGCCCTCGGGGGCGGTGCGGGTGCCGAAGCCGCAGGTGATCTCCTCGGCGGGCCGCTCCTCGATGGGGATGCCGTCGCCGTCGGGGGTGTCGGGGTCGAAGGTGGAGAGCGGGGCCACGACGTAGAAGGGCACGCCGTGACGCCGGGCCAGGACGGCCACCGAGTAGGTGCCGATCTTGTTGCACACGTCCCCGTTGCGGGCGATCCGGTCGGATCCCACCATCACGGCGTCGATCCGGCCCTCGTACATCACGCGCCCGGCGCAGCCGTCCGTGATCAGGGTGACCTCGATGCCGGCCTGCATCAGCTCCCAGGAGGTCAGGCGGGCGCCCTGCAGCAGGGGCCGGGTCTCGTCGGCGAAGACCGAGATCCGCTTGCCCTGGGCGTGGGCCTCGTAGATCGGCGCCAGGGCGGTGCCGGTGGTGGCCGCGGCCAGGGCTCCGGCGTTGCAGTGGGTCAGCACCGCGTTCCCGTCGGAGAGCAGCTCGGCTCCCACCTCGCCCAGCTTCGCGCAGATCTCGCGGTCCTCGCTCCAGATGTCCCGGGCCTCCTCCAGCAGGGCCTCGATCAGCTCGCGGCCGCCCGGCGCGGCCCCGCGCTCGCGTTCGGCGCGGGCCATCATCCGGTCCAGGGCCCAGCGCAGGTTCACCGCCGTGGGCCGCGCCGCCGCCAGGGTCTCGGTGGCCCGACGCGCGGCCTGGTGGACCTCCTCGGCGCTCGCGTCGACCAGGTCCTGCACGCCCAGCACCAGGCCGAAGCCGGCCGCCACCCCGATGGCCGGGGCGCCGCGCACGGCCAGGCGGTAGATGGCGTCCACCATCTCGGGCACGGTGCGCACGTCCAGGTTCCGGTGCTCCAGCGGGAGGCGGGTCTGATCGATCATGCGGGCGAAGCCGGGGAGCTCGCCTTCCCAGTGGATCGTGTCGACGGGCATGGGGTGGTCCTTCCCTCGGTGGGAGATCGGGCTAGCCCCCGATCTTCTCCTGCAGCTTGCGGTCCTTGGCCGCCACCTTGTCGACCTGCGCCGCGCGGAAGGCGGTCAGCCGCCCGGCCAGGGCGGGGTCCCCGAGGGCCAGAATGCGCGCCGCGAAGAGCGCCGCGTTGACCGGCCCGCCCTTGCCGGTGCCCAGGGAGGCCACGGGCACGCCGCCGGGCATCTGCACCGTGGCCAGCAGGGCGTCCAGGCCCTGCAGCGGGGGGTTGTCCATGGGGATCCCCAGGACCGGCAGGTCGGTGTGCGCGGCCACCACCCCGGCCAGGTGCGCGGCGCCGCCGGCGGCGCAGATGAAGACGCCGATCCGGCGCTCGGCGGCGCTCTCCACGTACTCCACCATCTGGCGCGGGGTGCGGTGGGCGCTGAGGACGCGAGCCTCGAGCTCGATCTCCAGCTCGCGCAGCTGCTGGATGCAGGGCTCCAGGCGCGGGTGGTCCGAGTCGGACCCCATGAGCAGGGCCACCTTCACGCCGGCACCCCCACGGGCGAGGAGCCGGTGATCTTGCGGCAGATTTCGAGGTAGCGCGCCGCGGTTCGCTCCACGATCGCCGGGTCGATGGCCGGCGGGGGCGGCTCCTTGTTCCAGTCCAGGGTCTCCAGCCAGTCGCGCAGGATCTGCTTGTCGTAGCTGGGCTGGTTGACGCCGGTCCGGTACTCCGAGGCGGGCCAGAAGCGCGAGCTGTCGGGGGTCAGGACCTCGTCGATCAGGACCAGCTCCTCTTCGCGCAGTCCGAACTCGAACTTGGTGTCGGCCAGCAGGATGCCCAGGGGCTCCATGACCTCCCCCCCGCGCCGGAACAGCTCGAGGGAGGCGCGCTCCGCGCGCTCGAAGACCTCGTCGCCGACCATCTCGCGGGCCTCGGAGGCCGTGATCGGTCGATCCTTGACCTCGTCCTTGGTGGTCGGGGTCAGGATGGGCTCGGGCAGGCGCGAGGCCAGGTCCAGGCCCGCGGGCAGGGGGACGCCGCACACGCTGGAGCTCTGCTGGTACTCCTTCCAGCCCGAGCCGGCCAGGTAGCCGCGGACCACCCACTCGACCGTGGTGGGCTGGCAGCGGCGGACGATCATCACCCGCCCGCGCAGCTTCTCGCGCCAGCTCTCGTCGAGGGAGGGGATCTCGTCCACCTCCGTGCTCACCAGGTGGTTGGGGACGATGTCGGCGGTCTGGTCGAACCACCACGCGGCCACGGCCGTCAGGACCGCGCCCTTGCCCGGGATGCCCTCCCGGAAGACCACGTCGAAGGCCGAGACGCGGTCGCTGGTGACGAACACGAGGTGCTCGTCGTCGAGGTGGTAGATGTCGCGGACCTTGCCCGAGGCGACCGGGCGCAGACCGGGAAGGTCCTGCCGACCCAGGTAGGGCTGGACTTCGCTCATGGCGGCGGCGGCTCCTGATGGGGGGGTGGGGACGGGTTCCGGGACGCTCCCGGGGCGGCGAGTATGCCGCCGGCCCCGGACCGCTACAATCCGGCGCATGGACTCGCGGAAGGGGGGCGCGATGGGACTGCGCCCGGGGCCGCTGCCGGCACCGGTGGCCCTCTCCCCCCCCGGATCCAAGTCCATCGCCCAGCGAGCTCTGGTGTGCGCCGCCCTGACGGGCGGCGAGACGCGGCTCGGCGGCCTGCCCGAGGGCGGGGACGTCGGCGCCGCCCGCGGGCTGGCGGCCCGGGTCGCCATCGGCTGCGCCGAGGAGGCCCGGGACCGGCTCCGCATCCAGGGGCGCCCCCCCGGGCCGGCCGGCGGCTGGGAGGAGGGTTCGCCCCTGGAGGTCGGCGAGTCCGGCACCCTGGCGCGCCTGGCCAGCGCCGCGGCGGGCCTCTGCGGCCGGCCCGGGGCGAGCCTCCGACTCCAGGGCCGCGGCAGCCTGGAGCGGCGCTCCAGCCCGGCCCTCTTCCAGGCCCTCGAGCGCGCCGGCGTGTCCTGCGCCTTCGAGCGCGGGCGCGGGACCTGGCCGGTCGAGGTGGTCCCCTGCGGACCGCCGGCCGAGGTCCTGCTGGAGCGCCCCGCCTCCAGCCAGGAGGTCAGCAGCCTGCTGATCGCGCTCGCCGCCCATCCGGGGCGGAGGAGCCTCTCGGTCGAGGGCCCGATCCCGAGCCGGCCCTACGTGGGCCTGACCCTCCGCGTGCTGGCGAATTTCGGGGTGGAGGTGGACCTGCGGGCGCGGGAGGGCGGCGAGGCCTTCGCGCTCGCCGGGCCGCTGCGTGCGCCGGGCTCCCTGCGCGTCGAGCCGGACGCCTCCTCGGCCGCGGTCGCGCTGGCGGCCGCCTGCCTGGTCGGCGGTGAGCTCACCGTCCCCGGCCTGCCCCCGACCTCGGGGCAGGGGGACGTGCGCATCGAGGAGCACCTGCGGGCCTTCGGCTGCCGCGCGGGTGGGGGGGAGGGCGCGCTCCGGGCGGGCGGGCCTCCCCGACGCGGCGCGGTCGTGGACCTGACCGGCGAGCCCGACCTGGCGCCGGTCCTGGCGGCCGTGGCGGCCGCCGTGGCCCTGCGCGCTGGCGATGCGAGCATCGAGGGGTCGGGGGAGAGCCTGCTCACCGGCCTGGGGACGCTCCCCGGCAAGGAGAGCGACCGCATCGCGGTCCTGGCCCGAGGCCTCGCCAGCCTGGGCGTGGCGGTGGAGACCGGCGCGGACTTCCTGCGGATCGGACCCGGCCGGGTCGCGGAGGGCGACCGGCTGCTGCATCCCGAGGGGGACCACCGCATGGCCTTCTGCTTCGCCCTGCTCGGCCTGGTGCGGCCCAGGATCGACGTGGGCGAGCCCGGCTGCGTGGGGAAATCCTGGCCGGGCTTCTGGGAGGACCTGGCGGCGGCGGGCTTCCGGGTCGCTCCCGCCCCGCGCGCGTGATTTCGCCCCACCCCCCGCGGGCAGAGGCTATCCTCCGCCGACCATGAGCGAGCCCAGCACATCCCCCCTGCCCGCCGATCCGCCCTGCCCCGAAGGTCCCATCCTGGTCGCCGGAGGCGCCGGCTACATCGGCAGCCACACGGTGCGCCACCTCCAGCGTCTGGGGGTCGAGGTGGTGGTCCTGGACAACCTGTCCACCGGCCACGCGGAGTCCGTGAACGTGCCCCTGGAGGTCTGCGACCTGGGCGACCGCGAGGCCCTGGCCGGCGTGTTCGAGCGCCACCGGCCGGCCGGCGTGGTGCACTTCGCCGCCAAGTGCTACGTGGGGGAGTCGGTGACCGAGCCGGCGGTCTATTACCGGGAGAACGTGCACTACACCTGGAACCTCCTGGAGGCCATGCGGGCGGCGGGCTGTCGCGACATCGTGTTCAGCTCGAGCTGCGCGACCTACGGCGAGCCGGTGGAGGTGCCCATCACCGAGGCCAACCCCCAGAACCCGATCAACCCCTACGGGCGCACCAAGCTGCACATGGAGCACATGATGCAGGACTACGGCCGCGCCTACGGCCTCCGCTCGGCGGCCCTGCGCTACTTCAACGCCGCGGGCGCCTCGCAGGAGGGCGACATCGGCGAGGTGCACGACCCCGAGACGCACCTGATCCCTCTGGTGCTGGAGGTGGCCTCCGGCCGGCGCGAGGAGATCCTGATCTTCGGCGACGACTACGACACGCCGGACGGGACGTGCATCCGCGACTACATCCACGTCGAGGACCTGGCCGACGCCCACCTGCGGGCGCTGGTGCTCCTGCAGGCCGGGACGCGGCGGGTGGCGTGCAACCTGGGGACCGGGACCGGCTTCTCCGTGCAGGAGGTGATCGCCGCGGCCCGGGAGGTCACCGGCCATCCCGTCCCCGCCCGGGTGGTGGATCGCCGTGAGGGCGATCCGCCCCGGCTGATCAGCGGCGGGACGCGGGCCTTCGACGTCCTGGGCTGGCGGGCGAAGCGGGCCGATCTGGTCGAGATCATCGGCGACGCCTGGCGCTTCGAGCAGGCCCATCCCCGGGGCTACGGGGGAGCCGGGGGGTGAGCCCTCCGCCGGGCGCGAGCTGGACCGTCCTCGGCGCGGGCACGATCCTGCCTCGACCCGGCTACGGCTGCTCGGGCCACGCCCTGCGCCCCGCGCCGGGCGCGCCCGTCACGCTCTTCGACTGCGGGCCGGGGACGGTGCGCGCCCTGGCCGGGAGCGGGATCGAGCTGCCCGAGGTCGAGCGGGTGGTGCTGTCCCACTATCACCTCGATCACTGCCTCGACCTCCTGGCGCTGGCCTTCGCGCGGCGCAGCCCCTTCCGCGGCGAGGTGCCCCCGATCGAGCTGATCGGGCCGGTGGGCCTGAAGGCCGTGCTGGCCGGCGGCGAGCGGATCTTCGGGCGGTGGGTTGCGGATCCCTCCGCCGAGGTGGTCGAGGTCGAGGTGGGGGAGGGAGACGTCGCCGTCGTGGAGCTCGAGGGACTCGAGCTCCGCTGCGCGCGCAGCGGACATACCGACGAGTCGGTGTGCTGGCGGGCGGATCTGTCGGGGGGCGCGAGCGCGGCCTACACCGGGGACGCGGCCGAGCTGGGCGCGGTGTCCGACCTGGCCCGCGGCGCGGATCTGCTCGTGGCCGAGTGTGCGCTTCCCGACGAGAGCGGCACGCCCGAGCACCTGACGCCCTCCTCGGCCGCGCGCCTGGCGCAGCGCGCCGGCTGCTCCACGCTGGTGCTGTGCCACTTCTATCCGCCGGTCGATCCGGTGCGCGCGCGCGAGCTCGCCGGTCGGATCTTCGACGGCCGCATCGAGCTGGCCCGCGACGGCAGCGTGCACGCGGTGGAATAGGAGGCCGCCAAGCGGCGGGCCTTGCGGTTCGTGGTTAGGCTGGGGACCTCCGCCGAGGCGGGGACCCGCCCCCCCTTCCCGCCGCGCCCCACGCCGGAGCCGCCGATGACCTCCCGATCCCCTCGTTCCTTCCCCGTACGTCTGCCCTGGCGCGGCCTCGTCGCGCTGATCGCCCTGGGCCTGCCGGCCCTCGGTCTCCTCCTGGCGCAGACCGTGCCCACCGACATCGAGCAGCCGGGCACCCAGCCCCTCGAGGTCCCCAGCCTCGAGCCGCCCACCAAGTGCGACAACTGCCACGGGGGATACGACGCCGCCGTAGAGCCGACCTTCAACTGGCAGGGCGGCATGATGGCCCAGGCCTCGCGGGATCCCATCTTCTGGGCCACCGTGGCCGTGGCCGAGCAGGACTTCGACGGATCGGGCGATCTGTGCCTGCGGTGCCACATCTACGACGGCTGGGTCGGGGGCCGATCGGAGCCCACCGATGGCTCGGCCATGCTGCAGCAGGACGCGGGGGGGGTCTCCTGCGACCTCTGCCACGCGCTGACCAATCCGGACGGCTCGGAGCTCACGGGGGTGCAGCTCCCGCCCTACCTGGCCCACGACGAGGGCCAGCCGGCGGTCGGCTACTACGGGAGCGGCATGGGGGTGCTCTCGGTGAACAACGCCAAGATCGGCCCCTATGCCGATCCCGCCTCGCCCCACGGCTTCCAGCAGTCCGCCTTCCACCGCTCGGAGGACTTCTGTGGCACCTGCCACGACGTGTCCAACCCGGCCGTCGGCGACCTGGCCCACAACCACGGCGCCATGACGCCGCTCTCGCCCGGATCCTTCAGCGGGGTGCCGGGCGCGCCGGTCGACGGCAAGGCGGCCTTCAACAACTTCCCTTACCAGTACGGGATCGTCGAGCGCACCTACAGCGAGCACAAGGCCAGCCTGGCCCCGCAGACGCTCGTGTCGGACTACCTCAACCTGCCGGCGGAGCTCCAGGCGGGGGCCTTCGAGGACGCCTACCTGGCGGCCACGGCGGCCTCGCCGGACGGCAACTACCTCGACGGAACGCCGCGCACCTTCACCTGCCAGAGCTGCCACATGCCGCCGAAGGAGGGCAAGGGCTGCAACAAGAACAACGCGCCGGTGCGGGCCGACCTGCCGCTGCACGACCAGACCGGGGGGAACTACTGGATGGGCGACGTCCTGCAGTACATGGACGCGCAGGGCGAGCTGGTGCTGGGCGGTGGGCTCTCCGCGGGCGAGATCGCCGCCCTGGACGCCGGCAAGGCCCGGGCCGAGCACAACCTGACGCGCTCGGCCAGCCTCTCGGTCCAGGACGACGAGCTGAAGGTGGTCAACCTGACCGGGCACAAGCTGATCTCGGGCTATCCCGAGGGCCGCCGCATGTGGCTGAACGTCCAGTGGCGCGACGCCGGCGGAGCGCTCCTGCGCGAGGACGGCGCCTACGGCCCAGTGGCGCGACGCCGGCGGAGCGCTCCTGCGCGAGGACGGCGCCTACGGCCCCCTGTCGGTGACCATCGGGGGCGCTCCCGCCCAGGTGGAGACCCTGCTGGACCTTCACGACCCCCACGGCCGGGTCTACGAGGCCCACTACGGGATGACCTCCGAGTGGGCGCAGCAGCTCCTGGCCCTGGGCTACCCCTCCGACCTGGCCCTCTCCTTTGACCGCGTCAGCGAGGCGGTGGTGCACACCCTGGGCGAGCTGGCCGCCCAGCCCCCCGGGACGAGCTTCGAGACCTTCCGCTTCGTCCTCAACAACACCGTGGTGAAGGACAACCGGATCCCGCCCTACGGTCTGGACCACGACCAGGCGGTGGCGCGCAACGTGCTGCCCGTGCCCGCCGATCAGTACGGGAACCCCGGGGCGGGAGGCGCGTACGAGCACTACGACGAGGTCGAGCTGGATCCCCCGATCGGGGCGGCGATGGCCGAGATCGCCCTCCTCTACCAGTCCACGAGCTGGGAGTACGTCCAGTTCCTGTACCTCGCCAACGACGGCACCAGCGCCTTCCTGGGGCAGACCGGGGACGACCTCCTGGATGCCTGGCTGAACACCGAGATGGCCTCCCCGCGCGTCATGGCCACCGCCCTGTGGACCGCCGCGGGCTGCCCCTCGCCGGAGATCTACTGCACCGCCAAGGTGAGCTCGCAGGGCTGCACCCCGGCCATCGGCCACGCCGGCGAGCCCAGCCTCACCGCGCCCGGCCCCTTCGACATCACCGCCGACCAGGTCATCAACAACAAGAACGGGATCCTCTTCTACGGCCTCTCCGGGCGCTACGCCCTGCCCTTCCAGGGCGGGATCCTGTGCGTCAAGCCGCCCACCCGCCGCACGGGGGTGCAGTCCTCCGGGGGCAACCCCCCGCCGGCCGACTGCTCGGGGACCTTCGCCTTCGACTTCAACGCCTGGATGCAGGGCGGGCAGGACCCCAACCTGATCCTCGGCGTGCAGGTGGACGGCCAGTACTGGTACCGCGACCCGCAGAGCCCGAGCACCACGGGGCTGTCGGACGGAATCGAGTTCTCGGTCTGCCCCTGAGCCGTTCCGAGCCGGCGTCCGGACCCCGGCTCCCGTCCGGGGCGCCCTTGGCGTAGACTGGCGCGATGCCCCTCGCTCGCAGTCGATCGGCCGTCGCGCCCGCGCTGCTGGCCCTGGCACTCGCCTGGACCGCGTCGGCCGCCCCCTCGGCGGCCCCTACCCACGCCGCCGGCGCGCGGACCATCGTGCGCAAGGACGTCGAGTTGCACCTCTGGAACCTGGCCAGCGCGCCCCTCGAGGGGCGCGGCACGCCCAGCGCGGGGCAGGAGCGGGCCGCCGGCTACATCGCTACCCTCTACCGGGACGCCGGGCTCCTGCCGCTCTCGAAGCTGCCGGGCGGGAGCCCGAGAACGGGCGGAGCCGAGGCCTCCACCCAGGCCTCGGACGGGCTGGAGCCCTACTTCTGGACCTTCCACCGCCGCCTCCCCGAGCCGGACCCGGGGGAGTGCGCCCTGCGCCTCGAGATCGAGGGGGAGGAGCCCGTCGACTTCGAGCTCGGCCGCGACTTCGTCCCGGTCCACGACCTCGCCGGCTCGGCCGTCGGCGACGTGGTCTTCCTCGGCTTCGGCATCGAGTCCCGCGGCGATCGCTACGACGACCTGAGGGGCAAGGACGTCAAGGGCTGCATCGCCCTGATCCTCGAGGGCGAGCCCCGGCACTCCCGGCGCTTCGAGGGCTTCGAGGTGACCGAGGCGGCCTCCCTGTGGGCCAAGGTCCGCGAGCTGGCGCGCCGCGGCGCGAAGGCGATCCTGGTGGTGCGGCGCCTGCCCCAGACGCCGGCGGGCGCGGAGAAGTCCAAGGGCCACCCCCCCGTGGACCTGGAGCCGCCGGAGCTCGACTTCCGGCACGAGTGGGCCTCGTGGCAGGGCCGCAACCGCTCCGTCTCCCGGCCGCGCAAGACCGAGCGGATCCCGGTGCTCGAGATCACCGCCGGGGTCGCCGACCGGATCCTCGGCCAGGACGTCCTGGCCATCGCGCGCAGGATCGACAAGAGCGTGCGACCCGCCAGCCGCGTGCTCGAGGGCGTGCGGGTGCGGCTCACCAGCCAGACCCGCACCGCCCAGGTCGAGGTGGACAACGTGACCGGCTGGGTGCCCGGCTCGGATCCCGAGCTGGCGGACGAGTACGTGATCGTGGGCGCGCACTACGACCACATCGGAGTGGGCCCCCGCGGCAGGATCGCCTACGGCGCCGACGACAACGCCTCGGGCGTGTCGGCCATGCTCGAGATCATGCAGGCCGTGGCCGCGGCCGGGCCGCGCCGCTCGGCGATCTTCGTCGCCTTCGCGGGCGAGGAGGTCGGCCTCCTGGGCTCCGAGGACTTCGCCCGGCGGCTGCCCGTCCCGGCCTCCAGCGCGGTGGCCATGCTCAACCTCGACATGATCGGCCGCGGCCGCGCCGACCAGGTGGTGGTGCTGGGGGTCCACGCCAACCCCGAGCTGGAGGACGTGCTCACCCGCGCGCGGAGGCTGTCGCGCACCGGTATCAAGAACCTCGAGATCCCCCGCAGCGATCCCGATCACCTGTGGGACCGCTCGGACCACGCGCCCTTCCACGACGTGGGCATCCCCTCCCTCTTCCTCTTCGAGGGCCTGCCGGTCTCGAGGAACAAGGACTACCACACCTGGCGCGACACGATCGAGGGGGTCGACCAGGACAAGGTCACCCACACCGCGCAGCTCGGCTTCAACGCCGTGTGGATCCTGGCCAGCGACGACGACCGGCCCCCTCCCCCCCGGAGATGAGCGGGAGAAGGCTCTTCCTCCGGCTGGCGCCCGTGGCGCTGCTCGTGGCCCTGGCCGCCTTCCTGGCCCAGCACTCCACGGTGGGCCCCCCGCGGGCCGAGGCCCCGATCGTCGCGGACGCGGCCCGGCCCTCCCCGGATCCTCCCCGCGGCGCCAGGGGACGGGAAGCCCCCGTCCCCGCGGAGCAGACGGCCCGCTCGAGCGAGCTCGCCGCCGGCGTTCGCCGCGCCGTGATGAACGCCTGCGCGAGAGCCGCCCGCGAGAGCGGCGGACGCGTCGACGCGAGCCGGGTGGCCGTGGCCGTGCACGTGGTGGAGCTCGGCTCGGGCGCGGAGGTGGTCGCGCGGCAGGCCGACCTGCCGCTGCGGCCGGCCTCCAGCGCCAAGCTGCTCACCACCGCCGCCGCCCTGGTCCTGCTCGGGCCGACCTGGGAGCTCATCACCCCCTTCGAGGCTGCCGGCCCCTTCCGCGGCAGCGTCCTCGACGGCGACCTCGTGGTGCGCGCCGCGGGCGACCCCCTCTACGACGCCGACGCCGAGGGCGCGGTGGCCCACCTCCTCGCGCCGCTCGTGGAGCAGCTCGTCGAGGGCGGCCTGACCGAGGTCGCCGGGGACCTCGTGCTCGACGAGGGCAGCTTCGCCCCGCCGGCCCCGGCCGCGGGCTGGCCCGACGCCAGCCAGCACTGGGACGACTACTGCGCGCTGGCGGGCGGCTTCAGCGCCAACGGCGGCTGCCTCACCGCCACCGTGATCTCGACCGCGGCCGGGCGGGCCGCGGAGGTCCGGCTCCGGCCCAGCCCCTGCGGGCTGAGGACCGTCCTGGAGGTGGAGACCGTCTCGAAGGGACGGCTCAGCGTGAACGTGGGCGCCAACCGCGACCGGGCCCTGGTCCGCGGGCGCATCCCCAAGAGCGTGAGCCGCTGGTCCGACTCCTTCGCCCACCCCGACCCGGTCCTGCTCTTCGGCCACGCCCTCCTGGGCGCCCTGGAGCGCGGTGGGATCCGCGTGCGCGGCGGTCTGCGCCGCGAGCGCGGCGCCGCCGGGGGCCCGGTGCTGGCGCGGCTTTGCTCCCCCCTCTCGGACCTCCTGGTGCCGATCAACAGCCACTCGATGAACTCCGTGGCCGATCAGCTCTTCCTGGCCACCGGTCAGGCGGTGGAGGGCGCCGGGACCCGCGAGGCCGCCGCCCGGGCCACGGCGCGCGCCCTGGGGCAGCTCGGCGCATCGGCCGAGGGCCTGGTGCAGATCGGGGGCTCGGGCCTCTCCCGCGAGAACCGCGTCACCGCGCGGCAGCTCACCGCCCTCCTGGCCGGGGTGTGGGAGCTCGGAGGCGAGACCGCGGAGGCCTTCCTGGACTCCCTCGCCGTGGCGGGGGAGTCGGGGACACTCGAGAAGCGCATGCGGGACTCGCCGGCCCGGGGCCGGGTGCGGGCCAAGACCGGCTTCATCGAGGGCACCAGCGCCCTCTCGGGCTTCGCCGAGTCCCTCGGCGGACGGCGGTACGCCTTCTCGATCCTGGTCTCCTACCCGGCGCACGGCGGGCTGAACACCTCCTGCTGGAAGCCGATGGGCGACGAGATCTGCGAGCGGATCGTGACCGGGGGGTAGGGGCCTGGACCTCGCCTTTTCCCGGCTCTCGGGTTCCCTCCTTCGCCTCGGGCTGGTCTCCTGGCCACCTGGAGACCATGCGATGGAGCCGAGCACGGATGAGCTTGCGGGAATCCTGGAGGTCGCGGTGGCGGCGGCGCGGGACGCCGGTGAGGTGCTCCTGGAGCACCTGGGCCACCTGAGGGAGGATCAGGTCGGCTCCAAGAGCGCGGCTCGCGACCTGGTAACCGCCGCCGACGTGGCCAGCGAGCGGCTCCTGACGACCCGGCTCCGGGAGGCCTTCCCCGACCACGCCATCGAGGCCGAGGAGGAGACGCGCGACGCGCCGGGGGGGCCCGGGGAGCTGCGCTGGCTCATCGACCCTCTGGACGGGACCAACAACTTCGTCCACCAGCTGCCCTGCTTCGCCGTGTCCATGGGGCTGTACCGCGGCGGGGAGCCCCTGGTGGGGGTCGTGCACCTGCCCCGCCTGGGCGAAACCTTCACGGCTACGGCCGGCGGGGGCGCCTTCCTGGACGGCCGCGCGATCCGCGTGAGCCGGGCCACCGGGCTCTCCGAGGCCATCCTGGCCACGGGCTTCCCCTACCGGCGGGGCGAGCTGGAGCACGACAACCTGGCCAACTTCGGCCGCTTCTTCTACGACGTGCGGGGGTTGCGGCGCATGGGATCGGCCGCCATCGACCTCGCCTACACGGCCGCCGGTCGCTTCGACGGCTTCTGGGAGCTGCACCTGACCCCCTACGACGTGGCCGGGGGCGCCCTCCTGGTGCTGGAGGCGGGGGGCGTGGTGACGGACGCGGACGGGGGGCAGGACTGGCTGCGCTCGGGGCACATCGTGGCCGCGGGGCCCGGCCTGCACGGGGCCGTCCGGGAGCGCGTGCTCCACTGAGGGCCCGGGCCGCATTCCCGCCGAGGGGCAGGAGAACCCGCGGAGAAGCTCGGCCGGCGCGGCCGGAGCCCTTCCGGGTGGAAGGGACCCCTGCTACCATGGCGGGCCTTGCCTCCTCCCGGCAAGTCTCGCGATAGGGGTTCAACCGGTCGGTTTTCGGCGGCTCCCGCGGGCTCCGAGGAGGGTGCTCGCCTCTCTTCCATGAGTTCCGGTTCGATCCAGATCCGCCAGGCGCGCCAGAACAACCTGGCCGGCATCGACGTCGACATCCCCCGAAACCGGCTCGTGGCCATCACCGGGGTCTCGGGCTCGGGCAAGTCCTCCCTGGCCTTCGACACCCTGTTCCGGGAGGGGCAGAGGCGCTTCCTGGAGACCCTCTCGGCCTACGCCCGTCAGTTCCTGGGCCGGATGGAGAAGCCCGAGGTCGAGAGCATCGAGGGCCTGTCCCCGGCCATCGCGGTCGACCAGGCCGCCGCCGGCCGCGGACAGCGATCCACGGTCGGCACGATGACCGAGATCTACGATCACCTGCGGGTGCTCTTCGCGCGCGCGGGGACCGCCTGGTGCCCGGGCTGCGACCGACCCCTGGCGTCGCAGACTCCCGAGGGGATCGTGCAGCAGGTCGGCCGCGAGCACGCCGGGCGGCCGACCCTGGTCCTGGCGCCGCTGGTGCGCGGCCGCAAGGGCCACCACCGGGCCCTCTTCGAGGACCTGCAGCGCAAGGGCTTCATCCGCGCGCGGGTGGACGGAGAGGTGCTGCGCGTGGAGGAGGTGGGGGAGCTGGCGCGCTACCGGCAGCACACCATCGAGGCGGTGGTCGACCGGCTGAAGCCCGACGCCTCCAGCGCCTCCGGCCTGACCCGCCTGCGCGAGGCCGTGGAGCAGGCCATCGACCTGGGCGGCGGTGACGTGGTCGTCTCCACCCGCGAGGGCGATCGGACCTACTCCACCCTGCGCGCCTGTCCCGGCTGCGGGCGCGAGGCGCCGCCGCTGGAGCCGCGCCTCTTCTCCTTCAACTCCCCCCACGGCGCCTGCCCCGCCTGCGGCGGGCTGGGCGAGCTGCGCCAGACCAGCGTGGATCGGGTCGTTCGCGATCCCGCCCTCAGCCTGCGCGAGGGAGCCCTGTCGGTCACCAAGAGGAACGGCGGGGGCCTGTCCTTTCCCCAGGTGGGCTTCGACTTCCTCGAGCGGGTGGGACGGTCGCGAGGCTTCGACCTCGACACGCCCTGGCGCGAGCTCCCGGAGCGCGCCCGCCGGGTCGTGCTCCACGGCGCCGGGGCCGAGCGCTTCGAGAGCACCACCAGCTGGAACGGCGCGCGCTTCCAGGGATCGATCCGACGGCAGCGCCGCTTCCGCGGCGTGCTGCCGGCCCTGGAGCGGGCCTGGGAGCGCGGGCGCCGGCCGGCCGGCCGCTTCCTGAGCGCGGTGCGCTGTCCGGAGTGCGAGGGCAGCCGCCTGTCCGAGGCCGCGCGCGCCGTGCGCGTGGGGGGGCGCGACCTCCCCGGCCTGGCGCGGGCTCCGGTGGGGGAGCTGGGGGCGATCCTCGACTCCCTCGAGCTCGAGGGGCGCGAGGCGCGCATCGCGTGCGACCTCCTGGCCGAGATCCGCCGGCGCCTGGCCTTCCTGGAGGGGGTCGGCCTGGGCTACCTCTCGCTGGAGCGCTCGGCCGACACCCTGGCCGGCGGGGAGGCCCAGCGGATCCGCCTGGCGGCCCAGCTCGGCAGCGCCCTGCAGGGCGTGCTGTACGTGCTCGACGAGCCCTCCATCGGCCTGCACTCGCGGGACTGCGATCGCCTCCTGGACGCCCTGCGGTTACTGCGCGATGGCGGCAACACCGTGGTGGTGGTGGAGCACGACGAGGCCACCCTGTGGGCCTCCGACTGGCTGATCGACGTGGGCCCGGGACCCGGCGATCGCGGAGGGCGGGTGGTGGCCACCGGTCCTCCGTCCGAGGTGGCGCGGGCCGCCTCGCCCACCGGCGCGCTCCTGCGGGGCGAGCTGGACATGCCCGCGCCCTCCGAGCGCCGCCCGGGGAACGGCCGCCGGCTGCTGGTACGCGGCGCGCGGGGCTTCAACCTGAAGGGCATCGACGTGCCCTTCGAGCTTCAGACCCTGACGGTGCTCTCGGGGGTCAGCGGCTCGGGCAAGTCGACCCTGCTGCACCGCGTCCTCGAGCGCGGCGTGCTGCGCCACCTGGAGCGCGAGACCCCCGGCCCGGTCGACTGCGACGGGATCGACGGCCTGGAGCACGTGGGCGAGCTGGTGTGCATCGACTCGCGCCCGATCGGTCGCACGCCGCGCTCCAACCCGGCCACCTACACCAAGGTGCTGGGGCCCATCCGCGAGCTGTTCGCCACCCTGACCGACTCGCGCATGCGGGGCTACGACAAGTCGCGCTTCTCCTTCAACGTGGCCGGCGGTCGCTGCGAGGCCTGCGGCGGGGGCGGCTCCCGCCTGGTCGAGCTGCAGTTCCTGGCCCCGGTCACGGTGCCCTGCCAGGAGTGCGGCGGCCGCCGCTTCAACGCCGAGACCCTGGAGGTCCGCTACCGCGACCACAGCATCGCCGACGTGCTCGACCTGACCGTCAGCGAGGCCCTGGAGCTCTTCCGCAACCACCCCAAGATCGTGCGGCCGCTGGAGGTGATGGAGGAGATCGGGATCGGCTACCTGACCCTGGGCCAGCCGTCGACGACCCTCTCGGGGGGCGAGGCCCAGCGCATCAAGCTGGCGGCGCACCTGCGTCGGAACCCCCGCGGCCACACCCTCTACCTGCTGGACGAGCCGACCACCGGCCTGCACCAGCAGGACGTCCAGAAGCTGGTGGGCGGGCTGCAGGGGCTGGTGGACCGGGGGCACACCGCCGTCGTCATCGAGCACAACCTCGACGTCATCCGGGCGGCGGACCGGGTCATCGACCTGGGGCCCGAGGGCGGCGAGGGGGGCGGCGAGCTCCTCGCCTCCGGGACCCCCGAGGACATCGAGGCCTGCGAGCGCTCGCACACCGGCGCCGCCCTGCGGCGCGCGCGCCGGACGCGCGG
>CAZTTG010000003.1:0-145046 GCA_964615935.1 uncultured Planctomycetaceae bacterium | reverse complement strand
ACCGCGATCTTGCCCTCGAGCTCGAGACCCTCGAAGTCCCGGTCCCGACCCTCGCCCACCCAGACGAGCTCGGCCGTGACGTCGGCATCGCGGCTGCCGCGGGCCAGCATGGCCGTCATGTCCCGATAGGAAGCGAGCTTCTGGCGGAGTGGCGACACCTCCCAGAGCTCGCCCTTGACGCCGTCCCAGACCTCACCTCCCGGGAACCGCACCAGACCGGTTCCCGGCAGGCCGTAGCGGACGAGGCGGTCGTGGATGATGCGCGCCTCGTAGAAGGTGTCCGCGTACTCCTCCGCTGGACGATCGCGGTTGTAGCCGCCCGTCTCCAGGATCGTGTTCCACGCGGTCTCGCCCGAGGCCTCGCCGATGATCTCGTCCATCTGCTCGGAAGGCAGCAAGGTCCAGTAGAGATAGGGGTCGCTCTGGGCCGAGACGCGGGTTGCGCACGGCAGGGCGACAAGGGCCAGGAGTACGTGGAGCTTGCGCATGGTCACCTCCTCGCCGCTGGCAATGCAGCGACGATGATCGTGCAGGCGGATGTGGGGATGCAGGGCAGGGCGCGCCCGATGCACTCTGGATTATGTGCCGGGCCGCCGGAGCTCGCCAGCACGGGGACGAGAGCGGGTTCGCGCGCTTCGAGAAGGGGGTGAGCTTGGCATGCAAACGGTGTTCATGTAGTGTGAAGCGCAGGTTGCGAAACAGGGAGGACCCTGCCATGACGCCTCGGATCGGACCCCAGGGATCCCGGTCGACCGGGATGGTCGGAATCGTCGTCCTCGCTCTGATGACCCTGGAAGCCGTAGGCGGCGCCACGGCCCAGGGCTCCGCCGGCAAGCACACGCGCGAGATGGCGCGGGGGGGCTTCGAGTACATCGGAAAGCACCCCGACGCGGTGGCGCAGCCGACCGTGCGCGGGCGGCGGATCCGGGCGCTGATGGGCTGGAAGGGCCTGCTGCACGTCGGCTTCGGCGACACGGGGGCGAACACGGGGCCCATCGCCATCACGCCTTACGATCCCGTCGCACAGGCCTTCCAGCCGACGGGCTTCCTCGCCGACACCGAGGCGATCGACATCTTCCGGCCGATGGGGGAGAAGCTGTACGCGCCCTGCTCCGATCCGGGCGGGGTGGCCGACTACGTCGTCGGAGAACCATGGGAGAACCGGGACCCCGTCATCTCCTACCACCTCTGGGACATGGGATCCCTGGGAGGAGCGGACCTGTGGCTGTGCGGCAAGGCCTCGCCGGCGGGCTCCTCCGCGATCTGGCGGAGCACCGACGGGGGACAGAACTGGCACAAGTCGATGGAGGAGATGCCCCCGGCGGGATGCTCGAGCCGGTTCAACTTCATCGGCGTCCACCAGGGCAAGGTCTGGATCCAGACCTTCGACTGGGACATGCAGAACAACTCGGCCTCCCGGTCGCGGGACTACTCGCTGGTCTTCGACGGCGCCTCGTGGCAGCGCGGACTCGATCTGCTGCCGGTTCCATCGACCATCGGCATCGGCTACCCCGAGCTGGACCGCGGCTTCGGCCATCGGCCGGTGATCTTCCCGCCGACCGGACTGATGGTCTACTCGAACGGCATGGGCAAGTGGCGGCGTCTGAGCGGCAAGGTCGCCACCTCCCCGCTCTACGCCTTCGACGGGGTTCAGACGACCGTGGTGTGGGAGGACGCCCTCGACCACGTCGTGGAAGGAGCGCACCTCTTCGCGCTCCAGGTGGGCGGCGAGATCCACTTCACGGAGGACCTCTCGAACTGGACCTACCTGGCCACGGCACCGCCCGAGGCGCTCAGCCTGGGGATCGCCGCCGGGCAGCTCTTCGTCGGCGGGAAGGAAGCCGAGCTCTACCGATACGACGGACCGTTGCCCTAGCGTAAACGAAGGTCAAGGCCGTGCATGATCCCGCGACCTCGCGGGAGGCAGCCTACCGCGGCATCGCGGCTGCCGTATCATGCACCTCGACCGGCTCACGCCCGGTGCCCGGAGCCCGCGAACGACCACAGGAGGGACCCCCATGCAAGGATCGACGAAGGCCGCGGCCCTGGCCGCACTGCTGCTCCCCGCGCTCCTGACCCCCGCCACCGGAGGAGAGGGCGAGGATCGATTCCTGGCCGACGGGAACCGGGCCAAGGAGTACATCACCTTCCTCGCCTCGGACGAGCTTCAAGGCCGCCAGACCTGCACGGAGGGATTCCGCAGGGCGGCCGACTGGGTGGCCGCGCGCTTCGAGGAGTGGGGCCTGGAACCGGCCGGAGAGGACGGCACCTGGTTCCAGGCGGTGCCCATCCGGAGCTTCGAGCGGAACGTCGGGGTGCCGCGCCTGACGGTAGGTGATCGCGCCTTCGAGCCGGACGACGGGGACTTCCGGATCCACTCCTTCTCCACGCCCGGCGCCGAGGCCCGGGCCGAGGTCGTCTTCGTCGGATACGGGATCTCGGCCGCGGACAAGGGCCTCGACGAGTACGCGGGCCTGAACGTCGAGGGGAAGATCGTCCTCGCGTTCACCGGCTCGCCGCACTCGGCCCCGGAAGCGCGAGGGTGGTTCACGCGCTCGTCGGACGAGGAGGCGGAGCCGGAAGCCGAGGATCCCTGGAAGGAAGAGGCGCAGACGAACGCGAAGGTGCAGACCGCGTACCGGCGGGACGCCCTGGCCCTGCTGCTCTACGACCCCCTCTCCGATGAGGAGGGCAGCCAGCCGAGGGGCCGCTCCTCCTCGAGGTCGGGGGGCGATGACGTCCTGTCGGATCGACACTTCCTCACCTTCACCATCGAGGAGCGGGTCTTCCGCGCGATCCTCAAGTCGGATCCGCAGGAGTCGCCGAGCGGCTTTCAGCGGCGCGTGGAGTCCACCTGCCGGGCGATAAAGGGTGGAGAGGTCCACAGCTGCGCGACCGGGGTGGAGGTCGGCCTGAAGGGGTACGAGTCCGTGCTGAAGGTCTCCGAGGAGGACGGGACCAGCGTCGCCCGCAACGTCATCGCCAAGATCCAGGGGACCGATCCGCGCCTGAAGGACCAGTACGTCATCCTCGGTGGACACCTGGACCACGTGGGGATGCGGGACGGGTACGTCCGCAACGGAGCCGACGACAACGCCTCCGGCTCGGCGCTCACCATGGAGGTGGCGCGCACCCTGGCCCAGGGCGGCTTCAAACCCAAGCGCACCATGGTCTTCTGCTGCTGGACCGGGGAGGAGATGGGCCTTCTGGGCTCCAAGCACTACGCCGCCAATCCCACCGACGGCGTCTCCCTGGATCGGGTGGTCGCGTACTTCAACGCCGACATGGTCGGCCTGGGGGACGCGATCCGCGCGCCGGGAGCCCTGAACTTCCCCGGCATCTGGGAGGTGATCCAGCGGGATCAGGATCCGGAGATCCTGGAGATCGTGCAGCCCAGCACCGGCGGCCCCGGCGGCAGCGATCACTCGGCCTTCATCGTCGAGGGGATCGAGTCGCTGGCGCTGATGACCACCGGCGGCGGCGGGCACCCGGACTTCCACCAGCCCGAGGACGACGCGGCCAAGATCGATCCGGGAATCCTGGGCCGGTGCGCGCAATTCGCCCTGCAGGGAGCCATGAACCTGGCGCTGGAGACCGAGGTGGACCTCCTGATCGAGAACCGCAAGGAGATCTACCAGGGGGTGCGGATGAACATCGCCAACTTCAACCCCGGGCTGGAGGACAGCATCTGGGAGGTCGTGACGATGGAGGAGGACGGGAAGGCGGCCCTGCACGACCGGATCCTGTCCGAGGCCCTGGAGATGATCCGAGAGGATGCGTCCCGACAGCGGGCTTCCCGGCGCTCGCGCTTCGGCCCGGCGCCGGAGGCGGGCGAGCCTCGAGGCCCCTCCCGGCCGGCGAGATCCGCGACCCGGGGTCTGGCGGACCTTCGAGCCTTCGCGGGGGACGTGGACCTGCTGGGGCTCGCTTCGGAGTTCTACGGATTCGGACGGGTGGACATCCGAGGCGACGACGGCGTGTGGATCGCCGAGGGCCGGCTGACCGATCCAGGCCGGGCCGCCCTGCGGAAGATGGAGGAGATCGGCCTCGTCGTACACCTGCAGTCCCCCGGCGAGGGGCTGGTCGACGACTTCCTCTCCGCCGCCGGGAAGCCCTTCCTCATCACGGGCGACCTGGTCCTCGACGATTCCAGGGCCGAGCGCATCGCGGCCAAGGAGGTGCTGCTGGGCATCGATCTCGATCCCGGCGACGTGGACGGATTCATCGCGCGCCTCGAGAGGGCCAAGGAGCTCCTGGGCACGCGCTCACCGCTCGTGATCCACCTCACCTCCACGGAGGGGCTCGACTCGGCGAAGGTCCCCCTCTACCTCGGCCTCATCGAGAAGGGCTGGGCCCACAAGGAGATCTGCGGGTCCCAGCGGGGCGAGGGTGGAATCACCGGCGGCAACCTGCAGGTCATCGGGGCCGCCCCGCCCCGGCGCTACCGCTACTGAGGGCGCGCCCGGTCCCCGAGCCGCCGCTTCCCGTCCCGTCCGGGGATGCCTATGGTGTTCCCCGGTGCCCTCCCACCGGGGCACCGCCACCATGCGCGGCAAGGGACTCGTCGGAGCACTGATCGTCGGCCTGCTGGTGGCCGCCACGGCCACGACCGTCCGCCTGCTCGATCGGGGGCTGTGCCTCGAGATTCCCGGGCAGGAGGGGTGGGTCAGCTACGACCCCGACGGCCTGTACCACATGCGGCGCGTGGAGAGGGCCTTCGAGGAGGGCCTGCCCGTCGCGGGCACCGACCCGATCCTGAACCACCCCGAAGGCGCGCCCATTCCCTGGCCGCCCTACTACACGTACCTGCTCTGGGGCCTGATGGCGCCCTTCGCTCCGGAGGAGATCGAGGCCCGGCGGGCGTTCGTCGAGCACTTCACCGGCAGCCTGCCCGTGGCGCTGGGGGTCCTGACCGCCTGCCTGGCCGCCCTCGCCGCCGGCCTGCTGGCCGGGAGGACGGCCGCCGCCTTCGCGGGGGGGTACTGCGCCCTGCTCATGGCGTCGATCCTCTACAGCCGCCTGGGCAACGGAGATCACCACGCCTTCGTGTCCCTGCTGCAGGCGGCCATGCTGCTGCTCCTCTCCGTGGCGCTGCGAGGGAAGGGCATCGGGCGCCCCCGGCGATGCGCCCTGCTGGGCGTCGCCGCCGGCGCGCTGGCGGGGCTGGGGCTGGGCTCGTGGGTGGCCTTCCTGCTGTACGTCCTCGAGGTGCAGGTCCTGCTCGGGATACTGCTCTTGATGCACGCCCGAAGACCGCGAGCGGGGACGGCGGCGCTCGGCCTGGGCTTTCACCTGGCGGCCCTGGCGGTCGTCCTGCCCGCGGCGATGGCGAGCCCGTGGAACCAGGCCTCGCCCTGGACGCTCGTGAACCTGTCCTGGTTCCACCCCACCTGGCTCCTGCTGGGCGCCCTGGTGTTCCTGCCCCTGCCGTTCCTCGGGAGGGGATCGACGGCCCTGCGCCGCACCCCCTGGATCGCCGCCGCGGGGCTGGCCGCCGCGGCCGCGGCGCTGCTGATCTCGCCCGCCGGCGCGGGCGTGCGCGAGGCCCTGCAGTGGGCCTCCGGCTCCAACTCGTTCATGTCGAACGTCCAGGAGTCCTCCTCGCTCTTCCAGAGCGGCCCGAGCGGGCGCCTGCAGCTCTTCGACTGGCTGGGATGGGCCTCGCCCCTGCTGCCCATCGCCTGGATCGCGATGCTCGCGGCGCTCCTGCGCGGCCGCGACCTGGCCCTGCTCCCCTGGGTCGTCGCCGTCCCCCTGCTGGCGCTGCAGGCCGGCGCGCAGATGCGCTTCGCCGAACCTCTGGCCATGCCCCTGGCCGTGGCCCTGGGAGCGTGGCTCGGGCCGACGGGAGAGCGGATGGCCGCCCGGCGCAAGCTCTCGCCCTGGATGGCGGTCGGCGGCGGATTCTTGCTGGCCGCCGCCGCGCAGTGGCACACGCTGCAGCGAGCCGCCGACCAGATCCGATCGGAGGCGCCGCCGCAGAGCGGGCTTCGCCGGGAGCAGGAGTGCGCGCGCGGCATGTGCTCCTGGCTGAGCGAACGACCCCCCTCGGCGGCCGGCGCCGGGGTGCTGGCCCACTGGGGCTTCGGCCACATGATCGAGTGGGTCGCCGGACGGCCCACCGTGGCCACCAACTTCGGCAGCTACATCGGCGCCGAGAGCTTCGCGGATCCCAGCGCCTTCTTCCTCACCGAGGATCCCGAGGAGGCCGAGGCCATCCTGCGCCGCCGAGGCGCGGGGCACGTCCTGCTCAGCTCGCAGCTCGTCCGACAGCTCCCGAACATGATCCAGTCGGTCTCGCCGAGACTCCATTCCATGTACCTCCGGGGCCGACCCGGAAGGTGGAGGGGGGGGCTGCAGGAGAGGTGGTTCCGGACGGTGGGGTGCCGGATGCTGATCGCCGGAGCCGGCGGGGAACCGCCGCAGTGGGGCGTGAGGGAGCCCCTGCGCTTCCTGCGCCTCGTGCACGCCTCACCCATCCCCGATCCCCAATCGCCTCTGCAGAGCTTCGTGAAGAGGACGCCGGCGGGCTGGATCTGGGAGGTGGTGCCCGGCGCCGTGCTGACCGCCCGCGGCGCGCCCGGCGCCGAGCTCTCCGTCGAGCTCGCCGTGGAGTACCGGGAGGCTGGACTGCGGCTGCGACACGCCGATCGCGTCCAGGTGGGCGAGGACGGCACGGCGCGCCTGCGCCTGCCCTACTGCACCGAGGGCGCCAACGGGGACGGCCGGGTGGCCCCCGGCGCGGTCTGGTGGCTCGGCCGGAGCGGAGCGCGACGGCCGCTCGTGGTGGGCCAGCAGGCCGTGCTCCAGGGCGAGACGATCCGCCTGCAGTGAGCCCGCCCGCGAGGGCTCAGTACCTCCAGCTGGTCAGATCGGCGCCGGGCGGAGCGCTCTCCTCGATGCGCTCCAGGATCCGGGGAAGGTACATCCAGTTGTAGCGCAGCCGCGAGATCGCGTTGGGGTTCTCGTGGTCGCCGTTCCAGCAGTGCTCGGCGCGGTCGCCGTAGTCCACCTGGCCCCCGTAGGGAGGATCCGCGGCGCTCTCCAGAAAGTCCTCCATCAGGTACACGGCGTTGTTGAGGTACCAGTTGTCCATGTCTCCGCAGTAGATGTGGATCTTGCCCTGCAGCCGGGGCCCGAGCGTCGCCCAGTCGCGCTCCAGGATGTGGCGCAGGTCGTAGTTCTCGCGCCAGTAGGCGGCCACGTCCCGGTCGATCTCGCCGGTGAGCTTGTCCCAGATGGGGGCGGGATAGCCGTCCTCGCCCCGGGGCGAGAAGACCGCCTGCCAGGCGTCGAACTGGCTGCCCGAGCGGCTCCGGGTGCCCAGAACCAGCTCGCGGTGGTTGTAGTCCCGGAGCGTCCCCACGAGCTGCCCCAGCCAGTTGCGGCCGCACGGCCGCAGGACTCGCTTGAAGGGACCCTCCTCCCAGTAGGCGTTGTCGTCCTCGTAGACG
Source organism: uncultured Planctomycetaceae bacterium (assembly GCA_964615935.1). Lineage (GTDB taxonomy): Bacteria > Planctomycetota > UBA1135 > UBA1135 > CAZTTG01. The sequence continues at coordinate 137,592 of CAZTTG010000003.1, read as the reverse complement.
TCCACCTGCACGTAGGCGCGGAAGTCGATGGGATCGGGGCAGGCCGCGAAGCAGCCGTTGTACTCGTCGGGGTAGAAGGTCTGCGCGGCCAGGGCCTCCCAGCCGCCGGTGGAGCCGCCGTAGAGGAAGCGCGCCCAGCCCTCGCCCAGGCCGCGGAAGCGCTCCTCGATCGCGGGGATCAGCTCGTAGGTGATCGCGTCGCCATAGGGGCCGAGGTTGGCCGAGTTCACCGCGTAGGAGTCGTCGTAGAAGGGATTGGGGTGCTGGAGCTCGACGATCAGGAGGCGCGGGAAGCCGGGGCCGGTCCACATCCGATAGAAGTCGTGGGCCTCCTGCTGGACGATCCGGTTGTAGCCCTCCAGTCCGAAGCGCTCGCTGTAGTCGGGCTCGAGGTCGGGATCCGGAGGCTCCTCGCGGAAGCCGCCGAAGTCGCGGGAGAAGTGGCCGTGGAAGATGGCCAGGGGGTAGCGCGCCTCGGGGTGCTCGTCGAAGCCCTCCGGCACCAGCACGTGGGCGCCCAGGTGCGTCGGCTGCCCCCAGAAGTCCGTCAGGAGCTCGCTCTGGATGCGCAGGTGACGGACGTAGCGGGTGTCCTCGGGCGCCGGCGGCGCCGGCGGGTTGACCCGGTTGAGGCGGATCTCGACGCGCTCGGGCGCGGCCGGATCGATGCGGACCCGGCGCGGGGTGCTGTACAGGTTGCCGGGGGCCGCGTACCACCGCTGACCCTCGCCCCGGTCCAGGGGCAGCTTCAGCTCGTGGCCGTGGGCGGGATGCACGGTCTCGTAGCGGTGGAGCAGGGCCTGGACCACGTAGCGGTCGGGCGGCAGATCGGCCAGGCTCCGCAGCGGGAAGCCGAAGACCCCCCCGTCGATCACCGCGGCCTCGCCCGGCTCCAGGCCCTCCACGTCGATCCCGAAGCCCTGGACCGTGTCCAGGCCGCCGCTGAAGCGGAAGCGGGGCTCGCTCCGACGGTCCCTGGCGAGGAAGAGCAGCACGCGGCCGTCGACGGCCTCGGCGCACTGCTCGGCGTCGAAGTGGATGGCGAGCTCGAGGGCGCCTCGCTCCTCCTCCTGGGCGATCGCCGCCGCGGCGAGCAGCAGCGCGGCGCCGAGGGGGCCCCACGAGCGGGGATCGAGAGCTCCGGATCGCGCGGGAACGGGGCGGGTCATGGCTCCTCCAGGGTGCGGCTTCCGCACCAGGGTAGGCTCGCCGGGAGCCGGACCGGCCCGCGAAACCGCGGTTCCGCTCAGGCCCGGCAGGGGCCGCCCGGCCGCTCGACCGGCCCGAGCCGGCGCTGCAGGACCGCCGCCAGCTCCTCGGGCCGGATGGGCTTGGTGGCGTAGTCGTCCATCCCGGCCTCCAGGCAGCGCTCCCGGTCCCCGACCATGGCGTGCGCCGTCAGGGCCACGATGGGCAGGTGACGGCCGGTGCTCCGCTCCTGCTCCCGGATGCGAGCGGTGGTCTCGTAGCCGTCCATCCCCGGCATCTGCACGTCCATCAGCACGAGGTCGATCGGCTCGCGCTCCAGCGCCGCCAGGGCCTCGATTCCGTTGGAGGCCCGCACCACCGAGTGCCCCATCCGCTCGAGCAGGGTGGTGGCCAGCCGCTGATTGACCGCGTTGTCCTCGGCCAGGAGGATCCGGATGCCGCTGGAGGCGCCCCGGTCGGAGCGCTCCGAGGTCTCCTCCGGGGAGACGCGCCCCTCCCCGGGCACGAAGGGAATCCGCAGGTGGAAGGAGCTGCCCCGACCGACCTCGCTCTCCACCTCGATGCGACCCCCCATCATCTTCGCCAGGCTGGCGGAGATGGCCAGGCCCAGTCCGCTGCCTCCGAACCGACGGGTGATGGAGCCGTCGGCCTGGGAGAAGGCGTCGAAGACCGCCGCCAGCTTCTCGGCGGGGATCCCGATCCCGGTGTCGGTGACGCTGATGTGCAGGTCGAGCTCCCGCTCGCCGCGGAGCTCGGTGGCGACCTCCAGCGTCACCTCTCCACGCTCGGTGAACTTGACGGCGTTGCCCACCAGGTTGATCAGGATCTGCCTCAGGCGGCTCGGATCTCCCGACATGCAGCGCGGCACCTCGGGCGGGATGCGGCAGGCCAGCTCGAGGCCCTTCTCGTGAGCCTGGATCACCACCGCCTTCAGGGTGTCGCCCAGCACGTCGTGCAGGTCGAAGTCCAGGGACTCCATGGAGAGCTGGCCGGCCTCGATCCTGGAGAAGTCCAGGATGTCGTTGAGCAGGACCAGCAGCGCGTCCGCGGAGGCCTTGGCCATCTGCAGGTACTCGCGCTGCTCGGGCGTGAGCTGGGTGCCCAGGGCCAGCTCGGTCATCCCCATGATCCCGTTCATGGGGGTGCGGATCTCGTGGCTCATGTTGGCCACGAACTCGCTCTTGGCGCGGTTGGCCGCCTGGGCGCGCTCGCGGGCCGCGCGCAGCTGCCCCTCGACGCGCTCGCGCACGGCGATCTCCCGGCGCATCCCGGCGTTGGCCGCCTCGGCCTCGCCCCTGGAACGCTCGAGCTCCCCCGTCTGCTCCTCGAGGCGCGCGATCGCGACCGAGGCGTCGGTCATCGAGGAATCCAGCTCGTCCCGCAGGGTGAGCAGGTCGAGCAGGTGCTCGTCGTGGGGGAGGTCGTCCATGGAGAGCCAGGCCAGGTCGTGACTCCGTCGGACGTCTGGCGCCGCCAGCAGCAGGAGCCCGGCGCCCGCCTCGATCCAGCGGCCCCGGAGGGGGAGGTCCGACTGCCGCGGCCCGAGGATGAGCTCGCCCGGCGCGCCGATCCGGGCGCGGATGGCCTCGGCCGTAGGGGGCTCCCGCGGCGAGGCCAGTTCCAGGAGTTCGCCGGCCCGCATGCCCAGCGCCCCCCCGACGCGCGCCAAGACCTGCGGGCTGGCCCAGCGCACGACGAGCTCCGCGTCCAGCAGCAGGGCGAAGGGGGCCGTGGCCGCGAGCTGCTCGAGGTCGACCCCCGCGGTGAATGGCGCCCGGCTCAAGGGAAGCTCACCTCCATGGTGCAGCGGGGATCGCCCTCGAGGGCGCAGGAGATCTCCCGCACCGAGAGCTCCTCGTCGAAGAGCGTGCACACCCCTTCGATCAGGCCCAGCGCGCCGGCGGCGGCCTCGACCAGGTCCGCGGTCATCTCGTCGGGGTACTCCCGATGGGTGGCGAAGAAGGGCTCGTGGCAGCCGGCCCGTCGCTTCACCTCCTCCCAGGCCTCCAGCCCGAACTTCTCCTCCACCAGCTCCTGGATGCCCTTGTTGATCACGCCCTTCATGGCGTCTTCCTTCCCGCGGGGTGCTCGAGGACGGTGCGGCCCGCTGACGCGCGCATCGGTCGCGGACGCAGCCGTTACTTCGGCAGGGGAACGCGCGGCCCTGAAGGCCGCGGAGCGCGCGGCTCGGGTCCGGAGGGGACACTACTAGACCCGAGAGCCGTCCACAGCTGGGAAGGATGCCAGTCGCCGTCGGTACTCTTACTCCTCCCGCCAGACGATTGGGAAGATCACCCGCGAGGGGTACTCGGTCGACCGGTACACCAGCACCTGGGGCGGCGGGTCCAGCTCGGGCGTTTCGTGGTTGTCGCGATCGGCGCAGGTGACCGTGACGCGGACCCGATTCTGGGCGTCGAAGTAGTTCGAGGTCGGGTACATGGCGAAGACCAGCTCGGTGGGCTCGCCCGACTCGAAGGGCGCCAGGTCGGCCTCGGCGCCGCGATGCCACGGCAGGCCGAAGGTCTCGTAGGGGGGATCGTCCGAGGCGGCGCGGTGCGAGGAGCGCAGCATCCCCTCGGTCACGTAGTGCGAGCGGCCCTGGGGATCGATCTCCTCCAGGTAGACGAAGAAGTCCAGCTCCTTGACGTTGGCGCGCACCCACAGGTGCACCACCGGGGAGCCGGTCAGCTCGAAGGTCTTGGGGAGGACCATACTGGTGTAGGTGAGCCCCTTGAGGTCGTTGGCGCTCATGTCCCCGTAGGCGAAGTCCGAGCCGCCGTCGCCGTAGGTGTTGCTCCAGCGGGAAGGCTTGCCCGAGCTGGCGGAGTAGTCCACCTGGTACAGGTCCATGGAGCGGTCCAGGGGCTTGATCACCGTCAGGAGGCCGTTGTTCGAGGAACCGAAGTCGGTGCCCTGCAGGCTGATCCGGAAGTGCCAGGGCACCTCGTGACGGCCGATGACGCGGCCCTTGGGCGCCTCGGGAAGCGGCCAGACGTGGCTCGTGTTCCAGGGATCCTCCCCCGGAGGCGTTCCCATCGTGTAGAAGTGGATGGGGGGCTCGTCCATGATCCCGTTGTCGATGCCCTTGAGCCAGTAGTCGAACCAGCGCAGGTGCTCGGCGCCCATGTCCAGGCCCGCGGATTGCGTGTGGCTCCAGGGCCCCACGGTCAGCTTCCGGGGGTTGGTCAGGCTCGCGTGGCAGCGGAAGGCGTCGGCCACGAAGGCATCGAACCAGCCGGACAGGTTGTAGACGGCCACCTCGGTCCAGCGGATCCCCTCGAGCGCCCTGTAGGGGCTCATCGCCTCCCAGGGCGACTCCAGCCGCTCGTCCTCGTCGTCGCGCAGGGGGATGCCCCGCAGCAGCTCGCGCAGGTCGCGGTTGCCGGCGTGCCGCTCGAGGGCCTCGCGCAGGAGCTCCTCCCCTCCCTCGTCCAGCACCGGCGCGGCGGGCTTCTCGACGTCGAGCCACCCGACCAGCTCGCTCCAGCGGTCCACCAGGTCGTGCCGGAAGATGCCCCCCGGATAGCAGGTGTCGTACATGTCGATTCCGGACATGGTCGGGAAGATGGCCTTCAGGTGGGGGGGCCCGGTGCCCGCCGTCAGGTACTGGGTCATGCCCAGGTACGAGCCTCCGAACATGCCCACGTTGCCGTCGCAGAAGGGCTGCGCCGCGAGCCACTCGGTGATGTCGTGGCCGTCCAGCGCCTGCGCCTGGGTGAACAGTCCCTCCCAGGTGCCGAAGGAGGCGCCCGATCCGCGCACGTCGGCCGCCGCCACCACGTACCCGTGGCTCAGGACGTCCTGCAGCCAGGGGAGGGCGTCGACCACGGAGACCACCTCGCCATCGCGGACGTCGGCCCGGTGGTAGCGGTGGAAGGTCCAGATGACGGGCAGGGGATCGGCCACCGCCACGCCCTCCTCCGCGGGCCGGATCACGTCGACCGCGATCCGGGTCTCGTCCCAGACCGTCACGTAGGTGGATTCCCGGATCCACTCGTCGTAGACCGCCTCGGAGTAGCCGCGGTACAGGCCCGGCACCGAGATCTTCTCGACCTCGGGGACCACGGCCTGGGCCGCGGTCAGCGGGCAGGCGGCGACCGCCAGGATGGGGGCCAGGAGCCGGATTCGGCGGCGCGTTCGTCTCATCGCTCGTGTGCTTCCTGCGGTTTGCGGGGGAGGGGGGCGCCCATTATGGCGATCGGGGGCCCGCGGCAAGGGGCCGGGAGAGTGACCCCGGGGTGTGGACTACGACCGGGCGCCCCTCCCGTTGGAGAGCGGGGGCGGGTCCGGGGCGGCCGCCTCGCCCGGTGGGACCGGCAGGCCGAGCTTGCCAATCCCCCCCGGATGGGGAAAGCTGGGTGGCCGCATCCGGCCACGAAGGCCGCCATCCGACGCCGCTCCCACGTCGGAGTCAGCGCTCGCGCGACCCGGGGAGGCCAGGAGGGGCAGCCCTGGCGGCCGCGTGGACCCCAGGAACCCGATGACCCCCCAGCCACTGGACGAGTCGCCGCCCCGGACCGACGGGAGCCGTCCGCCCGCCGCGGCCGACCGGCGCTTCGCGGGGATTCCCCTGGCCTGGATCCCCAACCTCATCACCGCGCTGCGGCTGGTCCTGATCCCGGTCTTCGTGGGCTTCGCGGACCGCTGCCAGGCGGCCGTGGAGGCGGGCCAGGGCGGAGGGAGCGCCCGCTTCGGGGCCGTGGCGGTCCTCTTCGCCATCGGGCTCTCGGACGTGGCCGACGGCTTCCTGGCGCGCCGCCTGGGGCTGGCGACGCCGCGGGGGGCCATGTGGGACGCCACCGCCGACAAGGTGACCCAGGTCGCCCTCCTCCTGTACTTCTGCGTGGACCGCTCTCCCGCCTTCGCCCGCATCCACCCGGGCCTCCTGATCCTGGTGATCGCCCGGGACGTGCTCCTGGGCATCGGATGGCTGACGGTCAAGACCCGCCGCCCGGACGCGGCCGTGGAGCATCGCGGGCACGGCCGCCTCTCCAGCGCCGTGGTGTTCGCCCTCTTCGGCCTCGTCACCCTGGGCCTCTCGGGGCAGTGGCTGGGCCCCTCCGTGGTGGCGATCGCGGTGGTCGTGGTTCTCTCGACCGCGGCCTACATGCGCAAGGGCTGGCAGCTCGCCAGCTAGGAACCCCGCCAGCTACTCATCGGCGGCGCGCCCCGGCGGGATCTCCTTGCCTCCGCAGCGCTCCACCCAGTCGGCGTACAGCCGGGAGAGCTCGCGCACCCGCTCGGGCTGGCTCCCGGCCAGGTCGTTCTGCTCGGTGCGGTCGAGCACGAGGTCGTAGAGCTCCCAGCTCTTTCCGCCCACCAGCTTCCAGCGGCCCTGGCGCACCGCCCCGAAGCCGCGGAACTGCCAGAAGAGGGCGTCGTGCCCCCGGCGCGGGCGGCCGCGCAGGAGCGGCGCCAGGCTGAGGCCCTCGCAGGGCGGGATCGGGACGCCGTCGAAGGTCCGCGGGTAGCTCGCCCCGGCCAGCTCGAGGCAGGTGGGCAGGACGTCGATGACGTGTCCGGGATCGTGGACGATGCCGCCGCCGCGCTCGATGACGGCGGGCCAGGAGGCGATCATCGGCGTGGCGATGCCGCCCTCGTGGTTCCAGCTCTTGTACTTGCGGAAGGGGGCGTTGCTGGCGTTGGCCCAGGGGGCGTCCACCGTGTGGTAGGACTCCATGGGCCCCGGGGGAGCGTCGGGCGTCAGGTGGAGGCGCTCGGCGCAGCCGCCGTTGTCGGAGAGGAACAGGACCAGGGTGTTCTCCTCCGCGCCGATCTCGCGCAGCCGCGCCAGGAGCCGCCCGATGTTGCGGTCCATGCTCTCGATCATGGCCGCGTACACGGCCATCCGGAGGTCCCACGGGTCGCGGTCCTCGACCTCCTCCCAGGGGGGCACCCCCTCGTCCCGGGGCGCCGGCGTCCAGCGCCCGTCCACCAGGCCCAGCTCCACCGCCCTCCGACAGCGCTCCTGGCGCACCGCGTCCCAGCCGGCGAGGTAGCGGCCGCGGTGGCGGGCGATGTCCTCGGGCCGGGCGTGCAGCGGGTAGTGCGGCGCTGTGTAGGCCAGGTACAGGAAGAAGGGCTCGGGCTCGCGACCGTACTGGTCCAGGTACTCCAGGGCCCGATTGGTGAAGGCGTCGGTGGTGTAGAAGTCGGGGTCCTCGGGCGTGTTGTAGGGGAGGTACACCTGCCCGTCGATGGCCCAGCGCCGCACCGGGCGCTTGCGTCCCGGCTCGAGCTCGCCGGGCCGGCGCTGGCCGGGGTTGAAGTAGTTGCAGCAGCCGTCGGCCAGCCCGAAGTAGCGGTCGAAGCCGCGCTGGGTGGGGATCTCCTCGGCGTGCCACTTGCCGCTCATCAGGGTGCGGTAGCCGGCGGCCGAGAGCGCCTCGGCGATGGTGACGCAGCCCTGCATGCGCGCGGGAGTGACGTGCACCCCCACCTGCTGGGAGTACAGCCCGGTCAGGAGCGAGGCGCGCGTGGGCGCGCACTTGGCGTTGTTGTAGAACTGGCTGAAGCGCAGCCCTCCGGCCGCCAGCCGGTCCAGGTTGGGGGTGGCGATCTCGCCCCCGTAGCAGCCCAGGTCGGACCAGCCCATGTCGTCGGCCATGATGAGGACGATGTTGGGCCTCTGGGCCCCTCCCCCCGTCGCGGGGCCCGCGCAGGAGAGCGAGGCCGGCAGCAGGCACAGGAGGAGGAGAAGCGGCGCGGCCCTCATCGTCCCTCCTCCCCGAGCCGGCTCAGCGGCAGCGCGAAGGTGTGCACCACCTCGCCGTCGATGGTGACGATGCGGTAGGTGGCGGTGGGATCCTCCAGGGTCGTGTCGATGTCGATCAGGCCGAAGGAGGGCGTGCGGTTGTAGGAGAACTCCGCGGCGGCCATGGTGGGGTGGGTGTGCTGGTTGGTCAGGCGCGAGCTCGAGAGCTCGGGCAGGGGGTAGCCCGACTCGCGCTCGATCCTCCAGCGATCCGAGCGGTGCCGGTCGGCCGACAGCAGGATCACGCCGGTGACGCGCTCGCGGGCGAGGAGGTCGAAGATCTCGCGGCGCTCCTCGCGAAAGCCCCTCCACGTGTCCGGGCTGTCGCCCTTGGCGTCGAGCACCCAGGGCACCGGGGAGCACAGGAGCTTGAAGGTGGCCCGGGAGGAGCGCAGCCGCTCCAGGAGCCAGGACTTCTGGGCCGGCCCCAGCATGGTGGCCGGCCGGCCGTCCGGCCCGCCCGGAGTGCGCCAGAAGCGCCCGTCCAGCAAAATGAAGTGCACGTCGCCCAGGTGGAAGTCGAACCAGCAGCCGGGCTGCTCCGGGCCCCCGCCGAAGGAGGGGTTGCACCAGTTGTCGCGGAAGGTGCGCCACACCGGCAGCTTCCAGGCGGGCTCGTCGAGGAGCGGGCCTCCGGAGCAGTCGTTGGTGCCGAAGTCGTGGTCGTCCCAGATGGCGTAGACCGGCGTGCGCCCGACCAGTCGCCGGAACTCGGGACGCGCCTGTCGGCGGTGGTAGCCGTAGCGCTGCAACCGGGGGCTCTCGGGCGAGTCGATGTAGACGTTGTCGCCCAGGAGCAGCAGGGCGTCCGGCTCGAAGGAGCGGATCGCATCCCACACGCGCTCGTGCTCGGGGACGAAGCCCGCCCCGCCCCCGAAGGCGACCCGGATCCGGCAGGGGGAGCCGGTCTCCGGCGCCGTGACGAAGCTCCCCCTCGCGACCGGCTCCCCACCCGGCCCGGGGCCCAGGAGCACCGCGTAGTGGTAGCGGGTCCCCGGCTCGAGCCCGCCCACCTGCACCACGGAGGTGCCGTCCCGCTGCGGATCCGATCGCGCGGCGGAGTGGATGGGGGTTCGATCGAGGTCCGGCGAGCGGTCGACGATCACCCTGACCAGGGCGTCCTCGGCGGCGCGCATCCACATCCGCACGCCGCGCGGGCCCAGGCAGCCGAGCATGGGGCCGTGTAGCGCCTCGGGGCCTCGACGCTCCGCCAGCTCGCGCCAGGCCGGATGCTCGCGCAGGGGCTCGAGGCCGGCGTGCGAACCCAGGAGGAAGCGGGAGGGCGGCAGACCGAGCTCGAGCGCCCGGCGCATGTGGTCGGCGGCGTCATCCAGCGCTCCGAGCCGGGTCCGGGCGACGCAGAGCGCGAAGTGAGTCTCGGCGTCGTCCAGGTGCGACTCGAGGAAGGCGCCGAGCTCCTCCACGGCTTCCCGAGCACGGCCGCTCCAGATCTTCTCGAGCGCTCGCGGGTGCACCCGCTTGTACTGCTCCGTCGGCGCGGGATCGCCGCCGGGAGCGGTGAGGAGGAGGGCGAGCGCCAGGAGCGGTGCGGGCATCGATGGAGAGGGCTCGGAGGGGAGCGCGGGGGTTCGGGGAACAGGATACCCGCGCGCCGATCCAGGCACCCCCCCGGTCGGCCGCCCCGGCTCCACCGGCGGCGCGATGCAGGCGCGGCCGGCGGTGGCGGGGCGCAGGGAAGAATTTTCCGACCCCCGCCCGGGCCGGCCCTCGGCGGCCCGATGCCGGGATCTTTCGCCGGTCGCTCGGGGGTCCCCCGGCTGCCCACCAGCGGCCGATCCCCTCTGCAGCACCCCTGCATCCGGTTTCGACCGACGGCCTCCAAACCCGTGTTAGAGGGCGCTCCAATCCCCCGGGTTCCCTCGAATCCGCGCATTTCCGGGGGCCTCGCGAAACGGTGCCGAGGGCGCGCGCCCCGGGCCGGGGGAAGGGCGGATCGAGTTATCCCAAATGCTCATTACCCGGTAGAGTTGAGAGGGTTCCAAGGACACATCTGAACGGTCCCGGGCCGGTCGCAGGTCACCGGTCGTGATCTCGTGCAGATCCCAGCCCCCCTTTCCCTCTCGGCCCCCACACCCGGAGTTGGGTCCCACAATGAAAGCCTCTTCCCGCCTGCTGACCGGCGCATGCCTCCTGCCGGTCCTGCTGCTGCCCTGTGCGGCACAGCAAAACACCCTCCACGACATGATTCGCGACGAGCTGAACGCGGAACGCTACACGCTCCAGGACCTTCAGCTCCCGGACGTCCTGGGAGTGCCCTTCGTCACCGAGATCAGCCTCGATGGCACCCTATACGTCGCGTCGCTCGAGCCCTACAGCGTGCGCACGGTGGACTTCGTCCTGCTGGTGCAGGGCGAGGACGGCGTGCACCGCTCCGTGGAGGCGCCCCCCTCGGCGACCTTCCGCGGGCACCTCCTCGGCCGCGAGGGCGCCGTGGTCGCCGTCTCGCTGCTCGACGGCCAGATCAAGGGCACCATCAGCTTCGACGACGGCACCCTGTGGGGCATCGAGCCCCTCAACATGCTGGTGCCCGAGGTCGTCGAGGCCGGCACCCACGTGGTCTACAACGCCGGTGACGTGCTCCCCTACCCCTACTCCTGCGGGGTTCCGGACCAGCCCGCCCCCAGCGTGATCACCCCTCCGGGTGACGCCACCGGCCTGGACCTGTGCGAGATCGCCTTCGACTGCGACACCGAGTTCTACCAGGCGAACGGCTCCTCGGTGAACAACACCGTCAACAACACCGAGAACCTGATGAACTCGATCGACGTGATCTACGCGCGCGACTGCAACATCACGTACGAGATCTCGACGATCCACGTCTGGACCGGCACCGACCCCTACACCTCGACCGATCCGGGCACGCGCCTGAACCAGTTCGGAAGCACCTGGAACGGCACCTTCAGCCACGTCAAGCGCGACGTGGCGCACCTCCTGACCGGCGCCAACCTCAGTGGATCCGTGATCGGCGTCGCCTGGCTCAACGTGATCTGCAACCTTTCCTCGGCCTACGGCCTGTCCCAGACCACCTGCTGCAGCTTCACCTACCGGGTGGGGCTGACCGCCCACGAGGTCGGCCACAACTGGAACGCCTATCACTGCGACGGCGATTCCGACTGCTGGATCATGTGCTCGGGCCTGGGCGGATGCGCCGGCAACGTCTCCAAGTTCGGCACCCGCTCGAAGAACGCCATCAAGAACAAGGCCAACGGCTCGGGCTGCCTCCTGGACCTGGCCGATCCGATCGTGCCGCCCTTCACCGAGACCTGGTCCACGACCTCCTTCAACAGCGACATCTGGATCCACCGCAAGGGCACCTCGATCTCCTCCGCCGGCTCCAACGAGCCCAGCAGCCCCTACTCCCTCGAGCTGGATTCGTGGGACGGGGACCCCTGGGACGACAACGAGATCCGCAGCAACTTCATCCTGATGGCCGGCCTGTCGGACGTCGTCTTCTCCTACTACACCCAGCATCGGGGCGTGGAGAGCGGCGAGAGCCTGGTGGCCGAGTACGCCAAGTCCAACGGCGACTGGGTCGCCATCAACACGGTGGTGTCGAACGGGAGCACCCAGAGCAGCTTCGACTACCACAGCCACGTGCTGCCGGCGGAGGCCTACCACGACGAGTTCCGCATCCGCTTCCGCACCGTCGGCAACGACTCCGGCGACGACTGGTACATCGACGACATCTCCATCGGCGGCGGCACTCCTCCGGGATGGCCCCCGACGGTCTACTGCACGGGCAAGCTCAACTCGGAAGGCTGCGTCTCCGAGATCGGCTACAGCGGCAACCAGCCCCTGCTGTCCCTCCCCATCGCCTACTACGTGGAGGGATTCAACCTGGTCCGCAGCAAGCCGGGCCTGGTCTTCTACGGCTCCGGCCGCAACAACCTGCCCTTCCAGGGCGGCTTCCTGTGCGTCGCGGCTCCCATCAAGAGGACCCCGCCGCAGCTCACCTCCGGAGGGCTCTTCCCCTGCGATGGCGCCCTCTCCTTCGACCTGGGGACGTACCTGTACCAGAACCCCGGCAGCTTCCAGGGGGGTGAGACCCTCAACGCCGGCATCTGGACGCGCGACCCCGGCGATCCGGCGGGCTACGGCACGGCCCTGACCCCGGGAATCGAGTGTGAGATCCTGCCCTGACGCCGGGCACCCCTGGGCGCCTCCTCCGCCCGCGTGAGGCGGAGGGCGCCCGCCCGGCCAGCTCACACACCGGCGACCCCGCGCCCGGACCTCCCCGGCGCGGGGTCGCCCCATTGATCCGGAAGGGGGCGGAATCACCCGACTCCGGGCGGGGCGCCGTATCGCGACTCGTCAGGCGCTAGGTTATGGTGTGAGCCCCGGGAGTCTCGACGATCTCCCGGAGTCCCATGGAGTCCCCCGATACCCCGGCCAATCGCCCCATGTCATCCGAGAGCCCCTCGATCTTCGAGCTCGTCCCGGGAAAGCTGGTAGCCGATCGCTACGCGATCACGCGGCACCGACGGCACAACGAGCTCGCCTACTTCTTCGAGACGGAGGACCGGGAGAGCGGCGACCGCCGCGAGCTGATCTACTTCCCGGCCACCCTCTTCGAGGAGGCCGGCCAGATCGACGAGTTCATCGCCGGCTGCGAGCCGTGGAAGGCGATCGCCTCCTCCCACGTGGTGCGCACGCGCGAGGTGATCCGCTGTTCGGACGACTCGGTGATCCTGGTGACCGACTACGCGGAGGGGCCCTCCCTGCGGGAGCGGCTGAGCGAGCACGGGCGCATGGAGGCTCCGGGCGCGATCCGACTGGGGCTGGAGCTCCTGGAGGGGGTGGTCGCCATCCACGAGGCCGGCGGCGTCCACGGCGACATCAAGCCGCAGACCATCTACCTGGGCTCGGAGACGGAGGAGGAGGCCCACGCCTGCCTGGTCGACGGCGGCATCACCCCCGGCCTGTGGCACGCCAAGCAGCTGGGGGACAGCACCGCCCTGATCGGCACGCCGGTCTACGCCCCGGTCGAGCAGTTCGGCGGCGAGGCCCCGGACGTGCAGTCGGACATCTACAACGTCGCCACGGTGCTCTTCGAGCTGGTGACCGGTGAGATGCCGTGGGCCGGCACCAACTTCCTGGTGATCTTCCAGGCCAAGCTCGACAAGGGCCGGCCCTCGATGAGGGCCCGCGCGCCCGAGGTCGAGGTCGATCCCGAGCTGGAGGCGGTCATCGTCCGCGGCCTGCTGGCGGATCGGCGCGACCGCTACGCGACCTCGGCGGAGTTCCTGGACGCATTGCGCTCGGTCGGGAAGGCCTGATCGAGGCGACCCGCCCGCCCGCCCATGACCGATCTCGCCAAGTGCACCTGGCCCGAGGCGCGGGCGCTCTTCGGCCCGAGGACGGTGGCCATCGTCCCGGTGGGCGCCACCGAGCCGCACGGACCCCACCTCCCCCTGGACACCGACGTCACCATCGCCCGGGCCCAGTCGCTGCGGGGCGCCGAGCTGCTCGAGGCCGAGGGCGTGCCGGCGGTGGTGCTGCCGCCGGTGTGTTACGGGATCACCCGGCTGGCCGAGGGCTTCGAGGGGCGCATCACCCTGCGCCCCGGCACCCTGTGGGCCCTGATGGAGGACCTGATCGAGTCGCTGGCCGAGCAGGGCATCCGCCAGGCGGTGATCGCCAGCGGCCACCTCGAGCCGGAGCACCTCCGGATCCTGCACGGCGTGGTGCTGGACCACGCCGTGCGCGCCAGGGGCCGGGCACAGGCCATCTTCCCCGATCCCTCGCGCCCTCCCCGGGACCCGGCCCTGGGTGAGGAGTTCGCCGCCGGCGACTGCCACGCGGGTCGCTTCGAGTCCAGCATCGCCCTCTGCGCCGATCCCGACTCGGTGCGGCGCGAGCTCCTGGGCGAGCTGCCCGCGGTTCGCCTCCCCCTGGCGGAGAGGCTGCGCGAGGGAGCCCGCGGCTTCGCCGGCGCGGGAGCCGACCAGGGCTACTGCGGGGATCCCGCCGCCGCCAGCGCACCCGAGGGTCGGGTGCGCATCGAGCGCCTGGCCCTGGGGCTCGTCGCCGCGGCTCGCGAGACCTGGCCGGACCTCTTCTCATGAGCGCCTTCACCCTCGAGCAGCGCGTGCGGTTCAGCCACGTGGATCCGGCGGGGATCGCCTACTCCGCGAGGATCCACGATTACATCCACGAGGCCTTCGAGGAGCTGTGGGAGGAGCACGTGGGGGTCCGCTACGACCAGCTCCTGCTCGAGGAGCGGGTCGGCTTCCCGCTGGTCTCCTCCCAGGTGGACTACCTGCGGCCCCTGCGCTTCGGCGATCGGCCCCGGGTCCGGGTGACCTGCTTCCGGCTCGGGCGCTCCTCCTTCGGGCTGCGCTACGTGTACACCGTGGGCGAGGAGGTCTGTCTGGACGCGCGGATGACCTCGGTGTGCGTGGACACCGGCCCCATGCGTCCCCGACCCCTCTCGGAGCCCTGGCGAGAGCGCCTCGCCCAGATCCAGGAGCCCCTGTGAGAATCAGCGCCATGCACGGCCGGGGCCGGCCGGTCTTCAGCTTCGAGTTCTTCCCGCCCAGGGACGACGAGGGCGCGGCGGTGCTCATGGAGTCGGCCGCCGACCTGCGCGAGGCCCTGCACCCCGACTTCATCTCGGTCACCTACGGCGCGGGCGGCGCGAACCGGGACCGGACCCTGGAGCTGGTCAGCCGCCTGCAGGGCGAGCTGCAGATCACCACCATGGCGCACATGACCTGCGCCCTGGCCACCGCCGAGGACATCCGCGAGAACCTCGACCGCCTGGTGCAGGTGGGCATCGAGAACGTGCTGGCCCTGCGCGGCGATCCCCCCAAGGGCGTCGAGCGCTTCGAGCCCACCGAGGGCGGCTTCGCCCACGCCGACGAGCTGATCGCCTTCCTCCGGGACGGCTTTCCGGAGGTCGACATCGGCGCCGCCTGCTACCCGGAGACCCACCCCGAGTCCCCCGGCGCGGAGGAGGACCTGGCCTGGACGCGGGCCAAGCAGGAGGCCGGCGCCCACTTCCTGATCACCCAGCTCTTCTTCGACACCGACACCTACTTCGACTTCGTCCGTCGCGCCCGCGCGGCCGGCATCACCCTGCCGATCGTGCCGGGCATCATGCCCATCACCAACGTCAAGCAGATCGAGCGCTTCACCCGCATGTGCGGCGCGAGCCTCCCCGCCCCCCTCCTGGAGCGACTGCAGCGCCACCGCGGCGACCCCGCCAAGGTCATGGCCACGGGCATCGAGCACGCCATCACCCAGTGCCGGCAGCTCCTGGCCCTGGGCGCGCCCGGGCTGCACTTCTACACGCTGAACAAGAGCCACGCCACGCGCTCGGTGCTGGCGGCGGTAAAGTAGCGGTCGCAGGGATCCCGGGGGCCGGTGCGGGAACCTGGACGATCGGAGGCATGCTCGTGAGCACTGGAGCGAAGATCGCGGTCGGGGCGCTCCTCGCGGGATTGGGAGCGGTCCTGGTGTGGCGTGGGCTCGGAGCGGATGACGCGTTCCCGGACCGGGCGGTACCAGCGCTGGAATCCGAGCCTACCGAGGGAGTCGTCGCCACGGACCACGGCGATCCTCCCGAGCCGGAACCGCGAGCGCCGGCCGAGCTGGCGGAGGCCGCCCAGGTGGGGCCCGCAACGGCGCCATCTCCACCGGCGCCGGTCGAGGAGCCATCTCCAGCAGGTCTGGCCATCAGCGGCCTAGTCGTCGACTGGGTCGGCGCACCCGTGGCCGGTGCGGACGTCTTCGCGTCCCCCTACTACGAGGCGCTCCGGACCGAGGCGCTCCGGGAGCCGGTGGCGAGGACCGACCGGCAGGGTCGATTCCGATGGAGCGGCGAGACCGACACCGTGCACGTCTGCGCGAGGGCCCCGGGCTACGCGCCTTCGGGCGTGCACGAGCTGAGCGGTGCCCCCGGCTCGCTCCTGGAGGTCCGCGTGCAGCTCCCCGGTCCCGGCGGGTCGCTCATCGCCCGGGTCCTCGATCCGGAAGGGCTTCCCGCCGAGGGCGTACAGGTCTGGATCGGCCGCCCCGGCAGGTACTACGGCATCCCCCTCGGGGGAGGCAGCACGGGCTCCAATCCTCCCCGGCGCGCGGTCCTGACGGGGCCCGATGGCCGCTTCGAGGTGGAGTGCCTGGCGCTCGGCCGCGTCGGCGTGCGGATACCCTACTCGGACACCTGGGCCACCTGGTCGGGCGGCGTCCCGGTCCTCGCCGGCGATCACGAGCCCTTCGAGATTCGGCTCACTCGCGGGGGCGTGCTCGTCGGCACGGTTGCGGATGAGCACGGGACGCCCGTGCCGGCGCAGATCCACCCCAGGGATCGCTCGCACTTCCCGCCCGTCATCGCGGAGGCCGACGGCGAGTACCGCGCCGACCGCATCCCGCCGGGGAGGCAGACGATCGTGGCCCGACACGGCCGAGCAGGTGAAGCGCAGACGGAGATCCGGATCCAGGACGGACAGGTGGCCCGGTGGGACGCCGTGATCCAGTCGGGCCACTCCGTGCACTGTCGGGTCGTGGACACGGAGGGAAAGGGCCTTCCCGGGTACCGGATCGAGGTCGGGCCGATCGTCTACACCGGCGGGATGTGGCCATCCGACGGAGTGACCGGACCGGACGGCCGGGTCGTGATCCACAACATCCCCAGCGATCGCTTCAGGGCGACGCTCTTCGCTCCGGAGGGCATTGCGGGCTTCCCCCTGGATGAGCGCAGGGAGGTCCACGTCGACGCGGGCGAGCTCGTCTTCGAGGTGGAGCCGCTCGAGGAGCCCTCCTGCTGGATCACCGGGAGCGTCGTGAATCACCGGAGCCAGCCCCCCTCGGCCGTGAGGATCTCGGTCGGCAAGTCGGGAACGCGCCGGCGGCGCGGCCTCGAGCTCGATCCGGACGGGGCCTTCGAGATCGGTCCCCTCGCGCCGGGCCCCTACGATCTCGTGGCCTGGAGCCTCACCACGCCGACCCGGATCCTGGCGAGCGTCGATCTCCGCCCCGAGGAGCGCGCCGACCTCGGGGTCCTCCGCCTTCCCGAACCCGGGATGCTGACCATCTACCTCGACAGCTCCGACCCGGAGCGGATGGCCTGGTTCCTGTCGCTCCGGGAGCAGGGCGAGGAGGTCGGCTTCGAATCCCTGACGGTGAAGGTCGGCATGGGGACCGATGTCGAGCTGCCTCCCGGGCGGTACGAAGTCCAGGGCGCGCCCCCGGACGGCCGCGACGTGCCGTTCGAGATCCAGTCCGGCCAGACCACCGATCTGCACTTTACCCTGGATCGGGACTGAGGGCCCGACTCCCCTCGCCGCCGTCAGTACCGTCGCGACAGCCGCAGCGTGCGGTGGTCCGCGCTGGTCTCGAAGAGCTCGCCCAGGACCTTCCGGTAGGGGCTCCCCGGCGCGGGCTCGCCGTTGATGGTCTCGACGGTGATGCCGCGCAGCGGATGGACGTCGCGGCCGAGCAGGACCTTCAGAAAGCCCAGGTGCTCGAAAAGCCGCGGGTGATCCGGCTGGACGCGAATCTGCAGGCGCTTGCCGCGCGCCTCCGAGAGCACCACCAGGCGGCTGCCCCGGTACACCAGGTGCGTGCCGGGCACGCGCCGCGGCGATTCCAGGTCCGCCAGACCCAGGCCGCAGACCGAGGCCGGGTCGAGGGCATTGAGCCAGAACACCCGGTCCTCGGGCAGCTCCTCGCGCAGGCGCCGCAGGGCCGAGGGCGAGATGAACTGCACGCCCTGGATGCCCTGCACGAAGCTGCCGCCGATCACCTCGCCGGCGAGCTCCATCAGGCGCAGGGTGCGGAAGAGCTCGCGCCAGCGCAGGCCGGGGAGCTCGCGGGCGAGGAGCTCGCGGAAGAGCAGGCCGTAGCGGTCGAGCAGGAGGCGCGCGCGGTCCCGGTGGAGCTCCTCGCGCTCCAGCGCGTCGCCCGGCGGCTCGAGCGCGCCCAGGCGATACCAGGCGCCGGAGAGGGGGCGCGAGCCCCTCCAGCGGTCGAAGCGCGTGCGGCGCGCCGGCCCGCCCTCGACGGCCACCGGCTCGGCACGGAAGCCCGCGGCCGCGCCCTGCCGCACGGCGGCGAAGCCGTCGCAGCTGACCCGGCCCCGCCAGGCGAGCGCCCAGAGCCGTTCCACGATCTCCGCCGTGGGCCGATGGGTGCGCGCCGCGAGCTCGGCGAGCGTGAAGCGACCGCGCTGCTCGGGGAGGAGCTCCTCCAGGCCCTCCTCCTCCGCCTCGCCGCCCGCGAACAGGTCGCGCTCGGGCGCCAGCGCGAAGCTCGACCGGCCCTCGCCGCAGCCGAACCACATCAGCTCGCTGTCGGCGAAGAGGCCGTCCAGCCAGCTCGAGCGATAGTCCGCCAGCCGCGCCGGCAGGAGGTCCGACTCCCAGAGGCCGGCGGGCGCCGGATAACCGAAGAGCCGCTCCATGGCGGCCTGCAGCGGCTCGACACCCCCCGCGGGCTGCGCGCCCACCTCCTGCAGGACGGCCTGCACCAGGGGGAGCGAGTCGAGGGGCAGGGCCTCGAAGGCGGGCCGGGCCTCGGCCCGCCTCATGCGCAGGAGCCTCGCGAGGTTCTCGGCGTCGCAGACCTCGATTCCCGCGGCCTCCGCGGTCAGCGTGCCGATCACGGCGCGCTCGTCCTCGACCAGCGCCCCCAGGGGAGCCTCCAGGAGCGCCGGCTCGACCCCCAGGGCCTCCGCCAGGGAGGCGATCGGCACGGCGGCCTGGAAGCGCAGGAGCTCGCCGAGCAGCGAGGCCAGAGGGTCCAGCTGGTCCTCGAGGCACGGACCGGGACGGGCGGCCAGGACGTCGGCGGCGGCCCGCGCCGCCTCGCTCGCACAAGAGCCGTCGAGGGCCGCGGAGAGGAGCGCCTCGCTGGCCCCGAGCGCGGAGCGCGCTCGCGTCAGGGCCTCGACGTGGCCGACGAGCCGCGCCCCGCCCGACTCGAGCGCGACCACCCGGTGCCCGATGGCCTCGAGCAGGTCCCCGGGGGCCTGCTCGTGGTCCCGCTCGACGGCCTCCAGCAGCTCGCGCCACTCGCCCTCCGGGATCAGGACGCGCTCCTCCACCCAGTCGATCAGCTCCTGCGCGTCCCGCGGAGCGTAGCCGGGGTGCGTGCGCTGCAGCTTGCGCCGCAGCGCCTCCGCCACGTGCGCCGGCACCTGCGGCCGGAGATCCGGCGAGAACACCACCTCGCGGATCAGGTCCGGGCGCAGCTGCGAGGGTCCCGGGCGCTCGGGCACGTCGTCCTCGTACATCAGCTCGTTGGTGCGGCGCCAGCTCACCTCGCCGGCGAAGGGCGAGGGCCGCGAGGTGTGCACCGCGCTGACCGCGATCTCGCCCGCGCCCAGCTCGTCCAGGCGCTCGCGCAGCGCGTCGAGCTCCATGTCGTCCTGCAGGCAGGTGCGCCAGGTCTCCAGCAGCACCGGGAAGTCCTCGAAGCCGGACGCGACCTGCAGGAGCTCCTTGGCGCGCTGGCGGCTGAGCCACAGGGGCGTGCGCCGGTCGAAGCCCTTGCGCGGCAGGAGCAGCGCGCGGCCGGCGCTCTCGCGGAAGGCCGCGCCGAAGAAGCCGGTGCTCTCCAGGCGCCCCCGGATCAGGCCGTCCACCTCGTCCGGGCCGACCAGCTCGAGCAGCTCGTCGGCGCTCCCGCCCTCGGGCAGCTCGAGCATCACGCAGTCGTCGTCGTGGTCCACGCGCGGTGAGCGGCCGTGGCGGTCCTCCCAGGCCGCGGCCAGGGCCAGGCTGAAGGGGCGGTTGACGCGGCCGCCCCACGTGGTGTGCAGCAGGATCATCGGATGCGCGCCGCCGCGGCCCTGCGGGTCGGTGACGCGCTCCACCACGAGGTGGTGGCGGTGCGGCAGGGAGACGCCCGTGGCGCGCTTCTGGGAGGCGAGGAAGGCGACCAGCTGCTCCGCGGTGTGCGCCTCGAGGCAGTGCCGCTCCACCAGCTCGTCCGCGAAGCCCTCCTCCTCGAGCCGCGCGTCGGCCCGCTCGAGGAAGTCGCCCATGCGCTCGGCCATCCACGAGCTGCCCAGGCGCCGCTCGGCGCGCCAGAAGGGCGCCATGGCGTCGACCGCCCGGCCGGGCACGACCAGCACGTCGTTGTGCGTGATGCTGCGGATCCTCCAGGCCTGCACGCCGAGGAGGAAGGTCTCGCTGACGGTGCGCTCCCAGACGAACTCCTCGTCCAGCGTCCCGAGCTTCGCGCCGGTCTCGGCGTGGCGCAGGTTGTAGAGCCCGCGGTCCGGGATGGTCCCGCCGGCGGCGTAGAGCAGCCGCGCGGTGCCCGGTCGCGCCCGCACCGTGCCGTCCACCCGGTCGAGCGAGAGCCGCGGCCGCAGGGCCGGCACCCGCGCGCCGGCGTACTTGCCGGCGAGCATCTCGATCACCAGGTCGAAGCGCTCGCGCGGGAGCTCGTGGTAGGCGGCCGAGCAGCGCAGCTCGTCGTAGAGCTCGTCCACCGGCCAGGGCTCCAGGGCGGTCATCGAGAGGACGACCTGCGCCAGGACGTCCAGCGGCGCCGCGGGCGGCGCCAGGGGCTCGATCTCGCCGTCGAGCAGGGCGCGCACCACCACCGCGGCCTGGAGCAGGTCGCGCGGGTGGGTGGCGTAGAGCCGGCCGCGGCTGGTCTGGCCCACCCCGTGCCCGGCGCGCCCCACGCGCTGCACCGCGCTGGAGACCGAGGGGGGCGTCTGCACCAGCACCACCTCGTCGATGGCGCCCACGTCGATGCCCAGCTCCAGCGAGTTGGTCGCCACGATACCGTCGAGCGCGCCGGCCTTGAGCCGGGCCTCCACCACCTCGCGGATCTCGCGCGAGAGCGAGCCGTGGTGCGAGTACACCCGGGAGTCCCGCCCCTCGCGGTTGATCAGGCGGGCCAGGAGCTCGACCTGGCGCCGGTTGTTGGCGAAGACCAGGGTGGCGCGGTTGGCCCGCACCCGCTCGGCCAGCTGGTCGGCCAGCGCCTCCCAGAAGCTCTCCTCCCCCGCCTCCGGCTCCGCGGACCGGCCCGCGGCGTACTGCACGCAGAGCTCGTAGGCCTTGCGGCCGCCGGCGTCGATCGGGGAGACCGGCCGCGGGGTCCAGGCCGCGCTGCCGGGCCTCCCCTCGCGCCGGTATCCGCCGACCCAGGCGGCGACCCGCTCGAGGGGACGCACCGTGGCCGACAGCGCGATGCGCTGCAGCCCGCCGGCCAGCCGCGCCGCGCGCTCGACCGCGGTGATCAGGTGCGTGCCGCGCTTGGTCCCGACCACGGCGTGCACCTCGTCGAGGATCACCGTGGTCAGCCCCTCGAGCAGGCCCTGGCCCGAGCGCGAGGTGAGCAGGATGTTCAGGCTCTCGGGCGTGGTGATCAGGATCTCGGGCGGGCGGCGCAGCATGCGCCGGCGCTCCTCCGGAGAGGTGTCGCCCGAGCGCGTGGCCGCGCGGATCCCGGGCCAGGGCTCGCCCGCGGTGAGGAAGAGCGCCTCCAGCTCCGAGAGCGGCTGGATGAGGTTGCGCTGGATGTCGTTGTTCAGGGCGCGCAGCGGCGAGACGTAGAGCACGCGCACCCGACCCGGTTCCCATTCGCCGCGTACCAGCCGGTCGATGGCCCACAGGAAGGCGGCCAGGGTCTTGCCGCTACCCGTGGGCGCGGTGACCAGCACGTGCTCGCCGGCGGCGATGGCCGGCCAGGCCCGGGACTGCACCTCGGTGGGGGAGCCCACCCGCTCGGCGAACCAGCGGCGGATCAGGGGATGGAAGGCGTCGAGCGGCGCGCCCTCCTGCGCACCGGGGGCGGGATGGGCGTTTCGGCTCATCGCCCCAGGCGCTCCTCGATGCGGTTGAGGAAACCCCGGATCCTGTCCTCGCGCTCGCGAGAGCCCTCCCTGCGCGCGAGCTCCAGGGCCCGGTGGCCCTCCAGTCTGGCCTCCTCCAGTCGGCCCATGGCGGCCAGGGCCTTGGTAAGGGTGTGGACATCGGCGGCGGTGGGTGCGGCGCGCCGGTCGCAGACCCTCTCGGCCAGCCGCAGCGCCTGAGGCGCATCGCGAAGGGAGGCCTCGCGGGCCGAGCACAGGAGCTCGGCCAGGTACCGCATCAGGTCGAGGTTCGACGGGTTCCGCTCCAGCCCGCGCCGGAACCAGTCGAGGGCCTGGGCCTCCCGGTCGCGCGCGAGCTCCATCACGCCCAGGTTGTAGTAGGTCAGCGCCCTGGAGGGGCGCACCCCCAGGGCGGTCTGGAAGCGCTCCAGGGCCTCCTCGAAGCGGCCCT
Source organism: uncultured Planctomycetaceae bacterium (assembly GCA_964615935.1). Lineage (GTDB taxonomy): Bacteria > Planctomycetota > UBA1135 > UBA1135 > CAZTTG01. The sequence continues at coordinate 115,380 of CAZTTG010000003.1, read as the reverse complement.
CCCGCACGAGGTGGTTCCCCACCGCGTTGAGGGACTCGAAGGCCAGGGGGTTGATCTCCAGCGCCCTCTCGTGGTGGGGGAGGCCGTCGTCGATGTCCCCGCGCGCCGAGATCAGGTTGCCCAGGTTGGTGTGCGCCAGCCAGGCGTCGGGGTTGCGGCGCAGGGTCTCGAGCCACAGGATCTCGACGTCGCGGTACTGCCCGGCCTGCCTCCAGGTCTGGGCTCCCAGGGCGGCCAGCACCGCCAGACCCAGGCCGATCCGCGCGTACCGGGGGGGCCCGCCGTGGCTCGCCACCGAGCGGGCGACCAGGGCCGCGATCAGCGCGATCGGCCCCAGGCTGGCCAGATACTGGAAGTGGTCGCCGACGAAGGCGTAGCGCATCCAGTAGAGGTCGAAGAAGCCCATCACCGGGAAGAGGTTGGCGACGAAGAAGCCGCCCGCCACGAGCACCGGGGCTCCCCAGCTCCCTCGAAGGAACCACGCGGCCACCGCGATGATCGGCAGGGAGAGGAGCGGGATGAAGCCGGTGAGGGAGACCTCGGTCAGCCCCTCTCCCGTGTACACGAAGCAGAGCCCGATGGGCACCAGGAGCTTGGAGAGGTAGAACCAGACCACCTGCCCCGAGAGAACCAGGCGCTCGGCGAAGGAGAGGGACCACTCCGCGCCCACCGCGCCGGCGACGTGCTCCATGTACACGGTCATCCCGGCCGCGGCGATCGAGAGGGCGAAGAAGGGCAGGGTCCGAATGGCCGCGCGCCGATCCGCTCGAGCCCGCCACCCGACGAGGATCAGGAGGACCACCGGCAGCATCAGCGTCGCGGTCTTGGCCAGCAGGGCCAGGGCGAAGAAGAGGAGCGACCACCTCCAGGCGCGGGCGCCGCCGTCCCCGAGGTGGCGCACCCAGGCATTCAGGCTCGCCAGGTAGAACACCCCCGACAGGACGTTCTTGCGCTCGGTCAGCCAGGCCACCGACTCGGCGTGGACCGGGTGGAGGCAGAACACCAGGGCCGCCGGCAGGGCCCCCGGCACCCCCAACCGCCGCAGGAGCTCCCAGAAGAGCGCCGCGCCGAGCGCGTGGAGCAGGACGTTCTCGACGTGGTAGGGGAGGGGGGCCAGCCCCCACAGGAGGTGGTCGATCCACCAGCTCGTGTAGGTCAGCGGGTAGTACTGGATCAGGGCGCTCGGATCGAGCCAGATCCGGGCCAGCCCGCGCAGGCCGCGCAGCGACTCCCCGGACGCGATCCAGTCGGTGTCGTCCCAGAGCAGGCCGCCGTCCAGCGCCGGGACGTAGGCCAGGAGCGCCAGCGCCGAGAGGCCGGCGAACACCCCGATTCGCTGCTTCCAGGTCGGGCTCGTCATGGCGCCTCGGTGAGGAGGAGCCCGGGAGGGGTGGGACTGGCCCGGGCTACGCCGACTCGGGGAACTGCGCCAGCGGGTTGATCTTCAGGATGCGCTTCCTGAGGTCCTCGCGCGTCTTCTCGTCCTTGGCCGCGGCCAGGCGGTTGCGGAACTTGCGCTGCTTCTCGCGGCGCTGGCGGCGCCGGCGGATCTCGCGGCGCCTCTCGGCGGGATTGGTGGTCATGGTCTTCCTTGAAAGGTCCTGGAGTCCGGGCTCTCCGGGGAGGGCCGATGGTACCCCCTCACTGGAGGATGGGCAGCGACTTGTGCTCGGCGATGGACAGGCGCTGGGCCAGGGCCCCGGCGATCTCGCTGAAGATCCTCGCCAGGGGCGAATCGGGCGCGGTGACGGTCACCGGATCGCCGGCGTCGCCGCCCACGCGCACCGCGGGATCGAGGGGGATCCGCCCCAGCAGGGGGACGTTGAACCGGCTCGCCAGGGCCTCACCGCCGCCCTCGCCGAAGACGTCGAAGACGGCCCGGAAGCGGCCCTCGGCGTCGGTCTGGACCGACTCCGAGCTGCTGCCCACCTGCAGGCGGACCGCGCTGCCGGCGGAGCAACCCTCCACCTGGCCCTCGATCGCCAGGCCGGTCATGTTCTCGATGAGCCCCAGGGTCTCGACGTTGACCAGCTCGAACATCCCCAGGGACTTGGTCACGTCGAAGGTCGAGACCCGCTGGGGCGTGGTCACCAGCACGCAGCCCGACAGCGGCACGGTCTGCGCCAGCGAGAGCTGCGCGTCCCCGGTCCCCGGCGGCATGTCGATCAGCAGGTAGTCGAGCTCGCCCCACTGCACGTCGCCGATGAACTGCTTGATCAGCGTGTGCACCATGGGTCCGCGCCACACCACCGGCTTGTCCTCGGGCAGCAGGTAGCCGATGGACATGGTCTTGATGCCGTAGCGCTCCACCGGGACGAGCTTGCCCTCGGGGTTCCCCTGCGGCTCGCCCGACAGCCCCAGCATCAGGGGGATGTCCGGACCGTAGACGTCGCAGTCCAGCACGCCCACCCGGGCGCCGGTCTGCGACAGGGCCACCGCCAGGTTGACCGTCACGGTGCTCTTGCCCACGCCGCCCTTGCCGCTGGAGACGGCCACGAAGTGCTTCACGCCCGGGGCCATCTCGCGGGTGGGGCCGGAGGGCCCCCGGACCTCGGCGGTCATCTCGATGTTCACCTCGCTCACGCCGGGGAGCTCCCGGATGCACTGCTCGGCCTGCGACCGCATCATGTCCTTCATGGGGCAGGCGGGCGTGGTCAGGTTGATGGTGACGTCCACCTTGCCGTCCTGGACCTCGCAGCGGGTGACGAAGTCCAGGCTGACGATGTCCTGATGGAGGTCGGGATCCTGGACCCGGCGCAGGACCTCGAGGACCTGCTCTCGCGTGACGGTCATGGGATGCTCTCCGGTCTGCCGGTGCGCGGGGGGCGCTCCAGGGAGCTTCGCGGGGGACCGGCGGGAGCCGGACCCCCGCGAAGAGGGCCACCCAATGTAGGCCCGCCCGGAGGGCTGACAAGGGCGTTCTGCCGGGCCCGGGGGCTTTTCCGGCCCCGGGCAGCGAATCGTCCCTCCACGGGAAGATCTCCCCGGCCTCCGCGTCCCTCCGGGAGCTCCCGCCCCCCGTCCCGGGTGGGCGGCCCGGCGCGTGAGGCTCGACGCAGATCCACTCGACCAGGAGAGAAGCATGTACGAGATCAAGCTACTTGGCGCCGCCCTGGCGGTGGCCCTCGCCATTCCCGGGGGCCAGGCTCCCTTCGCCCCCGATCCCCCGATCCAGATCATCGAGCGCTCCATCGGCCAGAGCACCATCCTGGCCAGCGCCACGCTGGAGGACCTGGTGCTCCAGTACGCCCACGCCACCGGCACGCACTTGACCGCCGCGCCCGTGGTGCGCCAGGAGCTGGCAGTCTCCGAGGTCGGCCTCTTCGAGGACCTCACGGTGGAGCCCGGGGAGGAGGGCCGGGTCATCGAGGGCCTGCTCTTCGACAAGGGCTTCCTCCTCTTCGAGCTGTCGGCGGAGAATCCCCGGCTGCTGAGCATCACCTCGAGGCGGGAGGCGCCGCGAGCGCCGCGCGGCCGCTTCCGGCGCGTGCCCGCCGGCGACATGAACTTCCTCGCCGCGCACCCCGCGCTGATGGTCACGGTGGCGCTCGATCTGCCCAACACCGATGTCCGCCAGCTCACCAACAGCCTGCGCAGCCTCCTCACGGACTCGCAGTTCCAGTCGGCCATCCCGGTGGGCGCGTCCAACGCGATCTTGCTGCAGGGCTCCGGCGCGGAGGTCTACGACCTGATCGTGATGCTGCAGGAGGTCGACGAGGCCTTCGGGGAGCGAATCTCCGCTCCCTTCGGGGTCGTCGAGGAGCCGGAAGAGGACAAGTAGTACTTCGTGCGGGAGTGGCAGCCGGAGCCGCGTCCTTCCCCGGGAAAAAACCAGGGGATTCGGCGCGGCTCCGACCTCGCTCGAAGGCCCCGACGTAGACTGGGCGCGTGCCCGGATCTTCGAGAGACTCCGCCGGAGGCGAAGCTCCCGCCGCCGTCTGCCTGGTTTCGGGGGGCATGGACTCGGCCGTGACCCTGGCCGAGGCCCGCGCGGCGGGCTTCTCGCCGCGGGCCCTCTCCTTCGACTACGGGCAGCGCAACCGCTGCGAGCTGGAGGCCGCCCGGCGCGTGGCTCGGCGGGGCGGCGCGCGCGAGCACCGGGTGGTGCGCGTCGATCTGGCGGCCCTGGGGGGCTCCTCCCTCACGGGCGATCTCGAGGTGCCCAAGGGGCGGGGGGAGGGCGAGATCGGCGCCGGCACCCCCTCGACCTACGTGCCGGCGCGCAACACCGTCTTCCTCTCCCTGGCCCTGGCGTGGGCCGAGGTCCTGGGCGCGGGCGATCTGTTCATCGGGGTCAATGCGGTGGACTACTCCGGCTACCCCGACTGCCGCCCGGCCTTCCTGCAGGCCTTCGAGGCCCTGGCGCGGGTGGCGACGGCCGCCGGGGCCGACGGCGGCGCGCGCTTCCGGGTGCACGCGCCCCTGCTCGAGCTCTCCAAGGGCGGGATCGTGCTGCGCGCGGAGGAGCTGGGGGTGGACCTTTCCCTCACCCACTCCTGCTACGACCCCCTGCCCGATGCCGAGGGGCCGGGAGGCGGGGGAGTCCTCGCCTGCGGCCGCTGCGACGCCTGCACCCTGCGGCTGCGGGGCTTCGCCGAGGCGGGCCGGATCGATCCGGTGCGCTACGCGGCGCGCTGAGGCGGCCGGCCCGCGAGCCCGTCCTCGATCGGCCCGGCGCGTCGACCCATGGAGACCGGATCTCGAGGGCCGGCGGGATGCCGCCCCGGCCACGCTCGGGGGCACGACCAGGGTCGCGGGCGGCGTCGAGGGAGGCCAGAGCTCGCTCTCGGTGGGGGCGGGATCCATGGATGCCCCTATGCTGGGGATCGCCTCCGGCGACGCCCGCTCGCCATCCGGCCCCTTCCGCGCACCTCAAGAGAAGAGACCATGGAGCATCGGACCCTCTTGCGCCGTCCCCTCCCCTGGATGGGCCTGGCCGTCGTCGGCCTGGGCCTGGTCGGCTGGACCGGCCCCGCCGGATCGGAGGGCCATCGCGAAGGCGCCTCCGCGCGGGCGCTCGCACGCGTCCCCAGGCCGGTGAGCTGCGTCGTCCCCTCCTCGAAGGGAGCGGCGCCCGGCCCGTTCGCCGGCGAGCGTGACGGCGTCGACGGCGGGGCGGTGGAGATCCGCGACGCGCGGCTGGGCGCGGACGTCCCCCGGCCGGTCCCGCCCGTCGTGGAGACCGGTCCCCGGGGAGACCGCATCGTCGAGGCGGCCTCGGGAGACCCCTTCTTCCTCGGCTTCGCGGCCGGCGACCACTACCCCCCCGCCGGCGAGCGGATCGACCCCCGGCTCATCGACTCGGTGCGGCTGGAGTACGGCGACGGCCGGCCGCGGACCGAGACCTTCGGCTTCCTGATGCTGAGCGCGCGCATCACCGAGGAGCTGGAGTCCGAGCTCGAGGCCCTGGGCGCGCGTCTGCTGGGATTCCACCCCCACTACTGCCTGAAGGCCGCCCTGCCGGTCGAGGCGATCGACGCGGTGGCCGCGCACCCGGCGGTGCGCTGGGTCGGTCAGGCCCGCGACTGGCAGAAGGTGCACCCGGCGCTGACCGCCATCCTCGAGGACGTCGATCCCGGCCGCGAGATCGACGTCTACGTCAGCCTGTTCGACTCGGACCTGAACCCGGCCTCCATCGAGGTGCCCCTGGGGTCGGTCGCCGAGCTGGACCGCGGAGTGGTGCAGCCGGTCGCCGAGAGCGCCGGCCGCCTCCCCGTGCGCACCATGAGCAACGGCTGGCAGCAGCGCGGCCTCGAGGCACAGGGAGCCCGGGTGAAGGAGTACGTCGAGCGCATCCGCGCCTTCCGCGCCAGCGTCCTGCCGGCCGGCGTGGAGTTGCTGGTCGCCCTGGACTTCGTCCAGTTCGTCGAGCCCGACCTGCCGCCGCAGCTCCATCACGACGAGTCGACGCCGATGGTCTACGCCGACCGTGGCCGCGCCAGCTACGACGGCGGCACCTACGAGCGATCCGTGGTGGGCCAGGCCGACACCGGCGCGGACATCAGCCACCACGATCTCAACCACATCTACGCCGTGGGCTGGGACCTCGGCGGCTCGCCCGGTGGGCCCTTCAGTGACGGTTGCACCCACGGCACCCACGTGCTCGGCACCATGCTGGGCAACGGCGACGTGATCGAGGGACACAGGGGTTGCGCCCCGGGGCTGGGCTACAGCGAGAGCGGCCGGGTCTACATCGTCAAGCTCTTCGACGATTCCTGCGACTGGATCGGAGCCTCCATGTCGGGCATGCTGAGCCTCTTCGAGAGCGACTACACCAGCGGCGGGCACACCACGCCCCGGCCGCATGTCGTCAACCAGTCCTGGGGCACCACCGGCACGGCCGTGTGGATCGGCACCGAGGCCGATTGCCGGGCCCTGGATCAGAGCATCTACGACCACGGGCAGTTGCACGTCTTCAGCGCCGGCAACGATGGCCCTTTCGGCAGCTCCATCTCGGAGGAGGGTTCCTCCAAGAACGTGCTGACGGTGGGCAACGTGCTCGACCACAGAGCCGCGGGGGATCCCGGCAACCTGTCGAACGGCTCCAGCCGAGGTCCCTGCGGCGATGGGCGCTGGAAGCCCAACGTGGCGGCCCCCGGCCAGGCCGTCACCTCGGCCTGGGCCGGCCATGCTGCCAAATACCTCAACAAGAACGGCACCTCCATGGCCGCCCCGCATGTGGCCGGTCTGGCCGCTCAGCTCGTGGACCACTACTACTGGTTGATGTACAAGCCGGCCCGGACGTCGTCGCTGATCATGGCCAGCGCGATGACCAAGGACGACGCCCTCCTCACTTTTCCCAGCACGTCGAGCACCGACCACCTGAACATGTTCGGCGCTGGCCGCGTCGAGGCCTACAAGGCGCACTACGGCTTCAGCGACTGGAGCTGGTTGAACTGGGGCTTCGATCTGGGCAGCAGCAGCTGGACCTACGCGGACTTCACCGTGCCCACCGGCGCGACTCGGCTCGTGGTGGTGTGCACCTACCACGAGGAGGCCGCCTCCGCCGGGGCCAGCAAGGCGCTGGTCAACGACTTCGACCTGTTTCTCGACCAGGATCCCATCGATCCGGCCGGCAACACCGGCGAGTGGTTCAATCACCAGAGCCCGCGCGACAACACCGAGGTGCGCATCCTCCCCAATCCGCAGCCGGGTCCCTGGCGCTGGAAGCTCTACCCCATCAGCGCCGTCAGCAGCGTCCACGCCAGCGTGACCGTGGGCATCGTGACCGCCGACACCACGCCCGGCGCAACCCTGACCCTGACGGCGTCGGACAGCTACGTGAAGCCCGACGCCGACGTGGACTTCACCTGCACGGTGACTCCCGACGAGTGGGTCGCCTCGGCGGTGTTCGTGGAGTCGATCGCCACCGGCGACCGACTGCAGGCCTCGACCACCACCCTCGATGACGGTGCTGTGACGGACCTGATGAGAAACTCGCACAGCGGCATCGACGTACTCCTGGGCGACATTCGCGGCGGACTCTCGCGCTCGGTCACATGGACCACCCGCTGGCCCTCCGAGGGGGTCAAGTCCTGGTCGGTCCGGGCCCGCTCGGACAACATGGCCCACAAGAGTGGAACGGTGCACATCTTCGTGGACGGGACTCCGCCCACCCTTCCGACGGGCCTGCGCTCGACCACCCACCCGCTGGGCGGCTGGTCGAAGAACCCCGACATCAACTGGACCTGGACCGCCGCCCAGGACGCCCTGTCCGGGCTGGCGGGCTACGGCGAGCTGGTCAGCTCGGGCAACCCCGGCGCACCCCCCGAAGTGCTGGGCATCGGTCCGGTGACCACATTCCAGACGACCTTGTCGACGTCCACCGCGGGCTGGTACCTCAGCCTGCGGTCGGTCGACAAGTGCGGCAACTGGAGCTCGGGCTATGCCAGCGATGGACCCTACTACATCGATACGGTCGATCCCACGAAGGTGGGGAGCCTGGACTCTCCGACCCACACCGCGGGCGTACAGAGCTGCAGCACCGGCGTGACCGTGACCTGGACCGCCTCCACGGATGCGCACTCGGGGCTGGCGGGCTATGCCACGAGCTGGGACTTCTGGCCGGGGACCGTGCCCTCGGGATGGCTCGACACCGGGGCGGGCGAGACCAGCAAGACGGTGACGAGGCCTTCCAGCGCATCGGGCCAGTACTTCCACATCCGCTCGAAGGACCTGGCCGGCAACTGGGGACCCACGGCTCACCTGGGGCCCCTCTTCATCGACTCCAGCCCGGTGCAGAGCTACTGCACCTCCAAGGTGAGCTCCCTGGGTTGCCAGGCCTCGATGCACCACACCGGCACGCCTGACGTCCGGGGCGGAGACGACCTGCGCATCCGGTGCAGCGACGTCATCAACAACAAGGCCGGCATCCTGTTCTGGGGCGGCACCGGCCCGGCCGCGATCCCGTTCCAGGGCGGCTGGCTCTGCGTCAATCCGCCCACCAAGCGAACGCCGGTCCAGAGCTCCGGGGGCAGCGCCGGAGCGCCCGACTGCTCGGGCGCCTTCGACTACCGCTGGGCCGACGCCTACACCACCTCCCAGGGCATCGGCGCGGGCGACGCCATCCACCTGCAGTACTGGTACCGCGATCCCGCGAGCCCCAGCACCACCGGCCTCAGCGACGGCCTGGAGGTGATCTTCTGCGAGTGACCGCGAGCGGAGCGCGGAGACCGACGTCCGGGCGGCTCCGCCTCTCCCGGGGAGCCGCTCGCTGCGTCGGGGCGGACTGCGCGCCCTTGCCTGGCAGCCGGCCAATGCTAGTCTCTACCGGGCCGCTGGAATGAGGGCGCGTGTGGCATGTCCGGGAGGCGCAGGGGAATTGGATCGTTCGGAGGACGAGCTTGGTTCGAGCCCCGCCGGGGGCGCGGCGACGAGACGATCCTGGCTCCGCCCGGTCCGTAACCTGGCCCTCGCACTGGCGGGCTTCCTCATCTCCAACGCGTCGCTGGAGGTGCTCCAGCCGAAGCTGGGCAGCAGCGTGGGGATGGCCAAGCTCGAGCACCTGCAGCAGCACAAGGACGAGTACAACGCGCTGTTCGTGGGCTCGAGCCGGACGTACCGGGGATTCGCTCCCAAGCTCTTTGACGAGCTGATGGCCCAGTCGGGCGTCGAGACCCACACCTACAACATGGGAGTACCCGGTCACCGAGCCCCCGGGCTGGTCGAGGTTCTGCGCGTCATCTCGGAGATGGAGCCAGCCAACCTGCGCTGGGTGTTCATCGATTCCGAGTCGCTCGACGTGGTGCTGCGCCAGGCCAAGCAGCTGGACTTCCCCTCGATCCGGTGGCATCGGATGCGAGACACGCTGGTCGCCTGCCGATGGATCTGGCTCTCGGACATGGAGCTCGGTGAGCGCGTCGATCGAATCATCGCGCACGCCTCCTCGTGGGCCTACCGGACGTATCACGTGGGCGCGCTGCGGCACCTCGTCCTGAAGGCCCTGGGCCGCGCCATACCGGGCGGGGATGCTGCCGAGCGAAGAGGGGAGGAAGGGGAGGGCTACCGCCCTTACGACCTCGAGCCGGTGATCACGAGCGCGCGCCGCAACGAGTTCCTCGCGGAGCTGGATCAGTTCCAGGAGAGAGCCCGCGATCGAGCGGTCGCGGCTCGCCGGGCCGAGCAAGACCCGGAGGCGACGGCCGACCTGGTGCCGTTCTACTTCCTGCGCGAGATGGACTCCCTGGTGGAGCGCCTGGGGGCCGAGGCGATCTTCGTGATCCAGCCCACGCTGGACGACCGTAGCGTCACGCTGGCGGCCCACCACCGCGGCGACATCGAGGTCCTGCTCCGGTACGACAATCCGGCCCTCTACCCGGGTCTGTACAACCCCAAGAACCGCTGGGACGAGTCTCACCTGAACCCGGCCGGAGCCGAGCTCTTCACCCGGCTGATCGCGCGCGACTTCCTGCGCCACCTTCGGCGGGCGGAGGGCGTTCGTTGATCTTCACCGAGCTCCGCTTCGTCTCGTTCTTCCTGGTGGTCTTCGCCGTCCACTGGTGCCTGCGAGGTCACCGGCAGCGCAAGCTCTGGCTGCTCGCCTGCAGCTACGCCTTCTACGCCGCCTGGGACTGGCGCTTCCTCTCGCTGATCCTGACGTCGACGGTGGTCGACTACGCGGCCGGCCTGGGAATCGCCCGCGCGGCGACGCAGCGCCGGCGGCGCGGCTGGCTGATGGTGAGCCTGTGCTCCAACCTGGGGCTCCTGGGCACCTTCAAGTACCTGGGCTTCCTGGTGGACTCGGCGGTCGATCTGCTCGAGATGCTGGGGCTGCACGCGTCCCGACCCAGCCTGTCGATCATCCTGCCGGTCGGGATCAGCTTCTACACCTTCCAGACCCTCAGCTACACCATCGACGTCTACCGGGGGCGCATCCGGCCGACCCGGGACTTCGCGGACCTGGCGCTCTTCGTGGCCTTCTTCCCTCAACTGGTCGCCGGCCCCATCGTCCGCGCCGCCCAGTTCCTGCCCCAGCTGGTCTCAAAGCGGCAGATAGGGACCATCGCCTGGCGCGGCCTCCTCCTGCTCTTCCTGGTCGGATACGCCAAGAAGGCCTGCGTGGCCGACAACGTGTCGCAGGTGGTGGACGCATTCTACGCGAATCCCGCCAGCCACGACCTGCTGGGTACCTGGACGGCGCTGCTGCTCTTCAGCGTTCAGGTGTACTGCGACTTCTCGGGCTATTCGGACATGGCGATCGCCTGCGCCGGCATGCTCGGCTATCAGCTCCCGCTCAACTTCGATTTCCCGCTGCTGGCGTCCAGCATCCAGGAGTTCTGGCGACGCTGGCACATCAGCCTCTCGTTCTGGCTGCGCGACTACGTGTACTTCCCTCTGGGCGGGAACCGCTGCGCCGAGGTCCGGGCCTGCCTCAACGTGATGATCACGCTGCTCCTGGCGGGGCTGTGGCACGGCGCCGCCTGGACCATGGCGGTGTTCGGCCTGATACACGGCTCGGCCCTGGTCGTCAGGCGACAGTGGCTGCGCTGGGGTGTGGCGCAGCGAATCCCCGTTCCCCTCCAGTGGGTGAGCGGGATCGTGCTCACCTACATGTGCTTCGTGGTCTCGCTGGTCTTCTTCCGGTCCAGGGACATCGGGCAGGCCTGGGAGGTCCTCTCCATGTCCGTGGGGCTCGGCTCGTACGGGCCGCGCTCGCCGGGCCTCTGGCCGCTGGCGGTCTTCGTCGGCCTGGCGCTCATCCACATCCTGGCGGCGCGCCGGACGCTGTCCCCGGCGTGGGAGAGGATGCCCACGTGGGCCTTCGCCTTGCTCTACGGCGCGCTCCTGCCGCCCTGCCTGGGGCTGCTTCCGAACGCGGTCCAGCCCTTCGTCTACTTCCAGTTCTGAGCCGGCGGCGACCGCATTGCAGGGGGGCGTGGAAGAGGGGGCCTCCGGCCGGCCCGAGGACGAATCCGTTTCGGATCGACCCGGCGCGCGTCATGCTGGGGGGATGAGCCAGCCCCAGAACGACGCCCCGAAGGCCGCCCGCCCCCTCGAGGAGCCCGAGCCGATCGGTGAGCCCCGGACCGACGCCCTGCGCCGGCTGATCGCCATCGTGGACCGCCTGCGGGAGCCGGACGGCTGCCCCTGGGATCGCAGCCAGACCCTGGAGAGCATCGGGCCCCACCTGGTGGAGGAGGCCCACGAGCTGCTCGAGGCCATCGAGGCCGGCGCGGACGAGGACATCGTCGAGGAGGCCGGGGACCTCCTGATGGGGCTTGCGCTGCTCGCCCGCACCGGCGCCGAGGCGGAGCGCTTCGACCTGGCGGCCATGGCCCACGCGGTCTCCGACAAGCTCATCCGGCGTCATCCCCACGTGTTCGGCGGGACCCCGGCGGGCTCGGCGGAGGAGGCGCTGGGGCGGTGGGAGGCGGTCAAGCGCGAGGAGCGGGCCGCCAGGAAGACCGACGCGAGCGCCCTGGCGGGGGTTCCGGTGGCCCTGCCGGCCCTGCAGCGGGCCCACCGCCTGCGCGGCAAGGCGGCTGCGGCCGGCTGGACCGCGGAGGGCGAGGGCGCGGCGCTGGAGGAGGTCGAGACGAGGCTGGGCGGGCTGCGCGCCGCGATCGAGACCGGGGATCGGGAGGCCCTCGAGCGCGAGCTCGGAGAGGCCCTCCTGGCCGCCGCCTTCCTGGGCGGAGAGCACCGGATCGACCCCGAGCGCGCCCTGCGCGGAGCCCTGAGGCGTTTCGAGGCCGGTTTCCGCCGCATGGAGGCCACGTTCGCGGAGGGCAAAAAGGGGGAGAACCCCGGGTCCCCGGCCCCGCCTGCGGGTTGAGGGGCTGCGCTCCTCCAGGGAGCGCCTATCCTGGTATGAGATGAGAGCTCCTCGACACGCAGGCAAGGACCCCGGGAGGCGAGCGACGAGGAGCGCGGTCGCGGCCCTCCTCTTCCTCGCCGCCCTGGCCCCGGCCGGCGCGGCCGCGCCGCAGGCGGGCCCCTTCGAGGCCCGCTCCCACTCCGCGCCCGGCAACCGGATCGACCAGCTGGTCTTCGGGAGGCTGAAGGAGCTCGGCATCCGACCCGCGCGCCCGTGCTCGGACGCGGTCTTCCTCCGCCGCGTCCACCTGGACGTCATCGGGACCCTGCCCACGCCACGGGAGGCCAGGGCCTTCCTGCGGGACCGCGATCCGGAGAGGCGCGCTGCACTGATCGATCGCCTCCTGGAGCGGGGGGAGTTCGCCGACTACCAGGCGATGCGGTGGTGCGACCTCCTGCGGGTCAAGGCGGAGTTCCCCATCAACCTCTGGCCCAACGCGGTGCAGGCCTACCACCGCTGGATCCGCACCGGCATCGCCGAGAACACGCCCTACGACCGCTTCGCGCGCGAGCTGCTCACCTCCAGCGGGAGCTGCTTCCGCGTGCCCCCGGTCAACTTCTACCGGGCCCTGCAGGGCAGCGAGCCGGAGGCCATCGCCCGGGCGGTGGCCCTGACCTTCATGGGCTCGCGGGCCGAGGGCTGGCCGCCGGAGAGGCAGGCGGGCCTGACCGCCTTCTTCTCCCAGGTGGGCTACAAGAGCACCGCGGAGTGGAAGGAGGAGATCGTCTTCTTCGACGCCGGAGGCGCGGCCGGAACCCCGCCGGGATCGGCGGTTTTCCCCGACGGCACCCCGGCCTCGATCCCCGCGGGGAAGGACCCCCGCGCGGTCTTCGCCGACTGGCTGATCGCGCCCGAGAACCCCTGGTTCGCGCGCTGCGCGGCCAATCGCGTCTGGGGCTGGCTGCAGGGGCGCGGGATCGTGCACGAGCCGGACGACTTCCGGGAGGACAATCCCCCCAGCCACCCCGAGCTCCTGGCCTTCCTGGAGCGCGAGCTGATCGAGGCGCGCTTTGACCTGAAGCACCTCTATCGCCTGATCCTGAGCTCCCGGACCTACCAGCTCTCCTCCATCCCCCGCAGCGACGATCCGCGGGCCGAGGCGCTCTTCGCGTGGTACTCCATCCGCCGCCTGGAGGCGGAGGTCCTGATCGACGCCCTGTGCCAGATCACCGGCACCTCCGAGGAGTACACCAGCGCGATCCCCGAGCCCTTCACCTTCGTGCCCGAGGGGCAGCGCGCGATCCAGCTCTCGGACGGCAGCATCAGCAGCTCCTTCCTGGAGATGTTCGGCCGACCGCCCCGCGATACCGGCCTCTCCTCCGAGCGCGACGACCAGCCCACGGCCGCCCAGAGGCTGCACCTCCTGAACTCCAGCCACGTCCGGGACAAGCTGGAGAAGAGCCGCGAGCTCCGCGCGCAGCTCTCCTCGGCCGGCGGGCCGGGCGGCTTCGCGACCCGGCTCTACCTGCTGATCCTCTCCCGACATCCGACGCGGGAGGAGCTGGACGCGGTGCGGGCCTACGTGGAGTCGGGGGCCGCCAGCCGGCGGGAGGTCGCGGTGGACGTCGCCTGGGCGCTGATCAACAGCGCCGAGTTCCTCTACCGGCACTGATGGGAGGATGGCGAGCATGAGCACGAGATCGGATCCGCAGCGGAGCGCCTCGGCCGCGTCCCGGGGACCGTTCGCCGAGCCGATCGACCGGCGCACGGTCCTGCGGGGCGGCCTGTGCGGGGCGGCCGGCCTGCTGCTGGACGGCCTGGGGCTTCCGGCGCGGGCGGCGACCCGCCCGGCGCGAGCGAAGGCGGTCATCCAGATCTGGATGTGGGGGGGGCCCTCGCACCTGGACACCTTCGACCCCAAGCCGGACGCGGGTCGCGACTTTTGCGGTCCCCTGACCCGCCCCATTCCGACCAACGCGGACGGGATCCAGATCGGGGAGCTGCTCCCCAAGCTGGCCCAGCAGGCCGACAAGTACTCGATCCTCCGCGGCATGACCCACGGGGTGAACGCCCACGAGACGGCCTCCTACATGGTCCAGACCGGATGGCCGTCCGGCGACCGGCTGGTGCACCCCTGCGTCGGGGCGGTGGTCTCGCGCCACAAGGGCTACGACGCCGGCTTCGAGGGGCTCATCCCCCCCTACGTCGTCCTGACCGAGCCGCAGGGGCGCTTCTCCGAGGCGGGCTTCCTGGGCTCGCGCTACAAGCCGTTCGCCACCGGCGGGAACCCGGCGGCCAAGCGCTTCCTGGTCGAGGGTGTGGTGGCCGAGGGCATCACCGACGAGCGGCAGCGCGCTCGGCGCGACCTGCTCCGAGGGCTGGACACCCTGGGGCGGGCCCTGGAGGGCGACCCGCGGCTGGAGGCCCTGGAGCGCAGCGACGAGCAGGCCTGGGACCTGATCCTGGGGGACGCCGGGAAGATCTTCGACCTCTCCCAGGAGAAGGACGAGCTGCGCGATCGCTACGGCCGCAACACCTTCGGGCAGTGCTGCCTGATGGCGCGCCGGCTGGTCGAGCGCGGCGTGCCCTACGTCACCATCAACTACAAGGGCTGGGACACCCACAAGCAGCACTTCCAGGCCATGCGCCGCAGGCTGCCGGATCTGGACGGAGGCATGGCGACCCTGCTGCAGGACCTCTCGGAGCGCGGCCTCCTGGAGAGCACCATCGTCTGGTGGGGCGGCGAGTTCGGCCGGACCCCGAGGATCCAGTGGGAGCCGCCCTGGAACGGCGGGCGCGGCCACTACAGCCGGGCCTTCTCCACGGTGGTCGCGGGAGGCGGCTTCCGCGGCGGCTGCGCGGTCGGCGCGACGGACGCCACCGGCGAGAACGTGGTGGAGCGCCCCGTCCACCCCTGGGACCTCGTGGGCACGTTCTACGAGCTGCTCGGGGTGGACCCCGAGGCGACCCTCCGCCACCCCCTGGGCATGGCCGTCCCCGTCGTGCCTTCGGGTGCGACGGTCGAGGCCTCGGGCGGACGCCTGGCGGAGATCACCTGATGCGGATGACCCGGAACTGGACGGCGGCCTCGCTCGGCCTGGCCCTCCTGGCGGCCTCGGTGCCCGCCCGGGCGCAGCAGGAGCGGCCCCACATCGGCTTCGTCCATCCGGCCGGCGGACAGCGGGGCACCGTCTGCGAGGTCGCCGTGGGCGGGCAGCACCTGGAGGGCGCGAGCGGCGCGCACGTCTCCGGCCAGGGCGTCCGGATCGAGGTGATCGAGCACTGGAAACCCCCGACGCGCCGGGAGCTCGTCGAGCTGAGGGAGCAGCTCCAGCGCCTGAGGGACTGGCGCCGGAACCCCGACTCGAAGACCAAGGAGGAGCTCCACCTCGAGCCCGTTGCGGGCTACGACCTGATGGCCATGGACCGCGACGAGCTCATGGCCCTCAGGGATCAGCTCGAGGTCTTCCGCCGGCAGCCCAATCCTCAGATCGCCGAGCGGGTCGTGCTGCGCGTGACCGTGGCCCCCGACGCCGCCTGCGGCGGCCGCGACCTGAGGCTGATCACCGACTCGGGCTTGTCGAATCCGCTGCGCTTCTGCGTGGACCGCTGGCCCGAGGTCTGCGAGCAGGAGCCCAACGACGAGGCGCCCGACGCCGTGCTTCCCGACGAGCTGCCGGCGATCGTGAACGGCCAGATCCTGCCCGGCGACGTGGACCGCTTCCGCTTCCGGGCCCGCCGGGGCCAGCGCCTGGTGGCGGCCGTGAGCGCGCGGGACCTGATCCCCTACGTGGCCGACGCCGTCCCCGGCTGGCTCCAGGCCACGCTGGCGCTCACCGACGCCGGGGGGAACGAGCTGGCCTACTCCGACGACCACCACTTCCACCCCGATCCGGTCCTGTACTGCGAGATCCCCGAGGACGGCGAGTACGTCCTGGAGATCAAGGACTCGATCTACCGCGGCCGCGAGGACTTCGTGTATCGCATCGCTCTGGGCGAGCTGCCCTTCGTGAGCGGTATCTTCCCCCTGGGCGGCCGCGCCGGGGAGGCGACGCCGGTCACCCTCAGCGGCTGGAACCTGCCGGTGGCGGAGCTGGCCCTCGACGGCGCCGGGCTGGGGCTCGGCGTCCATACCCTCTCGATGCCCGGGCAGGGGATCTCCTCCAGCCGCGTGTGCTTCGAGGTGGAGGAGCTGCCGGACTGGTTCGAGCTCGAGCCGAACGACGCGCCGCAGAACGCCCAACGGCTCGCGCTGCCGCTGGTCGTGAACGGGCGCATCGACCGCCCCGGGGATCGGGACGTCTTCCGGATCGAGGGTCGGGCCGGCGACGAGCTGGTGGCCGAGGTCCGGGCGCGCCGCCTGGGCTCGCCCCTGGACTCCCTCCTGCGGCTGACCGACGAGGACGGAGCCGAGCTCGCCCGCAACGACGATCACGCCGATCCCGGCGCCGGGCTGACCACGCACCAGGCGGACTCCCGGCTGAGCCTCCGCCTGCCGGCGAGCGGGACCTTCTTCCTCCTGCTCGACGACGCGCAGAGCCAGGGCGGTCCGGACCACGCCTACCGCCTGCGCGTCAGCCCGCCGCGGCCCGACTTCGAGCTGCGCGTCGTGCCCTCCAGCGTCAACGTCCGCGCCGGGGCGAACGCCGAGCTCACCGTGCACGCTCTGCGCCGGGACGGCTTCGACGGCGAAATCGCCCTCGATCTCCGCGGCTCCCCGCCGGGCTTCGACCTGAGCGGCGGGCTGATCCCGGCCGGCCGGGACGAGCTGCGGTTGACGCTGCAAGCCCCGGCCATCCGGTCGGATCGGGTGGTGAGCCTGCGCCTCGTGGGCCGCGCGGTGGTGGGGGAGCGGAGGATCCGCCGGCTCGCCGTGCCCGCCCAGGACCGGGTCCAGGCCTTCGTCAACCACCACCTGGTGCCCGCCACCGACCTGGTGGTGGCCGTGCAGGGGCAGGCGCGCTCCCGGCGTCCGGTCGAGCTCATGGGGGGCCTGCCGGTGCGCCTGGTCCCCGGAGGGACCGCCGAGGTCCGCGTGCGGGGCTCCCGCAAGCCGGGCGGCGCCGGCCTCCAGCTCGAGCTCTCCGAGCCGCCCGCAGGCATCTCCATCCGGGAGATCCAGAGCGTGCGCGGCACCACCACCATCGTGCTGGCGGCCGACGCCTCCCAGGTCGAGGCGGGCTCGAGGGGGAACCTGATCGTCGAGATCTACGCCCCGAAGCGGGAGGGCGGCGCCGAGGCCGATCGCCGGCGAGCGGCGGCGCGCCGCCCCCTGGGCATCCTGCCGGCCATCCCCTTCGAGATCGCGGACGTCCGGTAGGGAGGAGGTCGGGGGAGGAGAAAGCCGGATGGGAGCCCACGGGCTTCTTGCTTGCGCGTAGGCCCTCGAGGGCGTCTCCTTGACCCTCTGCGGGAGGATCCATGGCAGCCATCGCCGAGATCAGCGGCCTGTACAAGTTCTTCGACACCGGCGGCGTGAGCACGCCGGTCCTCAACGAGGTCGACTTCCAGGTCGAGACCGGGGAGTTCGTGTGCATCATGGGGCCCTCGGGCTCCGGCAAGTCGACCCTGCTGCACATGATCTCCGGGCTGGACGCGCCCTCGGGGGGCACGGTCGCCCTGCAGGGCCAGGACCTGCGCCCGATGAGCGAGCACCGCCGCACGGTGACGCGCCGCCGGACCATCGGCTACGTGTTCCAGTTCTTCAACCTGGTGCCCAACCTGACGGTCCTCGAGAACGTCGGCCTGCCGCTGGCCATCCAGGGCCGGCGGCCGCGCTCCCGCCGCAAGCAGGTCCTGGAGCTCCTGGAGCGCTTCGGGCTCTCCGACCGGGTGCGGCACTTCCCGCACCAGCTCAGCGCGGGCCAGATGCAGCGCGTGGCCCTGGTGCGCGCCCTGGTGGGGGAACAGCCGCTGCTCCTGTGCGACGAGCCCACCGGGAACCTGAGCCAGTCGGCCGGGCTGGAGGTCATGCAGGCCCTGCGCCAGGTGTGCGACCAGGAGGGCCGCTCGATCCTCCTGGTCACCCACAATCCCCGCGACGCCACCTTCGCCGACCGGATCCTCTTCCTCGTGGACGGGCACCTCGACGAGGAGCACGAGCTGCGCGGGCCGGGCCTGGGAGTGGAGAGGGTCCACGAGGCCCTGCTCGAGCTGGGCATCTGATCGGCATGGGACTGGCGATCACCATCGCTCGGCGCAGCCTGCTCCAGCGGCCGGGGCGCACCCTCTTCTCGGTGGCCGGCATCGCGGTGGGCATCGCCACCGTGGTGGGCATCTTCACCCTCGACCACAACTCGGTCCTGGCGCGCTCGACCGCGCCCGACGCCGCCTGGCAGGCGGAGATCGCCATCAGCCCCAGCGCCCGGGCCGGCGATCCGCGCCAGGAGCTGGAGGAGACCGCCGGGGTGCGCGACGTGGTGGCGGCCTTCCAGCACGAGGCGCGCCTCTTCCCGGTGCGGGGCCAGGAGCCGGCGCGCGTCCGACCGACGGCGGTCCATCTGGTCGCCATGGACGCCGAGCACGCGCCCGCCCTGGCCGCCTACGAGCTCGTCCGGGGTCGCCACCTGGTGGCGGACGGCTCCGCGCGAGAGGTGCTGGTGGGGACCGAGCTGGCCGAACAGCTCGAGCTGGAGCTCGGTGACCGGGTCCTCATCGCGCGGCCCACGCGGGCTCCCCGACGGCGCTGCGTGGAGGGGGAGTGGGAGGTCCTCGGTCGGGAGCCCGAGAGCCCCCCGGCGCGGGGGGTCTTCGAGGTGGTCGGGGTGCTGGACCGCCAGAAGCTGGGCCACCGATCGAAGGGCCGCGTCGTCATCGTCGACTACCAGTACGGGAGGCCCCTGTACGAGGGCGCCAACATCCACACCGTCTACTGGGCCAACCGCGAGGCTCAGGTGGACGCCGAGCGCACCGAGGCCAGCCTGGCCCAGGCCTACTCCTACGAGCTCAAGCGCAGCGTGATCGTGGGGCAGGCGGCCGACGAGCGCGCCTTCCGCAACGGCGTGCGCTTCGCCGGCCTCCTGGCGATGGTGCTGGGCCTGTACGTGATCTTCCACACCCTGTCGGTCTCGCTCATCGAGCGGGTGCGCGAGGTGGGGACGCTCACCGCCCTGGGGGCCACGCGCGCGCAGGTGGCGCGGATCTTCCTGACCGAGGCCCTGGTGCTGGCCGGCCTGGGGGGGGCGCTCGGCCTGGCGGGCGGCCTGCTCATGGCCCGCGTCCTCCTGATCGTGGGGGTCACCACCTTCGGGACGGGCCACCCGACCAAGGTGTTCGACGTCCCCTGGGGGGAGGTGGGCACCCTGGCCGCGGTGGGGGTGCTGATCGCCCTCATGGGCTCCGTGTATCCGCTCCTGCGCGCGCGGGGCACCAGCACCGTGGCCGCCCTGCGGGGAGAGGCCCTGGCCCGGGACCGCGGCCTCCGGCGGGGCTTCCAGGTCTTCACCGCGGTGCTCCTGGCCTTCGTCCTGCCGGCCACCTACTTCCTGATCGTGCCGGTGATCGGCGAAACCCAGGCCGAGCTGAGCCGTGTGATCCTCCTGGGGCTGGGCGTGCTGGCGCTCTTCATCTGCCTGCCCCTGTTGGTGCCCGTTCTGGTGAGCGGCATCTGTCTGGTGTTGACCCGCCCCTTCGAGCTCTTGTGGCCCCTGGCCGGCCGGATGGCCACGCGCTCGGTCCAGCGGGGCTCGACGCGCGTGGCCGGCGCGGTGGCGGGCATCGCCCTGGTCACCGCCAGCTTCGTCGGCCTGCGGGGCATGACCGCCAGCCTGGAGGCCGAGGTCACGACCTGGGGCCGCGAGGCCTTCCTCGACAAGGTGATCGTGCGGGAGTACTCCTCCGAGTTCGAGGAGCCCTCCGGGTTCACGATGTCCTTCGAGGAGGTGTCGGCCCAGCTCCACCGGTACCCCGGCGTCCTGGGCGTGGAGGCAGCCGACGTGCGCAACTACGTCCCGCACCTCCTGGTCGGGGTGGATCCGGATGAGCTGGCGCGCTACGGGCCGTGTCTCGACGATCCGCGCCTGGTGGATCGGATGAAGGAGGGCGGGGTGATCCTCTCCTCGCGGCTGGCGCGCCAGCGCGAGAAGGGCGTGGGGGACGAGATCCACCTGCGCACCGGCGCCGGCGCCACCGAGAGCCACCCGGTCATCGCCATCTCGGACGCCTACGGGTACTTCCCCTATCCCGACGAGCGCCTCTACGCGGTCATGGACGGCCAGTTCATGCGCCGCTACTTCTGCATCGACACCGAGCAGGTCGTCAACCTGGCGGTGCGCATGGAGCCGGGGGCCGACCACGGAGTGGTGCGCACCGCCCTGGGGGAGCTCTATCCGGATGAGCGGTTCACAATCCAGGGAGGGGACTACTTCTTCGACTGGGCCGTGAGCGACATCGCCCGGGACTTCGTTCTCTTCGACGTCATCCTGGCGCTCACCGTGGCGCTGGCGGGTCTGGGGGTGCTCAACGGGCAGCTCCTGGCGGCCCTCGAGCGGGCCCGGGAGATGGGGCTCCTCAAGGCCCTGGGCACGACCCGGCGCCAGGTGGCTGGGGCGGTGCTGCTCGAGTCGGCGGTCATCGGACTCCTGGGCGGCGGCCTGGGAGTCCTGGTGGGCGCCAGCCTGGTCCCGGTGATCGTGGAGGCCCTGTCGGTGATCTCGGACCTGCCGCTGCCGCGGCCGGGCGCGGGTCCGTGGCTCTGGCAGGGGCTCGTGGGCGCGGTCGTCATCGTCCTGCTGGCCGCCCTCTACCCCGTCTGGCGCACGAACCGCCTGGACGCGGTGGCGGCGGTGCGGGCGCCCGGCTAGGGGAGCCCCGCGCCGGCCGGTCCTGCCGGTTCGAGCCCGGCGGAGGGGGGCGCTTTTGGATTTCCAGGGGTTCGGCAATCGCCCCCTCGGGGCTATACTTCCGCCCCTCAGCGGGGATGTAGCTCAATTGGTTAGAGTGCCGGCCTGTCACGCCGGAGGTTGCGGGTTCAAGTCCCGTCATCCTCGCCATCCCGCACACCGCAGAAGCCCTCCGCCCCGGCGCGAGGGCTTCTTCGTCGGGGGCGGGGCGCGGCGGAGCCCGCGCCAGCGCCGCTGAGGGCCTTGTCGGCAGGGTCCTCGGCCGGGCCGCTTTGTCCTGCCGGGGAGCCCCGCTAGGCTGGGCGAGGCCCCCTTCCCCCAGCCCCCCCACCTCCACGCATGGCCTCCGATCTGCCCGCCCCGACCCTGGTCCAGGACGAGTTGGGCCTGGAGGGGCTGCTGGAGGCGCTGGAGGGGGAGCGCGAGATCGCGGTCGACACCGAGGCGGACTCCTTCTTCAACTACCGCGAGAAGGTCTGCCTGATCCAGCTCACCGCGGGGGGGGTCGACTACCTGCTCGATCCGCTGGCGGAGATCGACATCCGCCCCCTGGGGGAGGTACTCGCCGATCCGGAGAGGGTCAAGGTCTTCCACGACGGGGAGTACGACGTCCTGATCCTCAAGCGGGACTACGGCTTCCGGTTCGCGGGGCTGTTCGACACGCGCGTGGCGGCGTCGGCGCTGGGGATCGAGCACCCCGGGCTGGCCAGCGTCCTGAACGAGCGCTTCGGCATCGAGCTGGACAAGTCGATGCAGCGCTCCAACTGGAGCCAGCGGCCGCTCTCCGCGAAGCAGGTGGACTACGCGCGCCTGGACACGCACTTCCTGATCGCTCTGATGCACGATCAGCAGGCGGAGCTCGAGGAGCTGGGGCGCACCATGATCGTCGAGGGCGAGTGTCGTCGACTGGAGCAGCTCGCCCCCGTGGAGGCGCACTTCGACCCCGACGAGTTCATCCGCATCAAGGGCGCCCGCAAGCTCGCCCCGATCGAGCTCCAGCGCCTGCGCAGCCTCTTCATCCTGCGCGACGAGCTGGCCCGGGAGCGCGATCAGCCGCCCTTCCGCGTGCTGAACAGCTCGGCGCTCCTGAACCTCGCCCAGCGGGCGCCCGCCAGGCCGGACGATCTGGGGGGGATCAAGGGCTTCCCCGCCCGGCACTCGCGCAGCATGGGCGAGCGGGTGCTGCGGGCCCTGGAGGAGGCTCGCCGCCTGGGGCCCCTGAAGAGACTGCCCGAGCCGCGCAGCCGCGACGGGACCGGCGGCTGGTCCGAGCTCGACCTGGAGGTCCACGAGGCCCTCAAGCAGTGGCGCAAGGAGCGCGCGCGCCGTGAGGGCTATGACTCCTCCCTGGTGCTGAACCGCCTGGTCCTCCTGCGCCTGGCCCGGGGCAAGCCGCGCGCGCTGGAGGAGGTGCGCGCCACCGAGGGCATCCTGCCCTGGCAGGTCGAGGCCTTCGGGGACGAGGTGATCGAGGCCGTGGCCGGGGCGATCCGGGCCTACCGGAAGAACGGCGGCCGGCGCAGCGGCCGAGGTCGACGCCGCTGAGCCGCGTCCTTCCGGCCGGCCATCCATCCCGAGACGCGGCGGTGTGGACCGCCGAGGCGCTGGACCCGGCGCTGGAGCTGCTCGCCGGCGCGGCGTCTCCCGAGGTCCACCCCTCGTGGGCCGGGGGCCTCGGACGACTCCGGGCCGACCACCCGGATGGGGAGGGTCGGCCCGGATTGTGCGGGGTGGTGGAGACGAAGGGACTCGAACCCTCGACCTCTGCGTTGCGAACGCAGCGCTCTACCAGCTGAGCTACGTCCCCGAGGGCGGGGAATGCTAGCCGCCGAGCCGGGGCAAGGGAAGGGAGAGGCGGCGGACTCGGCCACCCGAGAGGGTAGGGGCGAAGGCCCGGGATTCTCCGACGGCGTCCGCAACCGATCCCGCCCCGGCCCGATCCCCTGGGCGGGCGGGGGGTGGTGGGTGGGTCGAGGCGCCGCCTCGGCGGCGGGGGCCCGCCCCTCATCCCGCCCGCGGGCGGCTCGAGCTAGCCCGCCTCCTGCGAGCCCGCCGTCGCCTCGGGCAGGCAGGTCGCCCGGCGGATCACCTCGTCCTGATAGCGGATCAGGTGCTCGGCCACGGTCTGCACCTGCCCGTCCGGAAGCGTCCCCACGCCGCTCTGGAACTCGACGCCGTACTTGATCATCGAATCTGCCTGCACGCGGTAGAGCACCCAGCCGGGGACGCTGAGCGGCTCCTCGTTTCCCGGCAGGCGGGTGGTCACCCGGAGCTTCCAGCGGTCCGTCGGAGGTCGGCTGCCCTGTGCCTTGACCAGGGCCCGATCGGCCTCGGCCCCCAGCAGCGCCGAGACGCCGCTCTCCGAGATGTCCCCCAGGGAGGCGCTGACGGACTCCTCCTTCCCCTCCTGATCCCAGCCGAGGCCGACGTAGCAGTCGTCGCAGGGCGTGATCCGCCACGAGCGGTGCTCGAACTCCGCGATGCTGAGGGCCGCGCTGTCCGAGCGCTTGATCGTGAATCGGTAGAAGGTGGAGGTCCCGTCGCCCCTCCAGGAGGCGACGCGCGCGTTGGCGATGCGGGGAGAGGCCAGGTTCTCGCCGGTGAAGACGAGCTCGGTGGCCTCGGCGATGGGCAGATCGGGTCCATCCGGAAGGGGGAACTCGATCAGGACCGAGGTGTCGGTGAGATCGATGACCCGGCCCTCGAAGGACTCTCCGGCCAGTGCATCGACGCTGACGACCAGGCCTCCCTGCCGGCTCTGCGGCCGGCCCCCTTGCCCGCGATCCAGGCTGTGCATGTGGGTCCTCGGCGAACGGGTCGTGGACGAAGGGCGCCCCCGGGGCGCTCGATCGGCGCCCTGGCTCCTTCCGGGGAGCGGCCCACGGACCGGGACGCGATCGGCCCGGCCTGGCTGGCTTCATCGTCCGCCCCTCCGCTCGCCTTGAGATCCGGGATGCCAAACCCGCGCCACCGCGGGAAAGGGCGCCGGAGGCCGCCAGCGGTGTCCCCGGGGAGCGCTCGCGAGCCGGTCGCGGGTCCCTCGCCGGGGCGGCATGGGCTCCAGCCACCCCGGTTCCCGGGACCTGGGCCCCCGGCCGGCCAGGCGGAATCGAGGGGAACGGAGGGGCCGGACGGCCCCGCAAGCCCCGCCTCCGGGGCCCATCGGGGCAATCCGGCGGGAGATTGGCCCGCAGGGGCGGTATCCTGCTCCTGGCGCCGCGCCGCTCGGCAGCGCGGCGGCATCGGATTCGATCCTGGATCAGCGGATTCCCCGGTCCATCCGTCACCACTCGCCCCAGTGGCCGTCCCCGGGGCGGGTGGGGGGTGGTGGGCGGGTCGGAGCTCGCAGCGGACCGGGCTCAGCCCGGTGGACCCAGAACATGCCCCTCGACCTCGTCATCGAGCGAGACCCGACCCTCCTCGCCCGCCAGGTGGCCCTGCACATGGGCCGGAGCGTCGAGCTCACGGTGAAGGAGCGCGACTGGTGCTCCCTCGCCCTGCCCGGCGGCTCCTGGATGCGGGCCGTCTACGACGAGCTCGCGCTGCTCCAGCTCCCCTGGTCCCAGGTGGAGTTCTTCTTCACCGACGAGCGCGGCGTCCATCAGGATCACCCGGCGAGCAACTACGGGATGGCCAGCGAGCACCTGCTGAAGAACCCGCGGATCGAGGACTACCGCCTGCACCGCATCGCCGCGGAGGAATCCGATCAGGAGGCGGCGGCCGAGGACTACGAGCGCGAGTGCCCGCCCTCCTTCGACCTCGTCCTCCTGGGCGTCGATTCCGACGGGAGCATCGCGGCCCTCTTTCCGGGATCGCCCGCCCTGAGCGAGGAAGAGCGCCTCTACGTGCCGGTGGAGGCCATCCGCAAGCCCCGCCGTCGGATCACCCTCACCCCCCGGGTGATCGAGGAAGCCGCCGAGATCCTGGCCGTCGCCCAGGGCGTCGAACGCGCCCAGGCCGTGCAGCGAGCGCTGGAGGAGGTCGTCGATCCGCGTGAGCTCCCCGCGCGCCTCCTGCGGGACGCGGCCTGGCTCCTGGACCCGGGCGCCGCCTCCGCCCTGAGCCGGGGCGCCTCCGCGCCCTGATGCTCTCGACCGAGTCACTCCCCCGGACAAGAGCGCTGCCCCCGCACGGGTGGCTCGGACTGGCGCTGGTCGGGACGTGCTGGCCCTTGAACTGGGGGCTCGACGGCTTGCGGACCCACGCCCTCTTCTTCCCGCTCTGGCTGGGGTACGTCCTCTCGGTGGACGGCCTGTGCCTGCGGCGAAATGGGACCTCCGCGCTGCATCGCTCGCCGCGCCGCTTCCTGGCGCTGTTCGCGATCTCAATCCCGCTGTGGTGGCTGTTCGAGTTCCTCAACCTGCGCCTCGGGAACTGGGAGTACGCGGGCCGCGAGCACTTCAGCGACCTCGAGTACTCCCTGCTGGCGAGCCTGAGCTTCTCCACGGTGGTACCGGCCCTCCTCGAGACGTCCGAATGGCTGCGGGGAACGCGCTGGATCCGGGGCCTGCCGCCCGGTCCGCGGCTGCCCGCCACGACGCGCTTGCGGCGTCTCTGCGCCGTCCTGGGAGCCGCGGCCCTGGCCGCCACGTTGATCTGGCCGCGGTACTGCTTTCCCCTGGTCTGGGTCGGACCGGTGCTCCTGATCGAGGCCCTCAACCTGCGTCTGGGACGCCGCGCGTTGACCTGCGACCTCGCCCGCGGCGACTGGCGCCCTTGGGCGGCCCTGTGGGCGGGAGGGCTCGTGTGCGGCTTCTTCTGGGAGCTGTGGAACTTCTGGAGCTACCCCAAGTGGATCTACCACGTGCCCTGGGTGGGCTTCCTCGAGGTCTTCGAGATGCCTCTGCTGGGCTACCTGGGCTACCTGCCCTTCGCCATGCTGCTCTACCAGCTGGCCCACCTGCTCCTGCCGAAGGGGGAGTGGCTGCGGCCGTGAGCCGCGGGCCGGGACGGGGCCGCGCCGCGGGGCGCGCACGCGGTCCCCGCTCCCTGCCGGTCATTTACGAGGGAGCGCCGGCGGCACAACGAGCGCAGCTGGCGTAAACTGGGGAGCAGGAGCGCCTTCCTCGCTCCGCCGAGCCCCCGAGGAATCCGGATGTCCGCGAGCGTCCTGTCACAGCCCGCCCTCGTGCTCAACCGGTCGTGGACGGCCATCGCCACGACGTCGGTGCGCAAGGCGCTCGCGCTCGTCTTCAGCGGGGCCGCCCAGGCCATCCGTCCGGAGACCTACGAGGTGCACGGCTTCGAGTCCTGGGCGGACCTGGCGGTTCCCCCCGAGGAGCCCTGCGTCCGGACCGTCCGCCTGCGCATCCGCATCCCCGAGGTCATCGTCCTGACCCGCTACGACGGGATGCCCAGCCAGACGGTCACCTTCACGCGCCGCAACCTCTACCGCCGGGACAGGAACACCTGCCAGTACTGTGGAGCCCGGCCGGGGACGGCGGAGCTCTCGATCGACCACCTGGTGCCCCGCTCGCGGGGCGGGCGCAGCACCTGGGAGAACTGCGCCCTGGCGTGCCTCGACTGCAACCGCAAGAAGGGCGACCGCCTGCCCTCGGAGGCCGGGCTGAGGCTGCTCAACCGGCCCACGCGGCCCAGGTGGACCCCGGCCCTGGAGGTGCCCGTCGGCCGGGTGCGGCAGTCCTGGGAGCGTTTCGTCAGCGAGAGCTACTGGGACGTGTCCCTGGAGCCCTGATCAGGGCCGGCAGACCCACGGCGGATGAGCCGGCCATATTGGCCGCCCGGAGTGCCAGATCGGCATGATCTCGCGCCGGGACACCCCCGGACGGGCCTTCAGGCGTCCTCCGCGGCCTGGCACCGCGTTTGCTCTTCCGGGGTGGGCCCCGAGCTCCCAGGCAGGACCGGGGGGCCGGGCGGGCCCGAACCTCAGAGAACGAGAACCGCGGAGGTACGCGATGTACTGGTCGAACCGGATACGAGACGACTGGAATCCCTGGCGCGAGCTCCGTCGGCTGCAGTCCGGGCTCCTCGAGAGGCCCGGCCGCCGGCAGCGCCCGGGCTTTCCGCCCGTGAACGTGTGGATCGGGGAGGAGGGCGCCCTGGTGCGCGCCGAGATCCCCGGCCTGGTTCCCGAGGAGATCGAGCTCTCCGTGCAGGGCGACACCCTCCGCCTCCGCGGCGAGCGGCCGGCCGAGGAGGTGGGAGAGGGCGAGGTACGCCAGCGCAGCGAGCGCGACCTCAGGGCCTTCGCGCGCCGCGTCCAGCTCCCCTTCGAGGTCTCTCCCGAGGGCGTGGAGGCCAGCTACCGGCGCGGAGTGCTCGAGGTGCGGCTCCCGCGCTCTCCCGAGGACCAGCCCCGCAAGATCGCCGTCCGCGCCAGCTGACAGGAGGCCAGACATGAACGAGAAACCGAACGTCGAAAGCGTCGAGGTCGCGAAGGCCGAGGAGAAGCGCGAGCTGGCGGTCTTCATGCCGGCCAGCGACATCGTCGAGACCCCCGAGATGATCCGGCTGCGGGCCGACATGCCCGGCGTGGACGAGGAATCCGTCGAGGTCAGCCTGGAGAAGAACGTGCTGACCCTCCGCGGCCGCGTCGATTCCACGCTGCCCGAGGGCTACTCGCTCAGCCGGCTCGAGTTCGAGGTGGGCGACTTCGAGCGCTCCTTCCGACTGAGCGACGAGATCGACCAGGAGGCCATCCGCGCCTCGGTGCGCCACGGCGTGCTGGAGCTCGAGATGCCCAAGAAGCGGCCCGCCCGCCAGCTCATCGAGGTGATGGCGAGGTAGGCCGACTCCGCGCGGCGGGCAGGAACCAACGGACCCGCGTACCCCGGCTCGGAGGGGGTGCGCGGGTCCTTTCGTGCCGGGGCGGCTAGGCCTGGTCGGCCTCGGAGGCCTTCTTGTTCTTGTCCCAGAAGAGCAGGAGGAAGAGCAGCATGACTGCGGCGGCGGCCACGCAGGGGATCGTCCAGATGGTCTGCCAGTCCATGAGCTGGGAGACCTGACCGGCGAGCTCGCCCGACTGGGCGTGCAGGGCCTCGGCCGCCGCCGGGTCCTCTGCGGCGAAGGCCTGCTTGGAGAGCTCGATGGCCCGCGCCTCCAGCTCCTGAGCCTCCGGCGGCTTATTGGAGCCCACGACCCGTCCGATGATCTGGGCTCCCAGCCCCAGCCCCAACCCCTGGGTGACCAGCACCAGGAAGCCCTGGGCCTGGCCGCGGATCTCGGGGGTGCACTTCTTGTCGGTGTAGATGAAGCCGGTCACGAAGAAGAAGTCGTAGCAGATGCCGTGGAGCAGGATCCCGATCAGGACCATCCAGGCCACGTTGCCGTCGTCGGCGCCGGCGAAGAGCCCGTAGCGCGTCACCCAGGCGAGCATCCCCACCAGCAGCATGTACTTCACGCCCAGGCGGGCGAAGAGCAGGGGCATCACCAGCATGAAGAGGATCTCGGAGACCTGCCCGAAGGACATGTTGAAGGCGACATCCTCGAAGCCGATCTTGCCGGCGTAGACCGGGGCGTAGGCGTAGTAGGCGGCCAGCGGGATGCAGATCAGGAAGGAGCAGACGATGAACACCGCGAAGGCCGGCTGCTTCAGGAGCCGCAGCGCGTCCAGCCCGACGATTTCCCGCAGGGAGGCCTTCTTACCCTTGGCCGGGGGCGGGGTGTGGGGCAGCGTGAAGCTGAACAGCCCCAGCCCCACGCAGGCCGCGGCGGTGACGTAGAACTGCACCGCGGCGGAGTCCGCGTGCAGGGCTTTGGAGACCACCCAGTTGGCGGCGATCCAGCCGATGGTCCCGAAGACGCGGATGATGGGGAACTGCTTCTCCTGGTTCTCGATGTTGTGGAAGGTCAGGGTGTTGGTGAGGCCCAACGTCGGCATGTAGCACAACATGTGGAAGAGGAGCACGACGATGAACGCGTTGGGTCCGGCCTCCGCCGCCAGGGGGACGCAGAACATGGACGCCCCACCCAGGAGGTGCATGACCCCCAGCACGCGCTCGGTGGCGAAGAAGCGGTCGGCGACCAGGCCCAGGAAGAAGGGCGAGATGATGGCGGCGATGGGGCCCACCGTGTACGCCCAGAACACCTGGTCGAACATGCCGTGGGCCTTCATGTAGTTGCCCACCGTGACGTACCACGCCCCCCAGATGAAGAACTGGAGGAACATCATGACCGAGAGGCGGGTTCCGACTGCTTTGTGATCCATCGGCGGTCTTCCCGGGCTGAGGGGAGGGTCGGCGGGCGATGCGGGAGGCGGCCACGATACTGTCCGCTCCGCGCGGGATGAAGCGCGAAGCCCACGCCGGCCGGAGGTCCCCGCCGCGCGCTGCCCGGCCCGGGGAGTATCGAGTACCATCGGGCGCCCGCGCCACGCCGGACCACGATGATGCGACTCCCTCTGGCTGCGATACTCGCGCTCTGCCTGACCTCACCGACGGTCGCCCAGGAGTGGGGCCCCTGGTGGGTCCTGGGTCCCTACGACCACCCCCAGGGGAGCGGCGACGTCAGCCGTCCCTACTCGGTGGAGGAGACCCTCAAGACCATGGAGCCGGGCTTCGAGGGGCCCGATCTGGAGAGGGTCTACCGGGGCAAGGGCGGAGCCCGGATCGCATGGAAGCCCCTGGCGGTCGAGCCGGGCCGGGCGCTGGACGTCGGCCCGATCGAGTTCGCGCAGGTGCTCGAGGCGCCCGAGGGGGTGGAGCGCTGGAGCGACGAGGCGGTGGCCTATCTGTATCGAGTCGTGCAGACCACCCGGGCCCGGGAGGTGCCCATCAACCTGGGGAGCGACGACTGCGTGCGCCTGTGGTTGAACGGTGAGCTGATCCTGGACCGGGCCGTGGCGCGCGGGCTGGACACGAAGGACCACAGCCTGATCCTCTCGCTGCGCTCCGGGGTCAACCACCTGATGGTCAAGGTGGCCAATGGCAACGGCCAATGGGCCTTCCAGATGGTCCCGTGGTCGAAGTTCCCGCAGCCGGCCATCGACGCGGCCATAGACCGGGGCGTCGAGTACCTCCTGCCCCTGCAATACCTCGACGGCTCCTGGGGCGACCGTCCCGAGTACGGCAGCGGCTACACCGCCTTCGCCACCTACGCGCTCCTGAAGTGCGGCCTGCGGCGCGATCACCCGGCCATCCGACGGGCGGTGGCCTACCTGCGGGCGGAACCGCCGCAGTTCACCTACTCCCTCGCGTGCGTCATCCTGGCCCTGGCCGAGCTGGGCGACCCGGACCACACCGCCCGGCTCGAGGAGTGCCTGGACGAGCTGGTCTCCTGGCAGGAGAGCAGC
This sequence comes from uncultured Planctomycetaceae bacterium, assembly GCA_964615935.1. Lineage (GTDB taxonomy): Bacteria > Planctomycetota > UBA1135 > UBA1135 > CAZTTG01. The sequence continues at coordinate 85,034 of CAZTTG010000003.1, read as the reverse complement.
GGCCGCTGGGCCTACCCCACGCACCCCGCCGGCCACTACCTGCCCAGCGACATCTCCAACAGCCTCTTCGTGGCCCTGGCGCTGCGAGCGGCCGAGAAGGCGGGCGCGCGGGTGCCGCCGCGGGCCTGGCACGCCCTGATGCGCGGAGCCCTGGAGTGCCTGAGCGGCAAGAGCGAGGTGACCGCCTTCACCGGCGGCCGGGTGGACGCGGCGGGTTTCGGCTACCGGCCGGGCCACGCCCCGAGCGGATCCATGACCACCGCCGGCATCTCCGTGCTGGCGATGTGCGAGCAGGCCCTGGGGCGCGAGATCGCGGTCAAGTACCGCCAGAAGAGCGCCATGGCGCGCCGCTCGGCCCTGGCCTGGCTCGACCACAACATGACCTGGGGGGGGAACCCGGGCCACAACGCCCACCACTACTTTCATGTCTACGGCATCGAGCGCGTCGGCAGCCTGCTGGGGCTCGACATCCTGGGCGGCATCAACTGGTACTGGGACGGGGCGGAGTACCTGGTGGGGGCCCAGGCGGAGGACGGCTCGTGGACCGCGACCCAGGCGGGCAAGGACCCGATGGTGGACACGCTGCTGGCGCTGCTCTTCCTGCGGCGCGCCACCGCGCCCACCAGCGGCGGCTCGGGGGCGGGAGGGAGGGTCCGCGAGACCGCCGAGGCCGACGCCGAGGTGATGCTGCGGGCCACCGGGGAGGCGCCGGTGGCGGTGTGGATCAGCGGCTTCTCGAAGGACCTCCTGGCCCGCCTGGAGTGGCCCGGAGAGGAGGGCCGCGGGCTGCGCATCGAGCGCGTGGAGTTCGCCGTCCGCCACCTGGAGCTGGGCGGCCCCGAGCAGATCGTACGCGTCTGCGCCGGCAACCCCGCGCGTCCCGCCGGCCAGCATCGCTTCGCCGCGCAGCACACCTTCCCCAGCGCCGGGGAGTGGGCCGTGGTGGCGCGGGTGCACGCGCTCGCCCCTCCGCGCGAGGAGGGCTTCGAGCCCGAGCCGGTGGTGGTGGCCTCGCCCGAGCTGAAGCTGCGGGTCGAGGCGGCCCTGGATCCCGAGACCCTGCGCTACCCTCTCGACCGGGAGAGGAACCGGATCGTCCGGGGCCGGGTCCGGGTCATGGCCTCCTCCCACCACGGCGGTGGGCAGAAGGCCGATCGGGCCATCGACGGGAGCTACGCCACCCGCTGGCACTGCGCGCTGGACGACGCGGAGCCCTGGATCCGGCTGACCTTCAGCCAGCGGCTCAAGGCCGACCGCCTCCTGCTCACCCACGCCCGGCCGCGCGCGACGCACCGCGCCGCTCCGCGCCCGGCGCGGGTCCGGGTGGTGCTCAACCGGCGCAAGGTCCTGGAGGTCGAGATGAACGCCGATCCCATGCGCAAGACGGAGCTGGTCTTCGAGCGCACCGAGAAGCTCTCCCAGCTCGAGCTCCGGATCCTCGGCTCGCGCGATCGCCTGGTGGGCAGCGACGCGGTGGGCTTCAGCGAGATCCAGATCCTGGAGGGGCGCTGAGCCGGGCCGGTCCCGGTCGGGGGTGCGGGATTCCGAGGGCTTGGGTATAGTCGAGACGGACCGAAACCGGAGAGGCTGCTGGCGATGCGACAGACCGGACGTTCGTGGAATCGACCGGGGGCGGTCCTGCTGGCCGCGATGCTGCTCACCGGGGCTGCGACGGGCCAGGGGAGCTGTCCCGATCTGGTGGCGCGCTACGGCTTCGACGAGGCCGCGGGGGCGAGCTTCGCCGACTCCTCCGGCAACGGCCTCGACGGGCAATGGCTGGGAGGTCCCGTCCTGGGCGGCCCCGGGGTCTCGGCGGCGACCGGAGCCTCGGTGGAGCTCGACGGCGTCGACGATCGCGGGACGGTGACCGACGCGCCGCCCCTGACCAACCTGCGCAGCGACCTGTCGGTCTGCGCCTGGGTGCGGCCGGATGTCCTGGGGGGGCGGCGCCGGGTGTTCGGCAACGACGGGAGCTGGACCTTCGGCCTGGACGGCACCGGGCTGGTCTTCACCACCCGCACCGTCAAGGACTACGTCACCGCCGGCAACCTACAGGCCGACGTCTGGGCCCACGTGGCGGCGGTCTTCGACGCCAACTTCGACGTGATGTTCTACGTCGACGGTCAGCCGATCGGCTTCGTGGCCGGCGGGGCGCCGGCCAACCCCCCGGTCCAGGACTGGTTCGTGGGCACCTACGCCGGGACGATCGAGTGGCTCGACGGGGAGCTGGACGATCTGCAGGTGTACGAGGGCTCCCTCTCGGCGGCGCAGATCCTGTACATGGTCCAGAATCCGGGATCGACGGCGCCGTGCGCCCAGAAGACCTACTGCACCGGCAAGCTCAACTCGCAGGCCTGCACGCCGGCGATCGTCGCCAGCGGCGCCCCCAGCGCCTCGAATGCGGGTCCCTTCGACGTCAGCGCCTTCGACCTCATCAACAACAAGAGCGGGATGTTCTTCTACGGCCTGAGCGGTCGGCTCAACCTGGCCTTCCAGGGAGGGGTGCTGTGCGTCCTGCCGCCCTTGAAGCGGACAATGGTGCAGGGGACCGGCGGCAATCCGCCCCCGGCCGATTGCTCGGGGACCCTGGCCATCGACTTCAACCAGTGGATGCAGAAGGGCCACGGCGCCAACCTGCTGCCGGTGGGCACGCAGGCCTGGGGGCAGTTCTGGTACCTGGACCCGCTCGATCCGTTCGGGGTGGGTCTCTCGAACGCGATCGAATTCACGGTGGGACCCTGATCGAGCCTCGGCTCGACGGGCGGCGCCCTGGCGCGGAATGACGAGATGAGCAAGATCGGAAGAGACGAGCGAAGGCGAGGTAGGGCCTGGGCCGCGGCGCTCTCGGCCCTGTGCCTGTCACCGCTGGCATCGGCGACCGGGCCCTGCAAGCCCCAGCTGGTGGCGCACTACCGGCTGGACGAGACCGCCGGAGGCAAGCTGTCGGACTCCTCGGGGAACGGCCTGGACATGACCGTCGGCGGCATTCCGGTCCTGGGCGCCCCCGGCGCCGCAGCCGGGACGGGCACCTCGATCGACTTCGACGGCGCCGGCGACCACGCCTGGGTGGTCGATGGACCCCCCTTGACCGGGATGCGCAGCGAGCTGTCGGTCAGCGCCTGGGTCAACCCGGACCAGCTCGTGGGCTTCCACCGCATCTTCGGCAACGAGTCGAGCTGGGAGTTCGGTTTCTACTATGACCAGCTCCTCTTCACCACTCGCGGCATCCAGGACTACATGGGCGGGGGGAGCATCACCCCGGGCACCTGGACTCACGTCGCCTGCGTCTTCGACGCCAGCTTCGACGTGACCTTCTACGTCGACGGGCAGCCCATCAGCACGGTGGTCGGCGCCTCCCAGTCCGGGCCCTCTGGAACCAGGTGGTTCATCGCCACGCTGCAGGGCGCGACCGAGTGGTTCGACGGGCACCTGGACGACATCCAGGTGTACGACGGGGCGTTGACGGCGGCGGAGGTCTCGTACCTCTACCAGAACCCCGGCGCGACGGTGCAGTGCGGGGGCGTGATCTACTGCACCGCCAAGCTCAACTCGCAGGGCTGCGTCCCGGCCGTCGCGCACCTCGGCGCTCCCAGCGTCTCCAACGCGGGCCCCTTCGACATCCGCGCGGCCAACCTCGTCAACAACAAGACCGGGATGTTCTTCTACGGCCTGAGCGGCCGGCTCAACCTGACCTTCCAGGGAGGGGTGTTGTGCGTCCTGCCGCCCCTGAGGCGAACGGCGGTGCAGAACACCGGCGGGAACCCGCCCCCGGCCGACTGCTCGGGGACCCTGGCCATCGACTTCAACCAGTGGATGCAGAAGGGCCACGGCGCCAACCTGCTGCCGGTGGGCGCGCAGGCCTGGGGTCAGTTCTGGTACCTGGACCCGCTCGATCCGGTGGGGGTGGGCCTGTCGGACGCGATCGAGTTCACGGTGGGTCCCTAGATGGCATGGGCGGGCGCCGCGCTCAGGCGCGGACCCGCGCGGGGACGGTGGCCGGGCCCCGGCGCCAGACGTAGACCAGGAGGGCCGAGGCCACCGCGATCAGCGCCAGGGCCAGGCCCCACCAGATGCCCGCCAGGCCTCGCTCCAGGTGGAAGCACAGCCACCACCCCAGGGGCAGGGCCAGGACGTAGTAGGCCACGAAGTTGATCACCGCTATCGGGCGCGTGCGCCCCATGCCGCGCAGGATCCCCCCTCCGACCACCTGCAGTCCGTCGAAGAGCTGGAAGGCGGCCGCGATGGGCAGGATGCTGGAGGCCAGCGCCACGACCGCGGCGTCGGTGGTGTACCAGGTGGGGAGGACGTCCCGCCCGATCACGAAGGCCAGGCCCGCCAGGGCCATGGCCGCGCCTCCCATTCCGAAGCCCAGCCAGGCGGAAAGCTGGGCCTCGCGCGGTCGACCCTCGCCGATGAGGTTGCCCACTCGGGTGGCGACCCCGATGGAGACGCCCAGGGGGACCATGAAGGTGATCGAGGCCAGCTGCATCACGATGTTGTGGCTGGCGAGCTCGTGCACTCCCTCGCCCAGTCGCCCCGCCCACAGGGTCGAGATCTGGAAGGCCCAGATCTCGAAGCCCAGCTGCAGGGCCACGGGCAGGCCCAGGGCCAGCACCGGCCGCAGGCCGGAGAGGCCCCACGCGGCTCGGCTCCACCCCGCCCAGGCGCCGCGGTAGAGCCGGCCGCGCACGATCCAGAGGGCCAGGCCGCCGACCATGGCGACCTCGACGATGGAGGTCGCGATGCCGGCGCCGACGTGGCCGAGGGCCGGCGCGCCCCAGTGCCCGAAGATCAGGATCCAGTTGGCCAGGGCGTTGAGCAGGTTGGCCCCGACGGCGATGACCAGCGCGGGAAACACGATGCTGCGGGAGTGCAGGTACTGGCGCAGCACCAGGAAGGCCAGGAGGAAGGGCAGGGCGGGGAGCTGCACCAGCACGTAGGTGTGAGCGTCCCGGGCGAGGTGGGGGTTCTGGCCGCACAGCTCGAGGATCGGCCCGGTGAGCAGCCACAGGATGCCCAGCGGAAGCGTCAGCAGCAGGCACAGCAGGAGCCCTTGCTGCAGGGCGGTGCCCAGGCGTCGCCGATCTCGAGCGCCCCAGGCCTGGCTCAGTACGGGGTCCAGTCCGAACAGGAGGCCGAAGCCGATCATGGCCGTGCCGAAGGCCCACACACGCCCCAGGGCGGCCGCGTCCTGAGCCTCGACGCTGACCCGGAACAGCATCAGGGTGTCGACCACCCACAGGCCCATCATGCTGAGCTGGGTCAGGGCCGTTGGGGCCGCGATGCGCACGATGCGCCGCGCCTCGTCGAGCATGGAGATCGGCATGGATTCCGTCGGCTCCGCCGTGGCGAAGCGGGCTTTGTACCAGGAAGCGGGAGTCCCCGGACGTTAGCGCTGCGAAAGGCCTTCGCGGCGGGGGAGCGATCCCCGGCTCCGTGGCGGTGAGGTGTCGGGCGCATCCACCGGGCCCCACCGCCCAGTGGGGATGCGCGGGATCGGCGGCGGTTGCGGGTGGATCCGCGAGAAGCTCGCTCGGGCACCGGGAGGTGCTGAGCCTGGGGTGCCGGCTCTGCGGCTCTCCTGCCCTCTGCGGGGCTTCCCGGGATCCCGCGCGCAAGCGGGGCCCCGGGAAGCCCGTCAGGGGACAGACTCCAGGCACACAGACACCCCGAGCTCGCCCTCGAACCCGGGGCGCCTGCAGACCTGAATCACGGACAGATCGTGAACGCCAGCGCGTCCGTCAGGCTCGTCCCGAAACCGCTGAAGTCCGCCGGATCGCGGGCCCAGTATCCGGCGTAGACCGAGGTGCCCACCACCAGGAGCGGATCGGCGCCCGACTGGATGTAGGCGTTGAAATCGAAGGAGTACGTCCCCGAGCAGTCGGGCGGCGGCGGATTGCCACCGGAGTTCTGGACCGGCGTCCTCTTGACGGGAGGTTTGACGCACAAGTACGCGCCCTGGAACGGCAGGCTGTACGGCTCGAAACCGTAGAACAGCACCCCGTTCTTGTTGTTCAGCATGTTCACCGCGCCGATGTCGAAAGGCTGAGGCGAGCTGGCACTGGCCGCCCCGCTGTAGGTGATCGCCGGGGTGCAGAACTGGCTGTTGACCTTGGCCGTGCAGTAGATGGTGGCCTGCCCGGCGGGGTCGAGCTGGACGTCGAGCACGATCGCGGTGGAGAGATTCGCCACCGTCACCGGATGCTCCTGAGTCGCATAGCCCGGCGCCTCGAAGCGGAGCGTGTAGCCGCCCGGGGGCGCGAAGACGTGGTAGCGCCCGTGAAGACCCCCGCTGCCGTGCTTCTCGTTGTGCTGGAAACCGACCCCCGGCAGGCTGATCTCGGCCACCACCGGCAGGCCGCTGCAGGAATCGGTCACGTGGCCCGAGATGGGGATCGGCCGCAGCAGGTGAGCCATGGTGCCGCCGAACACCTTGACCGCCTCGGCCTGCGCCGAGGAGTAGGCGGGCTGGAATTCCGGGGCCGTCTCCCACAGGTAGGCCGAGGAGCCATAGGTGTGGATCTGATACCCGAACTCGCCGCCCCCGCAGCAGGAGTTCTGCGTCCATCCGCCGTAGCCCGAGGCCTGCGACAAGCTGGAGGCCTCCGACTGGAAGAAGGACTCCCAGGGGTGGTACAGGCAGGTGCCATAGGAGTACCGGAGGTGCTCCCCATAGCTGTGGTTGTCCTGGACCTTGACCCAGCGCCGGTCGGCCGACCACAGGATCATGGTCTGGGTCTCCTGCTCGGAGGCCGGGCTGGGACCGCGATAGGTCTCCGAGCTGGGGGTGGTGCTGCCACCGCAGGAGGCATCCCACCCGAAGGGATAGTTGCGGTTCAGGTCCACCCCGTACACGCCACCACCGTTGTTGCGGCGGTTCTTGCGCCACCAGTTGTCGTGGTTGTACACGTACTCGTAGCCGTCGGGATTGAACACCGGGTTGACCCAGATCTCCCAATCATCGACCACCTGGGTGATGTCCGGGTCGATCCCGTACTGGCTCGTCAACTGCTCGATGGTGTACAGCCCCAGGACGGGAGTGACGATCTCCCGAGCATGATGGTTGTCGACCTGCAGGAAGGCCGGCTCGTCCTCCTCCAGATCGACGTTGTCCGAGATCTTCACCGCGTAGATGTGCCGCCCCTCCCAGGTGACCGGGGCCCCGTACTCCACCGTCAGATCCACGTACTTGCAGATGGCCGGGTGGGACGCGGCCGCAGCCTGCATCTGGGCCAGGATCTGGGACAGGGTCGGATAGCCGGGCGGCACCGCCTCGAGCCCCTCCTTCACCGCGCGAAGCTGGCGCTCGCGCTGGATCTCCCGGAAGGGCCGGCCGATCGACAGGACCTCGATCGCGAGCCCGCGGCCGCGCAGGAGCTCCAGCTCCGCCGGCGAGACGATCACCTCGAGGGAATCGCGAGCGACGGCCGCCGGGAGCACGTCGAAGCCCCCCCCGAAGAGCTCGGTCGCCAGCTCCGGGGCGCGCTCGTGACGCACCAGGACGTGACGGTTGGTCCCGGCGGAGGGCTGGCCCTGCAGCGGGACCAGGGCGAGGAGGGGGAGCAGGCTGATCATCACGATGGGGCTCCTTCTGGGGGAGAGGCGAGGGGCACGACTCGATTCTACCCGCGGGCGCGGGGGCGTTGGTGGAGACGGACCGCGGGGGCGGAAAGTGCCCGCTCAGAGGCCCTTTTCCTGCCCGGGGCCGGCCCCGGGCAGCCCCGACCCATCTCCTCCCTGCCTCCGGCTACGACCAGCGCGCGATCACCAGGACCAGATCATCCCCCTGCGGGACCTCGGCCCAGGCGCCCGCCGGGGCGGTGTCCATCGCGCCGTTGGGGCCCTCGCACACGAGGATGATCCCCCCCCTGTCCCCCGTTCGACGCTTGCCGAAGTAGTACACCAGGTAGGGCCTGCCCCAGGGGTCCACCAGCCCCCGGGGAGCCGCGCACTGGGGCCGCGCCACGATCCGACCGAAGACCTCGTCCTCGATCCCGACCGCCAGATAGGGCCCGCTCCAGCCCGCGTGGGAGTGGATGTCCTGGTAGAGGCAGGGGACCCAGGTCAGCTCCTGGGCCAGATTGCCGCGCGGGTTCAGCGGGCCGTTGGAGGGCCACTGCCCCGTATCGCGGTGATAGGCCCGGAAGGCGTCGGCCACCTGACGCATGTCCCGCTCCGCGCGAACGCGCTGTCCGCTCTCGGCCGGCTTACCGATCACCGGCACCAGGAAGCCGGCCATGACGGCCAGGATGGCGAGCAGGACGATCGCCTCGATCAGCGTGAAGCCGGAGCGGGTGGGCCGGGGCGCGCACATGATGAGCTCGGGGGAGGGCGTGACGGGCGGGGGGGATCTCGCTTCCTCGGCCACTATCGACCTCGATCGCGAGAGGCCTTGAAGGGCGCTGCGAAAGAGGCGCGCCCCTCCCGGAGGGCGGCCCGGAGGCTCAGCCTCCGCGCGCCTCGAAGGCCGCCAGCGCCGCCTGGACGAAGAGCCGCACGGCGACGGGGTTCTTGCGGCCGGGCCAGTCCTCCAGGCGCGAGGAGGCGTCCACGCCGGCCGGGCCCAGGACCTCGATGGCGCGGCGCACGGTGAGCCCGGAGAGGTCCCCCGTGAGGATGCAGGGCGCCTGGCGGACCAGCCGCAGGCAGGGGACGGGGTCCTCCGGGGGGCCGGCTCCTCGCGGCCCCCGGGGGTAGTCGAGGACGAACGCGCTGGCGCACTCGCTCCACCGCTCGATCTCGCCGGCCGCCGGCTGACAGGCGGGGAGGCGCCGCAGGATGGGCAGCGGGAAGTCGAGCCACTCCTGCACCTCGGCGCCGCCGCAGAGCTGCAGGGCGCCCAGGCGCGCCTGCTCCGCGAAGACGCGGGCCTCCCAGGGCGAAGGGCTGAGCATGACCCCCACCACCAGCACGCCCTCCGGCAGCCCGCGCGCCAGCTCGGCCACCTGGTAGCCCTCAACCGAGCGGGGGGAGCCCGGGTGGTGCACGAAGCCCAGGGCCTCGACGCCGGCCTCCACCGCCACCTCGATGTCCGCGAGGCGCCTCAGACCGCAGACCTTGACCCGGGGGACGCGGAAGGGCTCGGTCACCGCCGCACCTCCTCCAGGAAGCGCGCCAGGAAGCCATCCCCCCCCGGCGTCAGGATCGACTCGGGGTGGAACTGGACCCCGAAGCGCGGCGCGGCCTCGTGCCGAACGCCCATGACCAGGCCCTCCTTCGTCCAGGCCGTGAGCCGCAGAGCCTGGGGCAGGCTGCACCGCTCGGCGCGCAGCGAGTGGTAGCGACCGGCGGCGAAGGGGTTGGGCAGGCCGGCGAAGAGCCCCTTCCCGTCGTGGTGGACCTCCGAGGCTCGACCGTGGGTGGGCTCCGGGTCCAGCTCCAGGCGGCCCCCGTAGTGCTCGACCAGCGACTGGTGCCCCAGGCACACGCCCAGGAGCGGGACCTCCTCGGGCAGGCGCGCGAGGAGCTCCAGGCAGATCCCGGCACCCTCGGGCCGGCCCGGTCCGGGGCTGAGCACCACCGCCCGCGGGCGCATCGCCAGCACCTCATCGACGGTGAGGGCGTCGTTCCGCCGCACGTCGACCCGCGCGCCCTGCCCCGCCAGCGACTGGTACAGGTTGAAGGTGAAGGAGTCGTAGTTGTCGACCAGCAGGATCACGGCATCGATCCCGATCGCGGGCGGCCTCAGACGAAGAGGCCGTCGATCAGGTCGTCGTCCCGGTGGTAGCCCTCCTCGATCAGCCCGGTCATCATGATCGGGTAGGTGGCCACGTCGATCAGGGCCTGGGAGGTGCGGGTCTCCTTCTGGCGCTTGCGGCCGTGGTAGTCCTCGAACTCGTAGTGGAAGTCCCAGGCCAGCACCATGGTGCGCACGCCCAGGTTTCCGAGCCGGCGCAGGAGGTGCACGTAGTCGCCGTCGCAGCCGATCAGGACCAGGACGTCGAAGCGCCCGAAGGCCGCCGCCGCGAAGGCCTCCAGGGAGAGGGCCACCTCGATTCCGCGCTCCTTGGGGGCCCCGCTGGCGGTGGTACCCACCGGCAGATAGTGCTGCCGGATGCCGGAGCGGATGAGGATGTCGTCGAAGGCGGCCTGGTCCTTGAGCTTGCCGGCGGCCTCGGCCTCGCTGGCCGAGAAGCGGCCGCGGAAGTAGTGCGACTCGACCACCCGGCTCAGCCCCTCGTCGATCCGCTCGTGTTCGGCGACCATGTGCCGGATGTAGTTGTGGAGGCCCTCCAGCGACAAGCGAGAGCCGCGGTCGTGCCCGAACTTGTAGTAGCGGCTGACCTCGTCGAAATAGCCGCCGTCGATGAAGACGGAGATGCGGGTCAGCTTCCCGTCGCTGCCGATGTTCACGGCCATATCCTCCCCGAGCCCCACAGGCGGGGCGCCGAATCGCGAAATAGATCGAGTATCTCTGGCGGGAGGTCCGCACCTGGCGGACCGGATACCCCCTGGTAAGGGATGGGTGCGGCCGAATGCAAAGTCTTCCCCGCAAAAAGCCCCGCCGGAGGCCGGGCCGCGGCGGTTGTGTCAGGGTCGCTCGGCCCGTGCGAAGACCAGACCCGCCACCAGCACGCCCGCGGGAGCGGAGGCGGAGAGGGTCCAGAAGTGGAGGTGGCCGAAGACCTCCCGGCCGGGCACGACGTAGAGCAGCGCCGCCGCGAAGACGACCATCAGGGCCTTGAGCTCGCGCCCGGGCTGGTCCACTCCCTGCTCCGTTCGCTGCTCACCGCGACGGGCGCCGGCGAAGCCCGCGAGACCGAGGAGCAGCGCGGCGCCGGATCCAAACCACGTCAACAACCAGGTGTCCGGCCTGGCCATCTCGCGAACGGTCCACATCACCAGATGGAGCGTGCCCCGAGACCAGGGCCCGTGGGATTGGAGGCCCTGGGGGGAGGCCCGCTCCCACACCTCCAGCTGGTGCGGGAGCCAGACCAGCAGCAGGGCAGCGATGCCGAAGCGGAGCACCTGGGCGCGCGAAGGGGCGGCGGAGAACACCAGCAGGACCGCGAGCCCCGCGGCGCCGATCGCGGCGCCTCCGGGGTGGAGCACGGGACAGGCGGCGAAGCAGAGCGCCGAGAGGGCCAGGGCGCGGCGGTCGGCGCGCCGCAGCCAGGGGATCAGAAAGGCGCAGCCTCCGCCGGCGAGGAGGGCCATGTCGAGCGAGGTCGTGACGTCCAGCTCGAAGTTCCAGATGACCGGCGAGGCCAGGAAGGCCAGCAGGACCAGCCGGCGATCCAGGGGTGAGCGACGCGCACAACGCAGGCCGTGTCCGAGCAGGACGACCAGCGCCAGGAGCGAGGTCCAGCGGAGGAGCTCGAGGTCGCCGATGGACGCAAAGGCGCGTCCGACTCCCATGAAGGACTCGATGCGGATCCCGAAGAACGGGCCGGTCGAGGTGCCGCACCGGATGACGGGGAAGTCGAGGTCCGACGCCTCGGCCACGACCTGCGCGAGGGGGACGACCAGGAGCGCCGCCACGCCCAGGCCCGCCACCCGAGCGAGCATCCCCGGAGCCTCGACCGCAGCGCCGTGCCGCGGAACCAGCCTCCCCGGGAGCGCGGCCCAGCGCGCGATCGCGGCCAGACCCGCCGCCGCGAGCAGCCAGGGCGCCCACGGCCCGATCCCGGCCAGCCCGGCCCAGGCTCCGACGCTCGCCACGGCGATCAGCCCCAGCGCGTGGCTCGCCGCCCAGGTCACCGGCAGCTCGCGCGGAGCGTGGCGGCCCGGCAGGCCCGGCGGCAGCCAGGAGAGGGCCACCCGCCCCAGCAGGGCGATGGCGAGCAGGCCGGGCAGGGCCGAGAGGACCGCGAGGAGGTCGTCCATGCTCGCAATGATCCCCGACGGCCGGGGCGTGTTCCAGCACGGCCCGTCGCCGCGCGGCCGGCTCGGGCTTCGATCCGGCTCTCAGGACCGCGAGGGGCCGCGGACGGGGCGCGCCCCCGGAGCGCGCGGATCGTGGTAGATTCCGGCTCCTCATGACCCGCGCGCGATCCCCTTGGCTCCTTCCCCTGGCCCTCAGCGCCCTGGCCGTGTGTCCGGGACTGTGCTCATGCTCTCGCGTGCCCCCCGGCGGCGCGCCCCGAGGCGATGGCTGCTCGATCATCCTGATCTCCATCGACACGCTGCGGAGGGATCACGTGGGTCTGCACGGCTACGAGAGGGACACCACCCCCAACCTCGATCGCCTCGCCGCCGAGAGCCTGGTGTTCGACGCCGCCTACACGACGATGTCGTGGACGCTCATCGCCCACATGAGCCTGTTCACCGGCCTGTATCCCGCCCAGCATCGCGTCTGGGAGGAGAACGTGGCCCTGTCGTCGTCCATCCCGACCATGGCCGAGCGGCTGCGGTCTCGGGGGTACTTCACGGCCGGTCTCTATCATCCGGGCTGGCTCGATCCACGCTTCGGTTTCGACCGCGGCTTCGACGTCTATCGACCGCACCAGGACGCCCGGGAAGCCGGCGCCCACCTGAAGAACGCGATGGCCACCCGACCGGAGGATCGGCCGTTCTTCCTCTTCGTGCACCTGTTCGACGTCCACTGCGTCCCCCTGCAGCGCGGCGAGACGGGTCCCCTCTACGATCCGCCCGCCCCCTACGCTTCCTGGTTCCTGGACGACGCGAGGGAGCGCGTGCTCGATCTACCCCGCCGGCACGTGTACTTCAGCTCCGAGCACGAGGTGACCGAGGAGCAGCACGAGGCCATCGTCGCGCTGTACGACGGGGGCATACGGTTCGTCGATCAGGTGATCGGCGAGTGGATCGAGGAGTGGAGAGAGGGGGGACTCCTCGAGGACACGCTGCTGATCGTCACGTCCGATCACGGCGAAGGGCTCGCCCAGCACGTCCGCAAGTACGGTGGCCACGGGGCGCTGTACGAGGAGGGGCTGAGGATCCCCCTGCTGATCCGCTTCCCGGGTGGGTGGCGGGCGGGAGCGCGCGTGGAGCAGCCGGTCAGCCTGGTGGACGTCCTGCCCACGCTGCTGGACTGGCTGGACATCGGCGCGGACATCCCGCTCGCCGGTCACACCCTCCTGGAGGAACGCCCCGAGGGATCCCTGATCTACGCCCAGCGGCCCCGGAACGAGGTGTGCATTCGGTGGCCCTACAAGGTCCTCCGCATGGGCCGGGGCGAGCGCTCCGCCCTGCGGGTCTTCGACCTGCTGCGGGATCCCGAGGAGTCGAACCCCATCGACGTCGCGGAGGGGGCCGAGTGGGGGAGGATCGTCGAGTCGGTCCAGGCCGACGTGCGGCGGGAGAGGGCCCGATGGCACCTGCCCGATGGACCCAATCCGCGGCTGACGCCCGACGCGAAGCAGGCCGATCGGCTTCGCGCTCTCGGGTACATGAGCGGTGAGTAGCTGTGGGGGAGCGGCCGCGTCGCGTACACTGGGATGGGAGCTCTCCCGCCGTGAAGACGCCTGATCCCATACCCCGCCGTCTCCCTCCCGCGGCCCGGCGCCGCGGATCCGGGGACCTCCGATGAGGGTCGCCGCCTGGCAGTTCGACGTGCGCCGCGCTCAGCTCGACGCCAACCTCGAGACCGCGCTCGGGGGGGTGCGACGGGCGGCGGAGGCGGGGGCGGAGCTGGTGGTCCTGCCGGAGATGTGGCCCACCTCCTTCGTCGATACGACCGAGCCGGGCGGCGAGGGGGACGCCCTGGAGGCCACCCGACGGGCCCTGGAGGCGATGAGCGGGCTCTCCGCCGAGCTGGACCTGGCGGTCTGCGGCACGGCCTTCGCCCCCGTTCCGGGCGCCCTGCCGGTCAACCGGCTGCACGTGATCGACGCCGGGCGCGAGGTCCTGAGCTACGACAAGCTGCACCTGTTCACCCCCACCGCCGAGCGCGAGAGCTTCTCCGCCGGCGCCGCCGCCCCGCCGGTGGTCGGGGTGCGCGGGGCCCGGCTCAGCGGGGTGATCTGCTACGACCTGCGCTTCCCCGAGCCGAGCCGCGCCGCCTGGCGCGGGGGCGCCGAGATCCTGCTGGTCCCCGCCCAGTGGCCGCGGCCGCGCGACGCGCACTTCCGCGCCCTGGTCGTCGGGCGGGCGGTCGAGGGGCAGTGCTTCGTCGTCGGCGTCAACCGCTGCGGCTCCGACGTCATCGGCCGCCGCCGCATGGAGCTCGACTTCCCCGGCAACTCGCTGATCGTCGATCCACACGGTCAGGTGCTGGACGAGGGCCGGGGCGAGGCCGCCCTGCTGGTCGCCGATCTGGACCTGGACCTGGCGCGCCAGCTCCGCCGCCGCGTTCCCACCGGGAAGGACGAGCGGCCCGAGGTCTACCGGAGCTGGCAGTAAAAAAGGGCTCGACGGCAACTCCATGAGCTACCGCCGAGCACCTTCTCTCTCTGGGTCTCTCTCTCGGTTGGCCCGTTCGTCAAACCGCGCTGAGCGGTTTCCTCAGTATCTTGGGCGGGACGTTGCCCTTTCGACGACCCGCCGGAGTGGGGCCGGGCACGTGCCGCGGCGGCTGCGGAGGCGGTCCGGTGGGGCCCGTCGCCCACGAGGATCCGCCCTGCCCGGTGGGGTTCTCTCCCCCCGGTGACATCGAGCCGGTCGCGGGCAGCAGCGCTCCGCCAGGAGGAAGCCACTCGAGACCGCGCGCGCGGGATAGCCAGGCGTGTCCCTCGCCTCCCTGCGTGTGGAACACCACCGCCTTCACGTCAGGCGCGGTCATCGCCCACAGCGGCAAGGCCCCGGTGCGGCGTATTCCCTGGCGGTGATGGCTCGCGAACTCGATCAGGAGACCGTCCAGCGAGCCCGCTGGGAAGGAGCGGTCGAGCTCCCCGAAGGGGGGAAGCACGGCCGCTGCCAGGGGTCCGTCGCGCTCCGATCCCAGCAGGATCATCTGGGCGCGATCGGTCGGATTCACCGCGTGGAGGCGCGTGTCGGTGACGACGACGACCAGCTCGACTCCCTCCGGTCGGGCCAACTCCCGTCCATCGACTGCCAGGACGTCGTCCTGGACGACGAGGGGGAGGGCTACGGCCGCGAACAGCTCGAGGATCATTGGGGAATCCCGGCTCTGGAGGGGACTGGTTGCCTCCCGGTTTTCGACCGGATGGGCCCTTCGCATTAGCGCCGTCTATGCGTCCGGGCGGCGATCGATCGAGATTCCTGCAATCGGGGAGGCCGGGCCGGGCGGGGACCGGCTCTCCCCGGCCGACGGCCCCAACATCCTTCGGGGCAGGGACTTAACGCGAGCGCCGGGACGCGGCTCGGAGCGCCTCGTCCCGGCGTGGGCGAGGGAGGGGGGGCCATCCGGTGGGGCGCGGCACTGGGGGCAGATCTGGCGGCGGGGGAAGACCGCCCTGAACTGACCGGCGGACACGTACCCGACGTAGATGGAGTCCACGCGGTCGGCCAGGAGGAGGACTTCGAGGCGGTCC
The DNA here is from genome assembly GCA_964615935.1 of uncultured Planctomycetaceae bacterium. Classification (GTDB taxonomy): domain Bacteria; phylum Planctomycetota; class UBA1135; order UBA1135; genus CAZTTG01. Next base: position 69,642 of record CAZTTG010000003.1, on the reverse strand, counting down.
GGCAGAAGGCCCTCCGCACCGGGGCCTCCAAGGTCTTCATCGAGGACCTGAAGGAGGAACTCGCCTGCGACTTCATCTCCCCGGCCTTCAAGGCCAACGCCTCCTACGAGGGGCGCTACCTGCTGGGCACCGCCCTGGCGCGGCCCCTGATCGCGAGGCGGCAGATCGAGATCGCCGCCGGACCGGAGGGTTACGCCGCCTGCGCCTTCTGCAGGATTCGGTAGTCCGCTTCGCCCGCTCGAGCGGGCTCGCCATGCCCCAGGATCTGCTCCGAGGGGCCCAGGAAGATCGGTGGACCACTACACCCCCATGGGGAGGCAACCGTCAGGAATCTCACGGCACACCCGGGCCGCATAACCTAGCAGCCGTGAGCTTCTGCCAGCTTCTCCATCGTGGTTTGATCCAGCTCTCCGGTCTGCTCCAGCCCATGCTGGCCCTGGAACATCGCGATGGCATTCCGCGTCACGGCGCCCATCTCACCGTCGATCGGAACGGAGGCGAAACCCAGATTGCGGAGTCTCTGCTGAGCTCCGAACAGGTCGGAAACGGGATCCAGGGCACCCAGGACCATCTCGTACACGCATGCCTCATCGCCCTCGCCGATAGTGAGTCGGCCATGTCGGGCATTGGGAGGTATGGTCTCCTCCAGGAGTCCGTCTGCGTCCGTGAAACCCGTGACGAGCCGCCCATCGATGTCGAGCATGTACTCGGCGTCCCCAATCGGCTCGCCGGACTCGTCTTTCAGGATCACCCGCAGCTGCTCTGGCAGTCCCTTTCTCCGGAAGGTGTGCTTCCCGCCGGTTGCACACTCGGCTTCCCCCTTCCGTAGGTCAGGGACTACGACGGTATCTCCGGTCTGAAGGACGTTCGGATCAGGGCGGCTCTCGCGCAACTCCGCGTTCGCACCCTCGTTCCAGAGCGTATCGTGGAGGAGCCCATGCTCGTAGGCGATGCTGCTGATGCAGTCTCCGCGTCGAACCCTGTACTCTATGGGCATCGTATGCTCCCGCTCGACGGCGCTCTCATCTGGTCGCCGTCGCCCCGGCGACGCCTAGGGGTTGCTCGGATTCGGCTTGATGCACTGGTAGATGCTCGTCTTGTACTGTGTCTGGTGTGCGGCGATCCAGTCGTTCATCTTCATGGCACTCTTGCTGCGCAGGCCCTTGGTGCTGAAGTATCTGTGGTGGACGCCTCTGTTGATCTCGGTCACCATGTAGACGGCCTGTTTGGCGACGTCGTCGTAGCCCCGTGCACAGCGGATCTTGGCGATCAGACCGTCCTCGGCTTGCCGCACAGGGTCCTTGAGTGGCTCCCCCTCCTTGTCGAGAATCGGCTTCCCAGTACCGTCGTCGAAGGGACCGCCGATCGTTCCCGGTGCGATCCCATGCGTTTCGTACATGCCGTTCTCGATGTAGTAGGTGATCCCGTCAAAGTCGTAGTACAGGTCGTAGACGTTGTCCTTCGTCATGCGCTTGAGCAGGCAGACGGCCATCTTCGTCTGGGTATTCGTGCCGAACTTCGCTGGATTCGCCTCGATGTGCTTGATCGCGGTCTTGTAGACCATTCTGGCCTTCTGCTTGGCCTGCTTCTCCTGCTCGGCAATGGTCCAGGGCTTCGGGTCGATTCCGGGGCACCACACGATCACCCCGCGGTTCTTGGCCCTTCCGATTTCGGTCCGGTTCGTGAAGCGCCACTGCCGGTGCTTGCTGCTCTGCGCCCTCATCGTCATGGGCTTGGTGCGCTTCCAGAGCGAGAGCTCAGCCTTGCCCTGCCGAGGGTTCGGCCAGAAGAGCTGCCGGGCCACGAGCGCTCGCCCGCGCCGCAGGAGCACGTTCATCTCCTCCTTTCCAACCGCGTCAGAGCAGCCGTAGAGCCAGATCTTCGGATAGCGCGGCCTCGGCGGGATGAGCAGCCCTCCAGGGCACCAGCTGGCCGCACCCTCCCGCTTGTAGGGCACACCCTTGATGAGGACATCGATCATCGGCTTGGCGAGGTCGGGCACGAGCTTCTCGGCGGGCAGCGCGTGCTCGTCGACGGGCCAGTCGTATATCAGCCAAGCCATGCCGTTCGGCTCGGGGAGCTCGATGCACTTCATCTTGCGGGTGCGGGACCGGTCCTTCTCCTTCGCCAGGTACTTGGGCTTGGCCATCAGACGCCTCCCCCGGTTTCCAGTCCCTGCTCATCCTCCGCGAGGCCGTCCCCTTCGTAGCTGATCTCGCTACACTCCGCGGCGTCGTCGAAGCGCAGCCCGAAGCCGGCCGCCCCCTGGTCTGCCCAGCTCAGCATGAAGGTGGTCCGCTCCGCGTAGGCGTCCTCCTCACCCGCGCCCTTCCCCCCCTCGCCCTCGGCCCGCCACTCGACCACGACCTCACGCACGTGCCTGGGAATCCACTCGACCAGCCACCCCTCCCTTGTGCTCCCGGTCTGGACGTCCTCGCCGACCGTGAGGCGGTACTCCGCCTCGACCATGCTCCCCTCGGAGTCGTCTCCGAGCAGCAGCTCGAGCAGTAGCGGCGCCGATGGTCGCTCGCAGGGCGCCACGCGGGCAAGTCCCTCGTAGAAGCAACAGGCAAAGGTGTCGTTTGTGACCTCGTAGGCATCGCCGCCACCCTCCTCGTCTGCCTCGTCGGCCTCTTCGTAGCCGAAGGTGAAGAAGCCCGCGGACTCCGACTCACCGGTCCCTCGAGGTGGTGAAGGGGAGGTGGACGGCGGCCCAAGCGCGTCGAACTCCCGCCCCCTGTCCTGAAAGGTCCGCCGCTGGTCGGCATCCGGCCAGAATTGCTCCTTGCACGCCGCGACTCCGTCGGCCGCGGAGGGACACGGCCACGTGGCCTCCTCGATCCGCGTTCCGGCCGAGAAGAGGTAGCCGACGGTTCGGCGATTCGGCCTGTTCTCGAGGTCGCGCTCGCGCTTCAGGCCGTCTTTCTCGAACCTCTCCTTCATCGAGCTCGACATCATGCGCAGCGGGTTGAACTCACTGCATCCCTGGAACGCGAAGGTGCCGTTGCCGAGGAAATCGGAGTCCTCGAGGGTCAGCTCGCCGCACAGCTCGTCCATGTACGACCGGATCGCGGCCTGGGTCCGGGGCCCTTCGATTCCGTCCACGGGGCCCGGATCGTGACCCAGCTCGTCCAGTTTCGTCTGAAGAGCGCGGACGTCGTAGATCTCCCCCCAGATCTCCGGCTTCCTGGCGAGAACCGCGTAGATGGCCTTGGCACGCTCCTCGCTCAGCTTCTTGTTGTAGTCGTCATCGCCCACGGGATCAGCGTGCCCGAAGAGCGCGAGAGGTGCACCCGGATGAGCCTTGCGGAGGGCTGCCAGCTGGCGAAACGCATCTCCGGCGGTCCTGCGGACGAAGGACTGGTCGAAATCGAAGCAGAGCTCTGCCAGCTTCCAGCAGCCGACGGGCAGCAAGGCCTGCCTGAGCGTGTTCAGGGATCGCCGGGCCACGAACCGACTCGGGCCTGCTGTCCTGCGCGCCGAGGCAGTGCACCCCGCCTCCGAAGCATCGCTTGCCTTGATGGCGTCGTCCGTCATGTGCCGCCCCGTTGCTCGGTGCACTGGGACCGCTGGCATCCGGTGCATCCACGCATCACCCATCCCTCCGAGGACCCGCGCTCGGACCTCCAGGACCGGTACCGCGGGCTTCACCGATGCTAGGTGGGGGCCGGCTCGACGACAAGGTGGCCGGTGGGATCGGGGGTCCTTTCGTGCGCGCCCGCAGGCCCTCATGGGCCGTCCGGAGCGTTCCTCCCGAGGGCGCCTCCACAGCCGCGTCACCATACGGCCGCGGGAGGGGTGGTTGCGGCGAGCGAGATGAATGCGCCTTCGTGGCGGGCGGGATCGGGTCAGCGGATCGCTCGGCGTCTGCGCGGCGGCTCGAGGACCCCATCGGCCCCCCCGCTTCAAACCGAGTTCACCACGCCGGGTCGGGGACCCGGGACCGGCCGGCCGGCGTCGGATCAGTGCGGCATTCCCGGCGTGTGCACCCCGGAGCTTCGCCGCCAGCTTGGCGGCGAGCCCTCCGAGGAGGAGATCCGCGAGGCAGTCGCCGTTCATCCGATCGAGCCGCGCGATCTGCTGTACCTCCACGTCGTGCGCACTATCGCCGATCGGCTGCGCCGCCACGACAGGGTCCTGCTCGTCTACGGCGACGGGCACCACATCATGCAGGAGAGGGCCCTCGCGGCAATGCTCGGGGACCCCCGGACCCTGGGGCGGAGGTGACGGCCGCCCGACCGCGCTCCCGGATTCAGTCCTATCGCCGGTCGTCGGGCCCCGTGCCTTCAGGGGATTCCCGGGTGCACCCGATCAACACGGGTGGCCCGCTCGCGCGTAGGCGGGCTCCCCGGCATGGAGAGACTCGACCGCTTCCAGTTCCAGTGCGAGCTCTTCGAGGAGGGCTTCGGAGAGGTTCAGCAGCAGATACGAACCCTCGACGAGATCCTCTTCAAGATCAAGGCCGGCGCGGTGACCCTCTGGGCCGTGCTCGTCGGCTGGGCATTCTCGTCCGATCTGACGCGACTCCTGCCCCTGGGCTTCGCGGTCATTTCGGGCTTCTGGCTCCTGGAGGGGATGTTCCGCGCGGTCCAGCTTCGCTACATCGTCAGGTCGCGCGAACTCTCGCGCTTCGCCAATGACGAGGCGGCCCTGGACGAGTGCTTCGAGAGGCGTCGCTTCCCCGCCGGGATGGTCTACCCCGTGGGCCTGCGGGAGAGCGAGCTGCAGGGTCTCTGGCGCTTCGGAACCGGGCTGCTCTCAGGCACGGTCATGCCGCTCTACCTGATGCTGGCCCTGGCCAATGCCATCGTCTGGCTGGCAGCTCCCCTCGTGCTGCCGGCCAGCTAGGAGTGGCCTGCGATGCCGATCGGCCGGCGCTGAAGCGCCGCGCCCTTTCGCCGCCAGCTCAGCGTCCCACTCCACCGGGGCGTCCCGGCCTTCCCCTGGCCCAGGCCCGCCGAAGCCGAATCGCGCTCCCTTCGGGTGAGCTGGTCCAGTGATCTTCGGGAGCCTCTGGGCGCGGCACTTGGGGGCAGATCTGGCGGCGGGGGCCAGGACGCCGTGGTAGGGGACTCGGCACCCGAACGGTCAGTGAGCTCCACCCGGCGGAGCGTGACTGGGTGAACGCCTGTACACGCTCTCGGCCTGGTATGCCGGACGACCGGCCTCTTCCGTCGAGATCGGGATAGGGGGCCGGTCAGCGAGCAGTCTCTCGAGCATGCTCGGTCAACGCTCGGTCCTCGAGGAGCGGCACATCTCGCAGTTCAGGTTCCCCTGAGGTAACGAAGACCCGAGGTCGTGCGGGGCGACCACCACGAAACGCCGCGGACGGGTAGGATGAAACCGGGGCTGCCGGTCTCGGTAGCCCCCAAACCAGCTCCGCTCTCCCCGACCCGCTCTGCATTCGAGGTGGTCCCATGACCCGCTCCCAGTGGTGGTACCGCTCTCTCGCCCTCGCCCTCGTCGGCGCCGCCGCTGTCGCCTTCCACCTGCGCTCTTCGGCCCCGGATCACGGTGAGACCCTCTCCGGGGAGCCCCCGAGCCGTCCGGTGCCCCCCTGGGTGCGGACTGGGGAGGAGCCGGCGGCCCCCGGTGAGGCGGCCCAGGAGCGGCTGGAACCGAGCGGCTCGGTGAAGGCACTCGACTTCTGGGGGGCCTCGCGCGCCTACCCGAACCTCCACCTCCCCGACGAGGCCTTCGGGCTCGCCGTCGACGAGGCGATGGACCTCGACTCGATGTACCGGGGCGGGCTCGACGAGCTGGTCGACCCCTGGGAGCCGATCGGTCCGACGAACGTCGGCGGCCGCACGCTGTGCCTGGCGCTACACCCGTCCGATCCGGACATCATGTTCGCCGGCAGCGCCAGCGGCGGCCTCTGGAAGACGACCGTGGGCGGCGTGGGCGCCGACGCGTGGGACATCGTCGACCTCGGGCTCCCGGTCCTCGGCGTCAGCACGATCGCCATCGACCCGGTCGATCCCGACGTGATGTACATCGGGACGGGGGAGGCCTACCACTACGACTGGACCAACGGGGGAGAGGCGATCCGCCACGCGCGCGGCAGCTACGGCGTCGGGATCCTCAAGACCGTCGACGGAGGCGCGAGCTGGACGAAGAGCCTCGACTGGACCTATGCGGCCTCGAGAGGAGTGTGGATGATCGAGATCCACCCCCTGGACCGCAACATCGTGTACGCGGCGACCACCAACGGGGTCTACAAGTCGACGGACGCGGGCGGGAGCTGGACGCTCGTCCACGACGTCATCATGGCGATGGACGTCCGGATCCACCCGGCGAATCCCGACACCGTCTTCGTCGCCTGCGGGAACTTCGGCTCGACGGAGCACGGGATCTACCGGACGACGAACGGCGCTCAAAACTGGACCAAGCTGACCAGCGGCCTGCCCTCGAGCTGGACCGGCAAGTGCCAACTCGACATCGCGCCGACCTCGCCGAACATCGTCTTCGCCAGCATCGCCGACTACGACGACGGACGGGGGCTGTACAAATCGACGAACACCGGCGACAGCTGGAGCAAGGTCAACAGCACCGACTACCCGAGCTACCAGGGCTGGTACTCGCACTACGTCCTGGTCAGCCCCTTCGACGAGCGGGATCTCTTCGTCGGCGGGATCGAGATCTGGCGCTCGACGGACGGCGGCTCCAGCCTGTCGCAGAAGTCGAGCTGGCAAGAAGTCTACTTCGGCACCTCGCCGCCGCAGGGTCCGATCGGCGGACCGAACTACGCGCACGCCGATCACCACTTCGCCGTCTGGCACCCGACGGATCCGGACACGATTTTCTTCGCCTCCGACGGCGGCGTCTTCCGGAGCACCGATTTTGCCGAGAACTTCAAGTCGCTGATCGGCGGGTACCAGACCTGCCAGTTCTACAACGGGTTCGCGCAGTCGACTTCCAGCAGGGACCTCGCGATCGGCGGCCTGCAGGACAACTTCACCGTGATCTACAACGGCGGAGTGCCGTGGCAGCGTGCCATCGGCGGCGACGGCACCTGGTGCGCCGTCCATCCGACGAACGACTCGACGCTCTACGGATCGGCCCAGTACCTGAGTATGCGCCGCTCGACCAACGGGGGCAGCAACTGGAGCAGCGTCACGCCGCCGGAGATGAGCGGGGACTACACGGCCTTCGTCGCGCCCTACGTCCTCTGCCCGTCGAGCCCCTCGCGCCTGTACGCGGGGCGTTCGCGGGTGTACCGGAGCGACAACCAGGGATCCGGCTGGTACGCGACGAACAGCGGCCAGAGCCTGGTCTCGGGCAGCCCCGTGCTCGTGCTGGCGGTCTCGGACACGAACGCGAACGTCGTCTACGCGGCGACGGCCCCGGTCTCCGACCGGGCGCGGGTCTTCGCCTCGGCGAACGGTGGCAGCAGCTGGACCGACGTGACGCAGACGCTGCCGGACCGCTACCCGGGAGACCTGGCCGTCGATCCGAACGATCCGCAGCGCGTGTTCGCCACCTTCATGGGCTTCGGGAGCTCGCACGTGTTCAGGTCGGAGGACGGCGGCGGCTCGTGGATCGACATCGGCGCCGGTCTGCCGGACATCCCGACCACGGCGGTGATCGTCGATCCCGGCGACCCCGACGTGATCTACGTCGGCACGGACCTCGGCGCGTATGTCTCGATCGACGGTGGCGACCACTGGCAGCCGTTCACGCTCGGCATGCCTCGCACGATGGTGAACGACCTGAAGATACTCGCGGCGCACGGGAAGATCCGGGCCGCGACGCACGGCAACGGCGCGTACGAGCGCGACCTCTTCGACGGCTGCAGCGGTGGCGGGATCGTCACCAACTACTGCCAGACCGCGCCGAACTCGGTGGGGCCGGGCGCGCTGATCTCGCACGCGGGCACGACCAGCATCGCGGCGAACGACTTCACGCTGACCGTCACCGGCGCGGTGCCCGGGAAGATCGGGCTCTTCTACTACGGCCCAGAACCGATCGAGGTGCCCTTCGGGAACGGCTACCGCTGCGTCGGCACCGGCGGGATCGGGCTCTTCCGGCTGGGCCCGCCTCAGGCGATCGACGCGTTCGGCTACGCCGCGCGCCTGGTCGACTTCACCCAGCCCCCGCCTGGCTCGGGCCCCGGTGCGATCCACCCCGGCGACACCTGGAACTTCCAGTTCTGGTACCGCGACCCCTCGATGGGGGCCGGGATGAACCTGTCGGACGGGCTGGAGGCCTTGTTCTGCCCCTGATATGGAGGCCCCCCTGTCAACTCACGAGAGCTGGACTTTCGTGGGTTGACAGGGGGGCCTTGTCGCATGGTTGCGAGCTGCTTGGGAGGCTGTGGGCGGGTAGTGTTGTGGGGAACTCCGGCCCTACGGTAGCCAGGGAGTTCTCCACGACGCGTTAGCTGTCCACGGCCTCCCAAGCGGCGGCGCGACTGCGAGCCACGATCGGATGGGTCGGACGACGCTCCTCGACGGAAGATCGAACTGTTGTGGTGGCCTTTCTGTCGAGACCCCGGTAGGGGCCCAGGCAGATCGGGCAAGTGGAGCACTCAGTCGTCCGGGGTCATCTGCTCTTGCCCTGGCCGGCTGCTTGCATGGGGTGGAGAGGAGCGGCTCGTTCGGTGTCGACGGTGCGTCAATCTGATATTCGCGGGCGATCCCGCACGATGCATGGTCCGTCGCGAGGCCTTCAGTCTGAGATCGTGACCCGGCCATGCGGCCGGGTCGCACAGGGGCAACGAGGATCCTCAGGGTCGTCGATGCCGCCCCTCTCCAGAACTCTCATCAGGCGACCAGGAGCAGGGCCTGCCACAGCAAGCCGACCAGCTCACGGGCCACTGCGGTCTTGGCCAGGTTGGTGTGCTTGCGCCGCAGGAGCTGCCGGTAGCGCATGCTCAGGCGCTGATCGGCTTGGCGGGCGAGCGCCACGACATCCGCGGGTGCCTTGGCCCGCCGCGACTCGCGCGCGTACCCCGGACCGATTGGGCGAGCAGCGTGCTGCGCGCTCTCGACCAGTAGGCGGCGGAGCCTGGGGTTGCCGGCCTTGGTGATGGCGCCTCGGCGAACTCTCTCGTCGGAGGAGTGTTCCGAGGGGACCAGACCACAGTAGCTGGCAACCTGCTGCGCGCAGCGGAACCGGCGTGGATCTCCGATCTCGGCAATCACGCACAATGCGGTGAGCACCCCGACCCCGCGGAAGGCACGCAGCGCGATGACCTTGCCCGCGACGTCATCGCCCTTGGCTCTGCGGGCGATCCGCTCGTCGAGGACCTTGAGCGAGCTGACCCGGCTGTCGAGTTCCATGCGAAGGAAATCGACGGTGAGCTGGTCCTCGCCCAACTCGAGCTTCAGCTCCGAGAGCCAGCGCAGGTGAGCCGCGGTCCAGTTTCCCGCTTCCCGGAAGACGTATCCACGCATCAGGAGGAACTTCTGCAGCCGGTGCCGGGACCGCACGACGTCCCGCTGGATGGCCAGCCGCAGCCGCATAAGCGAGCGCAACGCCTCGAGTTCCTTGGTGGGCGGGGAGACCGGAGTCAGCTGCTGACCGCGCAGGAACATCGCCAGCCTCTCGGCGTCGAGTCGGTCGGTCTTGCGGTGATCACCTGGCAGCTGGGGGATCCGGCTCAGAGCGGCCACGGTGCACTCGATCCCCAGGGCCGTGAGCTGGCGGTGCAGCACGAATCCCAGGCAACCGGCCTCGTACACGGCCTCGATCGGATCCCGTTTGGAGAGGCCCCGAAAGTACCGGCGGACCTTACCGGGGTCGTTGGGAACGACCCGCGCCGGCTCGGGGGTCGAAGCAGAATCGGGCAGAACGGCGATGGAGAGGGTTTCCTGGTGGGCGTCGATGCCCACGAAGAGAGTTCGGGTATCCTGGCTCATGGCTCGGCCTCCTCTGAAATGACGCTCAGACGTCGCACACCACGTGCACGACCTACCCTAGGTCTGCCCGATGTGGCTCGGCCTGGCGAGAGCCTGGCAACCCACGAGTGCTACGGGAGGCTGGGCCTCCATAGCGTCTGATGGGGAAGGCGGGAACGCCTGGTCGTCCGCTGAGGCCACAAGGCCCCTTCAGGGCAAGTGGTTAACGCAAGCACCGGGACGAGGCTCGAGGCGCTTCGTCCCGGCGCGGGCGCTGGGGCGGGGGGGGATCGTAGCGGGGCCGCGGCTCAGGTCGCGGGAACCCCCTTGTGCCCGTAGCACAGGATCCCGCCGTGGCCCTCCTTGCGGATGAGCCGGAACTCCAGGTCGACCTCCATGCCGGGCTTGACGTCGGAGGGCTCGCAGTCGACCACCTGGGCGGTGAGACGGGCGCCCTCGGGAGTCTCCAGCACGGCGATAGCGTAGGGGGACTGCATCATGAAGTCGTCCGGGGCGACGTGCACCACGGTCGAGGTGACGACCTTGCCCTTGCGGGTGAGCTGGATCTCCTCCCAGTCCTCGGCGCGGCACTGGGGGCAGATCTGGCGGCGGGGGAAGACCACCTTGCCGCAGGAGCGGCAGCGGCCGGCCTCCAGCCGGTAGCGGGCGGGGGTCGCTCTCCAGTAGTTCGGACTCGGCATGATCAGGCCCTTTCGAAGATGTGGACCGCGGAGCTGGCTCCCGATCCGCCCATGTTCTGGCTGAGGCCGATGCGGGCCCCCTCGACCTGGCGGTCGCCCGCCCTCCCCTGAAGCTGCTCGAAGATCTCGATGGCCTGGGCGATCCCGGTGGCGCCCACCGGGTGGCCCTTGGACTTGAGGCCGCCGCTGGTGTTCACCGGCACCTTGCCTCCCAGGGCGGTGAAGCCGCTGACCGCGGCCTGGCCGCCGTGGCCCTTCTCCACCAGGCCCAGGGCCTCGATGCAGCAGATCTCGGCGATGCAGAAGCAGTCGTGCACCTCGGCCAGCTGGATGTCGCCGGGGCCGACGCCGGCCATCTCGAAGGCCCTCTCGGCGGAGAGCTGCACGGCGTCGAGGAAGGCCGGATCCTTGCGGTTGGCCAGGGAGAGGGTCGAGGTGGCCAGCCCGCTGCCGATGATCTTCACCGGGCGATCGGTGTAGCGCTCGGCCTGGTCCAGGGGGCACAGCAGCAGCGCCGCGGCCCCGTCGCTGACCGGCGAGCAGTGCAGCAGGCGCAGCGGCTCGGACACCATGGTCGAGCTCATCACCTCGGCCAGCTGGACCAGGCGGCCGAACTGCGCCTTGGGGTTGAGCGAGCCGTGCTGGTGGTTCTTCACCGCCACCTGGGACATCTGCTCCTCGGTGGTGCCGAAGGCCTCCATGTGGGCCCGCGCGATCATCGCGTACAGCCCCGGGAAGGTGGCCCCGTGGTAGCCCTCGAGCTCCTGGTCGGCGGCGGTGGCGAGGATCGCGGTGGTGTCGCCACCGTCGGTCATCTTCTCCACGCCGGTCGCCAGCACCAGGTCGCTCACGCCCGAGGCGACCTCGATGAAGGCCGTCCTCAGGGCCGCGCCGCCCGATGCGCAGGCCGACTCCACCCGGGTGGCGGGAGTCCCCGTCAGCCCGGCGTACTCGGCCATCGCCGGGCCGAGGTGCTCCTGGCCCACGAACTGACCGGCGGACATGTTCCCGACGTAGATGGAGTCCACGCGGTCCACCTTGGCGCCCTTCAGCGCCTCGGCCGCCGCCTCCGCGAACAGGTCCCGCAGGCTCGATTTCCAGAGCTCGCCGAACCGGGTCATCCCCGCCGAGACAATCGCAACGTCGCGCATGCCTTCTACCTCTTCAGTTCAGTCGTTCAGGATGATCTTCTCGCGGAACTTCGCGTACTCCCCGTAGGTGAGGTAGCGCCGCGGGTTGTCCAGCATGGAGCGGACCGTGGGAGCCAGGTCGCGCTTCTCGGGGAGCAGGTCGGTGGCCCGCAGGACGAAGGAGTCGCTGGCGGCCCCCGAGCCGAAGGAGGTGACCAGGATCTGGTCTCCCGGCTCGGCCACGTCCAGCACCGCCGCCAGTCCGGTGGGCGAGGAGCCCGAGTAGGTGTTGCCCATGGTGTGGACCACCCAGCCGGTCTCCATCTGCTCCTGCGTGAAGCCGAGCTTCTTGCCCACCGAGAGGGGGAACTTCCCGTTGGGCATGTGGAAGACCGCGTACTTGAAGTCCGAGGGCTTCATGCCGGTCATGTCCAGGATCCCGCTGGTGGCCCCCATGACGGTCCGGAAGTAGGCCGGCTCGCCCGTGAAGCGGCCCCCGTGCCGCGGGTAGAAGCGACCCTCGCGGCGCCAGAAATCGGGGGTGTCCGAGCAGAAGCTGTAGGTCTCGAGCACGTCGACCAGGAGGTTCTCCTTGCCGAACAGGAAGGCGGCTCCGCCGGCCGAGGCCGAGAACTCCAGGGCGTCGTTGGGGGCCCCCTGGGAGGTGTCCGCCCCGATGCCCATGGCGTACTCCACCCGCCCCGAGTCCACCAGGGACAGGGCCACGAACATGGCCTCGGTGCCGGCCTTGCAGGCGAACTCGAAGTCCGCCACGTGGAGCCCCTCCGGGCCGGCCCCGATGGCCTCGGCCACGATGGTCCCGCTGGGCTTGACCGCGTAGGGGTGGGACTCCGAGCCGATGTAGAGGGCCCCGATCTTCTGGGGATCGACCCCCGAGCGGGCCAGGGCGCTGCGGGCGGCGGCCACCGAGATGGTGATCGTGTCCTCGTCGAGGCCGGGGACCGTCTTCTCCTTGAGGAGGAGGCCTCGCTGGATGGCCGCGGCGTTCTTGCCCCACTGGTGGGCGATCTCTTCCGACTTGATCCTGTTGCGGGGGACGAAGGCCCCGTAGCCGACGATTCCTGACATGTACGTCTCCCGGTGGGGTCGACCGAGGTGGGCCCGGGGAGCCGGGCAGCGCTCTTCTCGAACCCGAGACGGTACACGAGGGAGGGGGCCGCTGTCCGCTCCAAAATGGGGTCGCGGCCCCCCGAGCCCCGGCCCGCGGCGCCGGGGAAGCCGGAGGACCCGGTCCAGTCAGCGAGGCCTCAATCCCGCCCCAGAACCCGGAAGGCAGCCCAGTCGGCCTCGGGATGCCCGGCCTCGCGCAGGGTCCGACGCGCGGCGCGCACGGCCGCGGAGGGCGGCTCGCCGGCCTTCAGGGCGGCGTGCAGCTCGAGGGCGAAGCGGGAGGCCGCGGCGTCGTCCACCGGCCACTGGGTCACCACCAGCGAGCGGGTGCCGCCCTCCAGGAAGGCACGCGCCACGCCCTGCAGGCCCTCGGCGTCGACGAAGTCCCCGCCGGCCGTCTCGCAGGCCGACAGCACCGCCAGGGGCGGATCGGGGGCGAGCGCGGCGATCTCCTGCGCGCAGAGGACGTCGCCCCCGGAGAGCAGAAGGCCCGTGGCGGAGAAGCGCGGGGAGGAGCAGCGGTCGGCCGGCAAAAGGTGGGTGGCGACGTGCAGGGGAGCTCCGCTCGACAGGGCGGTCTCCATCTCGGTGCGGTCGAAGTCCGCGCCGATCCGCACGATCTCGGCATCGACCCGCTCGGCCACCGCCTCGAGCTCCTCGCGGGCACCGGAGAGGGCCGGGGCCAGGGCCTCGCTGCCCACCGGCGCGCCGAGCACCCTCCAGCCCGAGAGCCGCGCGAAGTTCGGCGGCACACCGGGGCTGGAGTCGACGAGGCCCGGCAGGCACACCGTCGACACGAGCTCGTCCAGGAGCGGGCCGCGCGAGCCGAGCGGCCGCAGGAGCTCGACGGGGAGGCTCTCCATCGGGCCGTGGAGGAGGAGGAGGAGCCGCGGCGCCCGCGCGCCCTGCCCGAGCCCGGACAGCTCGTCGCGCAGCGCCGAGGGGAAGAGCTCCATCGCGATCTGGCTCGCGAGGCGCTCGAGCTGGTCGCGGCGGCCGGCCAGGGCCGCCTCCCGCAGCCGCCGGGCCGCCCGCGCGATGGCCGATCGCCCGCGCTCGAAGCGCTGGGCCACGGCCCGGCCATCCCGGCTGACCCACACCGCGATGCCGAAGTCGGGGCCGATCACCCAGGTGACCAGGCCCAGCTCGAAGGCCTGGGCCCAGCCCCGGATCTGGGCGTCGGTCACCCGCACCCCCGGCGGCACGGCGCCGGCCCGGGCCAGCGCGCGCAGGAGCGCGGGGTCATGCAGGCTGCGCGACTGGTATCTCTCGATGGCGCGCGCGGCCTGCAGCGGTCGGCCGAGCTGGGCGCGCACCCAGGCCAGCTGGGCCACCGTGTGCAGGCCGATCCACTCGCCCAGCACGCCTCGCGCCCCCTGGTCGAAGGCGCCCGCCAGGCGTCCCTCCCAGCGCTCGGCGATCTCCAGGGCGAACTCGAGCTCGCGCTGGGCCCCCGCCAGGTCGCCCAGCCCCAGGGCCGCCTCGCCCAGCAGGTGGTGCGCCCAGGCCCGGTTGCGGGGCCCGAAGCCCTCCGCGTTCGCGAGGGCCGCGGCGATCTCGCCGGGGCGACCCTCCTCGAGCCGGAGCCAGGCGCTCGCCAGGGCGGCGGTCGCGCGGTCGGCCTCGTCCCCCAGCCGCTCCACGTGTCGCGCCATGCTCGCCGGCCGTCCCAGGCGCAGATAGGCCATGGACATCAGGACGTCCCAGTCGACGAGGTCCGCGTCGGGGGCCCCCTCGGCCGGCGCGTACTGCTCGAGGAAGGCCAGGGCCTCCTCGGGCTGGTCGTCCTGCAGGAGGCGATCCGCGTGCTCCCGGCAGAGCTCCCAGCTCTCCGCAGGAGGGCGCAGCCGGGCGATCTGCCCGTGCAGCCGGGCTCGCGCGCCCTCGTCGCCGGCGTCCCGCGCCAGGTCGTGCAGGCCCCAGAGGGCGCGCTCGGCGTACTCGGGCGTGTCGAGCGCGAGGGCGCTGCCGAGGCAACCCGAGAAGGCCTCGCGGGCCGCACGCCAGTCGCCCTTGAGGCGCTCGACCCGGCCCAGCAGCCACAGGGGCTCGAGCTGGGGCCGGACCATGCCCACCCGCTCGAAGGCCTCGCGGGCCGCGCGCGCGTCGCGCTCGGCTCGCCCCAGGAGGTCCCCGCGCTCCACCTCGTCGATGTCGAAGCGGTGCTCGGCCTGCTCCAGCGCCAGGTGCGCCAAAAGCCCCAGGGCATAGCCGGCGGGGGCGGGGTCCTCCTGACTCGAGACGCGCTCGACCAGCCCCCGCAGCCCGCCCTCGATGTCCTCGCGCTCGATCTGCCAGTCCTCGCCGGAGAGACCGAGCTCGCCGGCCAGCCAGGTGCGCTCGTTCAGCTCCCCGAAGGTCTCCATCTCCGCCAGGCCCAGGCGCCGCGCCTCGGAGCTCAGGCCCCGGTAGAAGCGGGCCATCTCCAGGGCATCGGCTCGACCCCCCTCGCCCAGCCGCTCCCCGATCTCGAGGAGCTCGGCCGCCGCCTCGTCCCGCCCCGCTCGCAGCTCGCCGAGGAGCTCGGCGAAGCGCTCCAGGTCCTCGGCGGCGGGATCCTGCGCGGCGCCCGGGGCGAGGAACGCCGGAAGGCACAGGAGGAGGGCCGAGAGGCCTGCGAGGTGGAGGCTCACCGCTGGGGTAGAAGCTCGAGGTAGGCGTCCCGGCCCGGGCTCGGCGGCATGCCCCGGGCCACCGCGCGCGCGTCGCCGCGGAAGCCGGCGTCGTGAAGGACGCGGACGCGGGCCAGGTCGCCCGCGGCCTCCTTGCCCTCGCGCGGCAGTTCGGCCAGCTCCAGGGCGAGGTCCGGCGGGGGCAGGGCGAGCTCGAAATCGCGCTCGCCCAGGTACCGGTCGAGGCCGTCGATCTCGGCCCACGCCTCCCAGGTGTAGAAACCGGAGGAGAGCGCGGCCTCGAGCTCGGGCGAGGCGGCGAGCACGGGCTCGGGGCCAGCCAGCTCTCCGACCACCGCACCCTCCGTGAAGGCGTCGCCGCCGTGCCGGCGCACAGTCACCCGGTAGGCCGTCGCGTCCGGCTCGGCGGCGATCTCGAAGAGGAGATCGTGCGTCGGCCGAGCGGATCCGGTATCGGAGGGGGTGGCGAGGAGGAAGCTGCGGGGGAAGAGCAGCCGATCCCCGGAGCGGCCGCGCAGCACGGCCGACGCGGGGAAGTCGCCCGGGGAGAGCCCGGTGCCGGGGCCCCCTGGAGTATCGAGGAGGCGCCAGGTCAGGCCGGTGAGGATCAGGGTGGCGGCCGCCGCCAGGGGCAGCCAGCCCCGCAGGGGCGGAGGGATGGCGGGGCGAGGCCGGGCCGACCTGGGCCGGGCGGGGGGCGCTCCGGCGGGAATGAGATCGGCCTCGGGCAGGGGAATCCGCGGGGCCGGAGCCTGCGCGGGCTCCTCCCGCGCCGTGGCCGATTCCTCTCGCCTGGCGGCTCGGGCATCGAGGAGGGCGGGCCCCGGCGCCATGGCGGTCAGAGTGGCGGCGAAGGCGCGGCACTCCTCGCAGGAGGCCACGTGCTCCTCGAGCTCGGCCCGCTCCTCGGCCGGCAGCTCCCCCGACCCGGGACCGGCGGCGAGATCGTAGAGTTCCTCGGCCGTCGGGCAGGGACCGGCGAAGCCCGCCGAGAGGGGCGGCGCCTGGGCCTCCAGCCACTGCTGGGAGCGGCGCAGCAATCGCAGCCGGGGGCCGCAGTCGGGGCAGACCGCGGCGTGCGCGAGGAGATCATCGCGCCGCGGCACGGGTAGCTCGTCCCATTGCTCGACCAGCTCGGCGAGGTCGGGACGCCGGCAGCCCGCATCCCCTCCCGGGGGGGGGCTGCCTGCCTCGTTCAAATGCTGCGCCATGGCTGCTCGAATATCCGGACAGGACCGCCCCCGGGGGCCCGATAATCCCCCGGAAAGCCGGCCTCCCGGCCCGATAGGGGTCCCCTGGGGGGGGTGTACGCCCGCGGTTTCATTCCAGGGCCTCCGAGGGGACCAGGTGCTTCGTGAGCTCTCCGCGGAGCCGGGCGGAGGCGCGTTTCATCCGGTACTTGGTCTGCTCCAGGGAGAGCCCCTCGAGCTGACCGATCTCCGCCAGGGTCAGGCCTTCCAGGTAGCGCATCTCGAGCAGGCGCCGTTGTTCGACGGGCAAGGCGGCCAGGGCCTCGCGCACCAGCGCGCTGATCTCGGCCTCGCCCGCGGCGCGCCCCGGATCCGAGTCGAGGTCCGGGCGCTCGGGCGGCTCCTCGTCCACCGACAGGCCGTTCAGGCTACGTCGAGCGTTCTCCTTTCGCTTGAGGTCCACGCAGCGGCACCATGCGACGCGGTAGACCCAGGTCCCCAGGGTGCCCTTCTGCGGGTCGAAGCTGTTGCGATCCAGGCGGTCGAGGACGTGCCAGCTCAGGTCCTGGAAGAGGTCCTCGCGGCCGACGGCATCGGATTCGAACTGCGCGATGCAGTGGTGGAACAGCGGCTGGTAGCGCTGGAGGAAGTGCTCCACCGCGCCCTCACGGCCCTCCCGCAGCCCAGCCACCAGCTCGGTGTCGTGCAATGTGCCCCCTCGGGGCCGACGGGAGCGACGGCCCGGCCCCCCGCGGCGGCCCGGGCCGGCTCCCCCCGCCCCGTTCCAGCTTAGCAAGCCGCGGGCGGGAGGGGAGGCGGGGCGCCAGATGCGGCTTCCTGGGCGTCCCTGCAGCCCCCGCGCCCGCCCGGAGCGCCGTCGGGCGCCCCTCGGGCTGGGAAGGGCGGCGGGGCGCCTCTATAGTATTTGCCCCGATCGTCCGGGGGCCCGCTCGCGGTTCCCACGGCTCGATCCCGCTCTCCTCCACCCCTCCCCCGAGCCGCCGGCGGCGCTCGGCCGTCCCGGCTCCCTCCCCCCACAGCGAGGTGATCCAAGTGACCGACGTCGTCATCGCCAGCGCCTGCCGCTCGCCCATTGGCAAGTTCCAGGGCGGGCTGAGTTCCTTCAAGGCCACCGAGCTGGGGGGCCTGGCCGTGGCCGAGGCCCTGCGGCGAGCGGCCATCCCGGCCGACGCCGTGGAGGAGGTGATCATGGGCAACGTCCTCGCGGCGGGCCTGGGTCAGAACCCGGCCCGTCAGGCGGCCCGTAGCGCGGGGATCCCCGACTCGGTGGGGTCCTTCACGGTCAACAAGGTGTGCGGCTCGGGTCTCAAGTCGGTGATGCTGGCCGCCCAGGCCATCCGCGCCGGGGACCTGGACGTGGTGGTCGCCGGCGGGCTGGAGAACATGAGCCAGGCGCCCTACTTCTGCAAGACCGCCCGCGAAGGGGCTCGCCTGGGTCACACCCAGCTCATCGACTCGATGGTCGCCGACGGCCTGTGGGACGTCTACAACGACTTCCACATGGGCGAGACCGCCGAGCTGGTGGCCGACAAGTACGAGATCTCACGCGAGGACCAGGACGCCTACGCGGCCAGGAGCCACCAGAAGGCGGCGGAGGCGACCGAGGCGGGGCGGCTGGACGACGAGAAGTTCCCCGTCACCATCAAGCCCCGCAAGAAGGACCCCTTCGACTTCCTGACCGACGAGACCATCCGGCCCGGCATGACGCCCGAGTCCATCGCCAAGATGCGGCCCGCCTTCCGCAAGAACGGAACGGTGACCGCCGCCAACGCCTCGGCCATCAACGACGGCTCGGCGGCCCTGGTGGTGATGAGCGCCAAGCGCGCCGACGAGCTGGGGGTGAAGCCCCTGGCGCGGATCCAGGCCTACGCCACCAGCGGCGTGGCGCCCGAGTGGGTGATGATGGCGCCGGTGGACTCGGTGAAGGCCTGCGCCGACAAGCTGGGGCGCAAGCCGCAGGACTTCGACCTGCACGAGATCAACGAGGCCTTCTCGGCGGCGGCGGTGGCGGTCCTGCGCCAGCTCGAGCTGGACCCCGAGAAGGTCAACGTCAACGGCGGCGCGGTGGCCCTGGGCCACCCCATCGGCGCCTCGGGGGCGCGCATCCTGGTGACGCTGCTGCACGCCATGGCGCAGCGCAACGCGAAGACCGGCATGGCCTCGCTGTGCCTGGGTGGTGGTAACGCGGTTTCGGTAGCAGTGGAGGCAGTGTGATGACGAGCGGAAACTTCGAGAAGGTGGCCGTGATCGGCGCCGGCACCATGGGCAACGGAATCGCCCAGACCTTCGCCGCGGCGGGGACCGCGGTGACCATGATCGACGTCAGCCAGGAGCTGGTCGATCGCGGCAAGGGGGCCGTCCAGAAGAGCCTCGGGCGCATGGTGAAGAAGGAGAAGATGACCCAGGAGAAGGCCGACGAGCTCCTGGCGCGCATCGCGACCTCCACCGAGCTGAAGGACGCCGCCGGAGCCGACCTGGTGGTCGAGGCGGTGGTCGAGTGCGACGGCGTCAAGGCCGAGATCTTCAAGGCGCTCGACGGGATGTGCGGCCCGGAGACCATCCTGGCCAGCAACACCTCCTCCATCTCGATCACCAAGATCGCGGCCAACACCTCGCGCTCCGACAAGGTGATCGGCATGCACTTCATGAACCCGGTGCCGATGATGAAGCTGGTGGAGGTCATCCGCGGCAACGACACCTCGGACGAGACCCTGGCGCGCACCAACGCCTGCGCCGAGGCCCTGGGCAAGGTGCCGGTGGAGGCCAACGACTTCCCCGGCTTCGTCGCCAACCGGGTGCTGATGCCCATGATCAACGAGGCGGCCTACTGCCTGATGGAGGGCGTCTCCACCCGCGAGGGAATCGACACCGTGATGAAGCTGGGCTGCGCGCACCCCATGGGTCCCCTGACCCTGGCCGACCTGATCGGGCTGGACGTGTGCCTGGCCATCATGGAGGTGCTGCACCGCGACCTGGGTGACAGCAAGTACCGGCCCTGCCCGCTGCTGCGCCGCCTGGTGGCCGCCGGCCACCTGGGCCGCAAGACCGGGCGCGGCTTCTACGACTACTCCTCCTGAGACGGCTCGCCGCCGTCGGCCCCCGCGGACCCCTGACAGCCAAGACACTGGAGCGATATGGACTTCGAGCTGAGTGAAGAGCAGCGCATGGTGCGCGACATGACGCGCGAGTTCGCCGAGAAGGAACTGCTTCCGCGCGCGACCAAGCACGATCGCGAGGCCCGGATCGATCGCGAGGTCTTCGCCCAGCTCTCGGAGCTCGGTCTGTGGGGGCTGACGGTCCCCGAGGAGTACGGCGGCACCGGGCTGGGCAACCTGGCCCTGGCCCTGGTGCTGGAGGAGATCAACTGGGCCTGCGCCTCGACCGGCATCACGGTCTCGGTGCACAACAGCCTGGGCTGCTCTCCCATCGTCAAGTACGGCACCGAGGAGCAGAAGAAGACCTGGCTGCCCCGGCTGGCCAGCGGCGAGCTCATCGGCGCCTACGCCCTGACCGAGCCCGACTGCGGCTCGGACGCCGCGGCCATCAGCACCCGCGCGGTGGCCGACGGCGACGAATTCGTGCTCAACGGCACCAAGGTCTGGGTCACCACCGGCCTGGACGCCGGCATGGTGATCACCTACGCGCGCACCAACCCGGACGTGCCCAAGGGCAAGGGCATCACCGCCTTCATCGTGCCCATCGACGCCCCCGGCTTCCGGATCGGCAAGCGCGAGCTCAAGTGCGGCATCCGCGGATCGACCGCCGTGGAGCTGCTCTACGAGGACATGCGCCTGCCCCGGGAGAGCGTCCTGGGCGAGGTGGACCGGGGCTTCCCCATCGCCCTGGAGACCCTGGACGGGGGCCGCATCGGCGTCGCCTCCCAGGCCATCGGCATCGGCCGCGCCTGCCTGGACGCGGCCATCAAGTACTCCAAGGAGCGCGAGCAGTTCAACCAGCCCATCGGCAACTTCCAGGCGGTCCAGTGGAAGCTGGCCGACATGGCCTCGCGCATCGACTCCGCCCGCCTCCTGGTGCAGCAGGCGGCCTGGAAACGCGACCGCGGCCTGCCCTGCACCCGCGAGGCGGCCGAGGCCAAGCTGCTGGCGTCCACCGCCTGCAACTTCGCCGCCGACGAGTGCCTGCAGATCCACGGCGGGGCGGGCTACACCGACGACTTCCACGTCGAGCGCCTGTTCCGCGACGCGCGCATCACCGAGATCTACGAGGGGGCCACGGACATCCAGCGGCTGGTCATCGCCCGCCATCTCCTCGCCTAGCCGCGGTCCCCATCCCGTGACCTCATCCCTCTCCGAACGCCTGCTGGCCCGCGACCGCGGCGCCCTGGCCCGCCTGATCAGCTGGGCCGAGGACGGCGATCCGCGCTTCCGCGGGGCCCTGGCGGCGGTCTACGGGCGGGTGGGTCGGAGCTGGCGGGTGGGCATCACCGGTCCCCCGGGGGCCGGCAAGAGCACGCTGGTCAGCGAGATGGCGCGCCTGGAGCGGGCCGCCGAGCGCGAGGTGGGCATCCTGGCGGTGGACCCCTCCAGCCCCTTCACCGGCGGGGCGCTCCTGGGCGACCGGATCCGGATGGAGGCGCGCACCCTGGACCCGGGCGTGTTCATCCGCTCGATGGCCAACCGGGGGAGCCGCGGCGGCATCGCCCGCGCCACCGTGGACGCCTGCGACGTGATGGACGCCTTCGGCTTCGACACCCTGCTCATCGAGACCGTGGGAGTGGGGCAGGCCGAGTATGATGTGGTCCGGGCGGCCGATACCGTCGCGGTGGTCCTGTGTCCCGGCGGGGGAGACGGGATCCAGGCGATGAAGGCCGGCCTGCTGGAGGTGGCGGACATCCTGGTGGTCAACAAATCCGATCTGCCCGGCGCCGAGATCCTGGTCGAGGACCTGGAGGACGCCGTGCGCGACCGCTGGACCTCGTCCAAGGGCGAGTGGAGCGTCCCCGTCGTGAGCTGCAGCGCGGGCAGGGAGGAGGGCGTCGAGCGCATCATGGCGGCGGTCGCCGACCACCGCGCGTACCTCGAGCGCACCGGCCTCGAGGAGGCCCGGCGCGCCCGGCGGCTGGACCAGATCAAGGACATCGTCACCGAGCGGCTGTACGAGGAGATCTGGGACGCCCGGGGCTGGGGGAGGCGCCTGGAGCGCGACCTCGACCGGATGGGGCCGCCCTACGAGGTCGCCGAGGAGCTCCTGCGCTCGATCCTCGAGCACGTGCCCGGCGGAAACGGGACCCCGGCGCCCGCGGAGGGGGCTGAAGCATGACGATCGACTCGCCCGACGTCCGGCAGGTGGACGCCCGCGCCCGCTGGGAGCAGGCCATGGAGGAGGCGCGCCTGCGCGAGGCGAGCTTCTCCTCCCTCTCGGGACACGAGCTGCGGCCGCTCTACGGCCCCGAGGACGTGCCCACCGACGAGGCCTACGAGCGCGACCTGGGCTGGCCGGGGCAGTACCCCTACACGCGGGGCGTGCACGCCAGCATGTACCGGGGTCGCCTGTGGACCATGCGGCAGTTCGCCGGCTTCGGCACCGCGGCGCAGACCAACCAGCGCTTCAAGTTCCTCCTGGACCACGGCCAGACCGGCCTCTCGGTGGCCTTCGACTTCCCCACCCTGATGGCGCGCGACTCGGACGAGGAGGACTGCCTGGGCGAGGTGGGCCAGGTGGGCGTGGCCATCGCCAGCCTGGAGGACATGCAGACGCTCATGGACGGCATCCCCATGGATCGGGTGTCGACCTCCATG
This sequence comes from uncultured Planctomycetaceae bacterium, assembly GCA_964615935.1. Lineage (GTDB taxonomy): Bacteria > Planctomycetota > UBA1135 > UBA1135 > CAZTTG01. The sequence goes on along the minus strand of CAZTTG010000003.1, from coordinate 47,238 downwards.
ACCATCAACGGGCCGGCGGCGATCGTCCTGGCCTTCTACATCGCCTGCGCCATGCGGCAGGGGGTGGACACGAAGCTCCTGCGCGGCACGGTCCAGAACGACATCCTCAAGGAGTTCCAGGCGCAGAACGCCTGGCTGGTCCCGCCCGAGCCGGCGCTGCGCATGATCACCGACGTGATGAGCTACTGCGCCGAGCACGTGCCGCAGTGGAACACCATCTCGATCAGCGGCTACCACATCCGCGAGGCGGGCTCGACCGCCGCCCAGGAGCTGGCCTTCACCCTGGCCAACGGGATGGAGTACGTGCGCCGCGGCGTCGCCGCCGGCATGGACGTGGACGCCTTCGCCCCGCGGCTCTCCTTCTTCTTCGACAGCCACCTCGACTTCTTCGAGGAGATCGCCAAGTTCCGCGCCGCCCGCCGCATCTGGGCGCGCAAGATGAAGGAGGAGTTCGGGGCCCGGGATCCGCGCTCCTGGATGGTGCGCTTCCACACCCAGACCGCGGGCGTCTCGCTGACCGCCCAGCAGCCCGAGAACAACATCGTGCGCACCGCCTACCAGGCCCTGGCGGCGGTGCTGGGGGGGACGCAGTCGCTGCACACCAACTCGATGGACGAGACCCTGTCGCTGCCCACCGAGAAGGCGGTCAAGATCGCCCTGCGCACGCAGCAGATCATCGCCGAGGAGACCGAGGTGCCCCACGTGGCCGATCCCCTGGGCGGCTCCTGGTTCGTCGAGGCCCAGACGCGCCGGATGGAGGAGGAGGCCCAGTCCTACTTCGACCGCATCCAGGCGCGCGGCGGGGTGGTGCCCAGCATCGAGGCGGGCTGGATCCAGTCCGAGATCCACCGCTCGGCGGTGGCCTACCAGAAGGCCGTGGAGCGGGGCACCAAGCGGGTCGTGGGGGTCAACTGCTACGAGGAGCCCGGCGACGGCAAGCCCGAGATCGAGATCCACCGCATCGACCCGGAGGTCGAGCGAGAGCAGCGCGAGCGGCTGGCGCGGCTGCGCGCCGACCGGGACGCGCAGCGCGCGCAGGCCGAGCTGGACGCCGTCCGCGGCGCCTGCCGAGACGGCTCCAACCTCCTCGAGCGCTTCGTCTCGGCGGCCCTGGCCGACTGCACCCTGGGCGAGATCGCCGGGGTGCTGCGCGAGGAGTTCGGCGAGTACCAGGAGCCCAAGATTCTGTAGACCCATCCGGAGCACCGATGACGAAGCGCAAGATCAGGGTGTTGGTCGGCAAGCCCGGCCTGGACGGGCACGACCGCGGCGCCAAGACCGTGGCCAGCGCCCTGCGGGACCACGGCATGGAGGTGGTCTACACCGGGCTGCACCAGACCCCGGCCGCGATCGCCGAGATCGCCGCCCAGGAAGACGTGGACGTGGTGGGCCTCTCGATCCTCTCCGGGGCCCACATGACCCTCTTCCCACGGGTGCGGGAGGAGCTGGTCGCGAGAGGACTGGAGCACGTCCTCCTGACCGGGGGCGGCATCATCCCGGCCGAGGACATGCAGGCGCTGGAGAGCGGCGGCTACGCGCGACTCTTCGGCCCCGGCACCGGCACCGAGAGCATCGCCGTCTGGATCCAGAGCGAGATGGAGAAGCGCTGGGCCGAGGAGGAAGTGGGGGCGGAGGGAGCCGAGTCATGAGCGAGAGCAACGACCGCGAGATCCTCAACATCGAAGAAGCCGCCGCGCTCCTGGGGGTCAGCATCAAGACCTTCAACAAGGTCCTCCACAGCCAGGATCTGCCGGCGCGCAAGATCGGACGCGAGTGGAAGTTCTCGCGCCAGGCGCTGATCGATTGGGTGGGGAAGGGCTCCAGCGTCGATTTCTACCGGGAGTCCTCCGAACACCGCGACGAGGAAGAGGGCGCCGCCAACGGCAGCCAGGCCGAGAGCCGCCGGACCGACGGCTGGAACATCGAAGTCGACTAACCCGAAGCAGAGAGCGCTGATCCATGGCCACCGCCACCACCGAGCTACCCGAGATCAAGACCGGCCTGGACCTCACCGAGTCGCAGACGATGATCCGCGACATGGTGCGGGAGTTCGCCCGAAAGGAGGTGGCCCCGCTGGCCCACGAGGTCGACGAGACCCACAGCTTCTCGGAGGACGTCTGGAACAAGATGGTCGAGCTCGGGATCGTGGGCATCCCCTTCCCCGAGGAGTACGGGGGCGCCGGCGGGGACAACCTGAGCTACATGCTGGCGGTGGAGGAGCTGGCCCGCGTGTGCGGCTCCACGGCCCTGACCCTGGCGGCCCACATCAGCCTGGGGACCTGGCCCATCTACGCCTTCGGCAGCCCGCGGCTGCAGGAGCTGTACGTGAAGCGGCTGGTCAGGGGCGAGATCATGGGGGCCTACGGCCTGACCGAGCCGGGCGCCGGCTCCGACTCCGGCAGCACCGCCACCACCGCGGTGCTGGACGGCGACGAGTGGATCATCAACGGCCGCAAGTGCTTCTGCACCAACGCCCACCACGCGGGCACCTTCGTCATCACCGCGGCCACCGACAAGAGCCTGGGGGCCAAGGGCATCAGCGCCTTCGTGGTGCCGCGCGAGACTCCCGGCCTGAGCGTCGAGAAGGGCGAGCACAAGCTGGGCGTGCGCGGCTCCGAGTGGGGCAGCCCGGTCTTCGAGGACGCTCGCATCCCGCGCGACCACATCCTGGGCCCCGAGGGCAAGGGCTTCGTGACCTTCATGAAGACGCTCGAGGGCGGGCGCATCTCCATCGGCTCCATGGCCCTGGGGCTGGCGGCGGGCGCCTACGAGTGCGCCAAGCAGTACGCCACCGAGCGGATGGCCTTCGGCAAGCGCCTGGCCGACCTGCAGGCGGTGCAGTTCAAGCTGGCCAGCATGCACACCGAGATCGAAGCCGCCCGGCACCTGATCTACCACGCCGCGCGCAAGAAGGACGCCGGCGAGCCCTACGGCACGGAGGCGGCCATGGCCAAGCTCTTCGCCTCCGAGGCGGCCATGCGCATCACCTACGACGCCATCCAGATCTACGGCGGCTACGGCTACAGCCGCGAGTATCCGGTGGAGCGCATGTGGCGCGACGCCAAGCTCACCACCATCGGCGAGGGCACCAGCGAGATCCAGCGCCTGGTGATCGCGCGCAGCATCCTCCCGCGCGGGTGATCGCATGACCGGCTGCGGCCCCGCCAGCCTGGAGGTCCGGCCCTGGGAGCCGCGCAGCCTCCGGGTCGGCGACTGGCTCGTCACGGCCCTCTCCGACGGCGCCATGCGCCTGGACGGGGGCGGCATGTGGGGGGTGGTCCCCAAGAACCTGTGGGGTCGCCTCACCCCGCCCGCGCAGGACAACACCATCGCCATCGCGCTGCGCCCCTTCCTGGCGCGGCGGGGCGACGTCACGGCGGTGATCGAGGTGGGGATCGGCGAGCGCTGGGAGGACAAGTGGCGCTCGATCTACTCCATCGACCGCTCCACGACGCTGGCCGCCAGCCTGCGCGCCTGCGGGGTCGAGCCGGAGGAGGTCACGCACGTCTTCGCCTCCCACTGCCACTTCGACCACGTGGGAGCGCAGGTCGTCTCGCGGGACGGCGACCTCTTCCCGCTCTTCCCGAACGCGCGCCACCTGGCCCACCGCGCCGAGGTCGAGGCGGCCCTGAATCCCGACCACGTCCGGCGCCCCTCCTACCGGGCCGAGGACGTGGAGCCGATCCTGCGGGCGGGCCTGCTGGAGACCTACGAGGGCCGCGCCGAGCTGGCGCCGGGCCTGGTGGCCCACGAGGCGCCGGGCCACTCCGACGGCACCAGCGTGCTCCTCATCAACGAGGACGGCGAGGGCCAGACGGCCATCTTCTGGTCCGACGTGGTGCCCACCATGCACCACGTCCAGCCCTCCTACATCATGGCCTTCGACATCGACGTGACGCGCAGCTACACCAGCCGCTCGGATTGGATCGAACGCGCCTGCCGCGAGGGCTGGATCGGACTCTTCTATCACGACGCCGACCACCCCTTCGGCCGCATCGTGCGCGACGGGAGGCGGTATGCTGTGGAGGTGGTCGAAGTGGGGAGGGACCGCCATGACACAGACCTCAGGTAGGCGCATGACAGGCGATCAGTGGTGCTTCATCCTCTCTGAAATGGCTGCGCTGTCGGTGAGAGCAGCATTTGCGAGGGCCGGGATCTACCGGAAAGGGGTTCCCGACAAAGAGAGCATCCGGAAACCCGTGCATCGAACGCTGAAGGCCTACCTTGGAAACAAGAGGAGGGAATACGAATCAGGTGTTCTGGAGTCCCGCCACCTCGAGAACATCGAGGCGCTTTCGAGAGTAATGGCCGATAGTCACGGGGAGTTGCTCCGAGGAGGAGTACTCCGCATAGGTCCCGCTCAGAAGGCGCTCAACCTGTACCTCAAATACATGTGGTGCCTGGGACAGATCGGCACACCCCCTCACTGCCCCATCGATGCGAGGATTCTCGAGAAGGCGCCAGAGGTACGGGATGTGAAGTGGACGGCGATCGACTCTGTTGGCGAGTACATGCGCTGCATCCGGGCACTTCGGAGCATCGCCGGAACCGAGTCTCTTGCTGAGTGGGAGTGCAGGCAATGGAATGAGGGCTAGAGGTGAGCCGGAGCGGACACTCGGTAGGCTCCGCCCCCGTCGCCGCTCGGTACCGTTGGGCCCCTTGCGGCCCCATGTCGGATGAAGGGAGGATGGTGATGACTCGATTCCGTTGCCCCTATCTCGGGGGAGAGGTCGAGTTGACCGAGGAGCGGGAACGTCACATCGCCGAGAGGCACCCCGACCTGCTGCCTGAGCACCGGGGGCGTATCGAGGAAACCCTGGCGAACCCCGATCAGGTCCGCAGGAGCGTCCGGTTTGGCAGCGCCAGGCTGATCTCGCGGTGGTACACTGACCTGCGCGAAGGGAAGCACGTTGTGGTTGTGGTCGTCAGCGAAGCAGACCCGAGCGCCCGTCACTGGGTCATCACCGCCTACATGGCCAGGAAGCTGGCGGAAGGAGAAGTCGAATGGAGGCGAAGTTGAGGTTCAACTACGACCGGGAGGCGGATGTCCTCCACATCGACAAGTGTCCGCCCTACGCTGGGCAGGAGTCGGAGGAGCTCGGGGACGAGATCGTCGCGCGACTCAGTCCCAGTACGGGTGAAGTCGAGAACCTCGAGGTGCTGTTCTTCTCGACGCGGCTCCTGAGAAGCGAGCTGTTCGAACTGCCGGTCACGGCAGAGTTGCGGATTCCCAAGAAGGACAGCGCCTGACATTCCGACGCCAATCTGAGGCCCGCTGTGGCGCCCCCGGTGCGCTGGCGAGCAGTGCGAATCGTCTCCCTGTACTACTGACCTCCAGAGTCATCTCAGCACGCGAAGATTCTCAAGCGCTGCCCTTACACTTACAGCAGCGCTGCCGAGCGATGCGATTCCGGAAAAGAGGCGCCGCTGAGGAAGGCAGGAAATGCAGGAAGATGGAGCTGGCGAAGAGCACCCTGCCCCCCCCTCCTTCTGCACTTCCTGCATTCCCTGGCGGCCTTGTTTGGCTCCGGCTCTGCCGGGCTGTGTCCCAGTCTGATCGAACTGGTCTTCGACCTCGATGGCTGGATCGGGCTCTTCTATCACGATGCCGACCACCCCTTTGACCGCATCGTGCGCGATGCGAGGCGGTATGCGGTGGAAATGATCGAGGGGGAGGTGGGCGCGTGGCGCCTCAGAATCGAAACCCGGAGAATCCGGGGGTGGTCGATCGACCGGACCTGGGCTGGAGGAGGCAGCACCCATGCAGACGGCAAGGAGAATCCCGCGATCGGTTGCTCGGGAGCTCGGATACTACGTGTACCTGTACGTGAATCCCCTCGATGGCTCGGTCTTCTACGTCGGGAAGGGCAAGGGCAATCGAGCCCTGGCCCACCTCGATGCACCCGAGGAGAAGAGCATCGCGAGGATCATTGGCAGCATCCGCTCCGCGGACGCGGAGCCCGGAGTCGAGATCCTCGCGCACGGTCTACCGGATGCGGAGACCGCCCTCCGGATCGAATCAGCCGCGATCGACCTGCTCGGAGTCCAGAACCTGGCCAACGCCGTTCGAGGCTGGCGCGGGGCGAAGTACGGCCGCATGCCCCTAGAGGAGGTTGTGGCCCACTACACGCGAAAACCCGCGAACATCCTGGAGCCCGCCATCTTGATTCGCATCAACAAGAACTACCGCTACGGGATGAGCGCTTCAGAGCTCTACGACGCCACCCGCTGCTCATGGAAGGTCGGTCGGCGCGCCGATGAGGCTGAGCTGGCGTTCTCGGTGTTCCAAGGCGTCGTCCGCGAGGTCTACAGGATCACCGCGTGGCTTCCCGCGGGATCGACCTTCAACCAGCGCTTCCCGGGCGGGGCCGCAGAGCGGGAGCAACGCTGGGAGTTCGTCGGGACGATCGCCGAGGACGCCATCCGCAATCGCTACCTCAATCGATATGTTGGGGATCTCTTCGGCCAGGGGGCACAGAATCCCGTTTCCTACGTGAATATCGGCCGGTAGGATGACATAGGAGGGAGCGCGGCGCTGCGATCAGATCGCCGGGTCGGCCGCTGCTCGCATGAGGAGAACGCCAATCCGCAACCACCACCGACCCGGAGATCGCCACACATGAGCGAAGGACCGGAAACCGCGGGCGAGATACCGAGGGAGGCGCGCAAGTGGGCGACCATCTGCCACCTGGTGGCGCTGGTCGGCCTCATCGGCAACGGGATCGGCTTCATCCTTGGGCCGCTCATCGTCTGGCTGCTCAAGAAGGAGGACCATCCCTACATCGACGAGCAGGGCAAGGAGGCACTGAACTTCCAGATCACGATGTTCATCGCGGCCCTCGTCAGCCTCGTGCTGGCGCTGCTCCTGATCAGCTTCTTCCTGATGATCGCCGTCGGGGTCATGATGATCGTCTTCCCGATCATCGCCGCGCTCAAGGCCGACAAGGGGGTGGCCTACCGCTACCCCCTGTCGATCCGCCTGATCAAGTGAGGCGCCCCCGAGGCGCTGCCCAGCCGTGCGGATCGTCTCCCTCTGTCCCAGCCTGACCGAGCTGGTCTTCGACCTGGGCCGCGGTCCGGACCTGGTCGGCGTCACCCGCTACTGCGTGCACCCCGCCGAGGGGGTGGCGGCGGTGGAGAAGGTCGGGGGCACCAAGGACCCCGACCTGGACCGCATCCTCGCGCTGGAGCCCGACCTGGTGCTGCTCAACCGCGAGGAGAACCGGCGCGAGGACGCCGAGGCCCTGGCCGAGGCGGGGATCCACTGCCACGCCAGCCTGCCCCGCGATTGCGCTCAGACCGCCCGCATGGTGCGCGAGATCGCCGCCGAGGCGCGGCGGTCCGCCGACGGAGAGCGGATCGCCTGGGACATCGAGCGGCGAGCCGCGAGGGTGCGGGAGGGCGCGCGCGGGAAGGCGCGGGTGCGCTGGGCCTACCTCGTCTGGCACGGGCCCTGCATGACGGTCAACGACGACACCTACGCCGCGGCCCTGCTCAACCAGGCGGGGGGCGCCAACGCCTTCGGAGCCCACCCCGACCGCTACCCGCGCATCGAGGTGCGCGAGCTGGCCGAGGCCGCGCCCGAGCTGGTCCTTTTGTGCACCGAGCCCTACCGCTTCCGCGAGGAGCACGCCGACGGGCTCGCCGCCGACACCGGTCTGGCCCGCGAGCGCTTCCGGATCGCCGACGGCGAGTACCTGAGCTGGTACGGCTCGCGCACCCCGGCGGGCATCGACTACGCCGGAGGCCTGATCGCGGCCGCGCGCTGAGCTCCCGGCGATCGCAGAAACGGGCGGGGCGCCCCACCGAGCGCGCCCCGCCCTGCGTCCCCAGCAAGAGGGGAGTGTCGGGAATGGCCTCTAGCGGTCCACGCGCAGGCGCAGGTTGCGGCCGTCCAGGAGGAGGGTCACGTCACCGGTCCGGGCGATGCAGCGGTTGAGCCAGGGGTGGCGGTCCAGCAGGAAGAAGAACTCCTCGGAGTAGAGGCCGATCTCCTCCGCCTCCACCCCGGCCGCCAGGGCGGAGTCCTGCCAGGTGTCGCCGCGCAGGAAGAAGGTCTTGCCCCCCAGGCTCTGCACGGTCTCGACGGTCACCTCCTCGCCGCTCTCGTCCAGCCAGGTGCCTCCCCCCGTCGGACCCGGAGCGGCGGGCGCCCGCTGGAGCTTCTTCGCGTTGGACGCCTGGGCGAAGCCGTGGCTGCCGGTCTCCACCCCGGCGCGCTCCTCGAGCTCGCGTCGGGCGCGGCGGACGTTGTCGTCGAAGGCCAGGAGGTCGGTCTCCTCGGCCGCCAGGAAGGAGGTGTACTCGGTCAGGATGCCGAAGCGCGTGCCCAGGCGGACGATCTCGTCCACCAGCTCCTGGGCCTCGCCGTTCAGGCGGATCTCGTCGACCAGGTAGCCGATCTTGCGGGAGGCCCACAGGCGAGCCACGAGGTCGCGGCTCCCCCGCCGGCTGTCCCCCGCCAGGTGGGCCGGCGCCTCCAGGCTGAAGCCCGCGCCACCACGCTTGCCGCGGACCACCACGCGGATGTCCCCCGGCTCGGTGTAGCGGCCGCAGATCAGGGTCTGGTGGCCGCCGTAGATGTCGCTGAGCTGGCGCGGGAAGACGTCGTACACCCGGGTTCCGGCCAGCTCGATGGTGGCGTCGCGCACCAGCGGCATCCGGATGCGCTCGTAGAAGCCGGGCACCTTGTCCTCGATGTTCTCGCTGGGCAGGACGTACTCCGAGAGGCCCCGGTTCTGCGTCGCCACCCGATCCAGGAAGGCGCCGTTGACGTCGAAGCCCACGCCGAAGGACACGATGCGGGCCCCGTGGAGGTTCTTCGTCCGGATCATGGCGGCGAGCTTGTGGTGGTCCCGCTCTCCGACCGTGGGCAGGCCGTCGGTCAGGAAGACGATCTGGTTCAGCTGCTCGCCCGGACCGAGCTGCGCCAGGGCGGTGGCCAGGGCCGCCTCGATGTTGGTGCCGCCGCTGGCCTCGATGGACTCGATGAAGCGCAGCACCTCGCCCAGGCGCTCCTGCGCCGGCGCCTGCAGGCCGGCGGAGAAGACCTCCACGCCGGCGGCGTAGGTCACCAGGTTGAAGCGGTCCTCCGGCCCCAGGCGCTCCACCAGGAACTTCAGGGCCGCCTTGGCCTGGGCGATCTTCTCGCCCTGCATGCTCCCCGAGCGGTCGAGGACGAACACCACGTCCTTGGGCTCGGGCCGGAGCTCGGGGGTGGGCAGGCCGTGCACCACCGCCAGGAAGTAGCCCGGCTCGCTCGGGTCGGGGCGTTCGGAGAGCACCGCGACGTCCAGCAGGATCCCCTCGGCGGCCGCCGAACGCGCCTTGAAGTAGGCCAGGAAGTCCTCGTCCCCCTTGCAGCGCGGGGCGTGCACCCGGAAGGTGCTCCGGCGGGACGGCTCGATCCCGCCCATCCTCTGCTCGACGCCGGGCAGCAGCTCGTGCGTGGGCGAGTACAGGCTGGAGACGGGCTGCCGCGAGAGGATCGAGCCCTCGACCGTCAGGTTGAAGGGCGCGGCGATGCGGCGCCAGGCGGTCAGGGGCACGTGCAGCCGGTGCAGCTCCCCCTCGGCGCGCAGCACCAGGTTGTAGCTCAGGGTCACCCGCTGCTCGCCCAGGGCCGGGACGGGGAAGATGCGCGCGCGGTACAGCGCCTCGCCGTAGTGCTCGAGCAGGGCCGGATCGCGCGTCTTGCGCACGATGTCCTGGTAGATGCGACGCGCCTCCTCGGCCGGGAAGACCCTCCCCTCCAGGGTCCGGCCGCCGACCTTCAGCTCCAGGCCGGAGATCACCGCCCCGTCGCCCAGGGGGAAGACCAGGTCGAACTCGCGCTGCGCGGGCGAGGTGTTCCGCAGCGTCAGCTCCTGGGTGATCCGCGCGGCGGGCCCCTCGATGCGCACGCTCACGTCGAGCTGCGTCAGGAGCACGGGCCGCTGCGGCACCGGGCGGCGGATCGGCGGGCTGTAGGGGTCGGTGGGGCGCTGGACCTGCGGCGGAGCGAGCGCGGGCGCCGCGGCGGCCAGGAGGGCGGTCATGAGCATGGTCGGTCTCCAATCGTCTGCCACCCGAAGGACGGCACGGGCCCTCCTTCTGCTAGCCGGCTTACACAATGCGTACAATGGCCGGCGGTCGCGGTCCGGCCCGCGACGAGCCCGGCTATCGAGGCCCCGGGCTGCCCCCCGGCCTCACCTCCTCGGGGAGCTTGAAGGTCGTGGTCTCGGGCTCGCCCTGCATCTCGACCACGCTCTCCACGCCGAGCTGCCGCAGGCGCCCGACCACCTCCTGCACCAGGGACTCGGGAGCCGAGGCCCCGGCGGTGAGGCCGATGCGGCAGTCCCCCCCGAACCAGTCGGGGTCCAGGTCGGCGGGGTCGTCCACCAGGTGGGCGGGCAGGCCCGAGCGGCGGCCCAGCTCGCACAGCCGGTTGGAGTTGGAGCTGTTGGGAGAGCCCACCACCAGCAGGAGGTCGATGCGGTCGATCATCCGCTTGACCGCGTTCTGGCGGTTCTGGGTGGCGTAGCAGATGTCCTTGAGGTCGGGGCCGGCGAGCTCCGGGAAGCGGTCCATCAGCTCGTCGACGATCTCACGGGTATCGTCGACCGAGAGGGTGGTCTGGGTCACGTAGGCCAGGTGCTCGGGGGACACGACCTCGAGGGCCCGGACCTCCTCGGCGGTGCACAGCACGTGCACGGAGCGCTCGATCCGGCCCCGGGTTCCCTCGACCTCGGGGTGGCCGTCGTGGCCCACCAGGATCAGCTCCCGGCCCTCGTCGCTGTACTTCCGCGCCTGCGTGTGCACCTTGGTCACCAGCGGGCAGGTGGCGTCGATCACGCGCAGCCTCCGGCGGCGGGCGGCCCGCGCCACCTCGTCGGAGACGCCGTGGGCGCTGAAGATGGTCACCGAGCCGGGGGGGATCTCCTCCAGGGTCCGGACGAACTTTACCCCCCGACTGGAGAGCTCGTCCAGCACCCGGCGGTTGTGGACGATCTCGTGGAGCACGAAGACCGGGGAGCCGAAGAGCTCCAGCGCCCTCTTCACCACCTCGATGGCGCGATCGACACCGGCGCAGAAACCGCGGGGCTGCGCGAGCAGGATCTCCATGCCCGAATCCGGCCGACCTCCGCGGCGGCTCAGTGAGGCGCCTCCCGGACCAGGTTGCGGTTCCACTCGGGGATCTCGACCACCAGGTCGCGCGTGCCATCGGGCACGCACTGGCAGGCCAGCCGCGAGTCCGCCTCCTGCCCCGGCGCCTCGTCCAGCCGGTCGTACTCCTCCTCCTCGGCCTCCTCGCAGGCCTCCTGGCCCTCGCGTACGATCACGTGGCAGGTCGAGCAGGCGCACACCCCGCCGCAGGCGTGGTCGATCTCGATGCCGTTCTCGCAGGCGATGTCGAGGACCGAGCCCGGCCGGCCGTCGTTGCCGAAGGGGAGCTCGGAGGGATCGACCTCGATCACCTTCCCCGAGGGGAGGAAGGTGATACGGAAGGCGCGATCGCAGGGGGCTTCGCTCCGGGATTCGTCACCGCCCAGGGCTTCGGTGGCTTGCATGCGTCGGGTCCCCTCACAGTCCGGCTCCGAAGGAACCGGCAGGGGGAGGGATAGGATCCCCGGGCTCGGCCCTCAATCCGTCGCCGTCCGCCTTTCTGCCCCTCCGGGGCCGGCGCTCGCGGTCCGCCCGAGCCCTCTCGGGCTCCTTCGGGGGGCCCTCCGCGGCCACCTTGCCCTCGGAGCGGGCCCTCTCGGCGGCCAGGCGCTCGCGGGTCGACTGCCCTCGCCGCGAGCGGCCCTCGACCGGCCGCGGGGCGCGGATCTCGTCCGAATCCTTCCGCTCGCCACGGCCCTCTCGCTCCCGGGTCGGGGGCTCCTGGGTCGACGGCCCTCTCCGGGAGCGGCTCCGGGCCGGGCGCGGGCCGCGGCTCTCCTCGGGGGCCTCCCGCTCGCCGCGAGCCCCTCGCTCCCTGGACGGGCGCTCGCGGGTCGACGCCCGGCGCCGGCCGCCCCGCTCGGGGCGCGGCCCGTCCTCGGTGGCGCGCCCCCGGCGTCCCTCTTCCCGCCCCCGGCGCGGTCCTCGCGAGGAGGGGGTGCGCTCGGGCGCGGGGCGCTCCACGATCTCCCAGTTCGCGTCGCGCACGATCTGACGCCAGCGCCAGGCCAGGCGCGGCGTCACCAGGGTGATCGCATGCCCCTGCCGCCCGGCCCGTCCCGTGCGCCCGATCCGGTGGGTGTAGGCCAGCACGTCGTTGGGCACAGAGTAGTTGACCACGTGGGTCACCAGCACGACGTCCAGCCCGCGGGAGGCCACGTCGGTGGCCACCAGGGCCTTGACCTCTCCGGTGCGGAAGGCCGACATGACGCGGAAGCGGGAGGGCTGGTCGTAGCCCCCGTGCAGGGACTTGATCGGGAAGGGCAGTCGCAACAGGCGCCGGATGAGTGAATCAACCTCGGTGCGGCGGTCGCAGAAGATGAGGAAGACGTCCTTGGGCCCGCTCTGCTCGATCAGCCGCACCAGCGCCCGGTCGCGCTCCGCCTCTCCCACCTCGAGGTAGCTCTGGGCGATGTTGTCGACGGTGGCCACGCCGCGCGCGGTGGCGATCTCGACCGGGTCCCGGGTCCCCTCGCGCGCCAGCGTCAGGAGGTCCTCCGGGAAGGTGGCCGAGAACAGCATGGTCTGGCGCTCGTCCGGCAGGAAGCTGAGGATCTTGCGCACGTCGTCGAGGAAGCCGATCTCGAGCATCTCGTCGGCCTCGTCGAGCACGGCGAACTCGGCCCAGGGAAAGCGCAGGAAGCCCTGCCCCTGGAGGTCGAGCACCCGACCGGGCGTGCCCACCACCACCTGGGCCCCGGCCTTGAGGGCATCGATCTGGCCGTAGGCCGGCTCCCCGCCGACCACCAGGGCCACCGTGATGCCCCGGGCCGCGCCCAGGCGCTCGAGGACCTTGGCCACCTGCTGAGCCAGCTCGCGGGTGGGGGCCAGGACCAGGGCCAGGACGCTCGAGCGCGCGGCGTCGATGCGCGCGATCATGGGCGCCCCGAAGGCCAGGGTCTTGCCGGTGCCGGTCTCGGCCTGGGCGATCACGTCGCGGCCGTCCAGGACCGCCTGGATGGTCAGGCGCTGGATGGGCGTGGGCACCTCGATGCCCATGTCCGCGATGGCCTCCAGGGTCTCCTCCCCCAGCTCCCACTCGCGGAACGAGCGGATGTCGGGCGGATCCGCGCTGGGGCGCAGGGGCTCCGCCTTGGGACCGCGGCGGCGGGCGGGGCGTCCCCCCCCGCGCCGGTGGTGCCCGGGGGGTCGGCCGGACTGGTGTCGGGCTCGTTTCACGACTTCCAATGGGGGATTCGGTGAAAGGTCAAGGCAAGAGGATAGGGGCGGCCGGGGCGATTCCAATCGCCAGCCCGCTCATTCCGACCGATCGGCCGGCGCGCGGGTTCCGGCGCGGGGGGGGGGATCGAGGGGGCCGGGGGGGATTCCGCTCGGCCCCGGGGCGGGAGGCCGATCCGGCCCGGGGGTAGGATGGCGCCGTGAAGATCGCCACCTGGAACGTGAACTCCGTGCGCGCGCGGCTGCCCCGCCTGCTGCCCTGGCTCGAGGATCGTGGACCCGACGTGGTCTGCCTGCAGGAGACCAAGTGCCTCGACGAGCAGTTCCCCCGCGAGCCCTTCGAGGAGCTGGGCTACCAGCTCGCGACCTTCGGCCAGCGCACCTACAACGGGGTGGCGATCCTCTCGCGGCGCCCCCTGGAGGACGTGGTCCGGGGCCTCCCGGGGGAGGGAGAGGACGCCCAGAGGCGCGTCATCGGGGCCCAGGTGGAGGACTTCCTGCTGCTCGACCTCTACGTGGTCAACGGCCAGGAGGTGGGCAGCGAGAAGTACGCCTTCAAGCTCGACTGGATGGCCCGCCTGCGCGACTTCGTGGCCGAGCGCTACGACATGCGCGAGAAGGTCGTCCTGTGCGGGGACTTCAACGTCACCTTCGACGACCGGGACGTCTGGGATCCGGAGGCCTGGCGCGAGAGGATCCTGTGCTCGACGCCCGAGCGCGAGGCCCTGAAGGCCCTCATGGAGCCGGGCCTCCACGACGCCCTCCGCCACTTCGACCCCGAGCCCGGCCGCTACACCTGGTGGGACTTCCGAACCCGCGGCTGGCAGCGCGGCCACGGCCTGCGGATCGACCACTTCCTGTGCTCGGAGCCGGCCCTGGAGGCCTGCACCGGGGTCGAGATCGACCTGGAGGCCCGCGACGGCCAGAAGCCCAGCGATCACGCGCCGGTGATCGCGAGCTTCGGGGGGTAGGAGCCCCGGCTCACTCGTCCTCGGACGGCTCCGGCGGGCGGGACTCGTGCCGGGCCAGGGCCGCCTGCGCGCGGCGGTCGATCTCGAGGGTGGCGAACAGCTCCCGGTTGAGCGAGTGGGGGAGATCGAGCAGGCTCAGGAGGAGGTCCGTCAGGTGGCCCACGGGCGCGTCGGTGGGGATCGCCTGCAGCTCGGGGTGACGCACCCGCAGGGCATCCTCCAGCCGGGATCGCAGCTCGCGCTCGGTCTCGGGGTCGGGCTGGATCTCGATCGCCGAGACCACCTCCACCTGACGGTAGAGGCGCTCGGAGGGCACCTCGTTCACGTGCACGCGCTCCAGCCCGTAGAGCCACACACCGAAGTGACCGTCGTCGCTCCGCTCGTGGCGTGCGATCTCTCCCAGGCCGGCCACGGTGTGGAAGGGGGGGGAGCCCTCCAACTCGCTCTCGTGGCCTTCGACCACCGTACCCAGCGCGATGCGTCCGGGGCCGTCGAGGGAGTCCTCGATCATCTGCTCGTAGCGGGTCTCCGATATATGCAGGGGGACCAGCATCCCCGGGAACAGGCACACGCCTGGAAGGGGGAACAGGGGGACGACCCGCGGGGGGCTCGGCGGCCAGGTTTCGGGGATCTGGGTCACGTGTTCGAGATGTGGAGGCAGGACGTGGTGGAGCGGTCGATCCTCGCGGTATGGAGCGGTATGGAGGGGATGCGCGCGCCGCGGCGAGACCCCGGCCAAGTCCCCTCGGTACCGCACCGCCGGCCCGCCATCGAGCGGGTGCGGCCAGCGGGGAGGGTCGGGCGCTGCCCCGCATTATGCACGCCGTCGGCGGGGATCATAGGGCTCGGGCGCGTCGGGGAGGCCCAGGAGCCGGAATCGGCCCGCAAAGACCCGCCCGCCTTGCAGCGGAAGGGCGGCCAAATTATCCTCTTTGCCCCGAATTCCCGGTGGGCGACCCCGGAGACGCCACTGCCCAGGACCGCCGCCGGCGGGAAGGAGACGAGTTGGCATGATCTGCTTGGCTACACTGATTGCGCTGCCCCTGGTCGCCGAACCCCAGGTGAGCTGGCGGGCCCCCGACAACTACTTCGAGGGCAGCCCCTTCGTGGTGCAGCTAGAGATCAGCGCGCCCGAGGAAGACACCGAGCTGGACGGCTGGCTGCTCTACCCGGGGGCCTTCCTGGCCGATGGAAAGAGGCTGGCGGAGAGGGACAAGGGGCGCGGGACGATCCAGCTCCCCAAGGGAGCGAAGATCTCGGTCGAGGTGGACCTGGGACCGTACCTCGAGGTCGGCCGGGACTTCGAGCTCACCCACACCCGGGACCCCCGGGACGGCTCGGCCGCCCCACACCCGGTGCGCGTGTGGCAGACGGCTCCCGAGGGGCTCGACTTCATGCAGGTGCCGGCCGAGGAGCTTCCCCAGTACCACGTCATCCTGCGGACCGTGCGCGGCGACCTGGTCTTCGCCCTGTGGCCCGACGTGGCGCCCATGCACGTGCGCAACTTCCTGGATCTGTGCCACACGGGCTTCTACGAGGGGACCCAGTTCCACCGGGTCGTCCCCGGCTTCATGATCCAGGGCGGCGATCCCAACACGCGGGACAAGCACCCGGCGCAGTGGGGGACCGGCAACGGGCCCCGGAAGCTGAAGGCGGAGTTCAACGAGCGCAAGCACGAGCGGGGGGTGCTCAGCATGGCGCGGGGCCCGGAGCCCGACTCGGGCTCCTGCCAGTTCTTCGTGGTGCACCGGGACTCGCGCCACCTCGATCGCCAGTACAGCGCCTTCGGCCGGCTCCTCACCGGCTTCGAGGCCCTGGACCTGATCTGCAACACGCAGGGGACGCCCATCCGCGGCGGCAGGGGTACCCAGCCCAGCATGCCGCAGTTCATCCAGCAGACCATCGTGGTGGTCTCACCAGGCCCCTGACCGGATCGGTCGGCTCCCCCCCCGACCTCGCGGGTCCACCCCGGCGCGGAGAGCTGAAGAACACCCCGAGCATCGTCGTGAACACCCTGATTCGAAGCCATCCGGACGGAACGCGCACCGTGGCCCTCGGCCCGGGCCGTCGCGTGCTCTTCCTGTTCGAGGACCCGGCGCCGATCGCCCGGCAGCTCTCCGGACAGGCGGACTTCCTGATGAAGGACGTCGATCCGGCCGATCTGCTCGACGACATCAACACCGACGCCATGACGCCGGCCTGGGTGTGCTTCCGGCACCGCCCCGAGGACATCGCGCTGGACGCCTACGCGGGCCTGATGGACGGCGAGGGCGAGCGCGTGTTCGGCCCGCGCGCCCTGATGGACGGCGGCTTCCAGGTGATCGTGTCGGGGCAGCGCAAGGGCACCGGCTCCAGCCGCGAGACCGCTCCCCAGGCCGAAAAGTGGTCGGGGGTCGAGCTGGTGGTGGCGGCCTCCTTCGCTCCCATCCACGGGCGCAACAACATCAACCTGGGCCAGCTCATGGCCAGCTACGAGCAGCTCGAGCGCCTGCAGGCGGGCGAGGAGCTGCCCCTGGCCGAGCTCACCGGGCAGTACGATCCGGTGACGCGCGCCATCCTCGAGAGCGGGGGGTTGTTCGCCTTCAACAAGCGCCACCAGGCGGGCCACGTCCAGGTGCCGCTGCCCGACACGGGCGCGCGCCCCATGACCATGGCCGAGAAGATCCTGGCCTCGCACCTGGAGGGCGCCCAGGGCCCGCGCTGGGTCCGTCCCGGCGACACCTGCCTGGTGCGCGTGGCCGGGGGCTACAGCCACGAGTTCACCTCCGCGCAGGTGCACGAATTCCTGCGGCGCGAGTACGGGGACGACTACCGGATCCCCAACCCGGACAAGTTCGCGGTCTTCGAGGACCACCTGCTGTACGCCACGGGCGTGCCCCGCATGGCCCCCTTCGCCGACCAGATCCAGACCCTGCGCGACCTGCAGGGCGAGTTCCAGCGCCACACCGGGGTGCGCGACTACTCCGCCCGCGAGGGCGTCTCGCCGGGGATCTGCCACCAGATCGCCCGGGAGGAGTTCGTCGACCCGGGTGACTTCATCCAGGCCACCGACTCGCACACCTGCATGGGCGGGGGCAACAACGCCCTGACCTGGGGGGTGGGAGCCACCGAGTACGCCGGCCTGATCTACTCCGGCTTCACCTTCGTGGAGGTCCCCGAGTCCATCCGCTTCGAGCTGCACGGCGAGCTGGACCCGGTGTGCATGGCCAAGGACGTCATGCTCCACATCCTGGAGACCTTCGCGGTGCGCGAGGAGACCCTCAACCGGGTCATGGAGTTCGGCGGGCCGGGGCTGGCCTCGCTCTCCATGGACGAGCGCGCGACCCTGACCAACATGGCCACCGAGTGCTCGGCGCGCTCGGGCATCTGCGAGGGCGACGCGGCGACCGCCGAGTGGCTGGCCGCGCGGCGCGAGGGCCGGAGCGCCGAGGAGATCGCCGCCACCTTCGTGGCGCCGGATCGGGACGCCGAGTACGCCGGGGGCGTGCACCGCATCGACCTCGCCCGGATCAGGCCCATGGTGGCCCGCCCCGGGGATCCCACCCGCGGCGCGCGGATCTCGGAGCTGGAGGACGTGACCATCGACATCGCCTATGCCGGCTCCTGCACCGCCGGCAAGGAGCACGACATGGACGCCTGCGCGCGGGTGCTGAAGGAGGCCGGAGAGGCCGGCCGCAAGGTGGCCTCGGGGGTGCGCATGGTGCTCCAGTGGGGATCGGAGGCGGTCCGCGACCACGCCCGCTCCCGGGGCTACGTGGAGATCTTCGATCGCGCCGGCGTCGAGGTCATCGAGCCCGGCTGCGGCGCCTGCATCGGCTGCGGGCCGGGGGTCTCGGAGAAGGCCGAGCAGGTCACCGTGAGCGCGGTCAATCGCAACTTCTCCGGCCGCAGCGGCCCCGGCCAGCTCTACCTGGCCTCGCCGCTGACCGTGGCGGCCAGCGCCGTGGAGGGCCGCATCGTCAGCTACCGCCCGGGCATGTTCAGGCAGCCAGCGGGCGTCGCCACCGAGGATTGAGTCAGCGCCTTCGCGCGCATCGGCTCCAGGCAAGGGGATCGGGTACAGACATGAGCACCTACGACATCGCAGTCATCGGAGGGGATGGAATCGGTCCGGAGGTCACGCACGAGGCCATGCGGGTGCTCGACGCGGCCTGCGAGATCTATGGGTTCGACGTCCGCAAGACCGTGTACCCCTTCTCGACCGAGCACTACCTGGCCACCCAGGAGATCTTCCCCGACGACGCCTTCGAGGAGGTCAAACAGCAGGACGCGATCTTCCTGGGCGCCATCGGCGATCCCCGCGTCCCGGTGGGCCTGATCGAGTTCGGGATCATCGCCAAGTGCCGCTTCGAGCTCGATCTGTACATCAACCTCCGACCCATCAAGCTCTACGACGAGTCCCTGTGCCCGATCAAGGGCAAGACCGTCGATGACATCGACATGGTCATCGTGCGCGAGAACACCGAGGGCGCCTACGCGGGCATGCACGGCTTCGCCCACAAGGGCCAGCCCCTGGAGGTGGCCACGCAGACCATGGTCTACACCCGCGAGGGCGTCGAGCGCGCCGTTCGCTACGCCTTCGAGCTGGCGGCCGCGCGCGACAAGGCCAAGCAGGTGACCCTGATCGACAAGGCCAACGCCGTGCGCGCCCAGGACATCTGGACGCGCACCTTCGAGGAGGTGGCCCGGGACTACCCGCAGATCAAGACCGACCACGCCTACGTGGACGCGGCCTGCATGTGGATGATCAAGAACCCCGAGTGGTTCGACGTGGCGGTGACCCCCAACCTGTTCGGGGACATCATCACCGACCTGGGGGCCATGCTGCAGGGTGGCATGGGCATGGCCGCCTCGGGCAACATCCATCCGGGCCAGGTGAGCCTCTTCGAGCCCATCCACGGCTCGGCGCCCAAGCACGCCGGCAAGAACATCGCCTCCCCGGTGGCGGCCATCATGGCGGTGAGCATGATGCTGGAATACCTGGGCCAGAGGATGGCCAGCCAGGCCATCGAGAGGGTGATCATGGACCTCCTGCGCAGCAAGCGCCTCAAGGGCGTGGGCACCGGCATCCACCCCACCAGCGAGGTGGGGGACATGGTCGTCAGCGGGCTGCGAGAGGTGGCTGCCGAGGTCTGAGCGCGGGGAACCTGACGGATATCGATCTTCCTGCAACCTCCCGGGGCCAGCGCCGGTACAGATACGCGTGGACCCCGGACTGGCCTTGGAGGCGGAGATCGATCGAGAGGAGACCCTGCGCGGCCGCCTGCCCGCGGAGTTGCCCGCCCTGCGGGCCTTTGTCGCCCGGCTGGCGCGGGGTGCGGGCGGAGGCGTGGACGCGGAGGACCTGGTCCAGGAGGTCGTCACCCGCGCCCTGCGCTACGCACGCTCCTTCGACCCCGAGCGGGCGCTCGGTCCCTGGCTGCGGCGGTCCGCGGTGCGCCGCCTCATCGACTGGCGCCGGCAGCGGCAGCGCGAGCCGGAGATGCTGATCGACCCGACCAGCGCCCCCGCTCCGGCCCGCGAGCCGGGGATCGACCTGCGGGAGCAGGTCGCCCGGCTGATGCGACGTCTGCCCGAGCACGAGCGCGAGGTCCTGCTGCGCTTCCACCGCGACGGCGTCCCCGTCCGGGAGATCGCACGAGAGCTGGGCCTCTCCGAGGGCACGGTCAAGTCCCGCCTGCACCGCGGGCGCGAGCGCCTGCGGAGCGAGCCGCTCGAGGAGGAACCCCGATGAGCGCGGACGAGATCTTCTGGAGGCGGGTGGACCGGCTGCTCGACGAGCGCCGGGATCCCCTCGAGGACGGCGAGGTGCAGGGCGCCATCGCCAGGCGCTCCGAGCTGCTCGCGCCCCTGCTGAGCCTGCTCGCGCGGGTCGAGGCCGTCGAGGCGCTCCCGCCCCGGACGGCCAGCGGCCCTCCCGCCCGGCGGGCGCTGCTGGCGGCGGCGGCCCTGGTGCTCTCCTGCGCGTTGCTCGCGGGCATCGGGGGCCGGAGCCGGCCCCCTCAGGAGGGGGGAGCCATCCTCTCGGCCGCCGGGGAGCGTCCCCCATCCCGGGTGCTCTCCTTCGAGCTCGCGGTCACCACCGCGTCCGAGGATGGCCGACGGACGTGCAGGAGCGACGGGCGGTCCGTCACCCTGGAGGAGCAGCCGCCCTCCTCCACCGAGCATCGATTGCCACCCGAGGAGGGTGGCTGGGTCACCTGGTACCAGGTCCGAAGCACGAAGGAGACATGGGAATGAAGACGCTGATCCCGCTGATCGCACTGCTCGCAGCCAGTCCCGCCGCCGCGGCGCAGGCCCGGGTGACCGCCGGCTCGCCCCAGGAAGCGGCCGAGGATCGCCTGCTCGAGATCTACGACATCGCCGATCTCGTCGATGCGGACGAGGATCAGCTGGTCCGGATGAAGCGCGAGCTCGGGGAGGATCTGACCCCGGCAGCGCTCGAGGAGATGGCCGCGGCCTGGCGCGAGGAGCGCATCGGCTTCTACGAGCAGGCAGCGAGGACCTTCATGCGCCCCGCCCTCGATCCCCAGCTCGACTCCCTGCTCGCCTCGGACCGGGGCCTGATGGTCCTCAACGGCACGCGCGAGCACCACGCCTGGCTCGCCGGGTTCCTCGAGCTCCAGCGATCCCCCATGAACATGGCGCGGATCGACTTCACGATCGTCTCCGGCCCCGCGGAGCGCCTGGACGACCTGGGCCTGGAAGGCAGCTCGTCGATCATCGAAGAGAGCCTCGAGCGCGAGCGCCTGATGGAGGCGTGCCAGGAGGCCGATTCGGTCGACGTGCTCAGCGCGCCCTCGGTGGTCGTCGTCTCGTCCCAGCGCGCCACCATCTCCATCCTCAACCAGGTGGCCTACGTGAAGGAGTGGAAGCTCGTGGTGGTGCAGCCCGGCGGGATCGAGATCGCCGATCCGATCATCGACGTGGTGCAGGATGGCCTGATGATCGACTGCAGCTACCTGGAGGTCGAGCCCGGCGTCCACGCGGTGGAGGTCGACTTCAAGAGCTCGAGCCTCGAACGCCCGATCGAGAGCGAGAAGATACGGATCGGCGCCGGCGGCGCCCACGAGGTCGAGGTCGGGCGCCCGGTCGTCACCAGCATCTCGCTCGAGACCAAGCTGATCCTGGGCCAGGGCGCCACCGCGGTCCTGCGATCGGCCTCGGGGAAGGACGACGTCGACATCGCCATCCTGATCCAGCTCGCGGCGATCGACCTCGAGGACCGCGAGGAGATGCCCGCCGGCGGCTGAGGAGGTCGCCGCGGCGGGCGGCGTCGGCCACGCGGTCGACGTCCAGGATGCTGGCCGCCTCGTCGAGACGGGCGCCCGGCCCGGCGGCGAGGAGCACCATCACCATGCAGCCCATGGACGGCCGTAGGTTTCGAGGCATGATCCACCCCCTCTTCACCGGCGGTCAGTGGTTCTCGACCATGGTCGAGAAGGGCGCGCTGTAGGCCTGACCTCCGTTGCCGACGCTGGCGTTGCCGCGGACGAGGGAGTCGTAGGCCGTGATCCCGTCTCCCGCATTGAGCATGGCGGTGCACTCGCTGATCACGCAGCCGTTGCCCACCGAGATGCCGCCCGAGGAGCCGAAGTTGGCGGTGCACCCGGTCAGGGTGCAGCCGTCTCCCGCCAGGATCCCGAAGGCGGCGTTTCCCCGCACGGTGCAGGAGCGCAGGGTGCAGCCGGTGGTGGTGGCGGCGATGGCGGCCTCGATGCCGCACTGCTGGTTGCCGGCGGCGGTGCATTCGACCACCGTGCTCCCGAAGCCCACCGTGATGCCGCTGCCGTCGTTGCCGTCGGCCGCGCACCCGCGGACGATGCTGCTCATGCCCGCGCCCAGGCCCATGCCGCCGTTGCCCGCGGCCAGGACCGAGCGGAGCTGGGCGTCGGTCGACCCGAAGAGGTCGGCGCCCGCGCCGCCCCAGTCGCGCAGGCAGCCGTCGTGGATCCTGACGTTGCGGTGGCTCGCCACCACCTTGATCCCGCTGAGGGAGCCGGGAACGCCGCTGAGCGTGAAGCCGTTCAGGTCGATGGTCACGTCGTCCGCGTCCACGATGATCCCGTCCTGACCCGAGACGCCGGTCAGGCAGCTCGCCGCGAAGTAGGAGCCGGGCTGGTCGATCAGGTAGGGGAGCTGGCGGATCGCGACGCGCCCGTCCGGGCAGGTGCCGTAGACCCGCGTCGAGATGGACTGGACCCCGCCGACGCCTGGGGCCAGGGCGGCGATCGAGAGCACCGCCAGGCCGACGAGGGCGCCTGCGGCCACGAGCCTCCTGCGGCTCCGGAGAGGGGAGAGCGACATGACATCCTCCTGATTCTCGAGGGGGTACGGGGACGGCCTCCCCATGATCCCACCCGGCCGCGATCCGGCCAGATGCGGCCCCGGAACTCCCCCGCCCGGCCCGCGGCGGCTAGGCGGAGCGGGCCGCGAAGAGGCCCTGGAGCCGCCCCAGGAGGAGGCCCACCAGCGCGCCCTCCAGCAGCGCCGCCCCGGCCAGCAGGGGCAGGTAGTAGCGGTCCCAGTCGAGGGGCAGCCACAGGGCGGTGCCGACGCCGGCGGCGAGGCACCAGAGCAGGACCAGGAGGGCGAGGGCCCTCCCGCGGCTCGAGGCGGCTTCCAGGATCCTCACTCCCAGGGCCCGCGCGGCCAGGGCTGCCAGGCCGAGGGCCAGGAGCAGCGCCCCGCCCGGCGCTCCGACCAGGGCTCGCAGCGGCTCCTCCTGCCCCAGGAAGCGATCGCGCAACAGGGCCAGTCGCTCGCCGAGATCGTGGGCCACCGCCCCGCCCATCTCCGCCCAGCGGCCCTGCTGGAAGGCCATGTGCTTCCTCCAGAAGGCCAGGACCTCGCCCAGGCGTCCGATGGGATCCGACCACAGGATCGGGTTGAGCAGCCAGAAGACGGCGACGCAGGAGAGGCCCGCCGCGAGCAGGGCGGGCAGGGCGCTGCGCGCGAGGGAGAGCCCGTGCTCGCGCCGCCCCTGCCACCAGAGCAGCGGGATGGCCGCGCCGGCGAAGAGGCTCGCCACCGCGCCGTTGAACTTGGCCGAGGCGCACAGCCCGCACAGGACCCCCAGCCCCGCGGCGCGCAGGATCATGGCGCGCGCACCGCGCCGGCCCGAGAGGCTCTCCCACGCCAGGGCGGCGAGACCCAGGGTCGCCAGGAGCAGCAGCAGCATCATGAGGTCCGGCCGGACGTGGTGGGACCAGGTCCGCACCAGCGGCGCGCCCAGCCACAGCCCGAAGGCGATCCCGCCCGCCAGCCAGCCGGCGAGCGCGCGGGCGATCCAGAAGAGCAGCACCGCGCAGCCGGCCGAGGCCACCCACACGAGGCGGCGCGCGATCGGGATGGCCTGCCGGATGCGCTCCCGGGCGCGCTCGGCGACCCGCTGGTCGCCGCCGTGGTACCGCTGGAACACCTCGGGCGGCACCTCCTCCAGTCCGCCGAGCTCGAGGGCCGCACCCCATACCAGCTTGGGCAGGCAGGGATTGGCCCAGCCGAAGGTCGTCGCCTGGACGCCGGAGCGCCAGGGGCTCACGGGCTCCAGGCCCCGAGCCGCGTCGAGCTCCGCGCCGGGGGGCGGCTGGCCCAGGAAGAGCTGGCGGAAGTGCACCGCGCTGATCGCGGTCCACTCGGGCTCGTCGGTGAGGTCCCGGGGCTGGATGCGGCCCAGCTCCAGGACGCCCAGCGCCGCCGCGAGAAGGAGCGCGGTGGTTCCGGCGGCGATCCAGCGCCTCATGGGGGACGGGCTCGACAAGCGGCGGACTCCGAGTGGGAGCGGACACGATAGCGGTGGAGCGGACCCCGCACCACGCGCCGCCTGCCCGGCGGTCCGCCGGGGGCGCGCGATCCCGGACGAGGGCCGCTCCCCCGCCCCCCAGGGGGTGCGCTCACTTCTTCTCGGCGAGGGCGCGGATCTGCTTCACCAGGTCCGGGGCGAGCTCGTTGGGCACGGGGAAGGCCAGGTTGTACTGCACGATCCTCCACCGATCGCCCCGCTGGCGCAGAACCCCCGAGCCTCGCATCTCGCCGTGCCGGCTGCTCTCCACGCGCTCGTCGAACCACGCGAACCGCCCGCCCTCGGTGAGGAAGACATTCCGCTCGGTCGCCTTCGCCGTCCAGCCGGTGCCCGCGGCGAAGTAGGGCTCCGCGAAGGCCTGGAGCTCGCTGACGGTCCAGCGCTCCGAGGCGTCCGTGCCGAAGAAGATGGCGTCCGGAGCCAGGTGGGCGAAGTAGCGCTCCCCGTCCGCCTGCGAGGCGGCCAGGTGGAAGTCGTCGAGCACCGCGCGCACCGCCTGCTCCGGATCCTGGACGGGCTCCATCGATCCCCCCTGGAGGCCGACGAGGGCGAGCAGGGGAGCCGCGAGGAGGGCTGGACGTCGGGCATGTGTCTTCATGGTTCGGGCCTGTCTGCGATGGGATTGCGGCGCCCTACTTCCGCCGCCCCGGCCCATTCAGGGGCGGGGGGGCTTTTCGGGTCCTCCCCCTCCGGGCCCCCCTCCGGCCCGCTACACTCCGATGATGCGCGCAGCGCGAACTCGCCCCCTGCGGGCGGCGGCGCTCGGACTGGGGCTCGCCGTGCTGGCCGGCTGCAGCGGCGGATCGGGGCGTCCCGCCAACCTGCTGCTGGTAGTCTTCGACACCACCCGGGCCGACCACCTGGGCTGCTTCGGCCACCAACGGGACACGAGCCCCGAGCTGGACCGCCTGGCGGAGCGGGGGGTCCTCCTGCGGCAGGTCTACGCCCAGTCCACCCTCACCCCGGTCTCGGCGGCCTCCTTCCTGACCGGCACCTGGCCCTTCCGCCACGGGGTCCGCAGCCTGTTCGTGGTGGGGGAGCAGCGCCTGGATCCCGGCGTGACCAGCCTGGCCGAGTCGCTCTCGCGGAGCGGTCGCCGGACCGCGGCCTTCGTCAGCGCCAGGCCCATGGGGGCGCACTACGGACTGGACCGAGGCTTCGGCGAGTACCACGACGACCTGCAGGCGACGCGCGAGCGCCACGGGCTGGCCCGCTTCGCCGACGCGCCCCAGCGGCCGGCCGACGAGACCGCCGAGCTCTGTCTGGACTGGCTCGATCGGCACGGCCGCGAGCCCTTCGGCGTGCTGCTGCACTTCTTCGACGCCCACGACCTCTCCTTCCTGCCGCCGCGCGAGCACCTGGCCGAGCGGGTCTCCTTCGCCCTCCCGCCGGATCTGGGCCGGCTCGGCAATCACCCGGGCCTCCACCAGGCGCTGCGCGGGCGCGACGACCGCCTGCTCGAGCTGTACGACGCCGAGATCCGCTTCATGGACCTGCAGCTCGGTCGGGTGCTCGAGCGCCTGGAGGAGCTGGGGGTCCTCGAGGACACCCTGGTCGCGGTGATCGCCGACCACGGCGAGGCCTTCGGCGAGCACGGCTTCTACACCCACGGCCTGCTGTACGAGGAGCAGTTGCGGGTTCCGGCGATCCTCGCCGGGCCCGGCCTGCCCCGCGGCGTCGAGGTCGAGCGGCGCCTGCGCCTGATCGACCTCGCGCCGACCCTGGCCGAGGCCCTGGACCTGCCCCTCTCGGCGGCGAAGCTCGACGGCGCCTCGGCCCTCTCCCTGATCCGCGGCGAGGCGGCGGGCGAGGGCGGGCTGCCGCGCGAGGTCTTCGCCGAGGTCCACCACGCCGACGAGGACCGCCTGGGGCGCGAGGCCGAGATGTACACGCTGCTCCTCGAGCGCTGGAAGTACATCCACCGGCCGGTGTCCGGCGCGCACGAGCTCTACGACCTCGAGGCCGATCCCGCCGAGCTGACCAACCTCTACGCCCCCGAGCACCCCATGGCCCGCGCCCTCTCGGCGCGCATCGCAGCCTGGGGTGCGATCTCCGGCCAGGTGGTGGACCTGGAGGCCATGGACCCCGAAGAACTCGAGATGCTGCGGGATCTGGGGTATCTGTAGGCAGACTACCCCTCGATCTGGCGCTCGAGCCGGCGCTTGCCCAGCCAGGCCACCAGCCAGTAGAGCCCGACGAGCAGGGCCGGGCCGAGCACCGCCGGGAGCCACGTGTTCGGCCAGTCCTCGATGGGCGGCACCCCGTAGATCAGCAGGCACCCGCCGGCGATGACCCCCGTGAGGACCAGGTAGGCGACCAGCGCGCCCTTCCACGTCGGCGTGGGGAACACCCCGCCCAGGAGGAGCTGCATGCCGATGAAGCCGAAGATGGAGATGGCCAGGACCGCCTGGATGTCGCGCAGCTCGGAGTCGGGTTGGTCCAGGACGTAGAGCCGGTAGAAGATGGCCCCGGCGAGCAGGACCTGGGTGACTCCGAGCCAGATGGCAGCGGCCCAGCGGGCGCTCGAGCGGACGCGCTCGTCGATCTTGTGCTCCTCGATCAGCATGCTTGCTCTTCCTTGATCCAGAACAGCTCGTCCAGGCTCCGACCCGTCTCGCGGGCCAGGATCAGGCAGAGCCTCAGGGTCGGGTTGTAGCGGCCGGCCTCGATCAGGCCGATCGTCTGGCGGGTGACCCCCGCCCGAGCGGCCAGCTCGGCCTGGGTCAGGCCCTTCTCCACGCGGGCCACCTTCAGTCGGTTCTCGAATTCCACCTCGTTCAAGGCGTCCTCCCATCGGAGTGGTCGGGCGGCAGTGTCATCCATATCGGTCAGAATGTCAACTATACATGTCTTTATGTCGTGTAGATATTGCATTGAGTGCAAGGTGGGACGGTCTCTCGGGTTGTCAGGCCCAGAGGTCTCCGGATGCGGCGGGACCCGGGGACGCCTCGATCTGCGCCATCCGGGGGCCGGGCCCCCCCACCAGACCTAGTCGAGGGCCAGCTCGACGGCGCAGACCTCGCCGTGCAGCGCGTCGACGAGATGAAGCCTCGCCCGCCGCTCGCCCCCGGCGCATCGAACCTCGACCAGCGCGCCGTGGAACGTCTGCTGGAGATCGAGCTGATGGCACCTGTTGGTCGCGAGATCCGCGACGAGCACCGTCGTGTCATCCAGGCCCAATGCGACTACCTCCGCCCGGCCCGCGTTCGAAAGGAGCCGGAACTCGCCGAGCGGGGGAAGGACGAAGGAGTCGATGGCGGTCAGGCCGGGCCCACATCGATCCAGTTGATAGCAGGCGATGTCCCGCTTGTGCTGGATCTCGGATAGCAGAACGACCCTGTCCTCCCCGATCAGCCCCAGGTCCACCGCATCGGAGAACCACCAGCGATTGCTGCCCCTCGCCACCGAGGCACGCCTCGATCCCCCTCCACCCAGGCAGTAGAAGACATCGAGAGCCCACGCATACCTGTCACCATTCCGGAGATCCTCGGTCCAGCCTCTGACCACTCCGAACCCGGGAATCTCAATGATCTCTGTTCCTTGTGGCAAGCCCTGCCTCGACACGAGCATATAGCGACGGCCCTCATCGAGGCGGCCGATCGGGAGGTGAGCCACGTACACCTCACCCGTGCTCGTCGGTATCAGGCGCTTCCCTCCTTTCGACGAGAAGAAACGATCCCTCAGTTCTTCACTGACGAAAAGGCACTGCCAGCTTTCCACTGCGAAACACGCGACTCGGCTTGATCGGGGGGAAAACACGTACAGGTTGCCGGCCAAGTCAAAGGCCGCGGTGGCCCGCCTATCAGGGGGTCATCCCATGCTGCACTGCCCGTGTATCCCCCCGAGTAGCAGTAGCCGAAGAACGTTCGATCCCCTACGGGGATTGCATCCCAAAGGGTCAGCGACGAGAGGCACGTTCCGACCAGCTCACCGTTCTCCCAAAGCTCGTAGGTAGCCGGGCCGGCGCCATAGCGATCTTCCGGGAGGACTCGGAGCACCAGATCTGATTCTCCCAGGTGGTAGTCGACCGGATTCAGGTACAGGAACGGCCGTCCAGTCCACGGCGTCCCCCCGACCAGAGCAGGAGGACTGCCCAATGCCGACACCATTGCCAGAATGAAGGCGGTAATCATGGGTACCCTGCTCCCGGGCTCCGCCAGGTCGTTCGCGTTCCCTACAGCACTTGACCACGACCCTCTCGACGGCGCAACAGGCCGGGGCATGGAAGGCTCTACGGCCCGCACTGGCGGACCGGTGCGGTCGCTCGCCGTCGTTCTCCACCCCGCTTGCCGGCGGACGCGCCATCTGAGTGCCCAGGGGACACCCGGATCTGAGCCGGTTTCCCTTGGGCGCGATCCCAGGCCAGGTGGTGGACATCGAGGCCATGGACCCCGAGGAGCTGCAGATGCTGCGGGACCTGGGGTATCTGTAGGGGGCCGCTGTCAGCCCCAACTGCGGTCTATTCGTTGGCGAGCTCGAAGTAGTACCAGTCGCCGCCCAGGCTCTCCATCTCCCGCACGTCATCCCCGAATGGCGTGCCGTGCGCATTGGGGCGATGGGCAAACCCGACATCCGGGTTCCAGAAGTTGAAGACGCCTCCGCCCGCATGGTCGATGACGAAGAAGGTGCCTCCACGTTCGTCTCGTGCCCAGTCGGTCACCAGATACAGGCCTATGTCCTCGTCCAGAGCCATCGGTCGACCCGGAGCCTCGGCCAGGGATGCCTCGAAGGCCGCCTTGCTCGCCAGGAACGCCAGGTCACGAGGGATGTCCGTCAGAAGAACGGCGCCTGCCCCCGGGGCGGCAAGCACGAGGACGATCGCCGTCCGCTTCGGGAATCGGGACCGAGCCGTGCGTGGGCGCCCGGCCAGTAGGAGCCCGAACGAGGTCACGGCAATGGCGATGACCAACCACGCGACCGCAGAGCTCGGGAAACCCGCAACGAGGCCCGCTGCAATCCACGACAGGATCACGGTAGTGGACATGTCCATACCGGCCGCGATCCCGAACAGAGGGACGTAGATGAGAACGGCGACCAGTGCCAGGCCCATCCAGCCGAGAGCGAGCTTCCTCATCGCCGAACCACCGCCTTCGATGAGATCCTACCACGGGTCCGGAGCGCACCGGGCACCTGGATGTGACGCTCGCGACCAGATCGGCCGGATGGCCTGATGGTCGGGACCCCGGCCCTGGATGGCCGTGCGGAGTCGCCACCCCAGCGCGGTGGCCCTGACTCCGGGGGGCGCCGGTCGGAGAGCCGGGCGGGTCGCCGTTGCGGCAGCCCCTCGGCTCGCCTATGCTCACGGGCGTACCTCGCCCCTCGGTTGCCGCCCCAATCTGACGCGTCTCATCGCAAGGGACTGGCCTCGATGCTCCGCCTGATCCTCGAGCACCGCGACGACCTGATCCGGCTCTGCCATCGCAACCGGGTCAAGACCCTCGATCTGTTCGGCTCGGCCGCGGACGGCAGCTTCGATCCCGCATCCAGCGACCTGGATTTCCTGGTCGAGTTCGAGCCCTGCTCGCCGGCCGAGCACTACGAGCGCTACTTCGGCCTGCTCGAATCCCTGGAGGAGCTTTTCGGCCTGCGAATCGACTTGGTGGAAGTCTCCGCGATGAGGAACCCCTACTTCATCCGCAGGGTAAACCAGAGCCGGACGTCGATCTATGCCGCATGATCCGGAGAAGTACCTGTTCGACATCCTCGAGTGTGCGCGCTTCCTCGAGGGATTCACGTCCGGACGCACGCTCGATGAGTACGCTCGAGATCGCGGCTTCCGCTCCGCCGTGGAGCGCGAGCTGCAGATCATCGGCGAGGCCATGATGCAGCTCGCCCGCATCGCTCCATCGGTTGCCGAGCAGATTGGCGAGCACCGGCGGATCATCGGCTTCCGGCACGTGCTGGTCCACGGATACGACAGCCTCGACCACGAGCTGGTCTGGACCCTGGTCCAGGACAAGCTGACCGTGCTCCGAGCCCAGGTCGAGTCCCTGCTCCCCGAGGATCCCGATCGGCCCTGAGCCGCGATCTCACTTCAGGTACCGATCCAGCCACTCGATCGTCTCGGCGTGCACGTGCAGCACCGATTCGCGGGCGCGGTAGCCGTGGCTCTCGTAGGGCAGCATCACCAGCCGCGCGGTGCCGCCGTTGCCCTTGATGGCCTGGAAGAGGCGCTTCGACTGCATGGGGAAGGTGCCCGAGTTGGGGTCCAGCTCGCCGTGGAACATCAGCAGCGGTTCGTCGATCTTCTGCGCGTGCATGAAGGGCGAGACCGCGAAGTAGATCTCGGGGGCCTCCCAGAAGGTGCGGCGCTCCGACTGGAAGCCGAAGGGCGTCAGCGTGCGGTTGTAGGCCCCGCTGCGCGCCACGCCGGTCTCGAAGAGATCGCAGTGGGCGAGCAGGTTGGCGGTCATGAAGGCCCCGTAGCTGTGGCCGCCCACCGCGACCCGCTCGGGGTCGGCGACCCCCAGCTCGACCGCCACGTCGATCGCCGCCTGGGCCGCGGCCACGATCTGCTCGACGAAGGTGTCGTTCATGGTCTCCGGGTCGCCGACCACCGGCATGGTGGCGCCGTCCAGGATGGCGTAACCCTGGGTCAGCATGACCAGGTGGGAGATGCCCGAGATGCGCGTGAAGCGCCACGGGCTCGATCCGATCTGGCCGGCCGTGGCGGGGTCGTTGTACTCGACCGGGTAGGCCCAGACGAGGAGCGGCAGACGCGTGCCCTCCTCGTAGCCGGCCGGCAGGTACAGCGTGGCCGAGAGGGGCACTCCGTCCGCGCGCTCGTACTTGACCAGCTCCTTGCGGATCCCGCGGAGCTGCGGAGTGGGATCGGGATAGGAGGTCAGCAACTTCACGTGCTCCGAGTCCGTGCGCCGCAGGTTCCAGTTGGGCGGCGACTTGGGCGACTCGTGCCGCGTGACGAAGACCGTCGGGCCCGCCGGCTCGGCCTCCACCAGGGCCACCGCCTGCTCGTAGACGCCGGGCTCGCAGCGCCACAGGCG
Organism: uncultured Planctomycetaceae bacterium; assembly: GCA_964615935.1. GTDB lineage: Bacteria > Planctomycetota > UBA1135 > UBA1135 > CAZTTG01. Next base: position 16,138 of record CAZTTG010000003.1, on the reverse strand, counting down.
CTCCACCTCGAGCGTGTCCAGGTTCTGCCGGTCGAGGAAGGGCAGCATGCCCTCGGGCGAGGCCCCCGAGCCCATGCGGTAGAGCCAGCGTCCCACGAGGCGCACGACGCTCTTGCCGCTCGCGTCCCGCTCGCTGACCAGGCGCCCCGGGTCGGCGTAGCGGTCTCGCATGCTCCGGTCGTCGAGCACCTTGGGAGCGGCCTCCGGCCGCGAGAGGTCGTGCAGGAGCGAGCGGGTCCAGCGCCGGTCGCGGTCGAACTCGGAGGTGATCACCAGATCGGGTTCCGGGAGGAAGCTCATCCCCCAGGCGCGGTGCTCGACGCGCAGCAGCTCGCGCGCCTCCCCCTCGAAGGGCGCGGAGTGCGCGAACCAGGCGTCGCGGTGCTCGGCCTCCACGTCGGGATCGCCCCCGTCCTGGGCCTCCACCCAGACCAGGGTCGCGGGCTCGCCGACCTTCCACTGCACCGAGCGCGGGCCGAGCTGCACGCCCCCGATGGGGATGTTCTCGGCCAGCGGAACCCGCGCGACCACGTGCTCGATCTCTCCGTCCAGCTTCCAGACGGCGATGGTCTGGGGAAAGTCGTAGTAGGGCATCAGGTAGGACCAGGGCCACCCGACGGTCGTCACCAGCAGGCGCTCTCCGTCCGACGAGGGGCTGGCGCCCAGGTGGATGCCGGGTGAGCCGACGAGCCGCGGCTCGCCGCCGTCCACGGAGAGGATCGCGATCTGCCCGGCGGCGTAGTGCTCGAAGAGCGCCTCGTCGTGGGGCGAGCTCAGGAGGTCCTGGTAGGTCCGCAGGGGCGAGGTCTCGCCGAAAGTCTCCTGCGCGTTGGGCCCCTCCGGGGCGCGCGGGGGCTCCGGCTCCGGCCCGCGGCCCTCGGGCACCAGCCGGCAGAGGATCGAGCGGGCGTCGGGCATCCAGGTGAAGCCCCCGACCACGGCGTTCAGGCGATCCGTGAGGAGCACCGGCTGCTCCCGCAGGCCCACCCGGGACGCCCAGAGGCTCGTCCCCCGATCGCTGACGAGCGTGAAGGCGAAGTACGCCGAATCGTGCGACCAGTCGAAGTTCCCGATCCGCGCGTCCGCGGGCAGGGGGATGCGGAACTCGGTCATGCTTCCCGGGTGTCGCATCGCGAGGCCGCGGTAGTAGCGGGAAGTATGGGGTCCATTGGCCGCCGGATCGATGCGCGTTCCCGCTAGGCGCAGCATGCGCCGGGAGAGGTCGGCGATCCCCGGCATGGACTGCATCTCGAGCACCGCTGCCCACTGCCGGTCCGGGCTGAAGACGAGGCTCGGGGTGGGCGGGGCATCGACGATGGCGACCACCTCCTCGGGGGGCAGGCGGTACCCCTCTCCCGCCTGCAGGAGCGGTGCGAGGATCGCGAGGGCGAGGATCGAGGTTGCGCGAAGAGCCATGGGTCGACCTCCTCGAAGGCTTTCCGGGTGCGGGGAGCGCGCCAGCCTAGTCTCCCGGCAGGGCCTCGGCATCCGTTTCCCGATCGCGGCCCGACACGAGCCGGCGGGCTCAGGGTCCCGAGGGCGCGGGTCGATTCCCTCGACGCGAGCGATCGGATCTCCGCGCTTGTCGCGACACCGTAAGTTGGCGTCCGAATGATCCCTCCTCCCCGGTCGCGAGCGCGCCTCGCCCCTACAATCGCCCATCCCGCCAGCGCGCGCAGAGCCGATCGTCCGCATCGAGGAACCCGGAGCCCTTCATGATTCCGATACAGATGCTCTCCATATTGCTGACCCTCTCGAGCCCCTGCGCGGTCGAGGGGAGCCTCCAGGAGGCGACCAGGAGACCCCTGGAGCACGAGGACTGCCTGAGGTGGCGCGCGCTCACGGGCGCGCAGCTCTCGCGCACGGGAACCTGGGCGCTCTGGGAGCTCAGGCCTCCCGACAAGGGCGACGGGGAGCTCAGGGCGCGCGAGCTGGACGGGGAGCGGGAGCACGTGGTCGCGAGGGGGGCCTCGGCGCGCTTCGACTTCGACGAGCGCCTCGTCCTCTGCCGCGTCGATCCCGAGCGCGAGGCCGTGCTGGCGGCTGAGAAGGAGAAGAAGAAGGAGGCCGAGCGCCCCAAGGCGGCGCTGGGAATCCTGGACCTGGAGAGCGGCGAGCTGGTCCGGGTGGAGCGGGTGAGCTCCTTCGCCGTGCCCGAGGAGGGCGGGGGCTGGGTGGCCTACAAGCACTTCGAGGAGGCCAAGAAGAAGGGCCCCGAGAAGCCCGAGCCCGAGGCCGGGGAGCCCGAGGCGAAGGCGGAGGAGGAGAAGGAGGAGAAGAAGAAGAAGGACAAGAAGGACGGCACCCGGCTCGTGCTGCGCGACCTCGCCGGCGGGAGCTGGCGGGCCTTCGAGCACGCGACCGAGTACACCTTCAACGAGGACGGCAGCCGCCTGGTCTTCGTCATCTCGAGCAAGGACGGCACCGGGGACGGCGTGTACCTGGTCGAGCCCGGCGGCGAAGAGCTGATCGAGGTGCTCGCGGGGGAGGGCCACTACAAGAGCCTCCGCTTCGACGAGTCCGGAACGCGCCTGGCCTTCCTCACCGATCGGGACGACTACCAGGCGGAGGAGCCCACCTGGGCGCTCTACCTCTGGACCGCGGATACGGGGGCGGCGCAGAAGCTCGCCGCCAAGGGCACCGAGGGCGTGCCCGAGGGCTGGAGCGTCAGCCCGAGCCGAAATCTGCGCTTCTCCGAATCAGGCGCGCGGATCCTCTTCGGAACGGCCCCGATCCCCGAGCCCGAGCCCGAGGAGGTACCCGCCGACGAGAGGGTCACCCTCGACGTGTGGAGCTGGACCGACGGCTTCATCCAGCCGCAGCAGCTCCGCAGGCTCGAGCAGGAGCGCCGGCGCTCCTACCTGGCCGTGGCCCTCCTGAGCGAGAATCCGCCGCGCGTGGTTCAGCTCGCGAACGAGAGGATTCCCGAGGCGTACCTGGCCGCCAAGGGCGACTCCCCCTGGGCGCTGGGCGTCTCCAGCCTCCCCTACCGCCGGATGACCTCCTGGGACACCGACGCCCCCCAGGACGTCTACCTGGCCAGGGTCGCCGAGGGGGAGTGGAGCCTGCGGATCGAGGCCTGCCCCGGCCGCCCGTCGCAGAGTCTCGGCGGGAAGTACCTCTCGTGGTGGGACGCCGAGCAGCGCGCCTGGATGGTGATGGACGTCGAGGGCGGGGAGGCGCGCAACGCGAGCCGCGGCATCCCCCATCCGGTCCACTACGAGCTGCACGACACGCCCTCGCACCCCCGCTCCTACGGCACGGGCGGCTGGCTGGCGGAGGACGCCGGCCTGCTGGTGTACGACAAGCACGACCTGTGGCTCGTGGACCCGCGCCACCCGGAGCACCCCCGCTCGATCACCGAGGGCGTGGGGCGCCGCGAGGACCTGCGCTTCCGCCGCATCCCCCTCGACCGCGAGGAGCCGACGATCGACCCCTCCGCCCCCATGCTCCTCTCGGCCTTCCACCACCGCGACAAGAGCGCGGGCTTCTGGCGCGACCGGGTCGAGGGCGAGGGCGCGCCGGACATGCTGATCATGATGGCCCGCAGCTTCTCGCCGCCGATCAAGGCCAAGGACGCCGACCGGGTGCGCTTCACCCGCTCGAGCTTCGAGGAGTTTCCCGACCTCTGGGTGAGCGACCTGGACTTCGCCGAGCCGATGCGAATCAGCCACGCCAACCCCTGCCAGGACGAGTACCTGTGGGGGAGCGCGGAGCTGGTGGAGTGGACCTCCTCGGACGGCACTGCCCTGCAGGGGATCCTCTACAAGCCCGAGGGCTTCGATCCGAGCCGCAAGTACCCCCTGCTCTCCTACTTCTACGAGCGCAGCTCCGATCGGATGCACTCCCACCACACGCCGGTCCCGGGCGGCTCGAGCATCCGCTACCCCTTCTACACCAGCCGCGGCTACCTGGTCTTCGTGCCCGACATCCCCTACAAGACGGGGTACCCGGGCCAGAGCGCGGAGCACTCGGTGGTCTCGGGCATCCTGTCGCTGATCGACGAGGGCTTCGTCGATCCCGAGGCCATCGGCATCCAGGGCCACTCCTGGGGCGGCTACCAGGTGGCCCACCTGGTGACCCGCACGCGCATGTTCGCCGCCGCCGTGTCCGGAGCGCCGGTCTCGAACATGACCAGCGCCTACGGCGGGATCCGCTGGGGGAGCGGCATGAGCCGGCAGTGGCAGTACGAGCGGAGTCAGAGCCGCATCGGGGGCACGCTGTGGGAGGCCCTGCCGCTGTACGTCGAGAACTCTCCGCTCTTCTTCGCCGAGGAGATCGAGACCCCTGTCTTGATCCTGCACAACGACGAGGACGGGGCGGTGCCCTGGTACCAGGGGATCGAGCTCTTCATGGCCCTGCGGCGCCTCTCCAAGCCGGCCTGGATGCTCAACTACAACGACGAGGGGCACGGGCTGCGCCGCTTCGCCCACCGACGCGACTATGCCGTGCGCATGCAGCAGTTCTTCGACCACTTCCTGAAGGGCGCGCCCGCGCCGCGGTGGATCGAGGAGGGGGTGCCGGCCATCGAGAAGGGGCGCAGCCTGGGCCTCGAGCCGGCGGGCGCGAGCCGACGGGCCTGGTGAGGACCGCCCAGGCTCGCGATCGACCCGCACGGATTCGCGGCCTTCATCGGCGGCGCGCTATGCTGCGCCCGACCCAACCGCTGGACTCCAGTGAGAGGCAGACCATGTCCACACCGCTCTCCCGATGGGCTCTCCCGCTCGCGCTCCTCTGCGCCGCCTCGATCGCCGCGGCCGACACCGCGACCCTCGAGGAGGCGCTGGTGCTGGGCCCGCTCCCCGCGCCGCCCGAGCTCGTCGAGACCCCGCGCGTGGCGGCCTCGACCTCCCTCGTCCCGGAGATCGATCCCCGGGGGTGGCTGCCCGCCGATGAAGAGCGGATCTCCCTCGCACCCGGCCTCGATTGGAGCTGGCGCTACGTCAAGGCCGGCGCCGCTGGGTTCCGGCTCGAGGGCGCGGGCGTCTACTGGCTGGCCGCGCGCCTCACCAGCGATCGCTGGGCCGAGCTGAGCCTGAGCGCTTCTGGGGCCGACTCCCTCTTCGTGGACGGTAGGTCGCTCGGTGGGGGAGCCGCCGGCGTCCTCGCCGTCGGACGGGGCGCGCGCTTCGTCTTCGCGCGCGCGGTGGTCGAGGCCGGCGGGGCGACGATCTCGATCTCCGCCGAAGGTGAGGCTGAGCTCGGGTGGGACCTCGATGCGCGGCTGTCGCTCAGCGACCTCGACCGGGCTCGAGCGATCGCGAGCATCTCCGACATCGCCGTCTCGCCCGGAGGCGCGCTCGTTGCACGCAGACTTTCGCGGCGCGATCCCGAGGGCGAGGGCCGGCGCGGCGAGGTGTCGGTCGTCGCCGAGCTGGGCGAGCGGAGGTCCAACGGCCTCGGCGGTCCCGACGCCCGGCCGGTGGCCTTCACCCCCGGCGGCGACGCCCTGCTCCTGCGGCGGCCGGGCGGAGGCGGCACGGACCTCCTTCTGTGGGAGGTTCCGGCGTGGGAGGTTTCCACGGGCCCGATCCGCACGGTGCTCTCCGGTGAGCCCGGCCTGGGGCTCATCAAGATCGGCCCGGACGGGCAGCGGCTGCTGATCGCCTCCACCCGCGGTCTGGATCCCCACGAGCGCGACGCCGACGCGCCGCGCCGGTGGGACGTCCTGCGCGAGCGGGTCCTCGACTGGGATCCCCTGCCGCACCTCCACTTGATCGAGCTCGAGACCGGAGCGCGCCGCGTACTGACGCGCCCGGGCGACTGGACCCTCGACGACGCCGCCTTCTCGTCGGACGGGAGCTCGGTCCTCTACGGCCGCACGCGGCCGCAGTCGGAGCGCCCCTGGTTCTTCACCGAGATCCGCCACCTGGACCTCGCCACGGGCGAGGACCGCCTGATCGCCGAGTTCACCGGCGGCTGGGAGGTGCGGCCCCAGGCCTTCGCCCCGCACCCCGACGGCCGACGCCTGGCCTTCCTCGGCCCCCCGCACCAGGTGGGCGACGAGCACCCCGAGCACAGCATCTACAACAAGCCGGTCTGGATGCTCGACCTGGACTCGGGCCACTACGAGCGCGTGACGCGCGGCCAGCGCTACGCGTACTTCGGTGGGCGCAATCTCCCCGCCTGGGAAGCCGGGGGACGCTCGCTGCTCCTGCCGGCCAATGCCGGCTCGCGCAACGTGCTCGTCCGGCTCGAACCGGTGGAGGGGACCTGGCGGGCGCAGGAGATCGCCACCGCCCACGAGCACATCGGGAGCATCGCGGCGAGCCCCCACGCGACGGCGGTGGCCTTCGTCGCGGGCGGGCCCACCGCTCCGGCCGCGCTCTTCCGGAAGGTGCTCGTCCGTGGACCGGGGGCCTGGGAGGCCCCCAACGCCGCCCTGGCTGGGCGATTCCGCTGGAGCCCGGCCCTGGACGCCTCCTTCCGTGGCCCGGGGGGCGAGGAGATCGAGGCCTGGTGGTACCGCCCGCTCTCGCCCAGGGCCGAGCTCCCCGAGGCCGATCCCGAGCCCGCCTCGGTGCCCCTCATCGTCTACTACTACGGCGGCAACTCCCCGGTTACCCGCGGCTTCAACGTCACCCATCAGTTCTGGGCGGCCAACGGCTACGCGGCGCTGGTGATCAATCCCCGTGGTGCCTACGGCTACGGCGAGGCCTTCGCCGACCACCACGCCGGGGACGGCGGCCGGGCGGCCGGGGACGACGTGCTGGCGGGCACCCGAGCCCTATTGGAGCGCACCCCCGAGCTCGACCCCACGAGCGTGGGCTGCTACGGCGGAAGCTACGGCGGTTTCCTGACCATGCACCTCGTCGGGCGCAGCGACCTCTTCGCCGCGGCCTGCTCCATGTACGGCATCGCCGACCAGGCCACCTACTGGGGTCAGGGCACCTGGGGCTGGACCTACGGCGACATGGCCAACGCGGGCGCCCTGCCGTGGCGCGACGTCGACTTCTACGTGCGCGCCTCGCCGCTCTTCCAGGCCGACGGGATCCGCACGCCGCTGCTCCTGCTGCACGGCGAGGCCGACGCGAACGTCACCCCGGGCCAGTCCTACGAGATGTTCACCGCCCTGAAGGTCCTGGGCCGCGAGGCCGAGATGGTGACCTTCCCCGGCGAGGGCCACGGCATCGCCGGCCGGTGGGCCAGCTACGTGACCCACCGCACCATGATGCTCGAGTGGTTCGACGCCTGGCTGAAGGGGCAGCCCGAGGCCTGGGAGCGCCGCTGGCAGTGACCGCGATGGGTGGGCCTCGGCGGCCCCTTCCGCCGGGCTACCTCCGGCGGCGGTAGGTCATCTCCATGACGAGCCACTCGGTGCCGTCGGGCATGGTGTCGTACATGGCGGCGTGCTGCAGGTCGTCGCTATCCGACCAGGACACGTGCTTGTAGGGGCGCCCCTCGGGGGTCAGGACGTCCTTGATGGTCCCGATCTGGACGACCTTGCCGTCCTCGCCCTTCACGCCGCGGGCGACCATGGCGGCGGTGCTCATGTTGTCGCACCAGACGCTGAAGTACTCCTGGCCGACGTTGTCGTAGCCGAGCAGCAGCTGGCCCTCGAAGGGCATCCCCTCGAACTCGCCCCTGAATTCCTCGACCAGGTAGCGTCCGCCCAGGATCAGGCGGCTCTCGGCCACGGCCGCGGAGACCTGGGCTTCGGCGCCGGGCTCCATGTACATCTTCGTCACCACGTCCCAGGTGCCGGCGCCCTTGGCGATCTCCTGGTGGGCCTCGCCCGGAGCCGCGGAGGCCATCCACGCCTCCATGAACTCCGGGTTCTCCATGGGGTTCTCGCCCCACTTGTCGCGGGGATCCTCCTGCTCGCTCGTGGTCTGACAGGCGAGCCCTCCGAGCAGGGCGAGGGCGAGGGCGGCGATCAGGAGCTTCATGCGGGTGGTCTCCTGGGCTGGGGGAGGCGTCGGCGTCGATCCCCGACGCGGGCCGCACAGTAGAACGGCAAGGCGGGAATCCCGCCACCCCCCGGCCGAGCCCGGCCGGATTGGACCCCCCCGGTTCAGACCCTGGCGTAGCTCCGGGCGGCCTTCACCGACACGTACTCGTCCAGCTCGGGCGAGTAGGCCGTGAGGCTGCCGCCGAACACGCAGCCCGTGTCCAGGCCCAGGGCCAGCAGGCGGCCGCCGATGCGGTGAGCCCGGGGCAGAGGGCTGGGGGTGTGGCCGAAGAGGACCAGCTCGGGGCCGCGCCAGGCCTCGTACCACCAGGGGTGGCCGGGCACGTGCAGGTGGCGCAGGGAGACCAGGGCCTCGACCGGGCTCTCCTCGATCGGGAAGCCCGGCAGGAGGCCGGCGTGCACCACCCACCAGTCCCGGCCGTCGAGGGTGCCGGCCGCGGTCTCCAGGGAGCGCGAGGAGAGACTGTAGCCGGAGTGGCGCTGCAGGAAGCGCAGGACGTCGATCCTGCGCCAGGGCTCGACCTCGCAGGGGAGGTCGCCGTCGCCGCGGAGATCCCCCGCGTCGAGCTCGGGGAACTCGGTCCGGAGGGCGGGCCGGTCGCCCGCCCGGGGGGGAGCGAGCCCCACCCGCCGCAGGACGGCGAGCTCGTGGTTGCCCAGCACGAAGAGCGCCTGGCTCTGCTCCAGGAGGTCGATCACCCCGCCGGGATCCGGCCCCCGATGGAGCAGATCGCCGGTGCAGATCAGGTGGTCCCCGGGGCCCGGGTCCAGCCGGCACAGGAGCCGCTCGAGCTCCTGCGCGCAGCCGTGGATGTCTCCGACGATCCAGGTGGTCATGCCGGGCGCGCCTCCCCGCGCAGCCGTTCCGAACAGGTGCCCTTCGGCGGGGGCGCGCCCGGGGGTGGAGGCCCTGCCCGAGGTTCGTCCGGAAGATGGGAATCGGGCCCGAATCCAGGCTCCGGCGTCCCTCGGGGCCCTCCGCCATCAAGGGCCCGCGCTCCGCTGACGATATGGCGTCCAGGTGGGTGAAGGGCCCGCCGGACGGCCGCCCGTGCCGCTCGGCGACCAGGGGATTAACTATATGTCCTTTCGATCGATCACAACATATGCCTCGCTCCTGGCCGTCAGCCTGGCCTCGGCCGCATGCAGCTCGACCTCGCTTCCGGCGTTCACCGCCGAGGCCTCGAGCCTGAGCACCGAGCGCGACTGGTCCAGCTTCCCGCTCGGAGCCAACGACGTCCTCTTCGTGGGCGTGCACGGCCACCCGGAGCTCTCCACGCCCATGAGCGGCGAGCGCATCGGCACCCGCGTGGACCCCTCCGGCGAGCTCAGCCTGCCGCTGGTGGGAGCGATCGAGGTGGGCGGCCTGGACCTGGCCGAGGCGCGCCAGCGCATCGCAGCCGCCTACGAGGCCTACATGCTCGACCCCAAGGTCGACGTCTCGGTGGTCGAGTACGGCGCGCGGCGCTTCTACCTCTACGGCGAGGTGCAGGATGCGGGGGCCTACGTCATCGACCGACCGCTGTCGATCTACCAGGGCCTCGCGCTGGGCGGCGGCTTCACCCGGGGCGCGGATCGCGAGCGCATCGTCCTCCTGCGGGGCAGCTCTCCCGACGACCTCGAGGTACACCTGATCGACGGCGCGAGCCCGAAGGCGTCGGGGATGCACGTGCTCATGCCCGAGGACCTTCTCTTCGTGCGCCGCAGCGGCGCGGGCCGCTTCGCGGACGAGATCCTGCCGGTCCTGCAGGGGATCTCGTCCTCCCTCGGCTCGGTGGCCACGGTGCTGCTCATCGAGGACCGCCTGAAGAAGTAAGGGTCGCCCGAAGTCCCGGAGGAGAGTGCGAGTGAGCAAGTGGGAGGAACGACCGCGGGAGGAGCCCGCCATCACGGCGGGCGATCTCCTGGACCTCTTGATCCGGCGCCACCGGATCATCGTCCTGGTGGCCGCCGTCTCGGTGGTGGCGGGCCTGGCGTGGGCGGGCTGGAAGGCGCCCCGCTACCGCGCCTCGACGACCCTGATCCTCGACGTGAACCGCGCCAGCGGCGTGCTGGGCGAGCTGTCCGCTCTGACCTCCGCGCCCATGGCGGTGTCCGAGATGGAGATCCTGCGGTCGCGCTCGGTGGCCGAGGAGACGGTCCGCGAGGCCCGCCCGGAGGTGGACGCGCCCGGGCCGGGGCGACACCTGGAGCTGACCACCCTGGTCGAGGACGCTCAGCGGAGCCCCTGGAGGGGAATGCTGCGGCGCCTGAGCGGCGGCCGCCTCCGGTCCGGCCAGCTTCAGGCGCGCCTCAGGCCGAGCGATCCGACGCTCGACGTGAAGCCCTTCCGGATCGAGTTCCCCGACGCCGGGCACGTGCGCCTGCAGCCGCCGGGCCTGCTCGCGGCCCTGGGGCTGGGCGCCGACGCCTTCGAGTGCGCCTTCGAGCCCGGGGTGCCGATCGCCTGGGGCGATCTCGAGCTCACCCTCTGGCCCCGGGGCGAGCTGGCCGGTCGAGCCTTCCAGATCCGCTACCTCCCGCCCGCCCAGGCGGTCGAGCGGGTCATGCGCAACACCCGCGTGCGCGAGACCGAGCGCAACTCGGGCGTGGTGGCCCTGACCCTCACCGATTCGGACCCGCACCGGGCCGCCCGGACCGCCAACGCCCTGTGCGTCAACTACCTCGATCGCAACCAGGACCGCGGCCAGCGCCAGGCCTCGGAGACCGTGGCCTTCATCGAGAGCCAGCTCTCGGAGCAGATGGAGTCGCTCTCCGACGCCGAGGGTGAGGTGGTCGACCTGAGGCGCGAGAACCCGCGCTCGATCGACGTCAGCAGCACCGCCGGCGCCCTGATCGAGCAGGTCTCGACCTTCGAGCTGGAGAGTATCCGCCTGGGCCTGATGCGGGTGACCATCGGCGAGGCGCTGGAGCGCATCGACGCCGGCGACCTGCAGGCGCTCTCGCGCCTGGGCGAGGAGCTGGCGGATCCCATCTCCCAGAGCTACGCGGCCCGGATCGCGGCCCTGACGGCCGAGTACGAGCTGCAGGAGCGCAGCGACGCGAGCGCCTACCGGCACCTCCTGCAGGAGCAGATCCTGGAGGTCGAGGCCGAGGTGGACGGGCTCGGCGTGCAGGTCCGGGCGCTGCGCACCGCCCTGGAAGCCGTGTCGGGAGGCGACGCTTCGGCCGCTCAGCAGGTGGTGGGCGCCTCGCCGGTGCTCGCGCGGGATCCCCTGCTGGCGAGCTATCTGGAGCAGCTCGCCGAGCTCGACGCGGAGGTCAGCCGGCTGGCCGGAGAGTTCCGGGAGGAGTACCCGCCCCTGGACTTGGCGCTCCGCGGGGTGGCGGACGTGCGGGGCCGGATCGAGGACCTTCTGCGGGGACACCTGCGCGGGCTCGAGTCCCGGAGCGAGGAGTACGCCGCGCTCCTGGCCGGCTACCGGGAGCGGGCCTCGGGCCACCCGGCCCGCGAGCGCGAGCGCATCGAGGAGGCGCTGGGCAGCCTGCGCGGGCGCCTGGCGGCGCACCTGGAGAGCCGCTGGGCAGGCCTGGATGCCCGCGAGGAGGCGCTGCGGGCCGAGATCGGGCGCATCGAGGCCCAGCTCGGGGCCCTGCCCGACGAGGAGCGGCAGCTCGCCGCGCCCCTGCGCCGCGTCGAGGCCCACGGCGAGATCGTCAAGTTCCTCCTGGCTCGCAAGCAGGAGGCCGAGATCACCCAGGCGGTCACCGTGGCCACCGCCGAGTTCATCGATCCGGCGGTGCCGCCGCTGCGCCGCAGCAGCCCCTCGGTTCCGCTGCACATGATCCTGGGCCTGATCATCGGCCTGGCGCTGGGCATCGGACTGGCCTTCCTGACCGAGTCGATCGACCGCGGCGTCTTCACCGTGTCCGGTCTGGAGGAGGCCACCGAGGCGCCGGTCATCGGCACCATCCCCGACTTCCGCCGGGGCCGCCTGCGCGTGCGGGGCGCTGGATCGACCTTCCTGGCGATGCGCGACGACGTGGACGGGCCCGCCGCGGAGGCCTACCGCTCGATGCGCGCCAACCTGAAGTTCCTGCTCACGGGCGACAAGCCCTTCGTGACCGTGGCGGTGACCTCCTGCAGCCAGGGGGAGGGCAAGTCGGTCACCAACGCCGACCTGTCTTTGGCCTTCGCGGCGGACGACAAGCGCGTGCTCCTGGTCGACGCGGACATGCGCCGGCCCAGCGTCCACGAGTACCTGAATCTCCCCCTGACCCCCGGCCTGTCGGACGTCCTCGAGGGGCGCCTGAGCAGCGGGGAGTGCCTGCACCGGGCGGTCATCCCCAACCTGGACGTGCTGTCGGCCGGCAGGAAGCCCCACAACCCGGGGGACCTCCTGGCGAGCGACGCCTGCCGGCGCCTGGTCGAGGAGCTCAGCGGGAGCTACGACCTGATCGTCTTCGACGTACCGCCGGTCATGACGGTCGCCGACCTGGAGGGCTTCGCCTCTCGGCTCGATGCGATCCTGCTCCTGGCCCGCTCCGGCAGCGTCAGCGATCAGATGGTCCGCATGGCCGCGGGCCGGCTGAGGCAGGTGGGCGCCAACCTCATCGGATCGGTTCTGAACGCGGTGCGCGTCCAGAGCCGCGGCGGCAAGTACGGATACGGATATGGATACGGATATGGATATGGATATGGATACGAGAACAAGTCCCACGCGCGCCGGCGCAGCGCCGCCGGTTGAGTCCCCGGAGCCCCCGATCCGGCGCAGTCCGCTGCGCACGGGGGTCGCCGCCGGACAGCTCCTGCAGCCCTCCTTCGAGCGGCGGGACCTCTCCGTCTGCGTGCTGGGGCTGGGTTACATCGGCCTTCCCACGGCCGCCATGCTGGCCACCAAGGGCTACCAGACGACCGGCGTGGACGTCTCCGCCCAGGTGGTGGAGACCATCAACCGCGGCGAGACCCACCTGGTGGAGCCCGACCTGGACATGCTGACGCGCTCGGCGGTCCACTCCGGCAAGCTCACGGCCGCCGGTCGGCCGGTGGAAGCGGACGTGTTCATCATCGCCGTACCGACGCCCCTCGGCGAGAGCGGACAGCCCGACCTCTCCATGGTCGAGTCGGCGGCGCGCGCCATCGCCGACGTGGTGGCGCCGGGCAACCTGGTGATCCTGGAGTCGACCAGCCCGGTGGGCACCACCGACGAGGTGGTGGGGCCCATCCTGGCCCTCTCGGGCCTGCGCATCGGCAAGGAGATCCTCCTGGCGCACTGCCCCGAGCGGGTGCTGCCGGGGCGCATCCTGACCGAGCTGGTGGAGAACGACCGCGTGGTGGGGGGCGTGAACGAGGCCTCCACCCGGGCGGCGGTCCAGTTCTACCGCAACTTCGTGCGCCGCGGCGAGGTCCTGCCCACCGACGCGCGCACGGCCGAGATGGTCAAGCTGACCGAGAACTCCTTCCGCGACGTCAACATCGCCTTCGCCAACGAGCTCTCGATGATCTGCGCCCGCGAGGGGATCAGCGTGTGGGAGCTGATCCGCCTGGCCAACCGCCACCCGCGCGTGGAAATCCTGAACCCCGGACCCGGCGTGGGCGGGCACTGCATCGCCGTGGACCCCTGGTTCATCGTCAGCCGTTCGCCGAAGGAGGCGCGCCTGATCCGGACCGCTCGCGAGGTCAACGACGCCAAGCCCGACTGGGTGGTGGAGCGCGTGAAGAGCTGCGCGGCCATGCTGCGGGAGCCGGTCATCGCCTGCCTGGGGCTGGCCTTCAAGGCCGACGTCGAGGACCTGCGCCAGTCGCCGGCGGTCGAGATCGTCAAGCGCCTGGCCGAGGAGGGGGTGGGCGAGCTGATGGTGGTCGAGCCCAACATCGAGAGCCACCCGGACTTCGAGCTGCACGAGCTGGAGGACGCCCTGGAGCTGGCCAACATCGTGCTGATCCTGGTCGACCACACGCGCTTCAAGAGCATCCCAGCGGAGTGCCTCCAGGAGCGGGTGCTCATCGACACGCGGGGCATGTACCTGTGAGCGCCCGCGTCCTCTCGGTCTTCGGCACGCGGCCGGAGGCCATCAAGATGGCGCCGGTGATCGAGCTCCTCGAGCGCCAGGAGGGCCTCGAGAGCCGGGTCTGCGTGACCGCCCAGCACCGCGAGATGCTGGACTCGGTGCTGGACGTGTTCGGCATCGTCCCCGATCACGACCTGGAGCTGATGTCGCCGGGGCAGGACCTGTGTACCCTCACCGCCCGCGCGCTCCTGGGCGTGCGCGAGGTGATCCGCGAGGAGCAGCCGAGCCTGGTCCTGGTGCACGGCGACACCACCACCACCCTGGCCGCCGCCCTGGCCGCCTTCCACGAGGGGGTTCCCGTGGGCCACGTGGAGGCTGGCCTGCGATCGGGAGACCTGCAGCGGCCCTTCCCCGAGGAGATGAACCGCGCCGTGGTCGACCGGATGGCCTCGCTGCACTTCGCGCCGACCGAGCGCGCGCGCGAGGTGCTGCTGGCCGAGTCGATCTCGGCCGACTCCATTCACCTGACCGGCAACACGGTGATCGACGCCCTGCAGCAGGTCCGCGACCGCGTCGCCGAGCGGCCCCTCGAGAGCTGGGGGGACGCCCTCGGCCGGGAGCTCTGCGACGAGATCGCCGGCGGGGGCCGCCGCCTGATCCTGATCACCGGCCACCGCCGGGAGAGCTTCGGGGCGGGATTCCGCGACCTGTGTCGCGGCATCGCCCGGGCGGCCATGGCCCACCCGGAGTGGACCTTCGTCTACCCGGTGCACCTCAATCCCAACGTCCGGATGCCGGTGCGCGCCGCCCTCGGCCACCTGCCCAACGTCCACCTGCTGGAGCCCCTGGCCTACCCCGCCTTCGTCTGGCTGATGAGCCGCGCCGAGCTGATCCTGACCGACTCGGGCGGCATCCAGGAGGAGGCTCCGGCCCTGGGTATTCCGGTGCTGGTCCTGCGGGACGTGACCGACCGCCCGGAGGCGGTCGAGGCCGGCACGGCCCTGATGGTGGGGACCGATCCGCAGCGGATCTTCTCCGGCCTGAGGCGCGTCCTGCTCCACCCCGGCATCCGCGCCGCCATGTCGCGGGCGGTCAACCCCTACGGCGACGGCCGCGCCGCCCGCCGCATCGTGGACGCCATCGGGCGCCACCTGGAGGTGGGCGCCGCGCCCGAGCTGGTCGGGGTCGCCTGAGCCGATCCGCGCCTCGGCGCCGCAGGTAGAGCTGCGCCAGCCTTCTCGTGTAGGGCTCGGCCCTCGCGCGGTAGAGGTGGGCCGGGTTCGGCGGGAATCCCGCACCGATCCGACACCGGCCGTCCGGGGTGGGGTCTCCAGCCCGGCGTGGGGAGCTCCGTTCGAGGCGGCGGGTACGACCGGGGCCGGGGTTTCGCCGGCGCGATCCCCAGGCGGGGGTGCTCTGCCGAGCTTTGGCCCTCCGGGACGACGTGGTGCCTCGCCCTCCCTCAGGGCGCCGTCGCAAGAGCGGCTCCGGTCTACGATCGAAAGCTCGGAGTGCTTATCCTCCCCAGCAGGAGGCTCGCCATGAGTCGAATCGAAGCCGCCGTCCTCGCCTGCCGGATCCTCGCCGTCTACGCCCTCCTTCAGTCGTTCTGGTGGGCGGCGCTGTTCAGCGAATGGCTCTTTGCCCTCATCGGCGGAAGAGGCGGCCACTTCGGCGGGATGCAGGCCGGCTTCCCGGTGACCGTCCTGGGGAGCGTCCTGCTCTGGACCTGCGCTGGATACGTGGGGACCCGGATGGCGGACTTCCAGACGCGTCCGCTGCCCGACTCACCGCGCGTGGCGCCGCCGCAGCTCCTGGCCATCGGCCTGACCCTGGTCGGTGTGCTGGATCTCCTGACGTCGGTGCCGCTCCTGTTCAACCTGATCCTGGAGGCGGCCCTCGCCGAGTCAGCGGAGTACAGGGGTAGTACTGGATGGGGCGGCACCTGCGCGGGCCTCGCCGCCAATGCCCTCCGGGTCGCGCTCGGGATCGGCCTCGTGCTGGGGGGGAGGGGACTCGCCAACGCGGTGCGGGTCCTGCGCCTCGTCGGGCTGGAGCCACACGAGCAGCCGGGAGCGGCTTGCCGCGGCCTCGACGAGACGCCTCAAGGGGGTCCTCGGAGGGGAGAATGAGCCGCGAGTGGCTCGGGGAGCGGCGGGGTTCCAGCGCCCGCGGGTGATTCCTGTAACCGTGAGGCCGCGACCGACGCAACGGCAGAGGTGAGCGGTCTACTCGGCGAGCGCCCGCGGAGCGGGCGCGGCCTCGTCACAGCCT
>CAZTTG010000002.1:33740-147269 GCA_964615935.1 uncultured Planctomycetaceae bacterium | reverse complement strand
CAGTGAGGGTCGCCCCGTCGCCTCGAAGAGCCACTTCGAGGGCGCCGGACGGAGGATACGCACCCTGGAGAACTTCGTTGGAGGCGGGGCGGCGGCCAGTGTAAGGGATGTCCCGCCTGGCGAGGCGGCGGTCCGAGAAGGCGGTTGATGTCGCCGTTCCCGGATGTGGGCAGGCTGACTGCCGTCGACGATCGGAGGCCCCGGCCTCGACGGCCCGCGTCGCGAGCTCTCGATCCGCACCCGCGGTGCTTCCCTGGAACTCGAGATCCTCACCATCGGCCCCGACCTCGTCGAGGGCGAGGACCCCCGGCCCAAGGCCGCGCGCGCCCTCGAGCTGTGGGCCGAGATCCGCGGCCTCTTCGAGGAGCCAAAGGCCCTCGACCACCGCCCCTACGACCGCAGCTGGATCGAGGTCTGGCGCTGAGGCGCGCTGCTACTGAGGTCCGTACGGGGCCCTCGGAAGGGACACCCCGGTCGTCGTGTGAGCCAGCCGAATCAC
The DNA here is from genome assembly GCA_964615935.1 of uncultured Planctomycetaceae bacterium. Classification (GTDB taxonomy): domain Bacteria; phylum Planctomycetota; class UBA1135; order UBA1135; genus CAZTTG01. Next base: position 146,770 of record CAZTTG010000002.1, on the reverse strand, counting down.
CGCGAGGAGCCTCGCGAGGGCTGCTTCTTCCCATCGGCCAGTTCGATCATGGCTTCGCCCATGGCGTGACCGATCAGGAAGTAGGTCTCCGCATTGCCGTTCCAGTGGTAGCCCTGACCCGACGGTGAGACCTCCGGGGGTCGGTAGAAGTCCTTGGTTCCGACGAAGGCGACGTTTCCCTGGAACTCCTCGTAGTCCGCCACGGCGGCCTGCGCCCGCATGAGGGACAGCGCCCGAGGGTGCTTCTCCTCGTGGCCGCTCATGCCGGTCTCGGCGATCACGAACGGCAGGGCCTCGATCGCCAGCTCCTCGCGGACATCGCGGATGAAGTTGGCCAGGTTCGCCTCGTACTCGTCGTTGAAGGCCTGGTTGACCCGGTCGTTCCATCCCTGATGCCAGCCGAAGCCGGCGATCTCGAAGCCCTGGCCGCGGTACTTCGGGAAGTGCTTCTCGAGGTTCTCGAGGACCTCGCGCACGCGCGCGAACAGCTCCTCGTAGAAGGGGCCCACCTGGCCCCCGCTGCTGGGTGGCCGGAAATCCACGGCCAGACTCTTGCCGCCCCAGGCGATCTTGATCAGCAGCACCTGCTCCTCGTAGCGATCGCCCACGACGTGGCCGAACTGAAGCTCGGGACCGATGCGGTCGTCGCGCGCGCCGTAGCCGATGGTCAGTCCGCCCTGGCGATCGAAGTACCAGATCCAGACGTCGTCGCGGATCACCCACTCGCCCTGGTCGTCGACCAGATGCGCGAAGCGATCGGCCGTCGCCGGGTCCTTGACCAGGTGCTCGAGGCCGCCCTGGCCTCCGTTGCGCTCGAGGTTGCCCCGGACCGCGCCCGCCCCCTCCATGTTGGACTGCCCGGCCAGGATGAAGACCCTCACCGGGCCCTCTCGCGCCGGTTCGGCCGAGGCGCAGGACGCGAGGGCGATGATGGCGGCGACCGCCGCGAGGTGTCGTCCGACTCTCATCGTGTCTCCTCTCGAGCGCCGAAGGCGGTGCGCTCGCGTGGGGCTACTTCGGATTCACCACCAGGATCGAGGCGCGCTCGCGGCCCAGGTACTCCTGCGCCAGGGGCGTCAGGTCCCCGGCCTCGATCTCCTCGTAGAAGGCGTCCAGGGTGCGGACGTCGTCCAGGGATTCGGGGCGGCGCTGGGCCTCGTCGATCAGGCTCAGCCAGAAGGAGTTGGTGCGCCGCGCGTCGCGCAGGGTGTTGAGGATCGGGTCCCGAAGGCGCCCCACCTCCTCGGCGGTCACGCCCTCCTTCGCCAGGGAGTCGGCCACCTCCAGGCAGGCCTCCACCAGGGTCTCGACCCCGTCGGGCTGGGACATGGCCTGGATGAGGATCGAGCCGTGGCCCGGGAGCACCCGGCTGGTCTCCGCCGCCGCTCCGGGGGAGTAGGCCGCCCCCAGCCTCTCGCGCACCTCGACCCGGATCCGGTCGTCCAGGATCACGCTGAGGAAGTAGAGGCTGCGCCGCCGCGCCGCATCCATCCCGTCGGTGGTGGGGAACACCATGTAGACCAGCGAGCGGGGCACCTCGGTGTCGATCTCGTGCACCTGGCGGAAGCCCTCCAGGGCGGCGGGCACCACGCGTCGCTCGTCGTAGGCTCGCAGCGCGCGGCGCTCGCCCAGGCGACCGAAGGTGCGGGCGGCGGCGGCGACCACCGCCTCCACGTCGAGGTCGCCCACGAGGGTCAGCTCCAGCGGGGCCTCGCGCAGGTGCTCCGCGAGCCAGGTGCGCAGGGCCTCCATGTCCACGGCCTCGATGGACTCCCGCGGAGGGATTCCGAAGCGCGCGTCGCCGGAGTAGAGGGCCGGCAGGAAGGCGGTCATCAGGGGGCCCTGGGGCTGGTGCTCGAGCTCCTCGAAGTAGGGGGGGATCTGGCGCCGGAGCTGGATCAGGCCGTCCTCGCGCCAGCCCGGGTGTTCCAGACAGGCGCACAGGAGCTCGAGCTCGAGCAGGAGGTCCTCGGTCGTGGTCGATCCGTCCAGGGTGAAGACGTCCTCCTCCACGGCGAAGCCCGCGCCGACCTGCCGCCCGGCGGTCAGGCGCCGCAGGTCGTCCAGGCTGTGGGCCTCCAGCCCGGCCTGGTCCAGGACCTGACCGCCCACCCAGGCCACGACCGCCCGCTCCGGCTCCACGGTGAGCCGGCCCTCGCCCAGGCTGGCCCGGACCAGGATCTCCTTCTCCTCGAAGTCGGTGGCCTTGACGTTCAGGGTCACGCCGTTGGCGAAGCGCACCCGATGGAGGTCCAGGTCCTCCACCAGGCTCCGCTCGGCGATCTCGCCCGCCTGCTCGGGATCCGAGGCGTAGGCGAAGGCGCCCAGCACGATCTCCTCGCCGGCGACCACCTCGGTCTCCAGGCTGCGCGACCAGACCTCCCGCAGCCGCTCCTCGGCCTCCTCGCCGAGATCCAGGCCGCCGGTGGCGTACAGGGAGAGCTCACCCTCGACCCACCGCTCCGCCAGGGCCCGGTGGCAGACCTCGACCGTCAGGGCCTCCAGGGCCGGGGCCAGGAGGGCCCGGCGGGAGGCGGCGTCCATGGGGACGTGGCGGTCCTCGGCGGCCCCCAGGATCTCCCCCAGGAGCAGGCGGCTGTCGGCGGTGGGCTCCCGCTCCACGGCCTCGTCCAGCGCTCGCAGGGCGTCGGCCCGCACCTCGTCCAGCTCCGCCGGCTGGAAGCCGTGGAGCACCGCCCGGCGCAGCTCCTGCTCCCCGAAGGCCAGGGCCTCCTCCCAGCGCTCGGGCCGGCTGACGATCTGCAGGTTCTCCCCGTCGAAGATGTCGAAGGCGTCGGCCCGCGACGCGCTGGCCTGCAGGAAGGGGGCGTCCTCCTCCTTGGCCAGCTCGGCGAAGCGCAGGTCGAGCATGGAGCGGGCCAGCTCCAGCGGCAGCTGCGCGAGGCGGGTGGCCCGCACGTCGGGCTCGTCCACCCAGGGGATGAGGACCCCGGCCGTCAGGAAGGCCACGGGGATCTCGGGCTCGTACAGGCAGAAGGAGAAGGCCAAGGACTGGGGCTCGCCCATCTCGGGCTCCTCCGCCGGAGCGGCCTCGAGCACGGCCAGGTCCCCGAAGTACTCCTCGAAGAGGGGCACCGGATCCAGCTCGCCCAGGTCGCCGACCGCCACCAGGGTCAGGTTCTCGGGGCGGTACCAGCGCCGGTAGAAGGCGCGCACGCCCTCGGCGTCGAAGGCGTCGCGGATCTCCTTCTTCCCGATGATCAGGCGCTCGGCGGGGCGCGTGCCAGCGAAGACCGTCTGCACGTAGCGCACCCCCAGCCGGTAGCCGGCCGAGTCGCGCTCGCGCTCCTCGCCGTCGATCACGCCCTTCTCGGCGTCGATCTCCTCCTGCTCCAGCAGCAGGCCGCCGGCGAAGTCCCGCAGGACCGTCAGGCCCTCTCGCAGGGTCCCCTCGTCGGCCTCGGGCAGGTCCAGCTTGTAGACCGTCTCGCTGAAGCCGGTGTGGGCGTTGGTGTCGGCGCCGAAGGCCATGCCGTGGGACTGAAACCACTCCACCAGGGTCCCGGCCTCGAAGTGCTCGGAGCCGTTGAAGGCCATGTGCTCCAGGAAGTGGGCCATGCCCCGCTCCCGGTCTCTCTCGCCGAAGCTGCCCGCGTCCACGTGCAGCCGCAGGTAGCAGCGCCGCTCGGGCTCGGCGTTCCGGGCCCAGGCCCAGCGCAGCCCGTTCTCCAGGTGGCCGAAGCGGATGCGCGGATCCACCGCGAGGTCCGAGCTCTCGTGCTCCCAGGGGCGGGGCTCTCCGCTCTGGCGCTGGAGGGCCGAGGCCGGAAGGGCGAGGAGCAGGAGCAGGGGGAGGAGGGCGTGCTTCATGGTGCGGAGGTCCTTCGCGGGAGCCGGGGAATCCCGCGAGGATACCGGCCGGGGGCCCTCCCCGCACCACCGGCCGGCCGGAACGAGAAGGAGGCGGCCGCGCGCCGGCGCGGCCGCCTCCTGGTACCCGCGGCTCCCGGGCGGCCGCCGGCTCAGGGGCCTAGAACTTGACCTGCAGGGTGAGCTGGAGGCGGTGGTCGTCCGGCGTGTCGGCCATGTCGTAGGCCACCGTCTCGTAGTCGAGCAGCAGGGTGTTGTGGTGCCCCATGTCCCAGGCGACGCCGGCGATGACCCGGGCCTGCTCGTCATCGCTGGCGCTGGTGTCGAAGTCGAAGACGTCGTAGCGGCCGATCAGGCTGAGGTCGTGTTTCGTGGGGAGGTACAGCTCTCCGAAGATCGACCATCCCTCGCGGTCCAGTGAGTCGCCGGTGGCCTCCTCGACCGCGGTGCCCTTCTGGTTGCCCTTGCCGGTGTAGTAGGTGGCGGTCACCACCCCGCGCGGGTGCTCGTAGCTCAGCATGCCCTGGCCGACCGACCACTCGGGCTCCTCGGCGGTGTTGCCCTTGCCGGTGATGCCGAGCAAGGAGACCTGCAGGCCCCTGGTCAGCTCGTCGTCGGGGAAGGGCCTCAGGGTGACGCGGCCCTCGAACACCTTGTCGTCGTTCTTCTCCAGGGCGTGGTAGCCGCCGCCGTTGTAGGCGCCGACGGCGAAGCTGCCGTAGCGGCCGGGGTAGTACTTGACCCCGTCGAGCGGACCCCCGAAGAAGCCGCCGAAGGTGAAGCCGAAGTCGGCCGAGTTGAAGGTGCCGTTCCGCTCCACGAACATCGTGTCCTGCATGCGGTAGAAGTTGATGTGCTCCTCGAAGTCCATCCAGGGCATGTGGACCATGCCGAACTCCAGCCAGGGCTGCCAGTCCACGCCCTTCCAGGAGAACTTGCCGTAGGCGTACTTCAGGCGGAGGTTCGCGTCGCCGCTGTCGTCCTGGTGGACGTCAGGCGTGATGCGGCCCTCGAAGAGGGTCCCGTTGTTCCACTCGAGGATCTTCTTCTTGACGTTGATGTAGCCCCGCTTGACCTTCATCTGGCTGTAGCTCTCTCCATCGGACTCGCCGTCCTGCCAGGAGAGGTACCACAGTCCGCCGATGCTGAGGCCGTCGAGCCCCTCGTAGAACTCCGGGCCGTCTTCTTCTCCCTCCCAGGCCATGGCGGGTGATCCGCCGGCCAGGGCCAGGAGAGCCATCGCCGCGCTGAGCGCAGATCCGCTGATCTTCTCGGTGATTTCCATCTTCTTCCCCATCCTCGAGAACCGACGGGCGGCTCGGCCGCTCCGTCCGGATTCGATCCGCCCTCGGCGGACCGGGTGCCCACCTCTCAGGCGGCGCTGATTGTCGGCGCCCGTTGTTGGCTTTCGATCAAGACGCCGTGGAATTCCTGCCAAAGGACCTCGGGAGGTCGGGGCGGGAGCGTCCCCCGGGTGGTGGAGCGCGCCGGCGGGTGCGCCGGAGGGAGCCGAGGTCCCCCCTGGATGCCCTCCGGGGGCGCGCCGGGCCCCCATGGGGCGGCTCGCCGGAGATGGCTGGCGGCAGCCGCCCCGGCGGCTGGGATGGAATCGTGGTCCCTCCGGAGAAATACCCCGGCCAGGCCGAGATCCGGCGCCGCGTACGGAAGGCCCGGCGACTGGCCCGGATCGGGGAGCTCGAGTCGCTCGCGAAGGTGGACCAGGCGTTCTATCGCCAGGTGCTCGCCCCCGTGTCGTGGGTGGACACCGATCCCGCCATCCGCCAGGCGGCCCTGCTCTTCGTCCGGACCGGGCGCGAGCTCTGGCTGGACATGCCGGTGTTCGAGCGACAGCAGGCGGAGGTCGAGCTGCGGCACGGCAGTCGGCTGGCCAGGACCCGCTGGGGCGCGGTGGTGGTCCTGGCCATGGTCTGGCTGGTCCCCGGGATCTGGTCCTGGCAGGCGATCTCCTACGTGCGCGAGGGGGAGCGAAGGCTGGAGCAGCGCGAGGTCGAGCTGAGTCAGCGCAGCGACAAGCTGAAGGGGATCGAATTGAGGGTTCTCGACGAGCTGTTCCCGGAGGTCTACTACCCCAAGTAAGGGAGATTCATGTCCAACACCATCGTCACCACCGGCGACCAGGGAGCCGAGATCACCAGCACCGAGTACGAGAGCGGGTGGAGCTCGGGCCGGTGGGCTCGCGAGCACAACGGGAATCTGGACGGGGCCTCGGTATCCGGCCACGACACCCTGAAGACCTGCTGGCCCCACACCAGCGGCGAGGTGTGCGAGACCACGGACAGGGAGAGCGGCGAGAGCGACGCGGAGTTCAAGGATCGCCACGAGACGGCTTACGGCACGAAGATGATCGACTACCCTCCCATCCCGGAGGAGCCTCCATAGCGCGGGTCCGGCCCGGGCTCCTAGATTATCAACAGCTCGTCGGGATCGGCGGCCTCTCCGGCGCGCTCCACGGCCATCCGGGCGCGTGACTCCAGCCGGCGGCGCAGCCTGCCGGCGGCGCGGATGCCGCTGTTCCAGGCGGCGACCATGAGTGGATCGTCGTGCTCGTGGGAGGACTGCAGGTGCTCGGTCCAGCTCTGCTCGCACTCCTTGCAGAACTCGACCAGCCGGAGGGCGGTCAGGAGGTCGATTTTCTCCGTTCCGGAAGAGTCCAGCAGACCCTTCAGCGCGAGGATCACCTCCTCCAGCGGCACTCTACGGTTGTTGGTCATCGCTGCCGTCTCTGCGCACGGACAGATCGTCCAGGAACCGGTTCATTCGCCCCCGAAGGCGTTCCAGTGATCGCTCCAGGTAGGGCCTCATGCATTCCTCGCGGGAGCCCTCTTCCAGCTCCCCGAGCCGCTCCAGAGTATCATCGATCTGCGCTTTCAGCTGCAGGTAACGGCGGCTGACCTCGAGGGAGTCGCGCTCGGCGATGTCCAGGAAGCGCCGGGCCTCCTCCGATGGTAGCCGGTGCTTGCGCATGAGGTGGCCGAACAGGCCGCCGAGCTGGAGGGCGGGGCCGCTGCACAGCGGGCAGAATCGTTTGGGCTGCTTCTCGCCGCTTGCGGGGATCATGAAGGCGGAGCTTGCCCGATGAGCTGTTCCCGCGCGAGTCGGTGAACCCGATTCGATTCGCGCCGCCTCCAAAAGGCTTGCGAAAGGCTTCGAAAGGCCAGGGTCGGACCCGGCGGATCGGGCCCCGGGCTCGAGCCCGAGCGCCCTTCGACCGGCGCCCCGCGGGACCCCGGGCCCGAGCGGCAGCGACTCGACCCGGGCGGATCGGGCGTGGAGCACCGGGTGTCGATATTCTCCACAGGTCGAGTCGCCACCGCCGTCCGCGAGGGGGAGGGATGATAGGCTCCCGGCGCCCGCACCCACCCCGGAAGGACACCAGGAATGAGGTACGAGACCGCCCTCCCCCTACTGCTGCTCGCCGCCTGCAGCTCCACCCCGGAGCCCGAGGGGGAGGGGCCGGCCACCGCGGCCTCCGGTCGCCGCCCCGCCCCTCGCGGCTACGTGTGCTACCGGACCGAGGCGCCCCCGAGCATCGACGGGAAGCTCGACGAGCCGTGCTGGCGGGCGGCCCCCCCCACGCAGGACTTCCTGGACATCCAGGGCGAGGGGCTGCCGACGCCGCGCTTCGCCACCCGGGCGCGCATGCTCTGGGACGATCGATTCTTCTACGTCGCCGCCGAGCTCGAGGAGCCCCACGTGTGGGCGACGCTCACCCGGCGCGACTCGATCATCTTCTACGACAACGACTTCGAGGTCTTCATCGACCCCGACGGCGACACCCACCAGTACTACGAGCTGGAGGTGAACGCCCTCGCCACCGAGTGGGATCTCCTGCTGGTCAAGCCCTACCGCGACGGCGGGCCGGCGGTGCACGCCTGGGACATCCCCGAGCTGCGAACCGCCGTGGCCGTGGACGGGACGCTCAACGATCCCACCGATCGGGATCGCGGTTGGACGGTGGAGATCGCCATTCCCTGGGAGGGCCTGAAGGAGGCCGCTCATCGCGCCGCCCCGCCGCGGCCCGGCGAGCACTGGCGGGTGAACTTCTCGCGGGTGGAGTGGCGCACGCACGTGGTGGACGGCAGGTACGTCAAGGACGTCGATCCGGCGACCGGCGAGGCCCTGCCCGAGGACAACTGGGTGTGGTCACCCCAGGGCGTCATCAACATGCACTGCCCCGAGGAGTGGGGGCTGGTCCAGTGGTCCTCGATCGTCGCGGGCCAGGGTCGGGAGTCCTACCGCCCGCCGGAGGATCTTGAGGCGCGCCGCCTGCTGCGCGGGGTGTACCTCGAGCAGCGGCGGCTCCACGCCGAGCGGGGCGCCTTCGCCGAGGACGCTTCCGAGCTCTCGCTCGAGCCGCTGGTCCCCGAGGGCTGGCGCTGGCCGCCCGAGATCGCCTCCACCCCGAGCCTCTTCGAGGCGATCCTCACGCACCGCGACGGCCACCGCCTGCACATCTCGCAGGACGGACGCCTGTGGAGGAGCGATGGCTGAGGGAGGCCTGCGGCGCAGCCCGCGCAATCCGGTCCTCACCCGCGAGGACGTCCCGCCCGTCCCGCCGCGGCTGGTGGACCCCAGCTCGGTCTTCAACCCCGGCGCGGTCGAGGTGGGGGGGACCACCCACCTGATGCTGCGGGTCCAGGCCCGCTCCCGCGAGACCCTCCTGCTCATGGCCCGCAGCGGAGACGGCCTGAGCTTCGAGGTCTCCGCTCGCCTGGTCGAGATCGAGGGGCTCGAGAGCGCCCCCGAGACCCTCTACCACGTCTACGACCCCCGCCTGACGCGGATCGGGGACGAGATCTACGTCCTCTTCGCGGCCGACGCCGACGGCGGCTGCCGGGTGGGAGTGGCTCGCACGAGCGATCTCGAGCGCTTCGAACTCCTGGCGCTGGACTCCGAGCGGGACGTCCGCAACGCGGTCCTCTTCCCGGAGAAGGTCGGCGGGCGCTACCTGCGCCTGGAGCGGCCCAACCGGACGCAGCTCGAGGGGGGCCCCACCAGCGGGGACGAGATCTGGCTCGCCGAGTCCGAGGATCTCGTCCGCTGGTCGCCCTGCGGCCCGGTCCTCGCCGGGCGTCCCCGCTACTGGGACGAGCGCATCGGCTCGGGGCCGCCCCCGGTGAAGACCCGCGAGGGCTGGCTGCACCTCTATCACGGGGTGGCCACCCACTTCCAGAGCTCCAACGTCTACCAGGCCGGCGCCGTGCTCCTGGATCTCGAGGACCCCACCCGCGTCCTGGCTCGCACCTGGAACAACGTCCTGGAGCCGCGCGAGCCCTGGGAGCTCATGGGCCAGGTCCCCAACGTGGTCTTCCCCAGCGGGATGATCGTCGATTCCCTGGACGAGGAAGGCTACGCCCTCCCCGAGAGCGAGGCGCGGATCTACTACGGCGCGGCCGACACCTGCGTGGGCCTGGCCACCGCCACCGTCGGTGAGCTGCTGTCCTGGTGCGGGGACGCCCCCTAGGGCCCTGGCGGCCCGGCCTGCCGCCACCCCGCCTCGAGCTTGCTGCGCAGCTGCCGCACCAGACCGCGGTTCCCCTCGTCGCGAACGACGTTCCGGGTCTCTCCGGGATCCACCTCGTGGTCGTACAGCTCGCGCGCGATGACCCTGCCGGAGATGTCGAGCTCCCTCCAGATGGTCAGGCGATACCGGTCCGTGCGCATCGAGTTCCCGACGACTCGCACGGTCTTGCCGGCCACCGCGTCCGTCCGCAGGATCTGGCTGAAGCACGCGGTCTTCCAGGGCCGGTCGGGCTCGTCGAGCAGCGCCGTGAGGCTGGTTCCCTCGATGTGGTCGGGCGGCGGCAGCCCGGCCAGCTCGCACAGGGTGGGGTAGACGTCGACCAGCTCCACCAGCGCGCTGGACACCTCGCCGCGAGCTCGCGCCCGGGGAGCGCTCAGGATCAGCGGAACCCGGGTGTCGACCTCGAAGTCGGTGTTCTTGCACCAGGCTCCGTAGTCGCCGAGCTTGTAGCCGTGATCTCCCCACAGGACCACGATCGTGTCCTCCAGGAGACCGAGACCCTCGAGCTCGTCCAGCAGGCGACCCACCTGCGCGTCGACGTAGCTGATGCAGGCCAGGTAGCCGTGGACCAGCTCACGAGCCCGCTCCGCCGACACCGGCCCGCCCTCCGGCATTCCCTCGTAGTTGCGCAGCTCGAGCCAGGAGTTCATGGAGAAAGGGAACGCGCCTCTGGGCGGCCCCGGTCTGTCCGCCAGGGGGATCCGCTCGGGGTCGTAGAGCTCCCAGTAGCGGGCGGGCGCGCAGAAGGGCAGGTGCGGCTTGACCCATCCGACGGCCAGGAAGAAGGGCTCCTCCCCGCCCTCGAGATCGCGCAGGGCCTCGACGGCCATCCGGGTCAGCCTTCCATCCGGATAGGCCTGGTCGGGAACGTCCGCGCGCTCGGTGGGGGGGCCCAGGGCCGCGAGGGTGGCCCAGTGCCCTTCCAGGCCCTGCTCGCGGGCTGTCTCCTCCCTGCGGGCGATGAAGGCCGTGTTCCCGGGCAGGACCCAGTTCGCTCCCTCGGCGCGCCGCCAGGGAACCGACCACGAAGGCGGGTCCTGGAGCTCCTCCCGGTAGTGGAAGATCTTCCCCAGGCCCACGGCGCGATAGCCATGGCTCCTGAAGTGCTGGGTGAGCGTGACGACCTCGGGGTTCTTCTCTCGGAAGTGGGTCTCCTGGTCGATCACGCCGCTGCTGTCCGGGCGGAGGCCGGTCATCAGGCTCGTGCGGGAGGGCGAGCAGATCGCCTGCTGGCAGTAGGCCCGCCCGAAGACCACCCCGCGACGGGCGAGGCGATCGATGTTGGGGCTCCTGACGTGATCGACCCCGTAGCAGCCCAGCTCCGGCCGGAGGTCGTCGACGACCAGGAAGAGGACGTTGGGCCTGCCGGCGGGCGGAGGCCGGCAGGCGTGCAGGAGGCCGGCGGCGGCCGAGGCCAGGGCCAGGGCGAGGAGGAGGATCCCGCGCCCTCCGTCCCCGCGGTCGCGAGCGCGCGTCTCCGAACTGGGCGATCTGCTGGCGATGTCGTGCTCCTCGAGCGCGTCGAGGTCCCCGGCTTCGCGCCGGGCGGATCCCCGCATTTCACGGAGAGGCTAGCGCAGGGACCGCCGTTTGGCTACCGCAGGGGCGCCTCCGTCCGTCGAGCGGTGAAGCTCGGCCCCTACAGCCGCGCCCGCATGCGCTCGAGCGCGGCGCGCAGTGTCTCGATGCTCTTGCAGAAGGCGAAGCGGATCAGCGAGCGCCCGGCCGCGGGGTCGTGGTAGAAGGCGCTCGGCGGGATCGTCGCCACGCCCACCTCCTCGATCAGGTGCCGGCAGAAGGCCACGTCGTCGGGGAAGCCGAAGCGCGTGTGGTCGGCGAGCACGAAGTAGGTGCCCTCCGGGGGCCGCACGCCGAAGCCCAGGGCTTCCAGTCCGCTCACCAGCTCGTCGCGGCGGGCCCGGTAGGAGGTCAGGAGCTCCTCGAAGTAGCTGGCCGGGGCGCGCAGCGCCGCGACGGCCGCGTGCTGCATGGGCGTGGAGACCGCGAAGGTCAGGAACTGGTGGGCCGAGCGCACGCCGCGCGAGAGGGCCGCGGGCGCCACGCTCCAGCCGATCTTCCAGCCGGTGAGCGAGAAGGTCTTCCCCAGCGAGGACAGGCTGACCGTGCGCTGCCACATCCCGGGCAGGCTGGCCAGGCGGACGTGCTCGCCCTCGAACACCAGCCGCTCGTACACCTCGTCGGTGATCGCCAGGCAGTCGCGCTCGATGCACAGGGACGCGATCAGCTCGAGCTCGGCGCACGTGAACACCCGGCCGGTCGGGTTGTGGGGGGTGTTCACCAGGATCGCCCGCGTGCGCTCGCCGAAGGCCGCGCGCAGCTCCGCCTCGTCGATGGCGAAGTCGGGCGGGCGCAGCGTGACGAAGCGGGGCACGGCCCCGGCCATGGCCAGGGCCGCGCGATAGGAGTCGTAGTAAGGCTCGAAGACCACGACCTCTTGGCCCGGATCCACCAGCCCGAGGAGCGTCGCGGGGATCGCCTCGGTGCAGCCGCTGGTGACCGTGACCTCCGCGTCCGGGTCCACGACCAGGCCGGTGCCCTCGGCGAACCAGTCCGCGATCGCCTCGCGGAGCGCGGGGATGCCCGCCATGGGCGCGTACTGGTTGTGCCCCGCGTCGATCGCCTCCCGGGCGGCGCGCTTGACGAAGTCCGGCCCGTCGAAGTCGGGGAAGCCCTGGCCCAGGTTGACCGCCCGGTGCTGGATGGCCAGGGCGGTGATCGGCGTGAAGATCGTCTCGCCGAAGCCCCGCAGGCGCTCGGCGGTCGGATCCGTCGTGTTCGCGGCGTCGCTCATCATGCCCCCCAGGGTAGCGTCTGGCGGGGCGTCGGAGCGACCGGACACTCCGCGAGTCCTTAGTGCAACAACTCGGACTTCCGGGTTGCTGCACTAGCGTCCGCCCAGCCCCTCCACGCGCGCCCGCACGTCGCCGCGGAAGCGGTCGATCAGCCCCAGCGCGTACTCGACCACCGAGGCCTCCCCGTCCTCGAGCAGCGGCGCCAGGTCCATGGCCCAGCTCAGGGCGTCGCTCTTGTCCGTGGAGTGGGACTCGAACATGGTGGCGTGGGCCGTGCGCCGGCCCTGGATGGCCAGGTCGTAGCGCTTGCCTCCGGTGAGCTGGGAGTCGAAGACCCCCCCGAGCGCCGCGGCGATGTTCTTGAAGCGGTCCACCGGCAGCACCACCTTGTCCTCGTCCAGCAGCCAGTCGAGGTCGCGCCAGATCTCGCAGCCGTAGACCTTCTCCGGGCGCTGCTCGGCGGGCAGGGCGCGCAGGGCGTCGATGGCCCGCAGGGCGCAGGCCACGTGGGTGTCGTGCTTGTCGGCCGGGTTGTGCAGATAGACCACCTCGGGGCGGGCCAGCTCCAGGATCGCGGCGAGGTCGGCGGCGATCGAGGTCACGGCGGGGTCCTTGGCCTGCGCGCTGGGGTAGGCGAGCTGGAACTGCGCCGCGTACTCCCCGACGAAGGCCGCCTTGCGCTGCTCGCGCCGGCGCACGACCATCATCTGCTCGTCGGTGAGCTCCCCGTAGAGGCCGGTGCGCGGGCTTCCGCCCCCGTCGGTCACCACCACGCCGGTGAACCAGCGGTCCGGGCGGCCGAAGCAGGCCGAGATCCCGTGGTGGGCCATGAACTCCTGGTCGTCCTGGTGCGCGCCGATGCACAGGTGGGTGGTGCGGGTCAAGGCCTCGGGCAGCTCCAGGCCGTCGGGCACGAAGACGTCGGCGTCGGCTCGAGTGAGCTTCATCGCGGTTCCCTCTCGGGGTTGCGGGGGTCCGGGGCTCGCGCCGCGCGCGTCCGCGGCAGGCTGGCGGCGGCGATGGCCTGGCCGTGCCGCTTGTCCTTCTCGTCGGGGGTCCGCATGGCGATCCGCTCGGCGAGCTCGGGGAGCTCGCGGGCGAGCAGCGCCCGGGCCCGCTCGAGGATGATCTCGCCCCCCGCGCCCGAGGTCACCCGCCCCAGGATCAGGAGGCTCTCCAGCTCGTAGAACTCGGCCCAGTGGGCCACGGAGTAGCCGAAGCAGTCGCCGATGGTCTCGAACACGCGACGCGCCCGCGGGTCCTCCCGCGCCATGAGCTCCTGCACCTTCACCAGGCGCTCGGCCAGGGGCATCTCGGAGGGCAACTCGATGCCGGCCAGGGGGGCCAGGCGCGCCACGCCCTGCTGGGAGAAGTACTGCACGCCGCAGCCGACGTCCCCCGACCACTCGTCCGCGGGCGCGTCCTCGCGGTAGTCGATGGGGGCGAAGGCCAGCTCGTTCAGGCCGGGGGTGATGTGGCCGCGGGGGTCGCAGTAGCCGGCCGCCAGGCTGGTGCCCATGGAGATCCCCAGCAGGGCGCCGGCGCCGAGCGACATGGAGCCCGCCAGCGCGGTGACCTCCCCGTCGTTGACCACCTCGAAGGGCGCGCCTCCCCAGTCCTCTCGGAGCCGGAAGAAGATGCGCCGGACGTGCTCCTCGAAGTCCTCGGGCGATACGCCGCGGAAGAGGGAGGCCACGCGCACCTCGTTGTTCACGTACACGCCCGCGGCGCTCCCCCCGATGGCGTCCACTCGGGGAAGTTGCTCGGCGGCCCGCCGCAGGGTGTCGGCGATCCCCTCGTAGTGATAGCGCGGGTCCGACTGGAAGTAGGGGTCCCAGGCGATCTCCTCGGAGTGCACCACCTCGCCGTCGATCAGGGCGGCGCCCTTGCGGTCGCTCCCGCCCAGGTCGAAGCCGATGCGGCAGCCGTCCAGGTTGCGGCCCAGGGGGACCGCGGCCTCGCGCTCCTCGGGGAGCTCCTCCTCGGCGCAGCAGCTGACCTCCAGGGGCTCGCCGAACATCCGCTCGCCGATGATCTCGCGGTCGAAGGCCCGCGCGCCGGTGGCGGAGTAGGTCTCGGCCAGCACGCGGCCCAGGGCCTCGCTGCCGGCGAGGTAGACCCTCGAGCCGCCCTTCTGCCACAGGAGGGACTTCAGCAGGCGCTCGACGTGCAGGCGGTTCAGCTCGGGGCCGGCGCCCCGCTCGGGGAGCACGCGCGTCGAGCGGCGGAAGACCGTGCCGTCGGGGCGCGCCAGGGCGAGGTGGAGATCGGCGCTGTCGGGCTCGGCCCGGACCGCCTCGCGGAAGGCCCGGTTCCACAGGACGGCGGGGAGGAAGCCGGGGTCCAGCTCCGGGGGGGTGCCGACTTCCACGGGGAGGGCAGGGGTCATGGCGCTGCTCATTCGACGGGGATCAGCTCGATCCACCGCAGGTTCATCAGGGCTTCGCCGGCGATGTGCGTGCACCGGACCGTGGCGGTGACCGAGGGGCTCTCGCCGGTCTCGATCTCGCCCAGCATCAGCTCGCGGTAGCTGTGCCAGGCGCCGGTGTCGATCGGGATCCTGGCGGGGAGCTCGCGGTCACCGAGCTGCAGGACGAGTCGGCCGCCCTCGCTCCCGGGCTGGCAGCCGTACTCCAGCTCCACGCGGTACCGGGTATGGGGCGTCACGTCGACGTCCCAGGAGACGCGGTCGGACGGCTTCAGCCAGTAGCCGACGTTGTAGCGCGTCTCGCGCTCGTCCTCCGGCGCGGGGCCGCTCTCGATGCGGACCCCGCCGAAGAGGTCGGCGTGCTCGGCGCGCAGGAGGATCCGGCCGTCGCGCCCGGCTCGGATCCGGTGGCTCACCTGGGGCGGGCCGGAAAGCTCCAGGGCGATGACGCTGGCGTACCGGTGCGGGTGGCGGCCCAGGAGGTCGATCGAGGGCGGGCCCTCCCCATTCTGCGTCACCTCGAGGGCGCGCTCCTCGGGATCGTGCAGCAGCCAGGCCTTCTCGATCCGGCTCAGCAGCCCCGGCACCTCCAGCCGATCGTCGCGCGGCCAGTCGAAGACGTGCAGATAGAGGGTGTCGCCCTTGGTGGTCGAGCGACCCCAGGGCAGGAAGCGGAAGAGGCTCTGGCGCGCCCCGTAGATGGCCTCGCCGTGGACCTCCAGCCACTCGCCCAGGCCCACCAGGCGGTCCTGCTGGATCACCGGGATGCGGCCGTCGGCGGTGGGGCCCAGGTTCAGGAGCAGGCCGCCGCCCCTGCTGACGAGGTCGATCAGCAGGCGCACCAGCTCCTCGCGGCTCAGGTAGGCGTCGAGGTTCTCCAGGCGGTTGAGGGCGAAGCTGTGCCCGATGCCGCGGCACTCCTCGAAGGGGCGGGTGGGGTCCTTGACGCCGGGCGAGTTGCCCCAGTTGCCGTACTCGGTGGTGTAGTAGTCGCCCACCTGCCCGCGCAGCCCGCGCCCCCAGCGGTCGTTGACCACCAGCTCCTCGGGGTTCTCGCACTGGTTGTAGAGCCCGGCCAGGATCTCGGTGCTGCGCCAGAGCGAGTCGGGGTGGTCCCACTCGCCGTCCGGCCAGAAGACCGCCGGCCGGTAGCGCGACACCAGGTCGCGGATCTGGGGGATCATCATCTCCTCGACGTAGCGGGAGATGGCCGCCTCGTCGCCGCGAACGTACAGCGGGTTGTTCCACTCCATGAAGGAGTAGTAGAAGCCCATGCGCAGGCCCTCCGCGCGGACGGCCTCGGCCAGCTCGCCGCAGAGGTCCCGCCGCGGACCGGTCTCGACGCTGTTCCACGCGTGGCCCCGCGCCCGGCTGGCGTGCTCGCTGGGCCACAGGGCGAAGCCGTCGTGGTGCTTGGAGACCAGCACGACGTAGCGGGCTCCCGCCCGCTCGAAGAGGGCGGCCCAGTCGCGCGGGTTCCACAGCTCGGCCCGGAACAGGGGGGCGAAGTCGCGGTACTCGAAGTCGCTGCCGTAGTTCTCCTCGTGGAAGTCGCGCACCATCCCCCCGTGGGAGGCGGTCTTCAGCCACCACAGGTACCACTCCGAGTAGGTGCTGGTGTGGCAGTAGGCGGGAACCGAGTAGACGCCCCAGTGGATGAAGATGCCCAGCTTGGCGTCGCGGAACCACTCGGGGCTCTGGCGGGCGTTCAGGGACTCCCAGTCGGGCTCGAAGCGCGGGCGCGCCTCGTCGGCCTGGCCGAGGCAGGGGAGCCCCGGCGCGAGGGCCAGGGTGGCGAGGACCAGGAGACGCTTCTGGGGGAGGGGCATGCTCTTCCGTCCTTCGGAAGTGGATCGGTCCGGGGCTTCAGGCCAGATGGCGCTCGACCAGCCGCTGGAAGGCCTCGGTGCCGGGCAGCTCGGTGCACAGCAGGTGGCGCGGCTCGCGGTTCTCCTCGATCTCCGGGAAGCGGCCCACGCCGTCCTCGGGCAGGAAGCAGTTGTCCCGCGCGTCGTCGTTCACCATGGAGACCTCCTCCACGATGACCGGCCCGGCCCCCTCGCCACCCCAGAAGCGGTGGTAGTGGTGCTGGTCGAGCCGCACGCGCTCGCCCGGACCCAGGGCGAGGACCGCGCCGGGGGGATGGGTCGTCCAGGCGTTGTTCAGGAGGACGCGGACCTCGCTCGAGCGATCGAGGGCGTCGGCGGGCCCCACCCGGTGCACCTCGACGCACAGGACCCCGCCGCGGAGGACGATGATGTCCTCCATCTTGCTCCAGTGGTGGTGGGTGGGGGTGATCTGGCCCTCCCCGACCACCAGGAGCTTGTTGGCGTAGGGCTGATCCCCCTCGCCGCGGGCGACGCCGTTGGAGAGGGTGTAGAGCAGGAGGCCGAAGCGGTCGAAGTCGCCCGAGCCGAAGTCGGTCAGGTCCCAGCCGATGCCGCGGCGGCGAAGCTCGTCGGCTTCCTCCCTGCGCTCCCACCAGGTCCTCAGGTCCCAGCGGGCCTGCGGCGGAAGGGCCACACCCTTCTCGGAGAGCAGGACCAGGCAGTCCTCGATCAGGCGGTCGATCTCGGAGCGCTTCACCCCATCGTCCTCCGTCCCGAATCGGGCGCGATGGCCAGGGGAGCCGCGGGCCTCAGGGAGCCTCGCCCACTCCCAGCAGCGTGCCGGCCAGCTTGGCCGCGCGGCTGGCGTCGGGCGCGAAGCCGTCGGCGCCGATCTCGCGGGCGTAGGCGTCGGTGAGGGGGGCGCCGCCCACCATCACCTTGACCCGGTCGCGCAGGCCGGCCTCGGCCAGGGCGTCCACGGTGGCCTTCATGTTGACCATGGTGGTCGTGAGCAGGGCGGACATGGCGACCACGTCGGCGCCGTCCTCCTTCACGGCCTTGACGAAGGCCTCGGCCTTCACGTCGGCGCCCAGGTCGATGACCTCGAAGCCGGTCCCGCCGAGCATGGTGGCGACCAGGTTCTTGCCGATGTCGTGCAGGTCGCCCTGCACCGTCCCGATGGCGACCTTGCCCACCGGCTGCACGTCGGACTCCACCAGCAGCGGCTCCAGGATCGCCAGCGCGCCCTTCATGGCCCGCGCCGCGACCAGCATCTCGGGCAGGAAGTACTGGCCCTCCTCGAAGAGGCGGCCCACCTCCCGCATGGCGGGGATCAGGGCCTCCTGGAGGATCCGCTCGGGAGCCTCGCCGGCCTCCAGGGCCTTGCGGGTGCCCTCGCAGGCGGCCTCCTGGTCGTACTTGAGGATCCCCTGGAAGACGGGCTCTAGCGTCGAATCCATGATCTGACTCCCTCGAATGGGCCGGGGCGGCAGTGTAGCCGCCCTCCCGGGGCGCCGTCGATTGAAAACCCGAAGCGCCTCGGGCACACTGCCGCGGCAACCGCAGGGGAGCCGCCGGCCCGGCATCGAGACGGGTCGGAACCGCGACCGATCGTCGAGCATACGGAGGGACGAGATCGATGAACAAGGGACGCCTGTTCGTTGGAAGCTGCTTCGCCCTGATCTCCACCGCGGTGGCCTTCGCCGTGGTGAGCGCCATCATCCCGGCGCTCAAGGCCCAGTTCATCCTGAGCAACCTGGAGGTCGGGTACATCGCCGGAGCCGCCATCTGGGGCTTCACCCTCTCGATCTACGTCCTCGGGCC
This sequence comes from uncultured Planctomycetaceae bacterium, assembly GCA_964615935.1. Taxonomy (GTDB): domain Bacteria; phylum Planctomycetota; class UBA1135; order UBA1135; genus CAZTTG01. Next base: position 128,500 of record CAZTTG010000002.1, on the reverse strand, counting down.
GCTGGTGGACGCGCTGGGCATGCGGACGCTCATGCGCTTCGCGCTGCTGTGCCACGCGGCGGGCCCGCTGATCATGATCCTGGCCGCGGGCGCCGGCGGCGGGGCCTTCTGGATGCTCTTCTTCGGCGCTCTGATCATCGCCCTGGGCAACGGCACGGTCGAGGCGGCCTGCAACCCGCTGGTCGCGACGCTGTATCCGGATGAGAAGACGAAGAAGCTGAACCAGTTCCACGTCTGGTTCCCGGGGGGCATCCTCATCGGTGGCGTGGCCAGCTATCTGCTCATGAAGGCGCTGGCCGAGCCCGGGGGCGACGCCGACTGGCGGCTCAAGCTGGGTCTCGTCTTCGTCCCCACCGTGATCTACGGGATTCTGTTCGCGAGGCAGGCCTTCCCGCCCACCGAGCGGGTGCAGTCGGGCATCACCTTCGAGGGCATGGTGAAGGCCACGCTCCTGAGACCGCTGTTCCTGGTCCTGCTCCTCTGCATGTGCATCACGGCCTCGCTCGAGCTCGGCCCCAACCGGTGGATCCCCGCCGTTCTGGAGGCAGGGAATATCCCCGGCATCCTGGTGTTGGCCTACATCAGCGGCCTGATGGCGGTCCTGCGCTTCTTCGCCGGGCCCGTGGTCCACAGGCTCTCGCCCACCGGCATCCTGGTGGGCTCGGCCATCCTCTCCGGCATCGGCCTCTACTGGTTCAGCTTCGCCGAGAGCACCGCCATGGCCTTCCTGTCGGCGACCGTCTTCGCCATCGGCGTGTGCTACTTCTGGCCCACCATGCTGGGCGTGGTCTCGGAACGGGTGCCCAGGAGTGGCGCCCTCGGTCTGGCCCTGATGGGCGGAACGGGGATGCTCATGGTCGGGGTCGTGACCACGCCGCAGATGGGCCGTATCGCGGACCGCTACCTGCACGAGGACCTTCCGGTCGAGCGGACCCGCGAGGTTCTGAAGAAGGTCGTCGAGGTCTACCCGCCCGCGGCCGAGGCCGAGCCCGAGACGATCAAGGTCGAGATCCTGGCCGCCGTGGAGAAGGTCTCGGAGGTCCTGGACGCCGGCGATGTCCTGCCCGAATTCAAGACCGCCGACGCCATGCGCGAGGCGATCAAGAACGCCCCCAGCTCCGGTGCCGCCCGGGCGGTGGTGGACGAGCTCGGGGAAGTGCTCACCCCGGCGGACTTCCACGGCGGCCGCATGTCCTTCCGCTACGTGGCCCCCTTCTCGCTGGTGATCATCGTGGTCTTCGGGCTGATCTTCCTGCGCGACCGCGCCAGGGGGGGGTACAAGGCCGAGTCGCTCATCCAGGAAGGGGAGGGAGAGGCCTAGCCCCTCTCCCCGGACCATGACCGGCGCGCTCGAGACCCTCCGGCGGGACACCACCGCCGGCACGGACGTGCTGGACCTCACCTACGACGTGGTCGACGTCGTGAGGCGCAGCGGCGTGCGGAGCGGGCTGCTCACGGTCTTCACCCCCGGCTCCACCGCGGCCATCACCACCATCGAGTACGAGTCCGGGGCGGTCGAGGACCTCAAGCGCGCGATCGACCGCCTCGCGCCCGAGCGCATGCACTACGACCACGACGCCCGCTGGGGGGACGGCAACGGCTACTCCCACGTGCGCTCGGCCCTCTTGGGCCCCTCGATCTCGGTACCCATCGTCGATGGAACGCCGGGGCTGGGGACCTGGCAGCAGATCGTCCTCTGCGACTTCGACAACAAGCCGCGGACGCGTGAGATCCTGGTGCAGGTCCTGGGCGCGCCGGATACACTCGCGCGATGATCGGCATCTCGGACCGCGAGTACGCGGCCATCCGCTTCGAGTCCTTCGCAGGCGAGGTGCTCGCGCCCGCCGTGCACCCGCTGCGCGCGCCGCTGGAGGTAGCGGTCTTCCAGACCGCCGGGCGACCGGGCCTCGACGAGGCGAGCAGCGCGGACTTCACGCCGGTCGAGCCGGGATTCCGCTGGGGACCGGCCTGGTCCACCGCCTGGTTCCGCATCCGGGGCGAGGTCCCGCGCGAGATGGCCGGCCGACCCGTGGCCCTGCGCTTCTCCAGCGGCACCGAGGCCCTCCTGTGGCAGGGGGGCGAGCCGCGCCAGGGCCTCGACGACAACCGCGACACCTGCCTACTGTTTCCGGAGGCCGAGGGCGGCGAGGCGATCGAGTGCTTGGTCGAGGCGGCCTGCAACATGCCCCTGGGCATCAGCACCTTCTGGTGGGATCACCCCGAGCTGCACCAGCGGTGGCAGGGCCCCGAGCCGGGGCGGCTCGAGCGCTGCGAGCTGGTGGCCGTGGATCCGGCCCTGTGGAGCTTCCGGCAGCGCTACGAGCTCGCCCGGCGCCTGGCCCTGGCCCTGCCCGAGGCCTCCGCCCGCTCCCACGAGCTCCTCCGCGGCCTGCGGGCGATCACCGACGCCATCCCCGCTCGGGATCCCGCCGAAGCCGCCAAGGCCGCCGGAGCGGAGCTGGACGCCCTGCTCGCCGGCGGCGAGCTCCGCCCGGCCACCACCTGCGTCGCCGTGGGCCACGCCCACATCGACACCGCCTGGCTGTGGCCGCTGGCCGAGACGCGGCGCAAGGTCCTGCGCTCGTGGGCCAGCGCCCTGGAGCTGATGGAGCGCTTCCCGGGCTTCCGCTTCCTGGCCAGCCAGGCCCAGCAGTACGCCACGGTCGAGGAGGCCTCGCCGGCGCTCTTCGAGCGCATCCGCTCGCGCGTGTCGGAGGGCCGCTGGGAGGCCGGCGGGGCCATGTGGGTGGAGTGCGACTGCCACGCCCCCTCGGGCGAGTCCCTCATCCGCCAGATCCTCCACGGCGCCGGCTACTGGAAGGAGCGCTTCGGCGAGAGCGCGCAGCAGCGCTACCTCTGGCTGCCCGACACCTTCGGGTTCCCCGCCTCCCTGCCGCAGATCATGCGCCTCTCCGGCCTGGACACCTTCATCACCGACAAGATGGCCTGGAGCGAGCGCAACGAGTTCCCCCACGTCAGCTTCCGCTGGCGGGGGATCGACGGGAGCGAGGTCCTGGCCCACCTCACCCCGGGCGAGAACTACAACGCGCCGCTGCAGCCCGAGGACCTGCTCCGGGGCCAGGATCGCGTGGTCCGCAAGGACCAGCGGCCGGTGGGTCCCGATCGCGTCTTCATCGGCCGCTGGCTGCAGCCCTTCGGCTACGGGGACGGAGGCGGCGGACCGACCGCGGAGATCGTCCACCGCGCCCAGCTCGCCGCCCGGGTCGAGGGCCTGCCGCGCGTCGAGCCGGGGCGGGTGGACTCGTTCTGCGAGGCCCTGCACCGCGAGCGCCGGGAGCAGAAGGTGGGCGGCCGCGACCTGCCCGCCTGGGACGGCGAGCTCTACCTCGAGCAGCACCGGGGGACCCTGACCAGCCAGGCCTGGATCAAGCGCGCCAACGCCCTGGCCGAGCGGCGGCTGCGCCTGGTCGAGGCCCTGCTCGCCTGCCGGCCGGGCGGCGAGGCCGCGCGGGAGCTGGCCCCGAAGCTCGACGCCGTCTGGAAGATCGTCCTGCTGCACCAGTTCCACGACATCTTGCCGGGGACCTCGATCGCCGAGGTGTACGCCGACGCGCGCGAGGCCTTCGCGCGGGTGGAGGAGGAGCTGGATGGCGCGCTCGTGATGGCGACCCGATCGTTGGCGGCCGGGGCCGACGCGTCCGGGATGGCGGCGCCGGCGCTGGTGCTGAATCCCTGCTCGCACGAGCGAACGGCGGTGGTGCGGCTGGGCGAGGAGCTCGTCCGGGTCCGGGACCTCGCCTCCCTGGGCGCCGCGCTGCTCGACGTCGCGACCGCCGAGCCGGACGCACCGCAGCCCGCCGAGCGCGTGCGCGTCGGCGATCACACCCTGGAGAACGCCCACCTCTCGGCGACCCTGGACGAGGCCGGGCGGATCGCCGAGCTGCGCTCGGCGGGCTGCGAGCTGCCGGTCAACGCCGTCCGGCGCGGCGGCGCCCTGGCGCCCCTCAACCAGCTCGTCGCCTACGAGGACCGCCCGCGGCGCTGGGAGGCCTGGAACGTCGACTGGGACTGCGCCGACAAGCCCTTCCCCCTCGACGGTCGGGCCGACTCGATCGAGGTGGTCGAGTCGGGAGCGCTGCGCGGCGCGATCGAGGTCCGGCGCCGCTTCCGCGAGAGCACCATCGTCCAGCGCTACGTGCTGGAGGCGGGCGCGCGCAGGATCGAGGTCGAGACCGAGATCGACTGGCGCGAGAGCCGGACCCTGCTGCGCACCCTGAACCCCACGGGCGTGCGCGCGCGCTTCGCGACCTGCGGGATCCAGCTCGGCCATGTCCAGCGGCCCACCCACCGGAACACCTCCTGGGAGGAGGCCCGCTTCGAGGTGCCCGGGCACCGGTGGATGGACCTCTCCCAGCCGGGCCTGGGGCTGGCGCTGCTGGACGACGGCAAGTACGGCCGCTCGATCCACGAGAACGTCCTGGGCCTCTCCCTGCTGCGCGGCCCCACCTTCCCCGATCCCGACGCGGACCGCGGCCGCCACGAGTTTCGCTACGGCTTCCTGCCCCACGCCGGGGATTGGCGAAGGGCGCGCGTGCCGCGGGAGGCGGACGAGCTGGCCGAGCCGCCGGTCGTCGTGTCGCTGGATTCCGGGCCGGGCCCGGCCTCGCCGGGCGCGGGAGCGCCGTGGGATCGGCGCCCGGGCGCGGGCGGCTCGCGCCTGGCTCCCTTCGAGCTCGAGCTGGAGGGGGGCGCCGACCTCGAGATCGCCTGCTTCAAGCCGGCGCAGGACGGCCGCGGCCTGGTTCTGCGGCTGGTCGAGCGGCGCGGCGGGCTGGGCCGGGGCCGCATCCGGTGGAGGATGCCGGTCGCCGGCGTCCGGGCCGCCGACCTGCTCGAGGAGCCCGTCGAGCGGGAGATCCAGCACCGCGCGGACCCGCCCACCACCGAGCTCGCCCTGCGGCCCTTCGAGATCCTGACCCTGCTCGTCGAGCCGCGGCGGTCCGCTCCATGAACCTCCACTTGCTGGACTGGGCCATCGTCGCCGGCCTGCTCGCAGTCCTGAGCATCGGAGCCCTCACCACCCAGCGCTACGCCACCAGCGTCTCGGGCTTCCTGGCTGCCAACCGCTGCGCCGGGCGCTACCTGATCTCGGTGGCCTTCAACATGGCGCAGCTGGGCGTCATCACCCTGGTCTGGTACTTCCAGCTGAACTACGAGGTGGGCTTCTCGTCGATCTGGTGGGGCCTGATGGAGGGTCCGGCCGCGATCGTCATCGCCCTGACCGGCTGGGTGATCTACCGCTTCCGGCGCACGCGGGCCATGACCCTGGCGCAGTTCTTCGAGATGCGCTACGGCAAGAGCTTCCGCGTCTTCGGCGGGCTGGTGGCCTTCCTGTCGGGGATCATCAACTACGGGATCTTCCCCGGGGTGGCGGCCCGCTTCTTCATGGCCCTGTGCGGGCTGCCCGAGCGCTTCGCCTTCCTGGGGACGACGCTGGAGACCTTCCCGGTCCTGATGATCGGGCTCATGGGGGTGGCCCTGACCTTCGTCTTCCTGGGCGGGCAGATCGCGGTCATGGTGACCGACTTCCTCCAGGGGATCTTCAGCAACCTGGTCTTCCTCGCGATCATCTTCTTCCTGCTCTTCACCATCCCCTGGGAGCACGTGGCCGACACCCTGCTGGGCCGGGTGTGGGAGGGCGCTCGGGTGACCGCCGAGCTGGGCAACGCCCCGCCCGAGGGCAAGTCGATGATCCACCCCTTCAAGCTGCAGGGGGAGGAGAACTTCAACGTCTGGTACTTCCTGATCAGCGTCGTGGTGATGTTCTACGGCATGCGGGCGTGGCAGGGCGACCAGGGCTACAACGCCGCGGCCCTCAACGCCCACGAGGCCAAGATGGCCAACATCCTGAACGGCTGGCGCTTCCGGGTGCTCATGCTGATCGCCCTGGTGCTGCCCATCTGCATCCGCACCCTGATGCACCACCCCGCCTACGCCGACCAGGCGGCCGCGGTGAACGGGGCCCTCGAGCCCCTGGCCACGGGCGCTCTGCAGTCGGAGATGCGCACGCCCTTCGCGGTGGCGATCCTGCTGCCCACCGGCCTCCTGGGGCTCTTCTGCGCGGCCATGCTGGGCGCCTTCATCAGCACCAACGACACCTACCTGCACTCCTGGGGAGCCATCTTCGTGCAGGACGTGGTGCTGCCCTTCCGGCGCAAGCCGCTCTCGTCCCGCGCGCACCTCCTGCTCCTGCGGTCCGCCATCTTCGCGGTGGCGGTCTTCGCGGTGATCTTCAGCTACCACTACGAGCCCAGCCAGTACATAGCCATGTTCCTGGCCCTGACCGGCGCGGTCTTCGTGGGCGGAGCCGGCTCGGCGATCATCGGCGGGCTGTACTGGAAGCGGGGCACCACGGCGGCGGCCTGGACGGCCATGATCCTGGGGCTCCTGCTCAGCGCCTGGGGGATCATCGTCAAGCAGCAGCTCCTCGTGCGCTGGCTGTTCAACAACATGGTGGAGCCCCACGAGGGGTTCCTCCGCGGGGACCCGAAGGGATGGGCCGCCGGCTGGCTGGAGCCCGTGGCCCGCTTTCACGTCTGGGTGCACGATGCGCCCCGGATCACCGGCCAGGTCCTGACCTTCTGCGCCATCGCCGCCGCGATGGGCGCCTACGTGCTGGTCTCCCTCCTGGGCCCGCGCCGCGAGTTCGACCTCGACCGCCTGCTGCACCGCGGGAAGTACGAGGTGGAGGAGGACCGGGTGCGCTCGAAGACCGAGCACGGCACCTGGCTGCGCCGCCTGGGCTTCACCGGGGAGTTCACCGGGGTGGACAAGTGGGTCACCCTGATCACCGTCTCCTGGCCCCTGGCGTGGACGCTGATCTTCATCGTCGGCACGGTGTACAACACGGTGGTCGACGTTCCGGACGAGACCTGGCTCTCCTGGTGGCGGGGATGGACCTGGTTCGTGCTCTTCGTGGGGACGGCCGTCATGATCTGGTTCACCATCGGCGGCTTCATGAACCTGCGCGACATGTTCCGCCGTTTGCGCGCGCACCGGGCCGACGAGCTGGACGACGGACGGGTGCGATCCTGAGGAGACGACCATGAGCGACGTTCCCCGCGTGAGCCGGCGCTACTTCGTCCGGGGGCTGGGTGCGGCCGGCGCCCTCTCGTTCAGCCTCCCCCTGCGGGCCGTCGGAACGCCCTCGTCGGTGCCGGCCGGGAGGGCGGCGATCACGCCGGGCGAGCCCGCTCCTCCCTCTTCCTCCGCGGACCCGGAGCCGACCCCCTTCGAGGTCGTCCGCCACGAGGCCGACCTGACCGTTGTCGGCGGCGGTCTGGCCGGGCTCTGCGCGGCCGTGGCCGCGGCGCGGCGCGGCGCGCGGGTGGTCCTCATGCAGGACCGGGCGGTGCTGGGCGGCAACGCCTCCTCCGAGATCCGCATGCACGTGCGCGGCGCCCACGGGGCGGAGAACAAGGAGGCCGGGATCCTGGAGGAGATCCACATGGAGAACTGCTGGCGCAACCCGGGCCTGAAGTTCTCCATCTGGGACACGGTGCTCTACGAGACGGCGCGCATGCAGCCCGGCCTGGAGCTACTGCTCAACTGCTCCTGCAACGGGGTGTTCGCCGAGGAGGGCCGCATCCGGAGCGTCCGCGGCTGGCAGACCACGAGCCAGCGGTGGCACTCGGTGGAGGCGAGCCTCTTCGCCGACTGCTCGGGGGACTCGGTCCTGCGGGTCTGCGGGGCGGAGCACCGCCGGGGCCGCGAGGCGCGGGGCGAGCACGACGAGTCCCACGCGCCGCTGCGGCCGGACGCGAAGACCATGGGGAATTCGATCCTCATCCAGCTCCGCGAGGTCGACGAGCACGTACCCTTCGTGCCCCCGACCTGGGCCCACCGCTACGAGGACGGCGACCTGCCGCACCGCAGCCTCCATCCGTCCGGCAACTTCTGGTGGCTGGAGATCGGCGGGGAGCAGGACACCATCGCCGACGCCGAGGAGATCCGCGACGAGCTCCTGCGCATCGCCCTCGGCATCTGGGCCTACATCAAGAACCACCCCGACGGCCGCGGGCACGGCTGGGAGCTGGACTGGATCGGGGCCCTGCCGGGCAAGCGCGAGAACGTCCGCTACATCGGCGACCACGTGCTCACCCAGAACGACATCGAGGCGGGTGGCCGCTTCGAGGACATCGTGGCCTACGGCGGCTGGACCATGGACGACCACCCGCCCGGCGGGATCCGGCACCAGGGACCGCCCACGCGGCACCACCCGGCCCCCTCGCCCTACGGCATCCCGTATCGCAGCCTCTACTCGCGCAACGTCGAGAACCTGCTGTTCGCCGGCCGCAACATCTCCGCCACCCACCTCGGCCTGAGCTCCACGCGGGTCATGGCGACCTGCGCGCTCCTCGGCCAGGCGGCGGGCACGGCCGCGGCGCTGGCCATACGGCACGGCCTGAGCCCGCGCCAGGTCGGTCGGGATCGGACGGGCGAGCTGCAGGCGGCGCTGATGGACGACGACTGCTGGCTCCCGGGCCTCCTGCGGCCCATCCCGGCGATCTCCGCCGAGGCCCGCCTGACCGCCTCGACCGGCGACCCCGAGCCCTTGCGCAACGGGATCGATCGCACCCTCGGCGAGGAGGACAACGGCTGGTGGGGCGATCCCGAGGCCTGGGTGGAGTACCGCTTCGACGAGCCCCGCCGGCTCGAGCGCGCCCGCTTGGTCTTCGACACCTACCTGCCCTTCGACAAGACCATGCCCCACAGCTGGCCGAAGAAGGGCCATCGGGCTCCCTTCCCCAGGCGGCTCTGCCGGGACTTCGACCTGCTGGTCGAGGAGGAGGGCGGCCGCTGGCGCGCCGTCCACGAGGTCCGCGAGAACCACCAGCGCCTTGTGAAGCTGCCCCTGGGGATCGAGACCCGGGCCGTGCGCCTCGCCTCGCGCCGGTCGTGGGGCTACGAGAAGATCCACCTGTTCGGTTTCGAGGTGAGCTGAACGAGGAGGAGCCGGAATGAACCTGCGAATCACCCTTCTGCTCGGATCCCTGGCGTTCGTCGCCTCCTGCCTGGAGTGGGAGAACCCACCCCGCACCAAGGCGCCCGATGCCATCTCCTTCCTCGGCGAGCCGCTCCATCGCCCGGAGCCGTCGGCCGATGCCCTGGAGAAGTACGAGCGAGCCAAGCTTGACTACCTGGAGGATTCCGGGGACGTCGAGAGCGCCATCTGGTACGGGCGGCGGGCGGCCTATCTTGGTCTGTACGGGGAGGCCATCGCGATCTACACCCAAGCGATCGAGGTCTGGCCCGAGGACGCCCGGCTCTATCGACACCGCGGCCATCGCTACATATCGACCCGACGGCTCGACCGCGCCATCGCCGACTTCGAGCGAGCCGCCGAGCTGATCGAGGGCCAGCCGGACGAGATCGAGCCGGATGGGATGCCGAACGCCCGCAACATCCCGGTCAGTTCGCTGCACACCAACGTCTGGTACCACCTCGGCCTGGCCCACTACCTGAAGGGCGAGTACGAGGAAGCGGTGGGCGCCTACCGGCGCTGTCTGGAGGCCTCGGATCGTCCGGACAACCTCGTCTCGACTGCGCACTGGCTGTACATGGCGCTGCGGAGGCTGGGTCGGGACGACGAGGCCGCGGCTGCCCTCGAGTCGATCGACGCCGGCATGGACGTCATCGAGAATATGGCCTACCACCAGCTCTGCCTCTTCTACAGGGGGGAGATCGACGAGGCTTCGCTGATCGGTGCGGAGCACGGGGCGATCATGAACGCGGCCACGGCCTACGGCCTGGGCAACTGGCACCTCGCCGAAGGGCGGACGAAGAAGGCCCGCGAGATCTTCGAGGCCATCCTCGAGGAGGGGCGCTGGGCGGCCTTCGGTCACATCGCCGCCGAGGCGGATCTCGCGCGCGGACTGGAGTAGGCCGGCCCAGGGCCGGCCGCGAACCGAGGAGGACATCGTGCTGACCATCTCTCGCCTGGTTCCCCGACTCCTGCTCGGCCTCATCCTGCTCCAGGGCGCGGTCTCCGCACAGGAGCCTACGGAAGCCGACCGCCTCCGCGCCGAGGTCGAGGCCCTGCTCACCGACTTCCACGCCGCCGCGGCCGAGGCGGACGGGGACCGGTACTTCGGCTGCTTCCGCGAGGACGCGGTCATCCTGGGCTCCGCGCCCGGGGAGCGCTTCACGGTCGAGGAGTTCCGGGCGCTGGTGCTGCCGGTGTTCTCGGGCGGGACCGGATGGAAGACCGTCCCGTACGAGCAGAACGTCGGGATCTCCGAGGACGGCACGACGGCCTGGTTCGACGAGAAGCTGAGACGAGAGAACGGGGCGGAGTTCCGGACGAGCGGCGTGCTGCGCCGAGGTGAGGCGGGCTGGAAGCTCGTCCAGGTCTGCGCCGCCTTCCCCGTGCCCAACGATCGTGCACTGGAGCTGGCGGCAGAGATCCGTGAGGTGCTCCCGAGGCCGAGGAGGTCGATTCCGGCCGGCTCCGAGGTCGCCGTGGCGCTGGAGGGGCTCTATCGGGCAGGCGCGGAGGCGGACCTGGAGGGCTATCTCGACCACTTGGCCGAGGACGCCGTGATGCTGGGGACCGACGTGCACGAGCGCTAGACGCGCTCCGAGGTGCGCGAGCTGCTGGAGCCCCGGTTCGCCGCCGGGATGGGACTCGAAACGAAGCTCCGCGTCCTCCACCTCACCGAGGCCGCGGACGGCCGCTTCGCCTGGTTCGACTCCCTGGTGGAGAAGCCGGGGCTGTGCGTGCTGCGCGGCTCGGGGCTCATGCGGCGGGAGGAGGAGGGGTGGAAGTGCGTCCACCACGACCTGGTCTTCCTCGTTCCCAACGACGCGCTCGACCTCATCGCGGGTCCGGGCCCCTTCCTCACGCCCGTGGAGCCGGCCGCGCTGCGCGAGGACTTCGCGCTGCTGCGGAAGACTCTCGAGGACTGGCACCCCGCGCTCTACGTCTACGAGACGAAGGAGGACCTGGACCACCTGTTCGACGAGACCCTGGCGCGCATCGACGGGCCCATGACGCCGCTTGAGCTCGAGACGCTGATCGCTCCCCTCGTCGCCCGCGTCCACTGCGTCCACACCCGCATCCAGCTCCCGGTTCCGCACTACATGGCGCGTCTTCGCTCCGCGACGTTCCTGCCGGTCGATCCCCAGGTGATCGACGGCCGGCTCTACGTGCGGACCTGCTACCTCGACGAGTCGCGAGAGCGCGCCCTCCTCGCGCCCGGCGCCGAGATCCTGCGAATCGGTGATCTGAGCGCGGCCGAGCTGATCTCGCGGCTCATGGCCAGCGTTCCCTCCGACGGCGGGATCGAGAGCCAGAAGCTGTGGGAGGTGAACTTCCGCTTCCACTTGCACCACGCCATCTGCTTCGGCAGCCCGGAGCGCTTCGGTCTCCGGGTGCGGCCGCACGGCTCCGAGGAGGTGCACGACCTCTCGGTCCCCGCGCTGGGCTACGAGCAGTGGAGGGTGGCAGTGGAGGCGCGCGGCCCCGAGCTCCCGCCCTGGCCGAGCCACGTGCTGGAGACCCGGATTCTTCCCGAGGAGAACCTGGCCATCCTCGTCCACCCGACCTTCGGCCCGCCCGACGAGGAGCGCTTCACCCGCGAGCTCGAGGGCTTCTTCACCCGCCTCGAGGAGAAGGCCATCGGCAATCTGATCGTGGACCTGCGCCAGAACCCGGGGGGTGAGCCCTCGCAGGGAGCGCTCCTGGTTTCCTACCTCGCCGAGGAGCCGTTCACCTACTTCTGCTTCGATCCCGAAGAGAACTCGCCCCTCGACGCCTTCGCCCTGCGAGCGTTCACCCGTCCCCGCGAGCCAGCCGAACACCGCTTCCGCGGTCGGGTCTTCGTCCTGATCGGCGGTCGCAACACCTCGACCGCCGGCCACGTGCTCTCGCTCCTGAAGCAGCAGGGTCGGGTGGAGATGATCGGCCAGCCTTCGGGCGCCACCTTCACCTGCAACGACAATTCGAAGGAGATCGAGCTCCCCGCCACGGGCCTCCGCGTGAAGATCGCGCGCACCACCTATCTGGCCGCCGTCACCAGCCTGCCGCCAGGCGTCGGCGTCCAGCCCGACCACGATGTCCGCCGTACGGTCTGGGGCATGCTAGCGGACCTCGATGTGGAGATGGAGGTGGCGTTGAAGCTGGTGCGCGAGGACCGCTGAAGCCGGAGGGACCGATTCGCAGGATCGGCTATCGGCTTCCGCGGCTCTAGTGGGTGCCGGTGCGGGTGCCGTCCGAGCGGCGAATGGCCTCCAACGTTCGCCTCATCTCCTCTGCGATCTCGGGGTGGTCGCGGATCGTGTTCGTGCGCTGAGAGAGGTCGGCTTCGAGGTCGTAGAGCTGCTCGGGGGGAGCGTCGGGGCGGAGGCGACCCTTGGCGATGTCGCTGTTCTCCCGTCCCGTGAATTCGAAGGCCGCGGGCCCGCCGAAGCCGTGGTCGCCGGGCAGGCTGGCCGTGGAGCCGCCGCCGCCGCGAGCGCCGATCCAAACCCAGCGGTCCCGGCGCAAGGCGAGATGGGTGGCGTGCTCGGCAGCCACCACGAGGTGGTCGCGGAGGGAGGCCTCCGGATCACCGGTCAGCGCCGGCAGCATGTCGAAGCTATCCTCGCCCTCGTCCTCGCCGAGCTCGCGCCCGATCAGAGCGGCGAGGGTGGCGAGCACGTCCACCTGCCCCAGGAGCTGGTGCGAGACCGAGCCCGCCTCGACCCGGCCCGGCCAGCGGACGAGGAAGGGGACCCGGTGGCCGCCCTCCCAGGCGTCGAACTTGAAGCCGAGTAGCTCGCCGTTCAGCCGGTGCCCCGCCCGCCAGGCGTCCTGGCCCCCCTGGTTCAGCATGCCGCCGTTGTCGCTGGTGAAGAGGACCAGGGTGTCCTCCGCGACTCCCAGCTCGTCGAGCGTCGCCAGGACCTCGCCGACCATCCAGTCGAGCTCGTGGACGAAGTCGCCGTACCGGCCGCACTCGCTCGTACCGCGGAAGCGAGGGTGGGGAGTGAACGGGTGGTGGACGTTGGTCGTGGCCAGGTAGAGGAAGAAGGGCGCGTCGCGCGGCTCGCGGAGCCACGCCACCGCCTCCTCGGTCAGCCTCGTCGCCACCCGCTCGTCGTCGTAGAGCGCGTGGGCGGCCGCGGCCCCGCCGAGGAGCCCGAGGCCGAACTTCTCGGGGTGCTCCCGCGTCTCCGCCCTCCGGCCGGGCACGAGCGGATCGCCGGGATCGAGCCCAACGACGCGATGGCCCTCGACCCAGACGAAGGGCGGGTGGCTGTTGACCACGGGGACCCCGAAGTAGCGGTCGAAGCCGACCTCCAGCGGCCCCGGTTGCAGCTCGCCGTTCCAGTCGGGTGAGTCCGCCCCGAAGCCGAGGTGCCACTTGCCGATGCAGGCGGTTACGTAGCCGGCCTCCTTCATGAGGTCCGCGATGGTCAGCCGATCCGGGTCGACGACCAGTCCCGACTCGTGGAAGACGGGCGCGTAGAGGCTCTCTCGAAAGGGATACCGCCCGGTGAGCAGGGCGTAGCGCGACGGCGTGCACACCGCCGAGGCCGAGTGCGCGTCGGTGAACCGGCGGCCCTCGCGCGCCAGCCGGTCGAGGTTCGGGGTCTCGAGCTGGGTCGCGCCGTAGCAGCCGAGATCGCCGTATCCGAGGTCGTCCGCGTAGAGGATGACGACGTTGGGGAGCGCAGCATCCTCCGCACTGGCGGGCACCGAAGCCTTCTGGAGGAGGCAAGCGAGCGCGAAGGTGGCGACGGTCATTCGGACCCCCCTCGAGAGGAGAAGCGAGGGCATCATCCTAGCACGGCACGGCAGGGCATCGACGTGCCCTTGACGCCGATCGCCGCAGCGCCGAGGATTGCCGAGGAGCCGGTGAGCGCCGGAACCCAGCCGTGGACCAGCACCAAGCCCACCGGAAGACCCCCAGGCGGAGCGCGGATTGAGTGCTCCGGCCCAGGATGCGGATCGCAGCGCTGCCCTGAGGGGGCGCTGGCAGGCGCGCACCTTCAGCGCGGTCTGGATCACCTACTTCGCGTACTACCTCTGCCGGTACAACATGCCCGTCGCCAAGACGCGCATGTGCGAGACCTTCTCGTGGGACGCGGAGCAGTTCGGGATCGTGTTCACCGCCCTGACCGTTGCCTACGCCGTCGGCCAGTTCGTCAACGGGCAGCTCGGCGACCGCTACGGCACGCGCGTCGTCTCCACCGTGGGCGCGCTGGGCTCGGTCCTGACGAACCTGGCGGTCTTCGCGGTGATCCTGCTGGCGGCGCCCTCGCCGGAGGGCGGCGACCGGATCTTCCCCTACATCGTCGGATTCTGGGGGCTGAACGGCTTCTTCCAGGCCATGGGGTGGTCGCCCATGGTGCGCGTCATGGCGCAGTGGTTCCCGGCGGCCAGGCGCGGCAAGACCATGGGCCTGGTCGGGACCAGCTACCAGCTCGGAGCCGCGGCGGCGGTGCTCCTGGCCACCTTCCTGACGGGCTACTGGGTCACCGACCTGAGCGGTGACTGGCGGATGGCCTTCCTGGTGCCCTCGGTCGTCCTGGCGGCGATCGGCCTGTGGTTTTTCCTGACGATCCGCGACGAGCCCGCCGACGTCGGCCTGCCGCCGGTGGATCGGGCGCCGGATTCGTCCGGCTCGCGCGAGGGCGAGGGCGGGGAGCGCCGCCGGCGCACGGTGGCCGAGAACGTCGCCGCCACCCTCACCAACCCGCGTATCTGGGTCGTGGCCGGCGCGTTCTTCATGCTGGACGTCAACCGCTACGGCTTTGTCAACTGGATGCCCGACTTCATCGACGCGCAGGGGGGCGCCGCCGCGGGGCTGGCGGCCAACTTCAGGAAGGTCATGAAGCTCGCCATCCACCCGCTGGCCGGGGCGGCGGGCGCCGTGCTGGCCGGCTGGGCCACCGACCGCTTCTTCAACGGCCGCCGGGCCCCGGTGATCGCCGCTCTTCTCGCCCTGCTGGGCGGCTTCTCCTGTCTCTTCGCCTACATCCCCCAGGACTCCACGCTGCTGGTGGTCGCGGTCGTGGCCGCCGTGGGCTTCTGCACCTACGGCCCGCACATCCTGATGGTCGGCCACGCGGCGCAGGACTTCGGCGGGCGCGAGGGCTCCGCGGGCGCGGCCGGCTTCATCGACGGAATGGGCTACATCGGCGCCAGCCTGGCGGGGTGGGGCGCCGGGGCCCTGATCCAGGCGCAGGGACACGCGTTCACCTTCAGGGTGTTCGGCCTGGCAGCCTTCGTCGGCGCGGGGCTCGCGTGTCTCATCTGGAGGGAGGGTCCCGGGACGCGGTCCGACCCGGAGGCGGACGGGGAGAGCGCCGGGGAGCGCTGAAGATGGACTCCCGAGAGCGGGTGGAGCTGGCGTTCGCGCACCGCGAGCCCGACCGGGTGCCGATCGACTACTGGGCGACGGCGGAGGTGAGCCGGCGCCTGCGCGAGCACCTGGGCCTGTCGAGCCAGGAGCAGCTCCTCCAGGCCCTGGGCGTGGACTTCCGCTACATCGAGGGGCCGCGCTACGTCGGACCCGAGCCCGCGATCCGGCCCGACGGACAGGTCGAGGACCACTTCGGAGTGCCGCGCCTGCTGGTCGAGTACGGCGAGGGGGAGGGGCGCGGCGTCTATCGGGAGGTGGTCGACTCCCCCCTGGCCGGGGCCACGACCCTGGACGAGGTCCGGCGCTGGACGAGGTGGCCCGACCCCGACTGGTTCGACTACCGGTGCGTGAGGCGGCAGGTGGCCGAGGCGCGCGCCACCGGCAAGGTGGTCGTCTTCATGGGCGACCGGATGAACCGCGCCGCCCAGCTCAAGCCCGCCATGTACCTGCGCGGCATGGAGCAGATCCTGGTCGACATGGCGCAGGCCCCGGAGATCGCCGAGCACCTCTTCGGCCGCATGGCCGGCTTCTACGTCGAGTACTGCCGGCGCACCTTCGAGGCGGCCGGCGGCGGCATCGACCTCTTCTTCAGCGGCGACGACTTCGGGACCCAGCGGGGCCTGCTGGTCTCGCCCGACACCTGGCGGACTCTGCTCCGGCCCGGATTCGAGGCCCTGGTCCGATTGGGCCGGGAGCACGGGTGCCGGGTGGCGCACCACACCTGCGGCTCGGTGACGCCCATCATCGAGGACATGATCGACTGCGGGCTCGACGTCCTGAACCCGCTCCAGCCGGACGTCCGCGGGATGGACCGGCGGGAGCTGAAGGCGCGCTTCGGCGATCGGCTAAGCTTCCACGGCTCGATCTCGATCCAGAAGACCATGCCCTTCGGCACGCCGGAGGAGATCCGCGCCGAGGTTCAGGAGCGCTTCGAGACCCTCGCAGGGGGCGGCGGCTTCGTCTTCTGCACGGCCCACAACATCCAGGTCGATACCCCGGTGGAGAACGTCCTGGCGCTCTTCGAGGCCTACCGAGAGCTCGGGCGGTACCCCTGAGGCTCGACAGAACCGGCGCGCGGCACGAGAATGCCGCGGCGCCCGTCGAGGTCGTCCGTGCACCGATCCGTCCTCCTCCCTCCTCGGCTCCTGCTCGCCGGGATTCCGGCGGCCCAGGAGCCCGCCGAGGATCGCTGGTTCGGATGCCGCGTCAGCGGCGCGGGGGACGTCGATGGCGACGGTCACGGGGACTTCGCGGTGGGCGGCTCCTCGGTGCGCGTCTACTCCGGGAAGTCCGGCGGGGAGCTGCTTTCCTTCGATGACGAGGAGAACCGCCTCTTCCGGAACGTCCTGGTATCGGTCGGCGACCGCAACGGGGACGGGGCGGGCGATCTCTGTCTCTCCCCCTTCGACGACGTCACGGGCGACGGGATCGGGGAGCTGGTGGTGGGGGTGAGCACGAAGGGGGGCGGCGGAGCGGCGTTCCCGATCTCCGGGCGCGATGGGCACACCCTGCGGCGCACCAACGACCGCCACCACGGCGCGGGCGGGCTCGCCACCTCCGTGGCCACCCTGGGGGACGTGGACCTGGACGGCCTTCCCGACTTCGCGGCCGGCGGCGGGCCCATGACGGCCCACCCCCTCGTGGAGGGCTTCGTCGGGGTCTACTCCGGAGCGAGCTGTCTGGCGATTCATCGGGTCTGCCGGAGCGATCTGGATCCGTAGCGGCTTCGCGGGTTCGCGGGTCCTGCGCGCGGGATGTGGTATCCTCGACCCGGTCCCGTGGAGGATCGCAATGAGGATCCTGGTGGGTCTCGCGCTCTGCGTCCTTCTCGTGGTCGGGCTCGCGTGGATGCTCGGCCAGGGGCAGGGAGATCCGTCCTCGGTCATGGAGGTCCGCCCCGGATCGGGGACGAGGCTCGATCCGCAGGGCCCGACGCCGACCGATGCCCCGGACGACCGCGCGACCGAATCCGCCACACCCGCGTCGCGCGTCGCCGCGCCGGAGCCGCCGGAGGCGAGCCGGACGAGGCAGCTCAGGCTGCGCGGCCGCGTCCTCGACGATGTGAGCGGCGAGCCCCTCGCCGGCTTGCGGATGCAGGCTTTCGCCCTCGGACCGGGATGGAGCCCGGTCGAGGTGACCGATGAGGAGGGCCTCTTCGAATCATCGTTCCCCGAGGATGGGGGAGAGATGATCGTTCGATGCCTGGGCGAGGCAGATGATTCTGAAACCCGCTGGAGCATCGAGCCCAAGCGCGTGGAGGTGAACGAGGCGCTCGTGGCTGAAGCCGTCGGACAGCCAATCGAGTTCCGCGCCGGACCTCCCGTGGGCGTGCTCACCGTCCGGATCCTGATGCCCGACGGCAGCCCTGCGCTGGCGTGCCGGGTAGGCGTGAACCGAGGCGCGGAGGCGGGGTACTTCTCGTGGGGCTCGGCCGAGCCGGCAGGCTCCGGTGGGATCTGGCGCAAGACCCTGTACCGACGCGATCTCCAGGAGCCCGTCCACCTGGAGGCGCTGAAGCTCGAGGGCAAGCTGCGCAGCGGGGTGATGAGCCTCCGGCCGCCCTTCCCCTCCGAGTCGGTCGTGCTTCGCCTGGTGGAGTCTGCTGAAGTGAGGGGCCGGGTCATGGATGTGGACGGTTCGCCGATCGAAGGCGTCGCCATCCACGTCTTCGAGGGGCCTCCGGAGGGGGAGCGGCGGATCGCCGGCATCTCGGCCGACACGAATGGGGACGGGTCCTACGTCGTGTACGCCCTGCGACCTGGCGAGTACACCCTGCGTGCGTACCACGCTCTCACGCTTCGCTTCGCCGAGAAGCGGCTGTCGCTCCTGAACGGCACGCGCCACTCGTGCGACCTGCGGCTGGCGGAGAGCCCGGTCCAGATGGCCCTGAGCGGCAAGATCCTCCAGGACGTGGGCGGAGGGCTGGGGAGCTGGGGGAGCTTCGGAGAGCACGTCGAGGTCCTGGGCGTGGAGCCGAGCGATGGAGTCCGCACGAGCTACTCTGCTGGATGGAACGGGTACTTCGAGATCTGGCTCCCGCCGGCGGAGGAGGTCGAGATCAGGGTCGGAGGCAAGGTGTGGAGCGACCGCTTCGAGCCCGATGTGCGGCGCTTCGCCTTCGGCACGAAGGAGGTCGAGATCCGGCCGGTCGAGGTCTTTGCGTCCCGGACGTTGCGCCTCGACATTCGGGACGCGGACAGCGGCGACCGGATCACCGAGCCGAAGGTCTGGGTCCGCAACTCATCCGGCGATTGCGAGATCCTGGGAAGCAAGCCGCGCACGGCGGGCGAGAGCCACCGCCGCCCTCGGCTGACGGGGGCGGGCCACCTCCTCGGGCCCTTCGAGGTGGTCAAGGCCAACCCCGACCTCCAGCTGGGCATCACCGCCGAGGGGTATCAGTCCTGCGTGCGCCGGCTCGGCGATCTGCAGGCGGGCGATGGGTACGTCCTGGAAGCCGCCCTGGAGCCCGGCTACGCGGCCACCCTCGTGGTCGTCGACTCCAAGAGCGGCGATCCGATCGAGGGAGCCGAGGCGAAGCTCGGCGACGAACTCCTGGGAGTCAGCGACGCCCAGGGCAGGATGCGCCTCGAGCTCTCCGAGCGGCCCGAGGACCGGCTGAGGATCACGTGTTCCGACCATCGCAAGCGGCACTGGAAGCCGGAGCGCGAGCCGTGGGAGCAACGGATCACGATGTCCCGCTCGATGTTCCCGAGCGAGCCGTATCGAGACGACTGACCCCGGACCCGCCCCTCAGGGGCCAGGGCGGGAGTACAGCGCCTCGTACCTCACCCACTCGTCCTGGTGCCGCAGCTCCAGGACCAGATTGCCGACTGAGCTGGCGGCCTCCGTCAGTCCCCAGGCGGTCAGCGAGGGGAAGGAGATGCGCATCTCCTGCATGGCCCCGTCGATGATCAGGTCCTCGGAGAGCAGGGGCAGGACCCGCGCTCCCTGGTACACCACCAGCGTGGCGCTCCAGCCGGAGGAATCCAGCACCTCCACGCCCCGCAGGACCGCCTCGGCGCGGGAGGAGCCGTCGTCGCGGATCAGGGCCACCTGCGGCGGCGGGAAGAGGGAGCCCTCGAGCTCCTCGCCGTCCGGACGCGGGAGATCGAACTCGGTGGAGCCGTACTGGCTGCCGCCCAGGAGGGAGACCAGGTCGACCCACAGGGTGCGCGGGTAGGGGAAGTCGGCGCCCTCCTCCCCCAGGACCTCGCCCAGCGCAAAGAAGTAGGCCCTCTGATCGTTGCGCTGCGCGCAGGCCAGCAGCACGTCGAGCTCCTCGCGATCCACGCCCTCCAGGCCGTGCCTGGCCCGGATGGCGTCGAGCTCGCGATCGATGACGGCGACCGGCCGATGGGGCAGGGGCTCGCCCGAGCGGGCGTCCACCAGGTTGGTCCGGGAGATGACCTGGATCCGGCGCGGAGCCCCCCGCGGCACCATCACGAGGAGGGTGATGTTGTGGGTGCGCGGCACCATGGCGTAGGTGGCCTGCGCCTGCAGCATGGCCCCCAGCCTCACCTTCAGGGTGTTGTCCGAGAGGCGGGCCACGGTCATCAGGCTGTTCAGGTCGCGGCCGTGTACGCTCTGCACGTCGCGCTCGACCTGCTGCATCTGCAGCTCCACGCTGGCGGCGCTGCCCAGGGCCGAGAGGGCGCCGGCGAGCTGCCGCACGTTGTCCATCATCCGCGACTGCAGCGAGGCCTCCAGGTTGTCGGTGACCAGGAAGGGCAGCACGTGGGGCGTCTCCCACGCGGCTCCCTTGGATCCCACGCCCCCGCCCTCACCCCGCAACGGGAAGAGAGGCGTGCCCGCGTCCGCCTGCGCCACCAGGGGATCGTCGTCCCCCCCGCCGCTCCGGGTGAAGAAGGAGAGCGTGGAGTAGGCGTCGTAGGGCTCGTTGCGGGCGCTGGGCAGCAGGCTGATCTGGAGACGCACCACGTAGGGATCGAAGCCCTCGCGCAGGGCGGCGTCCCGCACGTAGCGGTTGAGGAGCTGCACCTCCTGGTAGAGTGCGGTGGCCGCCCAGTACTTCAGCATCGAGTCGATGCCGATCCGCGTCTGCAGCACCGAGGGGATGTGGTGGGTGGAGACGTCCTGCCCCGGCAGGATGGCGGTCGGCCCCGAGCCCACCTCCGGAGCCGTCTCGCCCTCGCCCAGCGAGGAGGTGGTCGCGCCGCCGCCCGCCTGGAGGAGCCGGGTGACCGTCTCCTGGAAGGCCTGCGTGTCGGGGACGACCTCCTGCAGCGCGTCCAGCTCGCTGAAGGGGAAGTGCGGCTGCATCGACTCGGCGTACTCCTCCCAGGGAGCCACCGAGAGCACCGCGAAGTGCGCCGAGCCGGCCTCGTGCTGGTACTCGACGCGCCTCTCCCGGGAGAGGGTCTCCGAGGAGCGGCAGCCCGCGACCGCCAGCAGGAGGCCGCCGAGCGCGAGGAGCTCGATCCGCCCGAGAAGGAGCCGGCGGGCGACGGGTGTGAGCGTCTGGTGCATGGTGATCCTTGCAGCTCGAGGGGCCTACTGCTCCACGTCGAAGAGCAGGTCGGCGGTCGTCCAGTAGACATCGCCCGAGCCCGGGGCGCATCCCCTCGTCCGGGTGCCCTCGCCCAGGACGTCGTCCAGGAGATCGTAGAGGCTCTGGCCGGGAACCGCTCCGCGGGTGGCCGGCGCCCCTCGGAGGCCGGGCCCCGACTCCAGCAGCGGGCGGAAGTCCATGCGCTCGCTGGTGGCGATCAGCTTGAGGTGGGTGCGCTCCAGGGGCACCTCGGCGGTGGCGCGGAAGTGCGGGATCCGGAGCTCCCCGCGGGGCGGCACCGGGCGCACCTCCGAGGAGCGACCGGGGTACACCAGCGCGGCGCCGACCGGCAGGCCTTCCCTCTCCGGGCCGGAGAGGTCCACCTGCAGGAGGCTGACGTACAGCGGGCGCCGGGTGCGGTTGCGGAAGGTGATGGCGATCGGATCCCCGGCGCGGAAGCGCTGGATCCCGTCCACGGCCGGGCGGTCGAGCGCCCGCCGGGCCCCCTCCACCTCCTCGTAGGCCTCCAGCACGGGCTCGATCCGGCCCACCTCGTGCTCGAGGCTCAACAGCCGCCGCACGCGGGCCATGTGGAGGAGGTGCTCGGCCAGCCGCTCGGCTGCCCGCGCGGGATCGGCGCAGGAGAGCTCGAGCACCGGGTCGGGCCGGTCGGCCGCCGGGACCTCCGGGTCGGGCAGGGCGGTGGGGGAGTAGAGGCGCAGCGAGCGCGCGGGCTCGTCGCAGTGGATCGCGAGCCCCAGGAGCGCGGAGCGCTCGAAGCCGAAGCGCGCGCGGAAGAGCTCCCGCAGGTGCCGGACGTCGTTGACGCAGCCGTCCAGGTCCCCGCCCTCGATGCGGGGGTAGCGGTCGATGCCGATGAAGAGGCCCAGGCGATGGCCGGCTGGGCGCGCGTCCTCCTGGCCCGCGGCGGCCGCGAGCGCGAGGAGCGGGGCCAGGAGGATCGGGGCTCTCATCGGCTGAGCCGCGCTCCGATCAGCCCTCGTCCAGCGGCTCCCACTCGGCGAAGGTCTCGACGTGCACCTCCACCTTGGGGTCCGTCACGTAGCTCTCGTGGCTGTTGTAGTACCAGCCCAGGTAGCGCGAGTCGCCGCCCCCCTGGGTGGTGATCAGAAAGCGGTTGGATAGATCGCCGATGGCCAGCGCCCGGTCGCGGGGGCTCGATTTGTCTCCCGCCTGGGGATCAATGGGGATCCAGCCGTAGCTCGGCAGGTACACCTCCGGCCAGCGGTGGAAGGTGTCGTCCAGGCTGGCGTCGTCGCCGCGCACGACCAGGGCCCCGACGTAGCGCGCCGGCAGGCCGGCCGCCCGGCACAGAGCGATGAAGCAGAAGCTGTACTCCGAGCAGGAGCCGGTCCCGCGCTGTAGCACCACCGGCGCCGCGTTCCAGCCTCCCTCCAGCTTGTACTCCAGGGCACCGCGGACGTGGTCGAAGACGCGGCGAGCGATGTAGTAGGGGTTGGTCTCCTCGCCGACGACCTTCCGCGCCAGGTCCTGGATGTAGGGGTCCGACATCTGGTACTTGCTGCCGTCCGCCGTGTACCGCTCGCGGATCTCGTAGGGGATGTCGTCCAGGCTGCCGCAGCGGTCGGGGAAGACGAAGTAGCGGATGGCCGAGATCTGGGCCTCGACCTCCAGGGTCGTGCGGACCCGCGGGCCGGGGGCGTGGTCGGAGTAGCCGAAGACCGCCACCCGCTGGTTCCAGCGGTCCTCGGCGAAGCCGTGGCCCTCGGGAGAGAGGGTCGTGGAGAGCACCCGCTGCTGGGGCATCTCCTCGGGCATGGCGAAGCACACCTCGAGCATGCGCAGCCTGCCCTGCCCGTGGAAGGCGACCTCGTGGGTGTGGGTGACCCGGGCGCGGCGCGTGTCCGTCAATCGGTAGAGCTCGTCGTCCTGCCGGACCAGGCGGTACACGCGGTCGTGCTGGTAGTCGACGTTCCACAGGCACTCCCCGTCCCAGGCCAGGCCTCGGGGGAAGGGACCGGGCGAGTCCAGGACCATGAGCACGTCGCCGCTCTCCGGATCGATCATGTAGATCTCGTCCATCATGCGATCCGCGCACCACAGGTAGGTGCCGTCGAAGGCCAGGCCGTTGGCCGCCCGAGCGGGAGCCGGCAGGGTCTTCACCGCGGTGCCGTCGGAAAGGTCGATGCGCATGATCTTCCCGTTCTTGTAGTCGCCCACCCACAGGGTGCTGCCATCCCAAGCGAGGCCGTCGGGGCGGCTGGTGGGCGAGTCGATCGAGCGCAGTACGGTCCCGTCGGAGACGACCACCTGGAAGAGGCGCTTCTGGGCGTCGTCCGCGTTCCACAGGTGCTCGCCGTCCCAGGCCAGCCCCGTGGGCCAGTAGCCCGGGGAGGGGATCGAGCCCACGACCTCCCCGCTGGCGACGTCGATCCGGGAGAGCCGGTCCTGCTTGTGGTCGGCGACCCACAGGCACTCGCCGTCGAAGGCCGCCCCGGTGCAGAAGCCGCCGGGGGCGGGCAGGGTGCGGACCACCTCGCCCGAGTGGGCCGAGAGCACGCTCGTCAGGGCCGCGATGACCGGGATCGTGATGGGGATGCGAAGGCGATTCACCGCAGCTCTCCTCTTCGTTCCAGGATCGGGGGGCGAGGGGAGATGCTACCCGAAGGTCATGATCGCGCAAGATCGGCCGGTGGCTTCCCGGCGGGAGCATTCTCCGGGGCGTTTCAGGGGCTAGACTGCCGGCTTCATGTCCGCCCTGATGGACATCGTCGACGTCGTCCTCCCGGTCTTCCTGGTGATAGCCACCGGGTGGCTGCTGAGGGTCTTCGGCTTCGTCGACGGGGGGATCAACGCCTTCCTGTCGAGGCTGGTGTTCTACGTGGCCGCCCCGGCCCTGCTCCTGCGGAGCACCGCGCTCTCGCCCCTGCGCGAGACGATCGACCTGCGGGCCCTGCTGGTGATCGCCGGCGTGACCGCGGCCTTGTCCGCGGTGGCCTACCTCGCCGCCGGCCGTTCCTCGCCGGCGAGGCGCGGCGTGCTCACCCAGGGGGCGCTCCGCAGCAACATGGTCTTCGTGGGCCTGCCGGTGGTCGCCAACGCCTACGGCGAGCGGGTCCTGGCTCCGGCGGCGGTGCTGATCGGGTTCATGGTGGTGGTGTACAACCTCGTGGCCGTGCTGGTGCTGGTGCTGCCCCACCGCCGGGGGGACGGGAGCGCCTGGAGGGTGTGGGGGGAGACGGCCTGGAAGATCCTCCGCAACCCCCTGATCCTCGCCTGCGCGACCGGGATCGCATTCTCGGCGCTGGGGATCGGCCTGCCCACCAGCGGCGACCGGGCGCTCGAGCTGGTCGGCCGGATCGCCATGCCCCTGGCGCTGCTCTCGGTGGGCGCCAGCCTGGACTTCGGGAGGTTGCGGGCCGAGCTCGCCCCCGCCTCGCTGGTCAGCCTGATCAAGCTCGTGATCTACCCGGCCCTGGTGTGGGGTGGCCTGCGCGCCGTGGGTCTCGAGGGGATGGAGCTGGGCGTTCCGGTCCTGATCATGGCCGCGCCCACGGCGGTTGTGAGCTACATCATGGCCCAGGAGATGCGCGGCGACGAGCGGCTGGCGGCCGCCATCGTCATCGGATCCACGGTGGCCTCGCTGCTCTCCATCTCGGCCTGGCTGGCCTTCCTGCGCGCGACGGGCGGAGCCCTCGGCTGAGGTCCCCGATCCGGGGGCCCACCGCGCGGCGCTCGCCCTCTTCGGCCATCGAGGCTAGCATGGCACCCAGGGCGCGCGAGGAGAGCGGCGCGGCCGAGGACATGAAGCGCATGCAGACCGGGTACCTGGTGGCAATCGTCGGCCTCTCTCTGTGGCTGGCCCCTCCGGCCGCCGGCCGACCGGGAGGGTCGGGCCAGGAGGCCGCCCGCGCCCTCGGCGCGCGGGACGAGGCCCTGCGCCGGGCCATCGAGGACCTGATGGCCACCTTTCCCGAGCGCTATCCCCGGGGCGCGGAGTACCTCCGCAGGCTGGACGCGATCGAGGCGGAGACCGCGGCCGATCCCGATCGGCTCGACGCCCTGCGGCGGGAGGCGCTGATCGCCAACCCGCTGGTGTCCGACCACCCCCTCCTCTTCGTCGTCCGCCGCCAGTACCGATCCGATCACCATAACACCGCCACCCTGTTCCAGACCGGCGAGGTCAACACGGCCAGCTTCGAGGGGGGGAGCGCGCTCAAGACCATCGAGCTGGGGGAGGGCGGCCGCGTGCGGACCCTGCTGGAGGTGCCCGCCGGGGTGGTGCGCGATCCGGAGGTGCACTTCGACGGGAGGAGCATCCTGGTCTCCCTGCGCCAGGACGCCGGCGACGACTACCACCTCTGGGAGCTGGAGGCCGACGGCGGCGAGCCGCGGCAGCTCACCTTCGCGCCGGGCGTGGCCGACGTCGATCCCCTCTACCTCCCCGACGGCGGGATCGCCTTCACCTCCTCGCGCGAGCCCAAGTACTGCATGTGCAACCAGCACATCATGGCCAACCTGTTCCGGATGGACGCCGACGGGGCCAACATCCACCAGATCGGCAAGAGCACCCTCTTCGAGGGGCACGGGGCGCTCCTGCCCGACGGCCGGATTCTGTACGACCGCTGGGAGTACGTCGACCGCAACTTCGGCGACGCCCAGGGCCTGTGGACGGTCTGGCCCGACGGCACCGGGCACGCCGTCTACTGGGGAAACAACACCTGCTCGCCGGGCGGCGCGATCGACGCGCGGCCGCTGCCCGGCGGGCAGCGCGCGGTGTGCGTCTTCGGCTCCTGCCACGACCGGCCCTGGGGAGCCCTGGCCGTCATCGACCGCCGGCTGGGGGTCGACGGCCGCCCGTCGGTGGTCCGGACCTGGCCGGCCAGCGCCGTCGAGCTGGTGGGGCAGGGCGACTGGGACACCTTCAAGCGGGTGCGCCCGCGCTACGAGGATCCCTGGCCGCTGAGCGAGAAGCACTTCCTGTGCGCCGGGACCATCGGCGAGGGCGAGCGCACCGGCATCTGGTTGCTGGACGTCTTCGGCAACCAGCTCCTCCTGCACGCCGAGGAGCCCGGCTGCTTCGACCCCATGCCGCTGAGCGCCCGTCCGCGTCCTCCGGTGCTCCCCCCGCGACGGCAGCTCGCCGGCGGAACCAGCCAGCTCTACGTGACCGACGTCCATCAGGGCACGCACATGCGCGGCGTGGAGCGCGGCGAGGTGAAGTACCTGCGGGTGATCGAGTCCCCCGAGAAGCGGACCTTCACCCACCCGGCCTGGGGAGGCCAGGGGGTGCAGAAGCCGGCCATGAACTGGCACGACTTCAACAACAAGCGCATCCTCGGGACCGTGCCGGTGGAGGCGGACGGTTCGGCGTACTTCGAGCTGCCCAGCGACACCTACGTCTACTTCCAGCTCCTGGACGCGGACGGGATGATGGTCCAGTCCATGCGCAGCGGCATGATGACGCAGGCGGGGGAGAGGGTCGGCTGCACGGGCTGCCACGAGGAGCGCCGGGGGGCCCCGCCGGTCGAGGGCGCGAAGATGCCCATCGCCCTGGGGCGCGCCCCCAGCCGGCTCGAAGGCTGGCGCGGGCCGCCGCGCCCCTTCAGCTACGTGGCCGAGGTGCAGCCGGTCTTCGACCGCGCCTGCGTGAGCTGTCACGACTTCGGGCCGGAGGCGGGGGGCATGCTGAACCTCGCCCCCGACCGGGCGACCACCTTCAACGCCTCCTACAACGAGCTGTGGCGCAAGGGCTACGTGGGCGCCATCGGCGCCGGCCCGGCGGGGATCCAGGAGGCGCGAGCCTGGGGCTCGCACGCCAGCCGGCTGGTCCAGGTCCTGCGCGAGGGCCACGAGGGCGTGGAGCTGAGCCCGGAGGAGCTGGATCGCATCGTCACCTGGATCGACCTCAACGCGCCCTACTACCCCGACTACGCCTGCGCCTACCCCGACAACCTGGGGGGGCGCTCCCCGCTCGACGAGGGGCAGACCCGGCGCCTGGCCGAGCTGACCGGGGTGCCCTTCTCCAAGCTGGCCGACCATCGGGGCAACCGGGGGCCGCAGCTGAGCTTCGACCGTCCCGAGCTGAGCCCCTGCCTGATCCCGCTGAAGGACGCCGAGCCGGGGGGCCACGCCGAGGCGCTCACGATCATCCTGGCCGGGCAGAGCGAGCTGCGCGGACGGCCACGGGCCGACATGCCGGGCTTCCGGGCCTGCGAGGCCGATCGACGCCGGCTGGAGAAGTACGCCCACCGGCAGCGGGTCGAGCTCGAGAACCGCGCCGCCGCCGCCGAAGGTCGGAAGCGCTACGAGGGTCCGGCGGATTGAGCCTCATCCGCAGGGACTTCCGGCCCTCCGGCTTTCCCTGCTCGCCTTCTTTGGTGTACATGAGGGCCCGGGGATAGCGGGCGAGCGGGAAGTCAGGGAGCGCGGAACAGGAAGGACCCCATGCGAATCACCAGCTATGGCGCTGCCGAGGAGGTGACCGGCAGCAAGCACCTGGTCGAGGCCAACGGCCACCAACTGCTGCTGGACTGCGGCATGTTCCAGGGCCGGCGCGATCAGAGCGCCAAGAGGAACCGGAACCTGCCCTTCGACCCCGGCCGCCTGCGGGCGGTCGTCCTGAGCCACGCCCACATCGACCACAGCGGGATCCTCCCGCTGCTGGCCCAGCACGGCTTCAAGGGGCAGGTCTTCGCCACCCCCGCCACACGGGATCTGTGCGCGGTCATGCTGCGGGACAGCGCCAACATCCAGGAGCGCGACGCCCAGTGGCTGTCCAGGAAGAAGCAGACCTTCGTGCCGCCGCTCTACGGGGATTCCGAGGTGCGGGAGATCATGCGGCGCTTCGTCAGCGTCCCCTACGACCTGCCCATGGAGGTGGCCCCGGGCGTGCGGATGACCCTCCGGGACGCCGGGCACGTGCTGGGATCGGCCATGGTGCTGCTGGAGGCCGAGGAGAAGGGAAAGCCGCGCAGGCTCCTCTACACCGGCGACCTGGGCCGCCGGGACATGCCCATCCTGAACGACCCCTGGATCCCCGAGGACGCCGACGCGGTGGTCATGGAGAGCACCTACGGCAGCCGCGACCACGAGCCCATCGAGGCCCTGGACGAGAGGCTGGCGGGGGTCATCAACCGCACCTTCGAGAGGGGCGGCAAGATCATCGTGCCCAGCTTCGCCCTGGAGCGGTCCCAGGAGTTCGTCTACGCCCTGAAGCGGCTGGAGATGGCCAAGGCCATCCCCCGCATCCCGGTCTACGTGGACAGCCCGCTGACGGTCAACATCACCGAGGTCTTCCGCCTGCACACCGACTCCCTCGACGAGAAGTTCCAGAAGCTCGACGACGAGGCCGGGGACCCCTTCCAGCTCGGGAAGATCGAGTACATCCGCGCGGCCCACCGCTCCAAGCAGCTCAATCGCCTGCAAGAGCCGGCCATCATCATCTCGGCCTCGGGCATGTGCGAGTTCGGCCGCATCCTGCACCACCTGCGCAACAACTGCCGAGACGAGCGCAACACCATCCTGATCATCGGTTTCCAGGCCCAGCATACCCTCGGCCGGCGCATCGTAGAGCGCGAGCCGGAGATCAAGATATTCGGGGTCAAGCACGAGCTGAACGCCGAGGTGCAGGTGCTGAACGCCCTCTCCGCGCACGCCGGCCGCGGCGAGCTGGTGGAGTTCGGACAGCGCTTCGCCGGCCGCGCCCGCAAGGTGCTCCTGGTGCACGGTGAGCCGCCCTCGCAGAAGGCCCTGGCCCAGCAGCTCCACGAGGCGGGCTGCCAGAGCGTGTCGATCCAGAAGGAGGGGGTGGCGGTGGAGGTGTAGAGGCGGCTCCTCGAGGATCGCCCTACCCGCCCCGCCGGTCCACCGCCGCGCGCAGGGCGGCCACGTGCTCGGGGGTGGTCCCGCAGCACCCGCCGATGATCCGCACGCCGGCGTCCATGAGCGCCGCGCACCTCTCGCCCATGAACTGCGGCGACTCGGTGTAGGTCGGCTTGCCGCCCACCAGCTCCGGCAGCCCGGCGTTGGCCTGGATGACCAGGGGGAGGGACGTCTCCCGGCGGAAGTCCTCCGCGATCCGGACCATGTCCTGGATGCCGTTCCCGCAGTTGGAGCCGATCGCGTTCGCGCCCGCCTCCGCCAGGCCCCGGGCGGCCCGCGGGACGTCGACCCCCATGATGGTGAAGAAGCCCTTGGGGGTGGGGTCGAAGGTCATGGTGGCCAGGATGGGGATCGTGCCGGAGACCGAGCGGGCGGCCTCGACGGCGAGGGTCGCCTCGGCCAGGTCGGTCATGGTCTCGATGCACAGCAGATCCACGCCGGCCGCGATCAGGGCGGCGGCCTGCAGGCGGAAGCCCGCCGACACCTCCTCCGGATCGGCCTCGCCGTAGGGCTGCAGCACCTCGCCGCAGGGGCCGCAGGAACCCGAGACCAGGGCGCGCTGGCCCACCGCCTCGCGCACCGCGCCGACGGCGGCGTGGACGATCCTCTCGGTCCGGTCCTCCAGCGAGTAGTGGGCCAGCTTCAGCGGGTGGGCGCCGAAGGTGTTGGTCTGGACGATGTCGGCTCCGGCCGCCTGGTAGGCCGCGGCGATCTCCCCCAGGACCTCCGGGCGATCGAGGTTGACCAGCTCGGGGCAGTCCCCCGGCTGCAGGCCCCGCTGGAGCAGCATGGTGCCCATGGCGCCGTCGGCCACCAGCACCGCCCCCTCGCCCAGGCGCTCGAGGAGACCGCTCAAGGGCTCACTCCCAGGAGCTGCTTGACCCGCTCCACCGCGTTGAGGCCGTCGAAGCCGTAGGCGTCGGCGCCGATCTCGCGGGCGTAGTCGTGGGACAGCGGCGCCCCGCCCACGATGATCCGGACGCGCTCCCGCACCCCGCGCGATTCGGCGAGCTTCACGACCTCGCGCATCACCGGCATGGTGGTGGTCAGCAGGGCCGAGAGGCCGATCACCGCGGCGCCCTCGCTCTGGGCGGCGTCCACGAAGCTGGCCGGGGAGACGTCGCTGCCCAGGTCGATCACCTCGAAGCCGGCCCCCTTGAGCATGATCCCCACCAGGTTCTTGCCGATGTCGTGCAGGTCTCCCTGCACCGAGCCGATCACCACCTTGCCCAGGGTGGGGATCTGGTCCGCGATCAGCAGGGGCTTGAGGAGCTGCATGCCGGCGTTCATGGCCTTGGCCGCCAGCAGCACGTCGGGCAGGAAGATCTCGTGCGCCTTGAAGCGCTCGCCGATCACCGCCATGCCCGCCAGGAGGCCCCCGTCGAGCACCGCCTTGGGCTCCAGTCCGCCCTCGAGCGCGGCCCGGGTCCCCTCGGCAGTGGCGTCCGCGTCCCCGCGCACGAGGCTGTTCGAAAGCTCTTGAAGCAGCTCCATTCGGTCCTCTTTCATTCGCTCAGCGTGCGCTTCCACTCCCGCACCTTGGCGACGCGCTCGCGGCAGGAGTGGTCCTTGCAGTCCTTGCAGAAGGAGTAGGTCTCGTCCACGCGGAAGATCTCCCGGGGTCCCGACAGGATCACGCCGCTGACCGACTTGAGGGGCTCCATCAGGCAGCTCTCGCGCAGGGTGATCCCGATCTCCTCGGGCTGCAGGAAGCCGAAGAGCTCGCGCTGCGCGCTGACGTGCCAGCCGCAGTAGCCGGGGCTGTAGCGCAGGACCCCCCGGGAGTCGTCGAGGCGGCCCGTCTCCAGCAGTCGCCGGGCGCGTTCGTCCTGGGCGAGCTGGGCGGCCATGTCGGCCCCCGCCGAGGCGTAGGAGTCGAGGATGGAGCCGGGGGCGTACTCGCTCTCGGCGATGAGCCGGGAGATCTCCCGGCACACCTCTTCTCCCATGGTCACGGCGAAGAGCGCCAGGTGGTCCGCGCCGGGCCAGGTCTCCGCCAGGGGGGTGGGCTCCTGGTTGAGCCCCTCGCCGCGGTAGACCCGCTCGAAGTCCTCGGCCGCGATCTCCGCCAGCACCCCGATGGGCCGGGCCAGCTCGCGGAAGGCGGCCTCGGCGTCCTCGACGAGCTTCAGAATGCGTTCGTCCGGGCTCACCCCCTTGGGGATGCCCTGTGCCCGCAGGATCCGCTCCACCGGAGCCGTGACCTGCTCCGCCTCGAACCGGATGATCTTCGCCATCAGCCCATCTCGGGGAGCCGGTCCATCCCCAGGCGGCGGGCCTCGGCGGTCACGAGCTCGGTCAAGCTGCCGCGGACCTCGTCGGAGAGGCCCACCGGCTGGTGCTCGGCCACGATCCGCTCCACCTCGTGCTGCGCCCGCTGGCCCAGGGTGAGGGCGCCCTCCTCCTCCCAGCGGGAGTGGTTGGCGCGGTCGATGACCGGGCCGGGGAAGAGGATCTCCTCCCGCAGCCAGCGCCGCGTGTGGTCGGAGATCAGGAGGTGCCGCTCGGCCAGGAGCTCCTCGAAGAGCGGCCGGGCGGGGAAGTCCTCCCGGGGCTCGATCCCCCTCAGCATGCGGTGGCTCATGCGGCAGATCTCGTTGTCCACCACCAGCTTCTCGAGGCTGAAGCAGCTCTCGAAGTCCAGCATGCCCGGGCCGGAGACGTTGTTGATGCCCGCCAGGGCCGCCAGGGTCGCCCCCATGGAGGACTCCAGGCCGGCCTGGGCGTCGAGGAGCTTGGCGTCGGACAGGCCGATGTAGGCCTGGGTGGGCAGTCCCAGGTGCTTGCCGATCTCGTTGTAGGCGCAGTCGATCATCTGGGTGCCGATGGCGCCCATGGGGGTGGTCTCGTAGCGGATGTCGAAGACCGCCGGCGAGCCGCCGTAGAGGACCGGGGTCCCCGGGCGGGTGAGCTGGCTGATGACCACCCCGCTCAGGGTCTCGGCGGTGTGCTGGATCAGGGAGCCCACCAGGCTGACCGGGGCGGTGAAGCCGGACAGCGGCATCGAGATGTACTCGACCGGTATCGCGTGGCGGGCGCAGTCGACCAGGTTCTGGGAGGTGACGTCGCTCCACTTGAGCGGGTTGGTGGGGCAGCAGGAGAAGATCGTCAGGGGCTTCGCCGCCAGCTCCTCGGCCGAGCCGCGCACGGCGACCTGCAGATCGCGCATCAGCTCGAAGGCCTCGATGGTGAAGGCGCCGGTCACCACCGGCTTCTCGCAGCACATGAGGCTCAGGTAGAGCCGGTAGCTGTCCGACATCCGCTCGGGCACGTCGGCCGGGATCATGGCCGTCGACTGGGAGGCGAGCTGGTCCATCCCGCAGCAGAGCCTGGCATAGCGGACGTAGTCGGCGGTCTCGGGCCTGCGCATCCTTCCGGACTCGGGGTCCAGGAGGTTGATGGCCGCCGAGCCGGGGGTGAAGTGGACCTTCATGCCCGACAGGTCCAGCGCCTCCCGCCCCAGCGAGTCGTAGAGCTTGAAGGAGGCCGGGGCCGACTCCAGGGAGCGGTCGATGATCTCCTGGGTGAAGAGCACCCGTCCCTTCTCCCGGTCGACCCTCGCGCCGTGGTCGGCGAGCAGGGACACGACCTGCTCGTTGTGGATCTCCACTCCCAGCTCGCACAGGAGGGTGCGGCCCTCGGAGACGATGCGCTCCACCAGCTCATCGCTCAGGAATCGGACAGTCGGCCTCAAATCGATCTCCTTTCGAGACGCCGCCAACGCCCCTGCGCCGGCGATGGGGGCGCACCAATCTCCGGGCCCCGCCGGCTTTTGTCAAACCCCTAGGGGATGTTCGCCGGCCGTCCGCCGGCCGGCGGCGTCCGGGCTCGGGCCGAGCGGGGAGCCCCCGGGCCGGGGATCCGGCCCGGCGATCGCCGCGGAGGACCCCCTTCGGGTATCATGGGCGACGATTGCCCCCTGCGCCCGGCGAACGGGTTCGAAAGGAGACGGAAGTGGTCGACAACCTCGCACTGGCCAATCCCCTGGCGCTGCTCCTGGAGAAGGAGCGCGCTGAGTTCAATCGGGCCGACATGTTGAGGGTGGTGAGCGAGCGAGGCATCGAGCGGTTCACCTTCCACTACACCGGCGTGGACGGGCAGTTCAAGGAGCTGCGCCTGCCCATCAGCAGCGCCCGGCACGCCGAGCGCATCCTGGCCTCGGGGGAGCGCGTCGACGGCTCCTCGCTCTTCAAGGGCCTGGTGGACGCCAGCAGCTCGGACCTCTACGTGGTCCCCAGCTACCAGACCGCCTTCCTCAACCCCTTCGACCCCAAGAGCCTGGACTTCATCTGCCGCTTTCTGGACCGGGATGGACAGAAGGCTCCCTTCACGCCGGACAACATCCTGGCCATCGCGCACGACCGCTTTCGCGAGGCCACCGGGCTGGAGCTGCACGCCCTGGGCGAGCTGGAGTTCTTCCTGCTGCGGGACGGGGGGGAGGAGATCTTCACGCCCACCAAGCAGACCGGCTATCACGCCTCGGCGCCCTTCTTCAAGAGCGGGGACGTGGTGAACGAGATGGTGCGGCTGGTGGCCCAGATCACCGGGGCGGTGAAGTACGCCCACGCGGAGACGGGGTACGTGGACTCGGTCCGCTCCGACCGTCCCATGCTGGTCGGCCGCCGCGCCGAGCAGCACGAGATCGAGCTGCTCACGCGCCCCATCGAGGAGATGGGTGACTTCGTGGCGCTCTCCAAGTGGATCATCCGCAACGTGGCCTGGCGTCACGGCATGCTGGCCACCTTCACCCCCAAGCTGGAGGAGGGCATCGCCGGCAACGGGCTGCACTTCCACCTGGAGCTGGTGCGGGAGGGTCGGAACATCATGACCGAGGGGGACGGCGCGCTCTCGGAGAAGGCGCTGGCGCTCATCGGAGGGCTGGTGCACTACGCGTCGACCCTCTCGGCCTTCGGGAACACGGTGGCGTCTGCGTATCTGCGGCTGGTGCCGAATCAGGAGGCACCCGTGCGGATCTGCTGGAGCGACTCGAACCGCTCGGCGCTGATCCGGGTTCCGCTGGGGTGGTCCAGAAAGTCGGATCTCTCGAGGGTGGTCAACCCGCTGGAGCCGGGGGAGTACCGGGACGAGCGGGGTGTGCAGACGGTGGAGTTCCGCTCCCCCGACGGCTCGGCCCTCTTCCACCTGCTGCTGGCGGGGCTGACGACCGCCGCCGAGTACGGGTTGACCCGGGAGGGCATGGTGGCGCTGGCCGGTTCCACGCGTGTGACGGGCAACGTCTTCGACGATCCAGCGCTGCTCGAGCGGCTGGAGCCGCTGCCGGGGAGCTGCGTGGCGGCCAGTCGCCTGCTCGACGAGCGCCGGGGCATGTACGAGGAGTTCGGGGGCTTCCCGCCTTCGGTGATCGACTTCGTGGTGAGGTTGCTGGCGCGGGAGAATGACGAGTACCTGAACGAGGAGCTCTCGCACATGCCGGCCGAAGAGCGGCTGACCACGACGCGGAAGGTGATGCACAAGGACATTCACCTGCACTAGGTCGGACTGCTCGGTGCGCCCGCGGAGCGGGCGCGGCCTCGTCACAGCCTGCCGGGAGGCCCACGGGGTTCCTGCCCCCACGAGCGATGGCTCCAGCCGTGAGGCATGGCCCACGCAACTACGGCCTCGGACGGTTCGACCGATGGTCACGCCACATGCTCGGTGCGCTGCGCGCACCTCGCGTGGCGTCACGGCGCCACTCGGCGCCGGCGCGGCAAGTGTGCCGCGCGTGCAGGTCCCTGGGCCAGGGCTCGTCCTTGGTGGGAGCCACCAGGCCCAGTGTGGCCGACTGGTCGCGCCCGGCGTTCGGGGAACGCCGTGAGCCACGCGAGGTGCGCGAAACGCACCGAGGAGTCGACCTTCAGCTCCCCCCGAGCCGCCCCAGCGCCTCGTCCACCGCCGCCGGGAAGATCTCACCCACGTCCCCATCGAGGCGCAGGGTCACAGCCGGGTGATCGTCCTGGTCGGTCTCGCCGCGGTTCACGATGACGTAGGGCACGCCGCGGGTGGCCACCGCCAGGGGCACGCTCGCGGCGGGATGCACCGACAGCGTCGAGCCCAGCGACACCGCCATGTCCGCGGCCCGCGCGGCCTCGGCCGAGCGCTGAAGGTCCTCGCCCCGCAGGTCCTGCCCGAAGCTGATCGTCGCCGGCTTCAGGAAGCCCCCGCAGTCGCACACCGGCGGCTTGCGGGTCTCGCGAAAGAGGTGATACGAGGCCTCGGGAGGGGAGAGCGCCCCGCACGACTGACACTCCACCTGCAGATCCGTCCCGTGAATCTCGACCAGACGCTCTGCCGAGGTCCCCGCCCTCGCGTGCAGCCCGTCGATGTTCTGCGTGGCCACCACCTCCAGCTTCCCGGCCTCCTCCAGCCGGACCAAGGCCCTGTGCACCTCGTTGGGCTGCGCGTCCCGGTACGCTTCCCAGCCCTCGAGCTTGAAGTCCCAGTACTCCAATCGCGCCTCCTCGCGGGTCATGAAGTCCTGGTAGTACACCGGCTGGCGCGTCTTCCACACGCCCTGCGGCCCCCGGTAATCGGGAATCCCGCTGCCGGTCGAGATCCCGGCGCCGGTGAAGACCAGGACGCGCCGGGAGGCCCTCAGGATGTCGGCGAAGGTAGGCTCGGGCATCGTGCGTACTCGCTCACCGCTTCGGCCAGGGCCCGAACGTCCGCCTCGTCCACCCGCGAGCTGGTCACGAAGCGCAGGCCCCAGATCATGGGCGGGTAGGTGGTCATGCCCCGCTCGGACAGGAACTCGGCCAGGCCCTCCATGCTGCGGCCCTCCCGCTCCTCGAGCTCGAACCACACCATGTTGGTCTGCACCGACTCGAGGTCGAGCCGCACGCCGGGGATCTCCGCCAGGAGCTCGGCCAGGAGCCGGGCGTTGGCGTGGTCCTCGCCGAGGCGCGCCACCCCGTCGGTCAGGGCGATGATCGCCGGCGCCGCCAGCACCCCCGCCTGGCGCATGCCGCCGCCCATCATCTTGCGCTTCCACTTGGCCCTGCGGACGAAGTCGGCCCGGCCGCAGAGGAGGCTGCCCGCCGGGGCGCCCAGGCCCTTGGAGAGACAGAAGGTGACGCTGTCCACCAGGGCCGCGATGGCCGAGGCGGGAACGCCCAGGGAGAGGGCCGCGTTGAACAGCCGCGCCCCGTCCAGGTGGATCGGGATTCCGTTGCGGTTGGCGAGCTCGCGCACCACCCGCATGTCCTCGAGGGGCATGACCGAGCCGTTGGCCAGGGCGTTCTCCACCACGATCAGGCCGGTGTCGGGGTGGTGCACGTCCTCGACCGTGCGGACGCGCGGCTCGATGTCCAGGGCGGTGAGCCAGCTCCGCGTGGTGGGCGGAATGGACCGCGCCTGGACTCCCCACAGCGCCCCCGCGGCCCCCGCCTCGTGGTCGATCACGTGCATGGTCTCGGAGAGGATCATCTCCTCGCCCGGCCGCGTGTGAACCCCGATGGCGCACTGGTTGCCGAAGGTCCCGCTGGGGACGAAGAGGGCCGCCTCCATGCCCAGCAGCTCGGCCGCCATCTCCTGCAGGCGGTTGAGCGTGGGATCCTCGTCGCAGACGTCGTCGCCCACGACGGCGTCGCGCATGGCGTCGCGCATCGCCTGCGTGGGCAGGGTCATGGTGTCGCTGCGGAACTCGCGGGTCTTCATCGCGGACCTCCGGCGGGGCGGGATCACCGACCCTTCTCGAGCATGCCGAGCTGCCACATCAGGAAGAGGCTCTCGTCCACCGACTCCTGTACGCGCAGCTCCAGGGGCTTGCCGCCGCCGTGGCCGGCCTCGCGCTCGACCCACAGCAGCATGGGCTCGGTGCGGGGATCGGCGGCGCTGGCCGCCTGCATCAGGGCGGTCATCTTACGCGCGTGCATGGGGTGGACGCGCGCGTCGTTCTCGCCCGCGGTGAACAGCGTCGCGGGGTAGCGCACGCCCGGCCTCACGTTGTGGTAGGGGGAGTAGCGGCGGATGTACTCGAAGGCCGTGGGGTCCTCGCTGGAGCCGTACTCGGGGATCCAGTAGCGCGCCATCAGGAAGTGCTGGTAGCGCAGCATGTCCAGGAGGGGCACGCCCGAGATCACCGCCGAGAAGAGGTCCGGCCGCTGGGTCAGCGCCGCGCCCGTGAGCAGGCCCCCGTTGGAGGCCCCGGTCACCCCCAGGTGCTCGGGGCTGGTGTAGCCGTTGGCGATCAGCCACTCGGCGGCGGCGATGAAGTCGTCGAAGGTGTTCTGCTTGCGCTCCAGGCGCCCGTCCTCGTGCCACTCGCGGCCGTACTCGCCGCCGCCCCGCAGGTTGGCCACCGCGCGCACGCCGCCGCCCTCGTACCAGGGGAACATGGTGGCGCGGAAGCGGGGGGTACGGCTGATGTTGAAGCCGCCGTAGCCGTTGAGGATGGTGGGGTTCTTGCCGTCCAGCTCGAGGTCACGGCGATGGATCACGAACATGCTGACCTTCGTGCCGTCCTTCGAGGGGTACCAGACCTGCTTCACCACGACCAGCTCGGGGTCCACCGGCACGTCGACCCGCTCCCAGAGCGCGCGCTCGCCGGTGGCGAGGTCCACCCGGTAGATGGTGGGGGGGGTGTTGAAGCTGGAGAAGGAGAGGAAGGCCTCGGTACGGTCGCGCTCGGCCGAGAGGCTGGCGCGGCCGATGCCCGGCAGGGCCAGCTCGCCGCGCGACTGCCCGTCGAGGTCGAAGAGCTCGATCCGGCTGGACGCCTGGTGCAGGTACTGGGCCACCAGCACGCCCCGGGCGAGCTGGACGCCCTGCAGGACGGCGTCCTCGCGCTGGGGGATGATCTCGCGCCATCTCTCCCGCGCGGGATCGGTCAGGTCCACGGCGAAGACCCGGCTGTTGGGCGCGTCCAGGTTGGTGAGCATGTACAGCGTGTCGCCCAGCACGGTCCCCGAGCTCTGGGCCCTCTCGCCCACCAGCACGTCGGTGCGCACGAACTCGCCGGTGCGGAACCACCGGTCCAGGTCGATGGCCCACAGGTCGTTGTCCCGCGTGCCGGTGGAGTAGCTCAGGATCATCCACCGCGCGTCGCGCGAGATCGTCGCGTAGGGCCCGTAGGTGGTCGCCAGGGGCCCCTCCTTGTATTGCCGGAAGAGCATCCGGTCCTGGCGCGGGTGCCGGCCCAGCTCGTGGAACATGATGCGGCCGGAGTAGGGATCCTCCACGCTCTCCAGGTCGCGGTAGAAGAGGCCCGAGGAGTCCGGCAGCCACCCCACCGGGCGCACCTTGCCGGGGAGCTCGTCGGCCAGCCACTCGCC
The DNA here is from genome assembly GCA_964615935.1 of uncultured Planctomycetaceae bacterium. Lineage (GTDB taxonomy): Bacteria > Planctomycetota > UBA1135 > UBA1135 > CAZTTG01. Next base: position 90,485 of record CAZTTG010000002.1, on the reverse strand, counting down.
GCTCTCCACCTCCAGCACGTACAGGGTGGAGTTCTCGCTGCCCGAGCGGTACATGCCGAAGGCCAGGAGGTCGCCCTCCGCGTCGGGCAGGTACCAGGACAGGGTCGAGAGCCCGCTCTGGTCCACCGCGGTCGGGTCCAGGAGCACCCGCGGCTCGCCCTCCAGGCCCTCGCGCACGTAGAGGATCGGCTGCGGCTGCCGCCCCTCCTGCATGGTGTAGAAGTAGCGCTTGCCGCGCATGGTGGGCGAGCCCACGAAGCCCACCTCCAGGAGGCGGGTCATGCGCGTCTCGAGCTTCGCGCGCCTCGGGAGCCGGTCCAGGACCCCGCGGGTGTACGCGTTCTGCGCGTCGGTCCAGTCCGCCACCCGGGCGTCCAGCTCCGGATCGGGGACACTCAGCTCGGGCGCGTCGCTCCCCTCCAGCCAGCGGTAGGCGTCCACCAGCTCCACGCCGTGGAGGACGTCGGTGACCGGGCTCTTCTCGGTCTCGGGCGGCTCCGACTGGGCCGCGGCGAGCGAGGTGAGGAGCAGCAGGACGAGGGGCGTGCGCATGGCGGTCCTCCGGGGGATGGCATCCGAGCGGTCGCGCCGGCTACGCCTGAGGTCGCGCCGGCGTCGGCGAGCCCATCCCTATAGCATCCGTCTCCGTCGCAGCGCCAGTAAAAGGGCAGTGAGACGGGCCGGCCCGCCTCAAAGCGGCTGCACGCGGATGCCGGCGGGACCCTCGATGGGGCAGACGTACTCGCAGAAGCCGCAGCCGATGCACAGCTCCTCGTCCACCCGCGGCCGCTGGATCACCATCGTCTCGCCGCCCGGGGGGGTCACCTCGACCTCGTCCAGCTGGATGGCCTTGTCGGCGATCGGGCAGTGCTCCTCGCACACGATGCAGGCCTCGTTCTCGGCGAAGGGCAGGCACAGCTCCTCGTCGAAGACCGCCTTGCCCATCTTGAAGGCCTGCTTGGCCTCCAGCTCGAGCAGGGGGATGGCGCCGGTGGGGCAGACCCGGCTGCAGAGCATGCAGCTGTACTCGCAGTAGCCCGTGCGAGGGACCAGCTTCGGGGAGAACAGCCCCGCCGGCCCGGCCTCGAAGAGGATCGGCTGCAGGCCATTGGTGATGCACACCTTCAGGCACTCCCCGCAGCGCACGCAGAGGTCCAGGAAGGAGTCGTCCGCGGCCGCGCCCGGCGGCCGCAGGAACCTCGCGTTCCGCGGCGCGATCCCCATGGCGCGGGAGGCGGCGTGAGCCGCGGGCAGGGCCGCGCCCACCGCGCAGGCGCCGATCAGGCCCCGGCGCGAGAGGTCGACCGGGGCCATCGATCGCCTGCGGCGCCAGCGGAAGGTCGCCTTCTCCTCGGGGCAGCGGTCCACGCAGTCCATGCACACGACGCAGGCCTGGGGCTCGTGGCGGCTGCCGGGCTCGAAGGCGGACATGCGGCAGTCCTCCAGGCACTGACCGCACTCCTCGCAGGTGCCGCTGGGCTTGCGCCCGAAGCGGGAGCCGCGCGCGACCAGCCCCAGGAGGGCCCCCAGGGGGCAGAGGTTGCGGCACCAGAAGCGCCGCTGGGCGCGCTCCAGGAGCAGGATCGCGCCCAGGACGCCGGCCGAGACGCCCGCGCCCGCGAAGACCGCCTGCTCGAAGGGCAGCAGGTGCTCGCCCAGGAAGGCGTAGACCGGCTCGCTCACGCCCGTGACCGACTCGGGGGCGTTGAAGTAGAGCCAGCCGAAGCCGGCGTCGGCCAGCCACTTCAGGGCCGGGTCCGCGGCGAAGGTCAGGCCCTGGACCAGGAGCGCGAAGGGGTCGAGGTAGCCCACCAGCGGCAGGCCGCCGATGGCGCCCACCAGGATCGCCGCGAGGAGCCAGTAGCGCAGCGGTCGCCAGCGCCGGGAAACGGGCCGCTCGCGGCGCCGGAAGAGCCGCGCCGCCGGCCCCAGCCAGTCGAGCAGGGTCCCCAGGGGGCAGACCCAGCCGCAGAAGGCGCGCGCGAAGACCGCGGTCAGGGCCAGGGTGACGAGCGAGAGCAGCAGCGCGGCGATGAAGACCCGGGCCGCGATCATGGCGGCCAGGGCGATCAGGGGGTCGAGGCGGAAGGCCAGGTCCACCCAGCCGGGGACGTCGTCGGCGCGCAGCTCGGTCCGGCGGAAGAGCCACAGGAAGCCCAGCAGGAGGGCCGCCTGCGTCAGGCGGCGATACCAGCGCCAGGGGACGCGGGAAAACGCGGCCAGCGGGCTCCCCATGGACCTTGGCGCCGGGCGGCTCTCAGACCTCGACGATCTCGACCTTCTCGAGGTCGATCTCGCCCAGCCCCATCTCGTGGCCCGCCACGGTGGAGGGGATGTCCTCGGGCTTCATGCCGAAGAGGCCGGTGGCGTAGGCGTCGGTGGCCACGATGTCGGCCGAGGCGATCAGGGTGTCGCGCACCTCGACGTCCTCCAGCTTGCCGCCCTGGGGCCCGTGGTCCAGCAGGATCCGGGTGGCGTCGATCACCGTCAGCCGGGGCGCGACCACCAGGTTCAGGTCGGCCAGCGACTGCCCCAGCTGGGGGTGGATCTTGCCGCGGTTGCCGCCCATGACCCCCATGACGTTCTTGAGCCCCAGGGTGAGCCGGCCCAGACGGTGGTGCTTGGCGATGGGCACGTTGATGTAGCAGTCGGCCTCGATGGCGTCGCGGTAGAGCTCCCACTCCTTCACCGCCTTGCCCTTCTCGATCTTCACCGGCACCCACTTGCGTTCGTCGATGAAGTCGCACTTGACGCGCTTGTCGCGGATCGACTTCACCGCGTCGGCGATGCCGCTGTTCTTGTAGGCCAGGCGCTCCTTGTTGCAGGTGCGGTCGAAGACGCGCACCTCCTTGGCCCCGGCCTCGAGGGCTTGCTCGACGATGGCCTTGACCACCTCGGGGTGGGTGTTGGCGGCGTACTCGGGCGCCCGGTCCCAGGCCATGTTGGGCTTGACCACCACCCGGTCGCCCTTCGTGACGAAGGCCTCGATGCCGCCCAGGGCCTTCAGGGTCTTCTCGACCAGCGCGGCGTAGTCCTTGCCCTGGGCCACCACCAGGAGCGAGCGGGCCTCCTCGACGGCCTCCTCCTGACCCGCGGCGATCCGGAAGAGAGGAACGCTGGCGGTGATTCCGGCCGACCAGGCGGCGACCTGCTCCAGGAACTGCCTTCGGCTCAGGCTGGGGTCGATGGGCATGGGGCTCTCCTCGCGGGATCGTGAGGCGGGGGTTCGTGTCGGACGCGAGGGGGCATTCTACCGGCTCGCGCGGAGCCGGTGGAGGGCTCGTCACCGCTCACAGTTCCCTTGCACTCCCGGTCGAGGCGCCGATCTCCGCCGCGGCCCTCGGCGGGCGCCTCCCCACCGGTTAGGCTCTGGCCCGCCCGATTCGCCCTCCACCCTCGACCCCTCGCCTACCGAGGCCCGGCAACGGCCCCGGCAAAGAGATGAGCTACGACGACCGGGACGATCCCTCGAAGAGGACCTTCTTCGGCCACCCGCGCGGCCTCTCCACCCTCTTTTTCACGGAGATGTGGGAGCGCTTCAGCTTCTACGGCATGAAGGCCATGCTCTTCCTCTTCATCATCGCCGGGATCCACCAGGGCGGCCTGGGGATCGGCGAGGAGGTGGGGGGCGCCATCGCCGGGCTCTACAACTCCATGGTCTACCTGCTGGCGCTCCCCGGTGGCTGGCTGGCGGACCGGCTGATCGGCCAGCGCCGGGCGGTGCTGATCGGGGGCATCATCATCGCCTGCGGCCACTACAGCATGGCCGTCACCGGCTTCTTCAAGGTCGCTCCGGTCGCCCTGCTCGAGCAACAGCAGCTCGCGCCGGATCCGGAGATCCAGGGCGCCCCCGCGTACTGGATCGACGTCCCGGCCTCCGAGCGGGACGCCGGCTTCCTGCTCATCAAGGTCCACGCCGAGGACGGCGAGGGTGGCGCGCGCTTCCACCTGGAGGACTCGGAGGGGAACCTCGTCGTCGATGGTTGGGAAGAGGTGGAGAACGAGCAGGGAGTGCTCGAGCAGCAGCCGGTGAACCCCCGGGAGAGGAGCGTCGACCCGGGCGAGGAGGGCTGGATCGAGCACCAGGTCGACCCGGGCACCCGCTGGCGGGTGGTCTTCGACGGCCCCGTGGAGGAGGAGGAGATGGTGGCCAACCGGGGCACCATCGAGGCCAAGCTGCAGCACCGCCACGTCACCTCGCTCCTGTGCTTCTACCTGGGCCTCATCCTGATCATGATCGGGACCGGCCTGCTCAAGCCCAACATCAGCACGATGGTCGGGGAGCTCTACGCCGGGCAGTCCGGAGCGCGCCGGGACGCCGGCTTCTCGATCTTCTACATGGGCATCAACCTGGGCGCCTTCCTGGCGCCTCTGCTGTGCGGACAGGTGCGCCAGATGTGGGGCTGGCACTACGGCTTCGGGCTGGCGGGGATCGGGATGACCTTCGGCATCCTGTGGTACGTCCTCGACGGCCGGAGCCTGGGGACCGCCGGCCTGGAGCCCAAGTCCGATCCCTCCACCCGGAGCCGGTCGCGCTGGACCGCCCTGACGGCGGGGATTGGCCTGGTCGGCCTGGTCGCGGTCTTCGCCGTGCTCCACACGGCCAGCATCCTGACGGTGACCTGGACCGGCGTCGCCGACACCATGGGAGGGGTGGTGCTGGCCATCGTGGGGGTCTTCCTGGCCTACGTGGCCTTCTTCACCGGGCTCTCCTGGGAGGGGACCAAGAAGGTCCTGGTCATCGCCATCCTGTTCGTCTTCACCGCGCTGTTCTGGTCCGGCTTCGAGCAGGCCTCCACCTCGCTGAACGTCTTCGCCCGGGACCTGACCCGGAGGATCATGTTCGGCTGGGAGATGCCGACCGAGTTCCTCCAGGCGGTGAACCCGCTCTTCATCATCGCCCTGGCCCCGATCTTCGGAGCCATGTGGGTGCGCATGGCGGCCAAGAACATCAACCCCTCGATCCCCACCAAGTTCGCCCTGGGTCTCATCCAGCTCTCCCTGGGCTTCGCGGTGATCATGTTCGCGGCGCAGCTCGCCAGCGGGATCGACGGGGTGGAGGCCGATCCGGCCAAGGGCGTCATGCCCTACTGGCTGTGCATGATGTACCTGCTCTTCACCACCGGAGAGCTGTGCCTGAGCCCCATCGGGCTCAGCGCCATCACCAAGCTCTCGCCCCCGCAGTTCGTCAGCCAGATGATGGGCATCTGGTTCATCGCCGCCGCGCTGGGCAACCTGATCGCCGGCCGCGTGGGCGGCATGATCGAGCACCTGCCCCACGCGACCATCTTCCGCACCGTGGCCCTCATCGTGGGCGGCGCGGGCCTGGTGCTGCTGCTCCTCAGCCCCGTGATCCGCAAGCGCTTGATGGGAGGGGTGGAATGAGCCCCGCCGAAGCCGCGCCCGAGGCCCTGTTCGCGGACCACCTGGCCGAGCGCCGGCGGAGGGCCGAGGCGGCCCTGGAGGCCTCCGGCTTCGACGGGCTCGTCCTGCACGCCGGGACGCCGATGGGCTACCACGCCGACGACAGCGAGGCGCCCCACCACCCCACGCCGCACTTCGCCCACTGGACGCCGCTGGAGGGGCCGCACCACCTGCTCTGGGTGCGGCCCGGAGAGCGGCCGAAGCTCGTGCGCGTGGCCCCCGAGGACTACTGGTACGAGCAGGCGCCGCTGGGGAGCCCCTTCTGGGCTCCGGAGCTCGACATCCTCGAGGTGGGCGCGGCCGAGCAGGCCTTCGGGGCGGTGGAGTGCACGGATCGGATGGCCTTCGTGGGCGACGCCGAGGAGGAGGCGGCCTCGCACGGCTTCGAGGCCGATCGCATCAACCCGGCCGAGCTGGTGGCGCGGCTGGACTGGGACCGCAGCACCAAGAGCGCCTACGAGGTGGCCTGCATCGAGGAGGCCAACCGCGTCGCCGCCCGCGCGCACCTGGCGGCGCGGGAGGCCTTCGAGGGGGGCGGCTCGGAGCTGGAGATCCACCACGCCTACACCGCCGCCGCCGGCTGCACCGACCGCGATCTGCCCTACGAGAGCATCGTGGCCGTGGACGGCAAGGGGGCCATCCTCCACTACCTGGGCAAGCGCTCCAAGCCGGCCGAGCACGTGCTCCTGATCGACGCCGGGGCCAGGCACCTGGGCTACGCCTCCGACATCACCCGCACCTGGGCTCGGCCGGGCTGCGACTCGCTCTTCCAGGAGCTGATCGCGGGCGTGGACCTCCTCGAGCGGCAGCTCTGCGAGGGAGTGAAGCCGGGCGTCCCCTACCTCGACCTGCACCTGCGCGCCCACGTCCTGATCGGCGATCTCCTGCACTCGATCGGCATCATCCGGCGCTCCGGGGAGGAGGCCCTGGCGGAGGGCATCACCACTCCCTTCTTCCCGCACGGCCTGGGGCACTACCTGGGCATCCAGACCCACGACGTCTCGGGCCACCAGAAGGAGCCCGCCGGCGGGACCGCGCCCCCGCCCGCCGACCATCCCTTCCTGCGCACCACCCGCACCCTCGAGGCCGACCAGGTCCTCACCATCGAGCCCGGCCTGTACTTCATCGAGATGCTGCTGCGTCCCTTCCGCGAGGGGCCCAAGGCCGAGCTCTTCGACTGGGCGCTCATCGACCGGCTGGCTCCCCTGGGGGGCGTGCGCGTCGAGGACGACGTCGTCGTGACCGCGGCGGGGCAGCGCAACCTGACCCGGCCCTACGTCTAGGCGATGACCGACCACGACCAGGCCGAGCTGCATCGCGCCGGCCCCCTCGTGCGGCGCGGCCTGGCGACGCTGATCGCGGCGGTCGCGCTCCTCGGGTGTCGGGCCGGCGCTCCCGTCGCCCCGGAGGGGGAGGACCCCGGACGCCTCACCGTGGATCGCATCTTCGGGACGGGCGAGCTCCGGACCGAGGGCTCGGGGGGGGCTCGCTGGTGGCCGGACGGCGGTGAGTACACGCTGCTGGAGCCCTCCCGCTCGCTGGAGGGCGCGCGAGACGTCGTCAGCATCGATCCCGCGACGGGCCATCGCCACGTCGTGGTTCCGGCCGAGAGCCTGATCCCCCCGGGCGGGTCCGCTCCCCTGTCCATCGCCGACTACGCCTTCTCGGGCGACGGGAGCCGGCTGCTGGTCTTCACCAACACGCGGCGCGTCTGGAGGCGCAACACCCGCGGGGACTACTGGGTCCTGGATCTCGACGACGGCCGGCTGCGGCAGCTGGGAGGGGACGCCGAGGAGGCGACGCTGATGTTCGCCCGCCTCTCGCCCGCCGGGGATCGGGTGGCCTACGTCTGCGAGCGGGACCTCTGGGTGCAGGACCTGGACGACCTCGAGGTCCACCGCCTGACCGCCGCCGCGGCCGAGACGATCATCAACGGCACCTCCGACTGGGTGTACGAGGAGGAGCTGGGGCTGCGCTGCGGCTTCCGCTGGAGCCCCGACGGCGAGCGGATCGCCTACTGGCAGATCGACACCGAGGGCGTGGGCGAGTTCTGCCTGGTCGACTACCTCTCCGGGCTCTACCCGCGATTCCGGCGCTTCCCCTACCCCAAGGTCGGCGAGCGCAACCCCGCCTGCCGCGTGGGGGTGATCAGCGCCGAGGGGGGGGAGACCCGCTGGGTCACGCTCCCGGGCGATTCCCGCGAGCACTACATCGCCCGGATGCAGTGGGCGGCCGGCTCGGAGGAGATCGTCCTCCAGCGCCTCAACCGCCTCCAGAACGAGAACGAGGTCGTTCTCGCCGACGCCGGCACGGGCGCCGCCCGGACCATCCTGACCGAGCGCGACGAGGCCTGGGTCGACGTCGCGGGCGACCCCACCTGGCTGGACGGAGGCCGGAGCTTCCTGTGGACGAGCGAGCGCGACGGCTGGCGGCACGTCTGGCGCGTCTCCCGGGACGGCCGGCGGGTCGACCTGCTGACCCCCGGCGCCTTCGACGTCATGGGGATCGAGGGGATCGACGAGGAGAGCGGCTGGCTGTACTACGCCGCCTCGCCGGAGAATCCCACGCAGCGCTACCTGTATCGGGTCCGGCTGGACGGCAGCGGGGAGGCCGAGCGGCTGACCCCGATGGAGCAGCCGGGCACGCACACCTATCGGGTCTCTCCCGATGACCGGTGGGCCTTCCACACCTGGTCCTCCTTCGGAGCGCCCCCCCTGATCGAGCTGGTGAGCCTGCCCGGACACGCGAGCGAGCGCGTGATCGAGGACAACGCGGGACTGCGCGCGCGCCTGGACGAGCTGGAGCCCTGCCCCTCCCGCTTCTTCCGGATCGACATCGGCGACGGGGTCCTGCTCGACGCCTGGTGCATCGAGCCCCCGGGCTTCGATCCGAGCCGGCGCTGGCCGCTGTTCGTCCACGTCTACGGCGAGCCCGCGGGCCAGACCGTGCTCGATCGCTGGGGCGGGAACACCTGGCTGTGGCACCGGATGCTGGCGAGCCGGGGGTACCTGGTGGTGAGCGTGGACAACCGCGGCACGCCCGCGCCGCGCGGCCGCGAGTGGCGCAAGTGCATCTACCGGCAGGTGGGGATCCTGGCCTCGGCCGACCAGGCCGCCGCGACCCGGTCCCTCCTGCGCGAGTGGCCCTGGGCGGACCCGGAGCGGATCGGCATCTGGGGCTGGAGCGGCGGCGGATCGATGAGCCTCAACGCCATCTTCCGCCATCCCGAGCTCTATCACACGGCCATGGCCGTCGCCACCATCAGCAACCAGCGCTTCTACGACACGATCTACCAGGAGCGCTACATGGGCCTGCCGGAGGACAACCCCGAGGGCTACCGGGACGGCTCGCCCATCACCTTCGCGAATCAGCTCGAGGGCAACCTGCTGATCGTCCACGGCACGGCGGACGATAACTGCCACTACCAGAGCTGCGCGGCGCTGGTCGACGAGCTGATCGCGCACGACAGGCACTTCACCATGATGGCCTACCCGGGCCGGACCCACGACATCCGGGAGGGCCGCAACACCACCCGGCACCTCTACCGGCTGCTCACTCGCTACCTGGAGGAGAACCTGCCCGGGGGGCCGCGATAGGGGGCGGCCCCGCTCCGCGCTCCTGGAGCTCCGCGGCCGAGCCGCGGCCAGCTGGATCCCGGTGTCGAGCGAGCCACTTCACCAGCACTGCGCCATGGCCGAGATCGGACTAGCGAACGTGTCGCACAGCTTCGGCGCGGCACAGCTCCTGGACGGCGTCGAGCTGCATGTCGAGCGCGGCGAGCGGGTGGGTCTCGTCGGTCGCAACGGCGCCGGGAAATCGACCCTGCTCGGGATCCTCTCCGGACGCCTCCCTCCCGACGCGGGCAGCGTGCCGCGTCGCCCGGGCGTGCGCGTCGCCAGCCTGGGCCAGGAGGTGCCGTCGGATCTGCGGGGCAAGGTGTACGACGACCTGGTGGCGGCGCTCGACGAGCTGGGGCTCGAGCACGGATGGGAGGTGGAGGAGCGGGTCGACCGCGTGCTGGTCGAGCTGGGCCTCGACCCCGCCGAGCGGCTGGAGCAGCTCTCGGCCGGCGCCAAGCGGCGCGCGCTCCTCGCGCGGGCGCTGGTCGGTCGACCCGACGTCCTGATCCTCGACGAGCCCACCAACCACCTCGACCTCGACGGCGTGCTGTACCTGGAGGAGCGGCTGCGCCTGCGCCAGGGCTCGCTGGTGTTCGTGACCCACGACCGGGTCTTCCTGCAGCGCGTGGCGACCCGGATCATCGATCTCGACCGCGGCATCCTGCGCAGCTACGACTGTGACTACCGGACCTACCTCGCCCGTCGGGAGGCCGAGCTCGCCGCGGAGGAGGAGCAGTCGGTTCAGTTCGACAAGAAGCTGGCCAAGGAGGAGGCCTGGCTGCGCACCCCCATCCTGGCCCGCCGCACGCGAAACCAGGGTCGCGTCCGCGCGCTGCAGCGGATGCGGGCCGAGCGCGCCGCGCGTCGAGAGGTCGTCGGGCGCGCCCGCGCGGAGCTGAACCAGGCGGGGCGAACCGGCCAGCTGGTGCTGCGGGCGACCGAGCTGTGCGTGTCCTTCGGCGACAAGCGCGTGCTCGACCGGGTGAACGTGGAGGTCCAGCGGCACGATCGCGTCGGCATCGTCGGCCCCAACGCCGCGGGCAAGTCCACCCTCCTGAGCGTACTGCTGGGAGAGCTCGAGCCCGACGCCGGCACGGTCCGGCGCGGGACCAAGGTCGAGGTGGGGCGCTTCGACCAGCTCCACTCGGTCCTGGACGAGAGCAAGACCGTGCAGGAGAACGTCGTCGACTACGCCGACCACGTGATGGTGGGGGGGAGGTCGCGGCACATTCTCTCCTACCTCGGCGATTTCTTGTTCACGCCCTCGCAGGCGCGCGGCCGGATCACCCGGCTCTCCGGGGGCGAACGCAACCGCCTGCAACTGGCGCGACTGCTCGCCCGCCCCAGCAACCTGCTGGTCCTCGACGAGCCGACCAACGACCTCGACGTCGAGACCCTGGAAGTGCTCGAGAGCCTGCTGGTTGAGTTCCAGGGCACGCTGATCGTGGTCAGCCACGACCGCGAGTTCCTCGACAACGTGGTCACCTCGACCCTCGTGTTCGAGGGGAACGGCAAGGTGAGGGAGTACGCCGGCGGCTACACCGACTGGCGCCGCGCCGTGGAGGTGGAGGCCAAGGAGGCGCCGGTCCGGCGCCCGAGCAAGGCGGGCAAGCCGCGAAGGGCGCCCGACGGGCCGCGTCGCCGGACTTTCAGGGAGAAGCACGAGCTGGAACAGCTCCCCGGACGTATCGAGGCGCTGGAGGAGCGCAAGGCCGCGCTCGAGGAGGCCATGGCGGCCCCGGGCTTCTACAAGCGCCCGGGCGAGGCGATCGCCGCCGACACCGCCGCCTTCGAAGCTTTGAATACTGAGCTGGAGTCGGCCTACGGGCGCTGGGAAGAGCTCGAGGCTTTGCGGGAGTGAAGATGAAGCGACTGCAGAGACTTGGAACGGCCGGTGTGCTGGCGTGGTGTGCGCTTGCGGGAGACCACGCGGACTCGCAGGAGCTGGTGCCTGCCGCGCGCAATCAGGCGGACGGCCGCGGCCGGTTCCGGCTCTCGAGCGGGATCGCAATCGGCGACGAGGCGCTCCGGCCGCAGGCGGAGGCCCTGGCCGATGGACTGCACAGGCTCGGCATGGAACCCGTGGAGTTGCTGGACGGCCGATCCGAGGGCGGCAAGGGGCGCGTCCTCATCGAGCTCGGGGAGTTGCCGGCGGGCATCACCTACCGGATCAGCGTCCGGGAGGCGGCCCTTCACGTGGAGGTGGAGGATGGCCACGGAGCCGCGCAGGCGGCGGCCAGCCTCCTGCAGCTGGCCAGCTTCGACGATTAGGGTGTGGGCTGGCCGGTCACCGAGATCAGCGATGGTCCGGACTGCTCCTATCGCAGCTTCCTGGTGGACATGGGGAGGAATCCCCACGGTCCTAAGGCGCTCCGTCAGGTGGTGGACATGTGCTGGTTCTACAAGGTGAACTACCTGCAGCTCCACCTCGGGGACGACCAGATGTTCTCCTGGCCGTCGAGGGTCTTCCCGAAGCTCGAGAGCGCGAACGCCGGCTGGAGCTGGGAGGACTTCGTGGAGCTAGAGGCCTACAGCCAGGCGCGCGGGGTGATGATCATCCCCGAGCTCGAGGTCCCGGGGCATTCGACCATCCTCAGGAGGGAGTACCCCGAGGTCTTCGGGAACACCACCGAGGAGCTGGCGCAAAAGCCCGAGGCCCGCAGGGGAATCGAGGAGTTGCTCGCGGAGCTGAGCTCCGTGTTCCAGGCGACGCCCTACGTGCACATCGGCGGAGACGAGGCCTACGGGGTTCCGGAGGATCTCCAGCGAGATCTCATCAACCACCTGAATCGCTTCCTCGGGACGCTCCACAAGCAGACCGTCGTGTGGGAGGGTCCGCGCCTGGGAGAAGGCGACAACAAGGTGGACGAGGACGTCATCCACCTCAACTGGAGGACGGTCAACTTCCCCGCACAGGACATGCTGGAGGCGGGCTATCGGGTGGTGAACGCGTCCTGGGATCCGCTCTACATCGTGGACCACTACCCCAGGACGATGTTCACCGCGGTGGAGGTCCGGCGGTGCTACGAGTGGGACCTCAGGGCCTTCGCCCACGTGAATCCCGGCTTCCCGACCTTCGCCAATCCACACCGAACCGAGTCGGCCACCGGCATCCTGGGCTTCTGCATGCCCTGGTGGGAGGGGCGTGAAGAGAACCTGATGCCGCTCTGCCTGCCGAGGCTGTCCGCGGTGGCGTCCGCGGCCTGGAACCGAGAGGGAGAGAGGGACTTCTCGTCGTTCCAGCGGAGAAACGGCCCGGCGATGGCCAGGCTCAGGAGCATGGCGGGAATCCCCGACGTGCCCCTGCCGGTGGCCGCCGAGGTCACGCCGAAGGGAAACCTGGCCTTCGGCCGGCCGGTCGGTGTCTCGACCGGCTCCACCCAGCCCCCCTTCGGCCCCGAGCGGCTGACCAACGGGCTGACCGACCGCCTCGATCACTTCCTCGGCTACCCGACCCTGCCCCGGCCGCTCGAGATATCGATCGAGCTGGCGGCCGTGGCCGTAATCGAGAGGATCATCGTCCACGAGACGGCGGTGGGCGGGAGCTACGAGGAGTACCGAGTCGAGGTCTCGGAGGACGGCGAGCACTTCGAGCCGGTGGGTGAGGCGGGGAAGGGATCCCGAGGAGAGGCCAGCTTCGTGGTCCACGAGTTTCCCCCGCGCCGGGCGCGCCACGTGAGGATCGTGACCAGCGGCTGCAAGGACTTCGTGTTCGCCAGCTTCAGCCGCCTGACCGAGGTCCAGGTGTTCGGCGGGAACGGAGGCCGGTGAGCGGGGCGACCGGGCGGCGCCCCTAGACGACCTGGGCCTCGAATCCGTGCAACTGGCAGAAGTCGGCCAGCTGGTCGCGGAAGTCCCCGTAGAAGAAGACCTGGTGGAAGCCCGGGTAGGTCAGGACGTCCTCCACCCCGTCGAACTCGACCATCACCGACACCACGCAGCCCCCCGCGGGCGGCACCTTCACGTTCTCGAGCACGCGGCCCGAGGAGATGATCATCTTCGAGGGCTCTCCGCCCCCGCCGGGCAGCACGTCCAGGCTGGTCACCGGCTGGTCCTTCCGCCAGATCGGCATGGCGGTGGCGTCGCGCTCGGCGTGGTGGTGGCGGATGATGAAGGGCTCGGAGGGCCGATCGAAGCCGTCGAGTCGCGTGGGGCAGGAGCAGTGCGCGCCGATGATCCCCTTGCGGGCGGTCTCGGCCACCGGGTCCTGCTGGAAGCCCGGCCGGTCGAAGAGGTACTGCACCATCACGTGCGAGGCCACCGCCCCCAGGTCGGCCTCGCAGGCGGCCGGGACCGCCTCGTCGTTCATGCGGGACCAGGCCAGGCAGGGGAGGCTCTGGTGGGCGTTCTTCCCGCCGATGGCCCCCAGGCAGTCCATGGTGATGGCGTCGCCCTCCTCCTCCTCCAGGATCCGGCGGGCGACGACGTAGGCCCGGGCGCCGCAGAGGACGTCCTCGCGGCTCGCGCCGCGCAACTCCAGGGCGCGATCCATGAAGTCCCGGGCCAGGGCGCGGATCTCCTCGGTCTCCGGCGTCGCGTCGTAGAGCTCGAGGAAGCGCGCCGCCGGCACGGTGCGCAGCCGGATGCCGAGGTCCGCCAGCTCGGCCTCGCGGCGCTCGCTCCCCTTCAGCACCACGCAGCGGGTGGCGCGCATCTTCGCGCGGGCGTGGATCATCTTCAGCCCGTAGGCCGGCTGGGCGAAGTCGTCGGTCGCGTAGATCACCGTGCCGGTCCGGCCGGCCAGCTTGACCGTGTTGGTGGTGAAGGAGGACCCCACCGGCGAGAAGACCACGGTCGGGATCCCGCAGTCGGCGGCCTTGTGCGCCGTGGGCCAGGCGTGCTCCTGGCGATCCAGCAGGACCACCATCAGGCCGTCGGAGCGGTCGGCCGTCGCCCGGGCGATCCACTCGTCGGCCTCGGCCGGGGAGTGGATGGGCTCGGGCCGGATGGCGAGGGCCATGTTCATCGTCGCCGCGGTCTCGCGGATCCGCTCGTCGTACATCCGGCGGGCGGCCTCGCCGTCGTACACCGCGCCCGGCCACCACATGCCATACGGCTCGTTGCGGCGCACGAAGGCGACGTGGACCCGGGAGCGGCAGCGGGAGGCGGGTCCGTGCTGCCGGACGGGCGCGATCGGCGCCCCGGGCGAGGGGCTGGCGCAGCCGCCGAAGAGGGCCGATCCGGCCAGGCATCCGGAGGCCGCCAGGAAGCTCCGTCGATCGATGCTGGAGGCTGCCGCGCACTTCGCGGCACAGCGGGCGAGGGACATGATGGGCTCCTTCCGGGAGAGAGCGTCCTCGGCCCGTTCCGAGCCGAGGTCCGGGTTCGAGGGCAGCGTACTCGTCTTCGGGCTACAATGCGAACGAGGCCCCTCGCGGGAGCGAGTCATGAATGCGATGACGAAGCTGGCGCTGGCAGCGACCCTGATCGGCTGCCTGCCCTCCCCTGGACTCTCGGCGCAACCCTCCGGCCTGGCCACCTGGTACGTCGCTCCCGCCGCCGGCGGGAACGGCGGCGGCAGCAGCCCGGCGAACGCGGCTTTCTACCTGGATGGCGGCGTCCTGACGGAGATCCGCACCGCACTGGCGGCCGCTCCGGCGCGGGTGGTCTTCCTCGACGGCACCTACGACCAGGGCAGCCTGACGCTGGTCGATTGGGGCGACGAGGAGAACCGCCTCTTGCTGGAGGGGGCCACGGCGGCTGGAGCCGTCTTCCACGTGGAGACCGACACCCGCTCCGGCCTGCACCTGCGGCGCTCGCGCAACATCACCGTGCGGCGCATCCACTTCACCGGCCCCGGGACCATGCAGTACGCCATGATCATCCGCTCCTGGAGCCCCACGGGCCCCGAGACGCGGGACATCCTGGTGGAGGACTGCAGCTTCGTCGACCTGCCCAACGTCACCTTGGGGGCGACCGGCGTGGCCTACCCCAACGCGCACCACGTCACCTATCGCCGCTGCACTTTCGTCCGGGTTGGGCCCGACGCCCACGCGCACATGATGTACCACACCGGCGGGGCGCATCACATCAACGTCATCGACTGCCACTTCGAGGACTGCTCCGGCGACTACGTGCGCTTCCGCGATCTCACCGACCTCGGGGTGGTGAAGGGCTGCACCTTCCTCTCCACCAGCACCTGGCCTCCCGCCAAGCCGGTGTCCTGCGTCTTCGTCTCCATGCCGCTGTTCAGCGACGTGAATCCGGGCGACGAGTACTTCCCCACCCGCTTCCTCATCGCCGAGAGCTCCTTCACCTACCTGGAGCCCTTCGCCCCCTGGAACCGCAAGGCCATCGCCTTCCACCACTACGGATTCGATCCCCCCAACCGGCACCACCTGCTGACGGCGGCCGAGGGGGCCATCCTCGCGGCCGGCGCGCCCTCGCAGAAGCGGGACCTCCTGTGGCGCAACTGCGCGATCGACCTCGATCGGGTGCGGGTCGTCGCCAACGCCTACAGCGGCACCGAGCTGGACGCGGCCTACGGCTGCTACGCGCTGTACGGAGCCACCTCGGCCGGCTGGGAGGGCTTCGGCCCCATCGCCGACGCCGTCAGCGCCAGCCCGCTCGCGGCCATCCACGTCGATCGGAACGCCACGGGAGCCGAGGACGGCACCAGCTGGGCCGACGCCTACACCCGGATCCAGCAGGGGCTGGACGCCGCGCTCGCCGGGGCCGTGATCCGGGTGGCGCCGGGCCGCTACCGGGAGAACCTGCAGTTCGACGGGCGCGACGTCCTCCTGCGCAGCGCCGAGCCCGCGAGCTGGTGGGCGGTCCGCGGCACGGTCATCGACGGGGGAGGCGTCGGCCCCGCGGTGCGCTTCTCCGGGGAGGAGACCGAGGCCTGCCGGCTGGTCGGATTCACGATCGAGAACGGCCTGGCCGAGGACGGCGGCGGGATCTCGGCCGGGAGCGCCACCCCGACGATCTCCGGCTGCCTGATCCGGGGGAACCGGGCCCTGCGCGCGGGCGGGGGGATCCACCTCGCGGACTCGGGCCGGCCCGGCTCGACGGCCGTGGTGACGAGTTGCTTCCTCGTCGACAATGCCGCGGATCTCGGCGGCGGGGTCTGCGTCGAGGGAGGCTCGGGCACGACCTACCTGACCAACCTGAGCTTCTCGGACAACGCGGCCGATGCCGCGGGCGGCGCGATCTGCGCCGCCTCGGGCGCGCGGGTCGACGCGGCCAACCTCGTCCTGTGGGGCGACTCCGCCGGCGTCGGCGACGAGATCTGGATCGGGGACCCGCGCGATCCCTCCACCCTCTCGATCGCCTCCTCCGACGTGGAGGGGGGATTGGCCGGCGTGCGGGTGGAGCCCGGCTGCACCCTCTCCTGGGGCGCGGGCATGATCGACGCGGATCCCCACTTCGTGGACCCGGCGGGGGGCGACCTCCACCTGAGCCCACACTCGCCCTGCATCGACGCCGGTGACAACGGGGTTTCCCACCTGTCCGAGGAGGACCTGGACGGGGAGCCGCGTATCCTCCCGCGGGGCTGGCTCTCGGGCTTCCCCCCGCCCGCGGCCATCGTGGACATGGGGGCCGACGAGCAGAGCCGCGTGAGCCGCGTGAAGTGGTAGGAGAAGGAGGTCGGATGTCCGACGAGACGAGCTTCCACATGAGCCCGGAGGAGTTCCGGCGCCACGGCCGGGCGCTGGTGGACTGGATCGCCGACTACATGGAGCGGGTCGAGTCCCTGCCGGTCCTCTCCCCGGTCGAGCCGGGCCAGATCCGCGAATCCCTCCCCGCCGATCCCCCCCAGCGCGGCGAGCCCTTCGAGCGGATGCTCGAGGACGTGGACCGGCTCATCCTGCCCGGCGTCACGCACTGGCAGTCGCCGGGCTTCTTCGCCTTCTTCCCCTGCAACGCCTCGGGGCCCTCCATCCTGGGCGAGCTGCTCTCGGCGGGCCTGGAGGTGCAGGGGATGATGTGGACCACCAGCCCGGCCTGCACCGAGCTGGAGACCCACGTGCTCGACTGGCTGGTGGACCTGCTGGGCTTGCCGGGGAGATTCCGGTCCGACGGCGCCGGGGGAGGCGTCATCCAGGACAGCGCCTCGAGCGCGACGCTGTGCGCCCTGCTGGCGGCCCGCGAGCGCGC
Source organism: uncultured Planctomycetaceae bacterium (assembly GCA_964615935.1). Classification (GTDB taxonomy): domain Bacteria; phylum Planctomycetota; class UBA1135; order UBA1135; genus CAZTTG01. The sequence continues at coordinate 73,341 of CAZTTG010000002.1, read as the reverse complement.
CACCGGCTTCGAGAGCGACCGGCGCGGCTGCGACGGGCGCCTGGTGGCCTACGCCTCCGAGCAGGTGCACTCCTCCCTCGAGAAGGCGGCCCGCATCGCCGGGCTGGGGCGCGAGAGCCTGCGGCTGATCGAGGTGGACGAGAGCTTCGCCATGAGGCCCGAGTCCCTGCTCGCGGCCATCGAGCGGGACCGCCGGGACGGCCGGATCCCGGCCTTCGTCTGCGCCACGGTCGGGACCACCTCCTCCACCGCCATGGATCCGCTGCCCGCGATCGGGCGCATCTGTCGGGAGCAGGGGCTCTGGCTCCACGTGGACGGGGCCATGTCGGGCACGGCCGCCCTGTGCCCCGAGCTTCGGCACATCCACGACGGCCTGGAGCTGGCCGACAGCTACTGCTTCAACCCCCACAAGTGGATGTTCACCAACTTCGACTGCGACTGCTTCTGGGTGGCGGACCGCTCCGCGCTGATCCGCACCCTGAGCGTGCTGCCGGAGTACCTGCGCAACCGCGCCACCGAGTCGGGCGCGGTCATCGACTACCGCGACTGGCAGATCCCCCTGGGCCGGCGCTTCCGCTCGCTGAAGCTGTGGTTCGTCATCCGCCACTACGGGGTGGAGGGGCTGCGGCACCACGTCCGGCGCCACGTCGAGCTGGCGCAGGGCTTCGCCCGATGGGTGGAGGAGTCCGCCGACTTCGAGCTGGCCGTGAAGCCGCCCCTGAACCTGGTGTGCTTCCGACACGTGGGCGGCGACGGGCTCAACCGGAGCCTGCTGGAGAAGCTCAACGCGGGCGGCGAGGTCTACCTGACCCACACCGTGCTCGACGGCCGCTTCACCCTGCGCCTCTCCGTGGGGCAGACCCACACCGAGGAGCGCCACGTGGAGCGGGCCTGGCAGCTCCTGCGGGAGGCCGCGGCCGCGCTCTGAGGCGCCGTCCCATGTCCGTCCACGAGAGGCATCCCCGCCTGGCCCGATCGCACATCCGATCCGCGATCTGGTTCCCGCTCGTGGCCTTCACCCTCGCGGCCGCCGCGATGATCGGCGAGGGCCTCTCCGACCTCGAGAGCCTCCGCGGGTGGGCGCTCCTGGCCGGCGCCGCCTTCCTGCTCTGGCTGGTGGTGGACCTCTACCTGGCCCGGGAGTGGGCCCGCTGGGCCGGCGGGATCGTCGCCGGCCTGGTCTTCCTGGCATCGATCGCGCTATGGGTGGTCGGGTTCATCGCGGACCGGGAACAGGGCCGCTCCCTCTTCACCATGTACGCGGGGAGCGTCTTCGCCATGCTGATGTGGGGAACGATGGCCGCCTACCTGCTCTCGCCCTCCACCGCGAAGGTGTTCCAGCGGGCCCGATCCGCGCACTCGGCTCCCCCGCCCGGGCTCCGCTCGGCCTCAGAGGATCCCGAGGGCCGCGGCGGAGGGGATCAGCGCTCCCCCTGATCGGCCCCTTCCGCCCCGGCGAAGGCCTCCCACCGCTCGTCCAGCCACTCGCGATCGAAGCGGCCGGGCTGTACCAGCACGCGATAGCGAAGGGTGATCGACTCGCCCGCGGGCAGGGTGAGGGGCGCGTCGAAGAGCAGGGCCGGGCTGTAGTACACGAAGGGCATGGCCTCCGTGAGCACGATGAAGGAGGGCGCCGGGTGGCGGGGGTTCTCGGGGTGGTCGAGGATGGCGATGCCGGCCTCGACGCCCGAGCCCGTGTGGACGAGGTCGCCGGCGATCCAGCGCGCGCCCTGGCGGTGGCACTCCATGGCGCTGCGTCCCTCGCTGTCGAAGATGCGCCAGTCGCGGGTCTCCTTCGCCAGGCGGACCGACATGCCGGCGTAGCCGCCGTGGCCCACCCCGCCGGGCTCGCCCGGGGGCGGCGTGCGGTCCAGGACACGGTCCTTCCCGAGAGCGGTGAAGGTCGCGCGCCAGTCGATGGCGTAGCGGCCCTCGGCGTCCGGGGCGCTGACGGCGAGCTCGCGCTTCTCGCGCAGAACCGGCGGCTCCCCCTGCGGGTGCCATTCCACCTCGAGCTCGACCCCTGCCGAGTGGTCCGGAGAGAGGCGCTCCCGCACCGAGACGAGCTCGGTCAGGCCCATGTCGGGACCGTCCTCCCAGTAGTTGACCCCGTCGATGAGCTTCCAGGAGAACCACAGCGCGCGGTGCCACACGTGGTCGGGCGGGCTGAGCCAGGTCAGGGGGGTGCCGTCGAGCAGGGCGATCGGGTGGAAGTAGGCCTTCCCCCGCTCGCGATCGAGATTCAGACGCCAGACCTCTTCGTCGCCACATCGTAGGGCGATGCCGTCCACGGACTGGCTCCATGAGAGCGCGGGGTCCGCGCTCGGCGTCATGTCGGCATCGAGGTCCCCCAGGGCGAACTGGATCCCGTCCAGGTAGTGCTGCAGCACGACCGGGTTCCAGAAGAGGTCGTGCTGGTGGCCCAGGGCGCAGTAGAAGACGCGCCCCTCGCCGTAGCCCTTGACGTAGGTGATGGGGAAGTCCCCGTCCTGGCGGCGGAAGGCCGAGCGCTGGCCGGGCGTGACCTCGGTTCGCTCGAGGTCCACGCTGAGCAGCACCCGCGCCGTCTCGCGCGAGAAGGGATCCGCGAGCTGGTAGATCTCGTCGGAGATGGTGAAGCTCGATTCGCCCCCGAAGGCCGCCGCCAGGGGGTGGTCGGGCTCTTCGACCTTCAGGGTGACCTTGGATCCCGCGTTCCAGGGGTGGTTCTCGAAGCGCGCGCCCATCAGCTCGCCGAACTCGGGCCACTTGCGGAAGCTGGCCACGCCCGCGTGGAGCACCGCCAGGCCGCCGCCGCCCTTCAGGTACTCGACCAGGTTCTTCTTGAGGCGCGCGTCGGTCTCCTCGGCGAGGCGGAGCTCCTCCTCGCTCAGGGCGGCGAGGTCCTGGGGCAGGAAGATCTCGTTGTTGGTGTTGTTGAAGACGATCGCGTCGAAGCCGGAGAGGCTCTCCTTCTCGAAGAGCTCGAGGTCGTCGGTCAGGACCGCCTCGAAGGCGCCGGTCCGGCGCGCCATGGCCTCGATGGCGACCCTCCCGTAGGGGATGGCGCTGTGGGCGTAGCCCCAGGAGCGGGAGAAGACCAGCAGCCGGCGGGGCTTCTCCGGTGCGACCCGGGCCCGCTCGGGCACGGCCGCCTGGATGCGCTCGTGCTCCTCGGCGGGGATGCCGTCGCGCAGGATCGGCGCCTGGGCCTGGACGGCGGCCGTCCCCGACACCCAGGCCACCAGCAGCATCGAGAGGAAGGCCGCGGTCTCGCTCGTCATGTCGCTCTCCCTAGCGCTGCACCCGGGCCGAGGCGCCCCGCATGAGGCGCTCGACCTCCGGCAGCGTCGCCATGGTCGTATCACCCGGCGTGGTCATGGCCAGCGCCCCGTGCGCCGCCCCGCACTCCACCGCCCAGGCCGCGTCCCGTCCGTCGAGGAAGCCGTAGATCAGGCCCGAGGCGAAGGAGTCGCCTCCGCCCACGCGGTCCAGGATCTCGAGCCCTTCCCGCGCAGCCGCCTGGTGCAGCTCCCCGTCGCAGTGGCACACCGCGCACCAGTCGTTGATCGTCGCCGTGCGCGCATTGCGCAGGGTGGTGGCGACCACCGCGATGTTCGGAAAGGCCCCTTTCACCCTCTCGATCATGCGCTCGAAGCCGGCCGGGTCCAGGCGGCTGAGGTTCTCGTCCAGGCCTTCCACCTCGAAGCCCAGGGCCGCGGTGAAGTCCTCCTCGTTGCCCAGCATCGCGTCCACCAGCCCGGCCAGGCCGCGGTTGACCTCCCGCGCCCGCTCCTGGCCGCCGTTCGCCTTCCACAGCGACGCGCGATAGTTGAGGTCGTAGGAGACGATGGTCCCGTGCCGCTTCGCCGCCTCCATGGCCTCCCGGGCGAGCTCGGCGGCGCTCGGCGAGAGCCCCGCGAAGATGCCGCCGGTGTGGAACCAGCGCGCCCCCTGCCGGCCGAAGATCTCCTCCCAGTCCACGTCGCCGGGCTTCATCTGCGAGGCCGCGGTGTGGGCGCGGTCGGAGCAGCCCAGGGCGGCGCGCAGGCCGAAGCCGCGCTCGGTGAAGTTCAGGCCGTTGCGGGCGGCGCGCCCGATGCCGTCGAAGGGCACCCAGAGGAGGTGGGAGAGGTCCACCCCGCCCTGGAACATGAGGTCCTGGACCAGGCGGCCGACGGGGTTGTCCACCAGGGCCGTGACGTGGGCCGTCTCCAGCCCGAAGCAGCGCCTGAGGCCGCGCGCCACGTTGTACTCGCCGCCGCCCTCGCGGGCGCGGAAGCTGCGCGCCGTGGCCACGCGCCCCTCGCCCGGATCCAGGCGCAGCATCACCTCGCCCAGGCTGACGAGGTCCCAGCGGCAGGCCGATTTGGGTTTGATCTTCAGGGACATGATCCGTAGCGTTCCGGAGCGAGAGAAGGAGCCGGGAGCAAGCTACCGCACACCCATGATCCGCATCAATCAGGAACTGGGCGCTTCCGACTTGCTGCCCGCCATCGAGCGCCTGTGGGAGCTCTCGGCGGCCAAGATCCGCTCGATCGACGAGCACCGCCCCTCCCTCGAGGGCTCCCCGGTCTTCACCGTGCGCGGACGCTACGAGGCGCAGGGCTGGACCGAGTGGACGCAGGGCTTCCAGCATGGCTCGGCCGTCCTGCAGTTCGACGCGATCGGCGACCCGGAGTTTCTCGAGCTCGGGCGCCGCCGCACGCTGGAGGACATGGCGCCGCACCTCACCCACATGGGGGTCCACGACCACGGCTTCCACACCATCAGCACCTACGGAAACCTCTGGCGCCTGATGCGCGAGGGCCGCATCCCCGAGGACGTCCGCGAGCGCGAGCTCTACGAGCTGGCGATCCGCTGCAGCGGGGCGGTGCAGGCCCGGCGCTGGAGCGCGACCCGGGACGGCGGGGGATTCATCCACTCCTTCAACGGCCCGCACTCGCTCTTCGCCGACACCATCCGCAGCCTGCGGGTGTTGACGCTGGCCCACCTGCTCGGCCACGTCCTCCTGGAGGAGAACGACCGGCGCGTCTCCCTGCTGGAGCGGGCGCTGATGCACGCGCGCAGCACCGCGCGCTGGGCCGTCTACTACGGCGAGGGCCGCGACGCCTGGGACGTCCGCGGCCGCGTGGCCCACGAGAGCGTCTTCAACACGACCGACGGCCGCTACCGCAACCCCGGCACGCAGCAGGGCTACTCGCCCTTCAGCACCTGGACCCGCGGCCTGGCCTGGATCATGCTGGGCTACGCCGAGGAGCTGGAGCTCCTGGCGGTGCTCCCGGACGCCGAGCTCGAGCCCCTCGGCGGCCGCGAGGAGAACGAGGCCCTGATGCTGCGCGCGGCGCGCGCAGCCTGCGACTTCTACCTGGAGCACAGCCCGACCGACGGCATCCCCTACTGGGACACCGGAGCGCCCGGGCTGGCGCGCATGGGGGACTGGCGCGAGCGGCCGGCCGAGCCCGAGAACCCTCACGAGCCGGTGGACAGCTCGGCCGCGGCCATCGCCGCGCAGGGCCTGCTGCGGCTGGGCCACCTCCTGCGCGAGCGGGGCGAGGAGGACGAGGGCGCGCGCTACGGCCAGGCCGGTCTGACGGTGATGGCGACCCTGCTCGACGAGCCCTACCTGTGCGCGGACCCCGATCACCAGGGCCTGATCCGCCACTCCATCTACCACCGCCCGGGCGGCTGGGACCACATCCCCGCGGGGGCCGCCATCCCCAGCGGGGAGTCCTCCATGTGGGGCGACTACCACGCGCGCGAGGCGGCGCTCCTCGTGCAGCGCCTCGCGCGGGGCGGGCCCTACCCGACCTTCTTCGGACCGGGCTGGATCCATGGCTGAATCGAGACGGGTTGCGCTGATCACCGGCGGGAGCCGGGGGATCGGCCTGGGGATCGCACGCTCCCTGGCGCGCGAGGGCTTCGATCTGGCGATCGGCGGCCGGCGCGAGCCGGAGCGGGTCTCCGAGGCCGTGGCCGAGCTCGAGGGGCTGGGCGCCGAGGTCCTCTACGCCCGCGGGGACGTGGCCTCGGCCGAGGAGCGCGAGCGCGTGGTGGAGGCCGTGCGCGAGCGCTTCGGCCGCCTCGACGTGCTGGTCAACAACGCCGGGGTCGGCTCGCGGGAGCGCGGCACGGACCTGCTGGACGTCAGCGAGGAGGCCCTCGACTGGCTGATGCGCATCAACCTGTACGGGCCGCACTTCCTGACCCAGCGCGTCGCCCGCTGGATGATCGAGCAGCGCGAGCGGATCCTCGACCTCTCCCCCTGCATCGTCCACATCACCTCCGTCTCGGCCGAGGTGATCTCGGTCGAGCGCGGCGACTACTGCCTGAGCAAGGCCGCCCTGAGCCTCTCGACCAAGCTCTGGGCCGCGCGGCTGGCCGAGCACGGCATCCCGGTATACGAGATCCGCCCCGGCATCATCCGCACCGACATGACCTCCGGAGCGCGGGAGAAGTACGACCGCTTCATCGCCGGGGGCCACCTGATCGAGCCGCGCTGGGGGACGCCCGAGGACGTGGGCCGCGCGGTGGCCATGCTGGCGCGCGGCGACCTACCCTACGCCAGCGGACAGACCCTGACCCTGGACGGGGGCCTCACCCTGAGGCGGTTCTGAGCGGATGAAGCACGACGAGCGAGTCCTGGAGATGCTGGGCGCGCTGCGCCTCGTCCCGGTGGTGGCCATCGAGGACGCCGGCAAGGCCGCGCCCCTGGCCGAGGCGCTGATGGAGGGCGGGCTGCCCTGCGCCGAGATCACCTTCCGCACCGAGGCGGCGCTGGACGCCATCCGCGCGGCCGCCGCGGTGGAGGGCATGCTGGTGGGGGCCGGGACGGTGCTCACCGTGGACCAGGCGAGCCGCGCGGTCGAGGCCGGGGCCCGCTTCGTGGTCTCCCCGGGTCTGGATCGCGACGTCGTGCGCTGGTGTCAGGAGACGCGCATCCCGGTCTTCCCCGGCGTGGCCACGCCCACCGAGCTGATGGCCGCCCTGGGCCTGGGTCTCGAGGTCGTGAAGCTCTTCCCGGCCGAGGTCCTGGGGGGCCCGAGCATGCTGAAGGCCCTGGCCGGGCCCTTCCCGAGCGCGCGCTTCATCCCCACCGGCGGGGTGAACGCCTCCAACCTGGGCGCCTGGCTCGCCTCGCCGCGCGTGCTGGCCTGCGGCGGGAGCTGGATGGCCGAGAAGGGGCTGATCCGCGGGGGCGACTTCGACGAGATCGCGCGGCGCACGCGGGAGGCGATGGCCCTGGTGCCGCGTCCCTAGGACTCGTGCCAGCGCTCCGCGACCAGCGAGTCCACGATCGCCTGACCGCGGTGGCCGAAGAGGGGATTGAGCTCCAGCGAGAGCTCGTCGGCCATTTCGGTGGCCACCACCGACGGCGGCCTCCCGGCCTCGCGCGCGTTCCGGAGCACCTGCAGGCACATGCGGTGGATGGAGAACTCCCACTCCCGGCTCAGGTGCCGCTCGATGAGCGGGTCGTCGGGGATCCGGCCCACGTGCTCGTCGGCGCAGTTGACGATCCCCATGCGGTTGGTGAGGAAGTCGGGCACGTAGAGGATGCCCCGCTCGTGGAGGAGGCGGTCGTCGCGGTCGGGGTCCTCGAGCTGGTTGTTGGCCGCCCCGCAGACGATGCGGGCCCGCATCGTGGGGATGGTCTCGGGATTCAGGATCGCGCCGGTCGCGCAGGGCGAGAAGAGGTCGCACTCCTCGGCGAAGAAGGAGACGTCGCCCTCCTCCACGACCCGCGCCTCGAGCGGACGCCCCTCGTGCTCCCTCCGCAGGCGCTCGGCGTTGCCCGGATCGATGTCGCAGGCGAGGACGCGGCCGACGCCCTTCTCGAAGAGGAAGCCGATGAGCGGGCCGCCCACGTTCCCCATGCCCTGGATGGCCACGCTCTTCCCGCGCAGGTCGCTGCCGTCCAGGAACTCGAGCGCGGCCTCCATGCCCGCCACCACCCCCCGCGCGGTGGGGATCGAGGGATTGCCGCTGCCCCCCAGCTCGGGCGGGATGCAGGTGGTGAAGCGCGTGGTCGCGAACACGCAGGCCATGTCGACCACCTTGGTGCCCACGTCCTCGGCGGTGACGTAGCAGCCCCGCAGGGAGGTCATCAGCTCCCCGTACTCCCGGTACAGGGAGGCGCGCACCCCGGGGTCCTCCTTGGGGACGTCGGGGTTGTGCGCCATCACGCCCTTGCCGCCGCCCCACCACAGCCCCGCCAGGGCGTTCTTGCGGGTCATCCCGATGCCCAGGCGCAGGCCGTCGCGCAGGTAGTCCTCCACCGTGGGGTAGTGCCAGTAGCGCACGCCCCCGGCGGCCGGCCCGCGGCAGGTGCGGTGCACGAAGGCGCCCTGCAGGGTGTCGTGCTCCCGGCTGATCTGGAAGAAGAGGCCCTCGTGGCCGATGAAGTCGCGGCGGTCGGCCTGCAGGAAGGCGGCGATGGGCTCGAGCTGCGGGTGCGAGCTGCGCACCGCGCCGCTGGATGCGTCGTAGGTGAAGCAGAAGCGGCGGATGCCCTCGCTCTCGAGGAAGCGGACGAGCTGCTGCGGGGAGAGTGCGAGGAGATCTTCCTGGCTCATGAGCGGATCACCTGGGCTGGTTCGGGGCACCTGGCTAGAGCGGCTCATGGTATCACCCGGAGGGGCGGGCCCCAGGGCCCCGCGTATCGATCCGACTCCCCCGCCCTACGGGTGGCCTGCTCCGGAGGCTAGGATGCGGCGCGGGCCGCCCGCGCGACCGCGGTCCCCGGAGCCTCGGCCATGAAGAAGCTGATCCTGTTCCTGATCCTGCCGGTGCTCGTCGTGGGCATCGGGCTCGTGCTGACCCTCTCGGACGACGCCGGTCCCACCTGGCGGAGGATCCCGGTGGAGCGCGGCGCGGTGGTGCGCGAGGTGGTCGCCGCAGGACGCATCGAGCCGGAGTTCGAGGTCCCGCTGAAGTCCACCCACGGGGGCATCCTGACCCGGCGCTTCGCCGCGTTGGGGCAGAGGGTGACCGCCGGGGAGCCCCTGGTCGAGGTCCGCCCGGTGTTCACCGACATGGACCTGCTCCAGGCCGAGCGGGCCCTGCAGAGCGCGGTGGAGGCCCAGGAGAACGTCGAGGAGTTCCGCGCGGGCGAGAACCTGATGGGCCGGACCCTGCTCTTCCTGCAGGGCCGGGACAGCCTGGAGCGGATGAAGGAGGGCACCTCGCGCGCGCGCTCGGCCGCCGAGGAGCAGCTCGAGCTCCTGCGCGAGGGGAAGGCGGAGATCGGCGGGAAGGTGATCGACTTCCTGGTGCGCTCGCCCATCGACGGGCACGTGATCGAGATGTCCGCCGAGGAGGGCGAGCCGGTGGTGCCCTCCAGCTCCTACGGCTCGGGCACCGTGCTGATGGTCCTGGCCGACATGGACCGGCTCGTCTTCCGCGGCACCGCCAACGAGGTGGACGTGGGGCGGCTGCGCGAGGGCATGGGCGCGTCGATCAGCGTGGGGGCGCTCCCCGGCGCGGCCGTCTCAGGAGAGCTGGTCTCGATCGCGCTGCGCTCGCGCACGGTGAACAACGCCACGGTCTTCGACGTGAAGCTGAGCGTCGAGCGGCCGCCGGACGTCGTCCTGCGCTCGGGCTACTCGGCCGTGGCCCGCGTCGAGGTGGCGCGGGCCGAGGACGTGCTGGTCCTCTCCGAGCGCGTGGTCGACTACCGCGAGGGCTCCGCCTTCGTGCGGGTGGACGACGGCCGGGGCGGCGACCTCGAGCGAGAGGTCCAGACCGGCCTCAGCGACGGCCTGAACGTGGAGATCACCGGGGGCCTCGCCGAGGGGGACGTGGTCCTCGAGCGCATCTACTGATCGGGGCTCGAGCGGTGCTGATCCCCTCCTCCCTGGCCGACTGGTTCCGCGACCTCTGGGCGCAGAGGACCCGGACGCTCTCCACCCTCATGGGGATCGCCTGGGGGACCCTGGGGGTCGTGGGCCTGATGGCCTTCGGCACCGGCCTCGAGGACCTGATGCGCGAGCGCGCCCAGGGCCTGGGGACGGGCATCGTCGTCGCCTGGGGGCAGCGTACCACCCTGCCCCACGCCGGCTACCCGGAGGGCCGCCCGGTGCTGATCACCGAGGACGACGTCCTCGCCCTGAGGAGCCGGATCCCCGAGCTGGAGGCGATCAGCCCGGAGTATGTCCGCGGGGAGCGGGTGCAGCGCGGCGAGCGGATCTTCCAGACCCCCATCTCCGGCATCCACCCCGACTTCGACGAGCTGCGCAACATGGAGGTCGAGCCCGGCGGCCGCTTCATCAACGAGCGCGACGTGCGGGAGGGGCGGCGGGTGATGTTCCTGGGGGACCGCATCCGCGAGCAGCTCTTCGGCCAGGAGGACCCCCTGGGCCGGACGGTCGTCCTGCGGGGCGCGCCCTTCACGGTGGTCGGCACGATGAGGCCCAAGCTGCAGGAGAGCGACTACGGAGGGATGGACGAGGAGCGCATCTGCATCCCCGCCAGCACCTACGTCCGGGTCTTCGGCGACCGCTGGGTGGACTACTTCGTGTACCGGGCCCACCGCCCGGAGCTGGCGAAGGAGGCCACGCGCGACGTCTACCGCGTGCTGGGCGCTCGCCTGGGCTTCGATCCCGAGGACCGCGAGGCGCTGTGGGTGTGGGACCTGGCCGAGGGCGATCGGATCCGGGAGACCAGCTTCGCGGCCCTGAACCTGCTGATGGGCCTGGCGGGGATCCTCACGCTCCTGGTCGGCGGCATCGGCGTGGGCAACCTGATGTTCCTCCTCGTGAGGCAGAGGACGCGGGAGATCGGCATCCGCATGGCGCTGGGCGCGCGGCCGCGATGGATCCTGCGGGAGGTCCTGCTCCAGTCCCTGGTCCTGGTGGCCGCGGGCGGCGCCCTGGGCTTCCTGGGCGCATGGATCCTCTCGGCCGCCATCGGCGCGAGCCCGCTGGCGGAGAACCTCGGGCAGCCGCGCATCTCGATGACCATCGGTCTGGGCACGGTGGCGCTCCTGGGCACGATCGGCCTCGTGGCGGGCTGGTTTCCAGCGCGCCGGGCGGCGCACCTCGACCCGGTTCGGGCCCTGGCGGACTGAACCATGGAGGCCGTCGCGCACCTGCTCCGGGAGCTCTGGGCCGAGCGAGGTCGCATCTCGCTCGTGGTCCTGGGGGTGGTCTGGGGCACGCTCAGCCTGAGCCTGCTGCTGGCGGTGGGCGGCGAGCTGGTCGCGGCCACCACCGAGACCTCCCGCAGCTTCGGCACCGGCCTGCTGCGCTTCGGGACCGGCGCCACGACAATGAGCCATGGGGGGATGCCCGCGGGCCGGACCATCCAGCTGGTCCCCGAGGACGCCGAGGCGGTGCGGGCCGCGGTGCCCGGCGCGCGCGCCGTGGCCGTGGAGTACATTCGTGGGGGCGCGAACGACCTGCGCTTCGGGGACCGCCTGCTGAACGTCGTGATGTGCGGCTGCGACCCCGGTTTCGGGAGCCTGCGCCGCTACCTCCCCCAGCCGGGGGGGCGCTTCATCAACGAACGCGACCAGGCGGAGCACCGCCGGGTCGTCTTCCTGGGGAACCGCACCAAGGAGCGCCTCTTCGGCGCGGAGCCGGCCGTGGGCCGCAGCGTGGAGCTGAGGGGCGTCCACCTCCTCGTGATCGGTGTCCTGAAGCCCAAGATCACGACCAGCAGCTACACCGCGGAGGACCGGGACAAGGTGGTGATCCCGGCCAGCACCTTCCGCGACCTCATGGGCTGGCGCAGCATCAGCAACCTCTTCGTGAGGGTCGAGGACCCTCCCCGGCGCCAGCCGGTGATCGACGCCGTCTACGGCGTGCTGGCCGCGCGGCACGGCTTCCACCCCGCCGACCGGGACGCCGTGAGGATGGGGGACTACGTCGAGATCGAGGAGATGGTCGACCTCATCGTGGACGGCAACCGGATCTTCATGATCTGCGTGGGCGTGCTCGGCCTGCTGGTCGCGATCGTGGGGGTGGCCAACGTCATGTACGTCATGGTGGAGGAGCGCCGGTGCGAGATCGGAGTGCAGATGGCCCTCGGGGCCCGGCCGCGAGACGTCGCCCTCGAGCGGCTGGGGGAGGGGGTCCTGGTCACCCTGAGCGGGGGTCTGATCGGCATGGCGCTGTGCGCGATCCTGCTGTGGGCGCTGAACCTGGTGCCGGTGGGCCCGGAGGTGCGGGCCTACGTCGGTCGGCCCGCCCTCTCCCTGCCGCTGGGCGCCGCGGTGGTGGCCATGCTCATGGCGGGGGGGTGCCTGGCGGGGTGGTACCCGGCGCGGCGCGCGGCCGCCCTGGACCCGGTGGAGGCCCTGAGGGGGGAGTAGCATGATCCGCTTGCAGGACATCGGCCGGGAGTACCCCAGCGGCGAGAGGGTGGTCCACGCCCTGCGCGGCGTGAACCTCGAGGTGGAGGCGGGGGAGCACCTCGCCGTGCTGGGGCCCTCGGGCTCGGGCAAGTCCACCCTGCTGCACGTGATCGGCTGCCTGGACACACCCACGCGGGGCCGCTACCTCCTGGACGGGCAGGACGTCAGCCGCCTGGACCTGAACCGGCTGGCCGAGGTGCGCAACCGACGCTTCGGCTTCGTCTTCCAGCGCTTCCACCTGATGCCGCGCGCCACCGCCCTCGAGAACGCGGCCATGCCCCTGCGCTTCGCCGGGGTCCGGGCCTCGGACCGCGCCGAGCGCGCGGCCGCGCTGCTGGAGAAGGTCGGCCTGGCGGAGCGCCTGCACCACCGACCCTCCGAGCTCTCGGGCGGCGAGCAGCAGCGCGTGGCCATCGCCCGGGCCCTGTCGAACCGGCCGGCGGTGATCCTCGCCGACGAGCCCACCGGCAACCTGGACAGCCAGTCGGGCTCCGAGATCGTCGAGCTCCTGGAGCAGCTCCACGCCGAGGGCCAGACGATCATCGCAGCCACCCACGACGAGGCCATCGCGGGGCGCGCGCGGCGGGTCATCCACATGCTGGACGGGGGCATCGTCTCCGACACCCGCGGCTAGCCCCCTTCCCCCATGCAGGGGCTTCCCACCGCCCGCCCCCGAGGACAGAATGTCCGCCCCATGCCGGCCAACCTGACCCCCCAGTACCTCTCGGCGGAGAAGCGCTACAAGGAGGCGCGGACCCCCGAGGAGAAGATCTCCACCCTGCAGGAGATGCTGAAGCTCATCCCCAAGCACAAGGGGACCGACCACCTGCAGGGGGACATCAAGCGGCGCCTGAAGCAGCTCCGCGAGGCGCCCAAGAAGAAGAGCGGCGCCCGACGGGTGATCAGCCCCTACGTCATCGGCCGCGCCGGGGCGGGGCAGGTGGTGCTCTTCGGGCCCCCCAACTCGGGCAAGTCGGCCTTGATGGCGGCGGTGACCAACGCGCAGGTCACGGTGGCCGAGTACCCCTACGCCACCACCCTCCCCACCCCGGGGATGATGGACTTCGACACGGTGCGCGTCCAGCTCATCGACACCCCGCCGGTCCCGCCGGGGGCCTGCGATCCCGAGCTGGCGAGCCTGCTGCGCCGCGCCGATCTGGCCCTGCTGGTCCTGCACGCGGCCGATCCCGAGGTCCTCGACCAGCTCGCCGAGCTGGAGGTCGAGCTGCGCCGGCACCACGTCCAGCTGGTGGCCGATCCCGAGGGTGACCACGAGGTGGAGGTCATCGGCGGGGCGGTCAAGACCCTGATGGTGATCACCGGACTGGACCTCGAGGGTGGGGAGGTCGGCCTCGAGCTGCTGGGGGAGATGCTGGGAGACCGCCTCCCGCTGATGGGCCTCTCGCCTCCGACCGGGGAGGGGCTCGACGAGTTCCGCTGGCGGGTCTGGGAGCTCCTGGACATGATCCGGGTGTACTCCAAGGAGCCCGGCAAGAAGCCCGACATGGAGGAGCCCTTCTTCCTTCCCGAGGGCGGGACGATCCTCGACCTCGCCCGCGGCATCCACAAGGACCTGGCCCGCGGCCTCAAGCTGGCCCGCCTGTGGGGCCACGGCGTGCACGACGGGCAGGCGGTGCAGCGGGACCACGAGCTGCACGACGGGGACATCGTCGAGCTGCACGCCTGAGACGTGCTAGCCGCCGAGCCGGGTCACCGTTCGCAGCAGGAAGCGCCCCAGCCCGAAACGCGGGCTGGTGAAGGGGTTCGGCAGCCAGAAGCCCAGCTTCTCGAGGTGGTAGTCGACCACCATGTCCTCTAGAGCCAGCTCCAGCGGGTACGCCCCGGCCCCGTCGCGGATGTTCTTCAGGAGGCGCAGGAAGCCCACTCGCTTCATGTCCTCCATGCGGGCGATGACGCCCGCTTCCGGATCCCGGCCGCGCATCAGCTCCGCCTCGTCGTCGGACAGACGCGAGACCGCGTCGCCGACCCGGAAGCCGGCGCAGCGGCCGTCCTCCAGGACGGGCTCCAGGAGGAGGCTCCCCGGCGGGTCACCCGGGCGATCAGAGACGGAGCCCCGCGTTCCCTCCAGCACGAGGCGTCCGGCGGAGTAGTCGCGCGGCTCGTGGAGCTCCGCGCTCCTGCCGCTCGAGAGCTGCACGCAGCGCACCCAGCGATCCGGTCCGGTCTTCTTGCGGCGCCCCTTGCCGATCCGGTCGCAGCGGAGCAGGGTGCGGGCCATGGCCAGCCCGTGATAGGCGTAGGCCGATCGATCGAAGAGGGCGTGCCGGAGCTCGCCGACCTCCCCCGAGCCCACGACCTCCCGCACGGTGTCGAAGAACGGCAGCTCGCTGCAGTCCTCCGCCACCCAGGCGTTGCGGAAGACGCTCAGCCGCTCGACGTGCCGGAAGTGCTTGAAGCGCACGACCGGGGTGTCGATCAGCAGGTCCACCCCGGAGAGGTCGAAGGCGGCGAGATGTGCCAGCACGCCCGGCACGGCGTCCTTGCTCACCGCGAGGTACAGGAGGTCGCTCGCGGCGACGTCCTCGGCGCCGAGCTCGGCGAGGCTCCTCACCGCGTACTCGCGCTCGCCCGCGCGGATCTCCTTGGGAGTGCGGGCGTAGACGCCCCGCACGGTGAAGGACTCCTCCAGCTTCTGCAGCGCCGGGAGGGCATCCTCCCGAACCCGCTTGCCGGAGCCGATGATCAGCACGCCTCTCGGGCTCATGTCGACTCCCCGGCTCGCAGGTGCTCCGCCAGGCGAATGGCGAGGGCCACGATGGTGAAGGTGGGGTTGGCGCAGCCGCTGGTGGGGAAGACCGAGCCGCCGGCGAGGTACACGTTCACCACGCCGTGCAGCTTGCACTGCGGGTCGACCACCGAGCTCTCCGGATCGGTCCCCATGCGCGTGGCGCCGAGGTGGTGCGAGGCGTCCAGGTCGATGGGCCAGGGCCCCTCGGCGGGGAGGTCGGAGTCGAGCTGGCCCAGGCCGGCCTCGGCCACCTCCCGTGCCAGCACCCGGTGCAGCTCGATCAGCGAGCGCCGGTCCAGCTCCGAGCAGCCGTGGCGGACCAGCGGCACGGGCTGGTCGTTGGCGTCCCGCTCCTCGGAGAGGGTCACGCGGTTCTCGGGGTTCGGCGCCATCTCCATGAAGTTGCGCAGGCGCACCGTGCGCACGCGGGGCTTCGCGATCAGTCGAAAGTAGAGGTACTGCGCGACCCGCGGGGCGTTCAGGGCGATCTTCAGCGCCAGGCCGGCCCAGCCCAGCGCCGTCTTGCGCTCGTTCTGCAGGTCCGAGTCGTCCCCGGTCTCCGACCAGTCGCGCAGGGAGACCACCTTCTCCCCTCCGCGCGACCTCAGCCGGCCCAGCGCCAATCGGATCTTCTTGACCAGCAGGACCAGGGCCTCGATCCCCTGGTTGTCGGACCAGGGGTAGAGGGGCTCCAGCCGGACGTAGGAGTTGAGCAGACCGCGCTCCCGCTGGGAGCCCTCGTCCAGTCGCAGCCCGGCGTAGCCGGCGAAGCCCCGGTGCAGGCAGCCGAAGTAGTAGGGCAGCTCCTCCAGGGGCTGGGCCAGCCGGAGGAGCCCGCCGTAGTTCTTGGGGTGGTTCATCAGGTGCCGGCCGACCTGATCGCGCTCGTTCCCCAGCCCCTGCGGGCACAGGTCGCGGGAGCCCAGCAGGATGCGGGCGTTCTCGATCCCGCCGGCGGCCAGCACGAAGCGGCCCGCCCGCACGCGCAGCTCGCGCCCCGAGCTGCAGCGCAGCGCCGCGCTCGCCACCCGCCCTCCCGCCGGATCACCCTCGAGCCGCAGGAGGGTGGCGTCGAGGTAGAGGTCCACCTCCGGCGACTCGTACACGCCGCGCTGCTCGCGCCCGAAGTCCTGGGGCACGGCCGCGGCCAGGAAGACCTTCTCCTCGATGCGCGTCCACCCCGGCTGCGCGTCGCCCCGGGATCGCAGGGCGCCGAAGCCCTCGGGCTCGAAGAGCTCGAGCGCGGGGAAGCGGTAGCGCTCGGCCGCGCGCCTCCAGTAGGGCAGCAGCTCCTCCCGCGCCATCGGCCAGCCGGAGCCGGGGACGAAGGAGCGGGCCTCGAAGTCGATCGGGTCCAGGGGGCTGGAGAGGCCCGCCCACGTCGTGGAGGACCCGCCCAGGACCCGCTCGCGCGAGTACTCCTTGATCTGGATCCCCTGGCACAGCACGCGCCGCAGCCCGTCGGCGTGGGGGGTGGGCTTGAGCCGGCCGCTCTCCAGCACGCAGATGCGCAGGCCGGAGCTCGCGAGCTCCCGGGCCACGGTGGCGCCGGCCGGCCCGGAGCCGACGATGCACAGGTCGTAGTCCGGAAGCTCGGCGCGCTCGGACTGCTGGAGGTCGACGATCATGGGCCCGGTCCGGGGAGGCTACCCGCGGGCCATCCCCATTCCAAGCCCGCTGGCGCTAGTCGCCTCCCTCGCCCAGCCGCAGGTCCCACTCCGGCGGCTGGCCCCCGGGGCCCATCAGGTAGTGCTCGAACCAGCGCAGCATGCGCCGGCTGAAGTCGTAGCGGGAGGTCGCCCGCAGGTTCCCGTGGGGCTCGCCGGGGTAGCGCACCCAGCGCACCGGGACCTGGCCCTGCATCTCGAGCGCGCGGTAGAGCTGCAGGCTCTGCGAAGGATGGATCCGGGTGTCGGCCGTGCCGCCGGCGATGAGCAGGGGCGTGCGGCACTTCTCGGCGTGGAAGATCGGGCTGCGCTCGAGGCCGTACTGCCAGCGGCTCCCGGGCGGGTACAGGGTGTGCACCCCCATGTCCTCGTAGGGCACGTCCGTGGTCAGGCCCTTGGTCAGCTTGTTGCTGATGCCGATGAACATCACCCCGGCCCGGATGCGCTCGGTGTACCAGGTCGAGAGCCAGGCGGTGGCGTAACCCCCGTAGGAGCCGCCGGTCACCCCCACCCGCGCGCGGTCGGCGACGCCCAGCTCGGCGAGGTGGTCGATGGCGTCGATCAGGTCGTCGAACTCGCGGCCCGCGGCGTCGCCCTGGCCGAGCTTGGTGAAGGCCACCCCGCGGCCCGTGCTGCCGCGGTAGTTGGGGTAGAAGACGGCGAAGCCCCGGGCGGCGGCGGCCTGGCCCGGGCGGTCGTAGTCGGTGACCCAGCCGTTGCGCACGTGGCCCTCGGGGCCGCCGTGCACCGCCAGGATCAGGGGCGCGGGCTCGCTCTCCTCGCCTCCGGCCGGGTGCACCAGGATCCCCTCGAGCTCGAGCCCGTCGCGAGCCCGGTAGCGGACCACCTCCTGCCGGGCCAGGGGCACCCCGGTCAGCCAGGGATTGCCGTCGGTCAGACGCCGGGGACCGAGCTCCCCGTGGGCCAGGGCGAAGGCCTCGTCCGGGTGATGGGGAGCGCTGCCGGTGAAGACGGCGCGCTGGCCGTCGCGTGAGATGCTGGGTCGCGCCAGGATCGGCGATCCCTCGCCAGCGCCGCCGACGAAGTGGTCCTTGCGCTCGCCGGTCTCCACGTTCACCTCGCCGAAGACCGTGCCCGTGCGCACGTCGGCCAGGAACATGAGCGTGCTCGCGTCCTGCCAGGCGAGGGAGCGGACGTGACCCATCAGATCGGGGAGCACGTCCCTCAGGGCGCCGCCCTCGGCGGGCACGAGCATCAGCCGGCCGGGGCTCGGATCGTTGTAGTCGGCGGCCGAGATCAACGCCAGACGGCTCCCGTCGGGGCTCGGCGCGAAGGCGCCCAGCTTGCCGGGGTTCTCGATCCGGGCCCGCACGCGGCCGCTCTCGGCATCGACCACCCGGAGGCGGCGCAGCATGAACCAGTCGTCGACCAGCGGCCGCGGCGCGACCGCGATGGCCAGGCGCCGGCCGTCGGGGAACCACTCGAGGTTCATGACCGAGCCCTCGATCTCCAGGGCCGTGGGGCCGGCCGACTGCTCGCCGGACGCGTCCTCGCCGGACCAGGGAGCGGGGGAGTCCGGGACGAGCTCGGGCAGGGGCGCGATCCAGAGGCGGCTGTGGCGGTAGTCCTCCTCGAAGACCTCCTGGTCGAAGCCCATGTTCCGCGCATCGCGGCGCGAGGGGCGCTCGGGCTCGCTGGCCAGGAAGGCGACGCGGGTCCCGTCGGGCGAGATCCGGTAGTCGCCGATCTCCTCCTCGACGCCGATCAGGCGCCGCGACTCGCCGCCGCCCACGGGGATGGCCCACAGCCAGGCGTGCGCGTCCACGCCGCGGCGCGCCAGGTAGGTGATCCGCTCGCCGTCGGGAGTGAAGCGCACGCGGGACACGTTCACCCAGCCGTGCACCCAGGCCCGCGCGGGACCGCCCTCGAAGGGGACGACCCACAGCTCCTCCCAGGCCGGGCCGTCCGGATCCGCCCCGGGAACGCGCGGCCTCGTGAGGGTGTAGGCCACCAGCGTCCCGTCGGGCGAGATGTGCGCCGCCCTCACCCGCCGCAGGGAGGCGAGCTGCTCGAGGGTCAAGCCGTCCGAGGGCGTCGGGCCGGAGGGAATCGCCCGGGCGGCGGCGCAACCCACCAGGACCGGCAGGACGGCGGTCGCGAGAAGTCGGAGCGTGTCGAAGCGGAGATCTCGTCTCATGCAGTCACCTCGCGGGTGGATCCGGGGATACCGCGGCGATGATAGGGTATCGCGCGCCCGCTGCACGAGAGGGCCGAAGGGGCGACCGCGCCCCGGCCTCGGCGGGAGTGCCCTCGCCCCCGCCTACAGCACGTCCAGCACCCCGTCCCCCTCCGAGTTGGTCAGGCCGGCGGTCCGGGCCATGTAGTTGACCCCGGTGGACATGCCCGTGTTCCATGGCAGGAGGAAGCGGTCGCACACCCGGCCGATGGCCACGGCCGCGTAGTCGCGCGCGCCGTCGGTCAGGCTCTCGTCCTGGAGCATCGCGATCAGGGGCGCCACCGAGCGCGTGTCGCCGATCTGGCCCAGGGCGGAGGCGATCGAGGCCTGCGAGGCCTGGGAACGAGCCGCCTCCAGCATGGCGCACAGGTCAGGCACGAGCTGCACCTCGCCCATCAGGCCGAGGCCGATGGCCGCCCGCTCCAGGAGGAGGGGGCGGTAGCGAGCCGAGCGGACCAGCGCCTGGATGCGCTCGACCGCCTCGCGCGCGTTCAGCATGCCCAGGGCGACCACGACGTAGCCCAGGGTCTGGTCGTCCGAGACCGAGGTCATGCGGTCCAGGAGCAGCGGGATGGCCTCCGGATCGCGCATCAGGCCCAGCGCGATGCTGCAGGCGCCCACCAGCTCGGGCGAGCGCGTGTCCGAGAGGACCGACCGCACCGCCAGCTCCACGTCGACCGAGGGCGCGATCCCCCTGTCCGCCAGCGAGCGCTCCAGCACGCCCAGGGCCAGGGCGGCCCAGGATCGCCCGGCGCTCGGGCCCGAGCCGAGCTGCTCCAGGAGCCGCTTGCGCGTCCCCGCCAGGCCGGAGAGGGGATCCCCCGCGCCCTGGCCGGGCAGTCCGGACGCCTGCGCCAGGGACATCATCGCGAACCTGCGGGCGATGGGGCTTCCGGTGCGAGCGGTGGCCTCGCGGAGCGCCTCGCGGATCCGTCGGTCCATCGCGTCCTCGTCCGAGTCCGCCAGGCGGCCCAGCGCCAGGATCGAGCTCTGCACGACCTCCCGCTCGGCCTTCGAGCGGGGGCCCATCAGGGACAGGAGCTCGCCCAGGCAGCGCTCCCTCCACGCCGCGGGCTGGTGCACGCCCTCCATCAGGCGGGCCGCGGCCGTGATCGCGTGGGCCCGCACCAGGTGCTTGCGGTCCGGATCGGAGACCAGCTCGAGGAGCCAGTCGACCTGCGCCTGGCGGCAGCTCGCCGGGCTGCGGCGCGCGTCCCCTTCGAGCGCGTACAACGGATCGAGCTTCAGCGGAACCAGCCCCAGCGCGGTCACGCAGGCCACCTCGATCTCGGTCTGCCGCGACTCGCCCGCCGCCAGGGCCTGGAATAGCCGCGAGGCGACGAAGCGGCGGAGGTCCTCCCGCGGATTGCGATCCGCCATCGCGCCCAGGGCGAAGGCGGCGAAGGCGCGCGTGCGCTTGCTGGGGGCCTCGCCCTGCGCCGGCGCGCTCCCCTCCACCAGGTCGGCCAGGAGAATCGCGCTGCCGCGGTCGCCCAGGATCCCGAGCGAGAGCGCGGCGACCTCGGCCACGGTCTGGTTGGAGTGCGTGAGGTAGGGCCGGATCAGGTCCCGCGAGCGCACGCCCGAGCCCACCTCCTCGCCCAGCTTGGCCAGGGCCAGCAGGGAGGCGGTGTGGATCGAGGTGTGCGCATCCCCCTCCAGGATCTCGCGCAGCGCCGAGGCCGCGGCGAAGCGATCGCTCTCCCGGGGCGCCCGCTTGCCGGCCTTCACCGGGCGCTGACCGTGGCCCAGGTAGAACTCCTCGTCTCCCTCGCTCACCACGTCGGGCTCGAGGGCCCGGGCGCGGACGTTCAGGTAGGGGTGGCGGTTGTACCACCACCAGCTCACCCAGCTCGTCCGATCGACCGCCTCACCGCCGGGGGTGGTGGGCAGTCTCGGCGAGGAGCCGGGCGTCACCCCACCCGGCACGGGGCTCGCGGGGCCCGCGGGAGCCCCGGGAGGATTCGGCCCCGGCGTGGTGGGCCCCGCTCCTCCCACGCCCTTGCCCGTGTCACCCGGGGTGAACTGCGGAGGGCGCGGATCGACGGGGGGCCCGGGGGGCGGCAGGGTGCCGTGCGGGGAGGCCAGCCCGGGATGGGAGGGCGCCGCGACCGCGAGCGCAAGGAGGAGGGGAAGGGCCGGTGCCGCGATTCTCATCTTCGGACCTCGACTGGGTATGGGTGGATCGAGGCTGGGGCCGGGCTTCCAGCCTTCTATTAGGAGGCTGGTGGGGGGGCGGTCACACAATACCGACGGGGAGGGCGCGCCTGCTCGCCGCCATCCCCACGACCGGGACCGGCCCGCCCGCGACGGGCCGTATCCACCCGCTGGGCCGCCATAATACCATGTGGGAATGCAGATGCGTGGATCTCTGACAGCGTGCGCCATCCTCTCGGCCCTCCTCCCGCCCGTGGCCTGCCGGGCGCCAGCCGGCGACGTCGACCTCTCTCCGGAGCGCTGGGAGCGGCAGAGGTACGAGGAGGCCTTCGCCCGCAACGACCTCTTCGGGCCGGAGGTGGGCGAGGGGCGCGGTCGATCGATCCTGATCGCGGGCACCACCGGGCCGCCCGCCATCCAGGCCGGCTACGAGGCGCTGCGGCAGGGCGGCAGCGCGGCCGACGCCGTGCTCACCGCGGCGCTGTCCCAGATCGCGCTGGCCGGGGGCTCGTGGGTGAGCTACGCGGGCCTCTTCACGATGGTCTACTACGAGGCCGAGACCGGCGGGGTCCACTCGCTGAACGCGGCCTTCGCCATTCCGCGCGGCGAGACCGATCCCGGCACCATCCCGGCGCAGGGCTCGGATGAGCCGAGCGGCCGCACGGCGCTGGTGCCCGGCTTCATGGCCGGCGTGGAGGCCGCCCAC
Source organism: uncultured Planctomycetaceae bacterium (assembly GCA_964615935.1). Classification (GTDB taxonomy): domain Bacteria; phylum Planctomycetota; class UBA1135; order UBA1135; genus CAZTTG01. Next base: position 51,534 of record CAZTTG010000002.1, on the reverse strand, counting down.
CGGCGCTTCGGTCGCCTGCCCTTCGAGGAGATCTTCGCGCCGGCGATCCACTTCGCCGAGGAGGGCTTCGCGGTACCCCCCCACCTCGCGGCCATGATCGAGCGCCGCCGCGAGGTGCTGGCCCGCCTGCCCGAGACCCGGCGCGTCTTCGAGCGCGAGGACGGCGCCTTCCTTCGGGAGGGGGACTGGTTCCGGCAGGAGGAGCTGGCGGCGACCCTGCGCGCGGTGGCCTCGCAGGGAGCGGGCCACATGTACACCGGCCCCTGGGCCGAGCGCCTGGTCGAGATCGTGCGGCGGGAGGGCGGGCTCATGACGCTCGAGGACCTGGCGGCCTACGAGGCCGCCTGGTCGGAGCCCGTGCGAGCGGCCTTCGGCGAGTACGAGATCTGTGCCGCGGGCCTGCCCGGCATGGGCGGCGTGAACGCGATCGAGTGCCTGAACCTCTTCGAGCTCGCGGACCCGGGGCCGGTCGCCGGCTCGCCGGAGGCCTTCTTCTGGTCGGTGCAGATCACCAACGCCATGGCCTTCAGCTTCGTCAGCCCGCTGGTGGCCGCCATGCTGGCCCCCGGCCGGGACGCCAGCCTCGAAGCGCGCACCACCGAGGAATGGGCGGCGTGGCTCTGGGGGCGCATGCAGGCGGGACGCTTCGCCCTCGGGCGGAAGCCGACGACGGGCACCCACTCGGACGCGCTCATCGCGGTGGACCGCTGGGGGAACGTGGCCGCCATCGTCCACTCCATCAACACGGGCACCTGGGGGGAGACCGGCATCTTCGTGGACGGCGTCTCGATCCCCGACGCGGCCTGCTTCCAGCAGGAGCAGATGGCCACGGCCGGGGCGGGCAACCGCCTCCCGGACCCCACCAATCCGCTGCTGGTCCTGCGGGAGGGCCGGCCGGTGCTGGCCTCCAGCAGCATCGGCGCGGGTCTGCACCAGGTCACGTCCCAGTGCCTGCTGGGGGTCCTCGAGCAGGGTCTGGATCCCGCCGCCGCCGTCGCCGCGCCCGCCTTCCACCTCCCCGCCTTCGGTCCGACGGGCCAGGCCACCGCGCGCGTGGTGGAGGGGGAGTTCGAGCCCGAGTTGCTCGAGGCGGTGCGCGCGCTGGGCCAGCCGGTGGAGGAGCTCTCCACCCGGGAGGCGGGGGGCGCGCGCGGCTACTGGATCGGGGTGCGCATCACCGGCTCGGGGGAGCTCGTGGGAGCCAGCCCCGGGCACCTGAACGGCTGCGTGCTGGCCGAGTGAGCGGAGCCCCTACCGCGCCTCCGCCTGCACCCGCTCCCACTCCTCGAAGGCGATGGACACGTTGCGGGGCAGCACCCCGGGACCCAGCTCGAGCTGGGCGATGATCCCGCCGCGCGGGTCGTGGAGGTGTCGGGCCACCTCGCGCACCGCCTCGCGCACGACCGCGGGATCCTCCGAGCGCAGGACCTGCTGGCGGTCGATCTCGCCCCAGAAGGCGATGCGGCCGCGGAAGCGCTCCCCCAGCTCGGCGATGTCCATGGTGAAGAGCTGCGCGTTGATCGCGTCCACGCCCACCTCGACCAGGTCCTCGAGGATGTCGGTGATGCAGCCGTCGCTGTGCATGAAGGCGAACTTGCCGGCGGCGTGGGCCAGCTCGCAGTAGTCCCGATAGAGGGGCTTGAAGAGCTCGCGCCAGGTCCGCGGGTCCACCAGCATGGCGTTCTGCGAGCCCCAGTCGTCCATGAACCACAGCGCGTCCACCCGGGTGGACGCCCACAGCTCGAGCTCGCGGAGGTGGAACTCGTGGATGCGCCCGATCAGCTCCCGCGCGCCCTTCTCCGGCTCCACCAGGTCCATCATGGCCTCGGCCGAGCCCCGCAGAAACTGCATGCGCTCCCACGGCCGCGGGCAGCAGTCGGCGAGCACGAAGCGATCGGTCTGCTCGCAGAAGCGATCGACGCGGTCGCGCGCGGCCCGCTCGTCCTCGGGCAGGATCTCCCACGGCGGCCGGCAGGCGCTGCAGTCGCGGACGTCGGTGATGAGGGGCGCCTTGACCTCGCCGATGACCCCGCCGTGCGCGTTCTCGAAGGTGCAGCCCCACTCGTCCACGTAGGCGCCGACAGAGTAGCGCTCGCCCCGAACCCGCAGGGAGGGCGCGTACATGCGCGGCGCCGCGACTAGGTCGCCCGGGAAGCGCGCCCGCAGCTCCTCCACCTCCTCGGGGAAGCGCTCCTCGGCCCAGGGCAGGACCCACAGGTCGCGGGGGATGCGCTCGGGCTCCTCGAGGCGCAGGCAGCGGTGAACGAGCTCGCGGGGGGTCGGGGGCATGGTCGGGGGCTCGCTTCGGATCACTTCACGCCGCGGGAGCGCAGGCGGCGCCCCAGCGCCTGGGTGGCGCGCGCGTAGAGCATGTGGGCCGCGCCCTTGCTGGCCAGCCCCAGCTCGCCGACCAGGTCCGACCACGGGACCCCGACGTAGTCCCGCAGCAGGATGATCTCGCGGTGGCGCTCGGAGAGCTCCGCCAGGCAATCGTTCACGATCTCGCGGCGCTCGGCGGCGGCGGCGCCGCCCGAGGGGGTCCCGGCGGATCCCCGCGCCTCGGGGGGATCCGCCTCCAGGCGGGTCTCCCGCTCCCGGTCCCGCCGCTGGGTGGAGAGGGAGCGGGCCTCGCGGCGGATCGTGTTGGTCACGATCCTGGAGAGCCAGCGCAGGAACTCGGCGTTCCCGCCCCGCTCGAAGCGGTCGAAGCTGCGGAAGGCCTGCAGCATGGCCTCCTGCGCCAGGTCGGTGGACTCCACGGCCTGGCGCAGCCGGGGACCCAGGCGGATGCGCACGATCTCCAGGACCCGATCGCGATAGCGCTCGAAGAGGGCCTCCAGGGCGGCGCGCTCGCCGTCCCGCGCGGCCCGCAGGAGCTCGAGGGTGTGGTGGAAGTCGGACGTGATCGCCGTGGCCGGTTCATCTCGGTTCGTCATCGGCCTCCACCTCGTAGCGTGCCTCGAAGCAGACCGCCCTCTTCAAGCCGGTGATCCCCTCGCGGTCCCCGCGGGCCACGTCGACGCCGCCGTAGCGTCGGTCCCATTCCTCGCGCGACAGGTCGCGGCCCGGCGACCCGCCCCGAGGGGTGGCCTTCAGGCTGTCGAGAGCCCCCCGGGCCTGGGACCAGGGGATGCCCCGATCCAGCCCGCCCGCCTGCCCGAGCTTCTGGATCTCGAGCAGCCACTCGTCCAGCAGGGGCTCGCGGCTGGCGGTGGCGATCACGAAGATCCCCTCCATGCCGTTGTCCTCCCGGTCGATGGACGCGCACACGAGGTGGTGGGATCCCGACTCCAGCGCGATCGGCCCGGGCTCCGCGCTCGCCTCGAACGAGCTCCCGTCCAGGACGAAGGGTCGCACGGGTCTCACGAGGTGATCGTCCACGGGGACCGATCCGAAGGGCTCCTCCCGGGAGTGGAAGATCGAGAGCGCGTAGATCCAGCACCCGTCGCCGCTCTCGACCTGAACGCCGAGATCGTCGTACTCCACCAGCCGTTCGCCCGCCGAGAGGATCACCGGCGCGGACGTCCCGTGCACGTAGCCTTCGGCCTGCACCTCCGGCGGGCTCCACGTGAGCCAGTCGGGCGCGTTGAACGCCAGCAGCACGGCGGCCAGCACGCCCGCGGGGAGCAGCACCCTCGCGTCCAGCCCCCAGTATCGCATCCATCCCAGGGCGCGCCGGACCGGGGAGGAGGAGCCGTAGGATGGGTGCCTTCCCCGCGAGAAGTCCTCCAGATCCTCCGCCAGCCTGGCGGCGTCCGGGTAGCGGCGCCCCGGCTCGGTCTCGAGCGACTTCAGGCAGACGTCGGCGAGGCTCCGCGGGAGCCGGGGCTCGCGCTCTCGCGGCGGCGCGAAGCTGCCGCGCCGCACGGCCTCGACGTACTGGACGATCTTCTCGGGATCCCGTCCCGGAAAGGCCGGCGCCAGGGTCAGGAGCTCGTAGAGGATCAGCCCGAGCTGGTACACGTCGGTGCGCCGGTCCCGGGTCCCCTCGCTCCCGCTGAGCTGCTCCGGGGCGAAGTAGCCCATCGAGCCCGGGATTCCCTCGCCGTCGACCTCCGAGCCCAGCGGCCCGGCCAGTCCGAAGTCGAGCAGGATGGGGTCGCCCCGGCCGCGCAGCAGCACGTTGCCGGGCTTCAGGTCGCGGTGCGTGATCCCGTGGACGTGGGCGTGGTGCACCGCGCGGGCCAGGCGGGCGAGGATGCGCGCCGCGCAGCGCCAGAAGCTGCGATCCGCCAGGAGGTCGTCGCCCTGGTGGGGGATCCCGTCCCCGATGGCCTCGGCGATCCAGGCCGCCCGCCGGCGCGGGCCGCGTCCGCCCGCGGCCCCCGCGCGGCGCTTCCGCATCCGCCGGATCACCGCGGCCAGCTCCACGCCCCGCACGTACTCGAGCACGATGTAACGGGGCGCCCCGCTGGCCACCACGTCGTAGACCTGGACGATGTTCGGACTCTGGAGCTCGGCCAGGCTCCTCGACTCGGCCAGCAGGCGCTCGAGGTCCTCCGGGCTGCGGATCAGGGACCGCGGGTTGAGGACCTTGAGGGCCACGGTCCGCTCGAGACGGCTGTCGCGGGCCCGGTAGACCACCCCCATGCCTCCGCGGCCGATCTCGCCCAGGATCTCGTAGCGCTCGCTGAGCGTCTGCCCCGGCGCGAGCTGCCAGTGCAGGTGCCGTCGAGCCAGGAGGCCGTTGTCGATCTGCTCGCGGCACTCGCGCCGATCGTCCCCTTCGGGCAGGCGGGCCAGAAGGGCCTCCAGGTCGGGGGACTGGCCCTGATCGATGGCGAGCAGGTACTCCCCGGCCGTGGCCAGGACGGCGAAGCGCCGCCGCTCCGGCTCCTCGTCCAGGCGGGCGGCGTAGCCCTCGAGATCCGGACCTTCCCCCTTCAGCAGGGCCTCGCCGTACCGGGCGGCGAGCTCCTCGGCCGTATCCTCTTGCGGGGGTGATTGGCCGTTATCCGGATCCATGGTATGGACTATAGAGCGCAGGGGAGGGAGATGTCTCATGGTTTCGTCTGGAGCGTTTCGGGTCTTGCTCCCGCTGATCCTGGCGATCGCGCTGGTGCTGCTCTTCGCCCGGGAGCCGGGGCCGCCCCGTGAGGCAGCGCGTGAGGGCGCCGCCTCGGGGGGGGGCGCCGTCGATGGGATCGCGCTGCTGGTCGGGATCGACTCCTGCGCCGGCGCCGGTCGGGATTTCTCTGCGCTGCGCGGGTGCCGCCACGACGTCGAGCGGATGCAGCGCGTGCTCCGCGATCGCTTCGGCTTCAAGGACGTCGTGACGCTGCTCGACGAGCAGGCCACCCACGAGCGCATCGTGCGCGCCTTCAGCGAGCAGCTGATCCGCAAGGCCGGTCCGCAGACGCAGGCGGTCTTCTACTTCGCGGGCCACGGCTCGCGGACGCCCGATCGCAGCGGGTTCGACTTCGACGGCATGGACGGCACCTACCTGGCCTACGACAGCCGGGCCGGCGCGCGATCCGGCGAGTACGACATCACCGACGACGAGCTCGGCTCCCTGGTGCGGGCGCTGGCCGAGCGGACCCCCTTCGCGTGCGTGATCGCGGACTGCTGCCACTCCGGGGACGGCCTCCGGGGCGCCGGATCCTGGCAGGTCCGCGCCGTGCCGCCGGGCGAGACCTCGCTGGATCCGGCGGATCCCGCGCTGCTGCGCGACTTCTGGCCCGAGGAGGCGGTCCTCCTCGACGACGGGGAGGGCGGCGAGCTCCCCACCGACCGCTTCGTCCACATCGCCGCCTGCGGCTTCCGGGAGGAGGCCCGCGAGCATCCGATCCGCGGCGAGGACGGCGTCCTGCGGCACTACGGGGCGCTGACCTGGTTCCTGTCCCGCGCCCTGGAGCGAGCCACCCCGCGCTCCACCTACGAGTCCGTGCTCGACGCGGCCGCCTTCGAGATGATCACCCACGGATTCGTCCAGCGGCCGGAGGTCAGCGGGACGGCGCGGCGGGCCCTCTTCGACGGCCGCTTCGAGGATCGCGGCGCCGAGCTGCGCGCCTTCGTCGAGACCCGCCGGACCCTGATGGTCCGCGGCGGCTGGCTGGACGGGATCCGGCGGGGGCATCGGCTCTCGGTCACCGATCCGGAGGGGCGCGGTGCCCTCGGCGAGGCGAGGGTGGGCGACTTCGGCTGGGACCGCTGCGTGGCCCGCTGGATCGGAGATCCGCCCGATCTGGAGCGGGGCAGCGCGCTGCTGGTCACCAGCGAGACACGCGCGGGGGGGGAGCCCCCGCTGCGGGTGGCGGTGGAGGATCCCGGGCTGCGCGGGCTGCTGGGCGGGCTCGAGGAGATCGAGCTCCTGGAGGGGGAGCCGTGCGTCGACGAGTACCGGCTGGGGCGCGAGGAGGAGCTCCTGGTGCTCCGCACGGCCGAGGGGATCCCGATCTGGTCGGCCTCCGTCGGGGGCGGCGCCCTCTCGCCGGAGGAGGTCGACCGCCTGCGCCGGGACGCCTTCCGGGAGGAGTTGAAGCACCGGGCGTGGATCTCCCTGGGCTCCGCTCGCGGTGCCCTGCGGCTGCGCGCCGCCCTTCGCCCGGCCCGGCCGGAGGAGCTGGAGGGGGCCCGCGCCAGGACGCCGCGCTCCTGCGAGGGCGCCGCCTTCCTGGCGGAGGGCGGGATCGGCGAGGTGGCCGAGGCCGTCGGTCGCGTGAGGGAGGCCGGGAGCGATCGCTCCTCGATGCAGATCGCCGCGCTCGACGTGACCAACGAGTCCGACCGGGCGGTGTGGATCGGCGTGCTCTCCATCTCCGAGGACCGTCATCGCGCGGTCTTCTGCCGCGGGAACCAGCCCGCTGACGAGCTGGAGCCGGGGCAGAGCCGGACCTTCGAGATCGGGATCGTCTGCCCCCGCCAGGACCTCTGGAGCCTGGAGAGGCCCATGCTGGATCGATATCTGGTGATCGCGGCCCGCTCCCGGATGGACCTCCTGGCGTACGACAACTCCGAGCGCTATCGGAGCGCCCCCGAGGCCTCGACCATCCCCGAGATCGTGCGGCTGGCCATCGAGGGCAGCCTGCTGCGCGGGGAGGGGGATCCCGAGATCCGAGCGGACGGCTGGGGCCTGGCCTGCGCGGACATCCTGGTGCACTTCCCCTGAGGGCGCGCGCGCTCGATCGGGCGCGCCCGCCGGCTCCCGCCTGCGCGGTCCGTTCTGCATCTCACCCCGTGTAGAGCCGCGCGCACGGAGGACTAACGGTCGATCTCGCGCCCCTCGAGCCGCCGGCCGCGGGGGCCCGTGATTCCGCGTGAGTCGCGGGTCGGACCGGCTCTCACCCGGGTATGAAGTTCATCAGCGATACCAAGGGGACGGGCCTCCTCCTCCCTCCCAAGAAGACCGTCCGGCGCACGCGCCACTTCGCCATCCACCTGCGCCGCCGAGGCGGGGTGGACCTGCCGAAGGCGAGCTCCCGCCTCACCCTCCGCGCTCGCGAGGGGAGCCAGGGCCCCCGTCCCCCCTCGGGGCGCGGCTGGGCCTTCCGGGTCGCCACGGGCAATCACCCCCGGTCGGGGCTCTCGCGCCTCGCCTTCTGGCTGAGGTAGGCCCATTTCTTCCCCGGGGCCGGTTGCCTCCCGTTCGGGCCCGTGGTGATCTGGTGTGGAAAGGGGGAGATGGCGAGGTGAACCGGATCGCCGCAGCGGCCTCGTGCGCCATCGCCGGTGCGCTCCTTTGCCCCGGAATCCGGGGCGACCGCACCGGCGAGAGGGAGACGTCCCTGCGGACCGGAGCGGCCCCAGCTCAGGAGGCCGGTGGTGCCGACGAGCCCTTCGAGGACGCCGCCTCCGGCTACGAGCGGCCGAGCGAGCTCCCTCCGAAGAGGGCCAGGGAAGCCAGCAGGCTGGAGGGGGAGGTCCGGGAGCTGCGAGAGGCCGGCCGGTATGACGAGGCGTTGCTCCGGGCCCGGAAGCTCCTGAGGATCCGGGAGCGGTATCAGCCACGCTGGACAACTCCGCAGGGGCCGGAGGAGTGGTGGCAGACGACGGACGCCCGTCTGCTCGTCGAGACGCTGGAGATCGCCGCAGGGCTGTCCGAAGAGGATGCGGCCCAGCTGGCGGGGGCGGACCGCTCCGACGTCGTCGTGGCGTTGATGATGGCCGAGAACCGTCTCCAGGAGGCTCGCGATGAGCTTGCGGGACAGCTCGAGATCCGGAAGCGGCTGCTGGGGCCCGCAAACCAGGGAGTGGCCTCGTGCCTCCATAGCCTCGCAGGCGTGCACTCCCGTCTGCTGGATCACCCCAAGGCCCTATCGACCTACCGGGAGGCCGTCGAGCTGGAGCGCACGATTCTGGGGGGGGTCCACCCCCAGCTCGCCGAGAGCTGCTTCGGCCTCGCCCACGTATTCCACCCCGAGATGGGATCCGCCGAGAAGACAGCACTGTGCCGCGAAGCCTGGCAGATCCGATGCGGGCTATTCGGCGAGAGAGACGCCTCGACGATCCCGTATATGGAGCATTACGGCTACTCGCTCGTCGAGTGCGGGAATTCGCGGCCGGGGATGAGTGTACTCGTCGAGGCGTCGGCCTTGCGACGGGAGTTGTTCGGGCCGGACTCCCCTCCTCTGGTGGACAATCTGAGATACCTCGGCATTGCATCCCAGCGCCTCGAGGACCTCCAGAGAGCCGAGGAATTCTACCGCGAGGCTCTCGAGATCATCTCCGCGAATCCCTCGCTGCAGATTGGGTACTTGGAGGCCTCCTTGGAGCACACCCTCGGAACGCTGTACCGCCAGAGAGACGAGGCCGATGGCGCAGCCGCGTGCTTCAGGAGGGGAATCGAGGTCGAGGCCGGGAGTGAATTCGGCCGAAGCCTCTGGTCGGGACACTGCCACAGTGGCCTGGGATCGGTGCTGAACGACGAGTGCGACTACCTGGGTGCCGAGGCGTGTTTCCAGGAGGCGGTAGCAGTCTGGAGGGAGTCGATCGGCGTCCACCTGCATACCGGAGAGTGCCTCGAAGCACTGGCCACGGTCCTCCTAGTCATGGGCGACTACGTCGAATCCGAGCTCCAGCACCGAGAGGCAATGGAGATCTGGAACTCGTACGGCCGCATCTGGCCCCTTCGGTTGTCCCGGACCCTGGATGGACTCGGAGACCTGATGCTTGCGCGAGGCAACGCACCCGGGGCTCGGGAGCAGTACCTCCAGTCGCTGGAGATTCGCCACGAGCTTCTGGGTAGCTGGCATCCGGATGTCGCGTCGAGCAATGTTCGATTGGCGAGAGCGCTCGTCGCTCTCGGCAACACGGATGAGGCGGAGTCGCGCGGCCAGCGGGCGCTGGAGATGCTCGGGGGCGCCGCGGGTCCGAGGAACGCCCCCATGGCCATGGCCAAGCTGGCGCAGGGCGAGATTCGGGAGGCTCGGGGGGAACCGGTCTCTGCGGAGGCGCGGTTCCGAGAGGCTCTCTCCATCCAGCGCGAGCTCCATGAAGCACCACATCCCGCCATCGCCTCGGCCCTGTGCAGCCTGGCACGCGCTCGCTACGTCCGGGGAGACTTCGGGCGGGCAGAGGAGGGCTTCCGTGAGGCCTTGGTCATGCAGCGGGAGCTCTTTGGGGGCGTCCATCCGGACATCGCCCGGAGCCTCGACGGCCTGGCAGGAGCGCTGTACGGGCTGGGGCGGATGGAGGAAGCCGAAGAGGCGCTCAGCGAAGCGCTGGGGATGATGGACCTCCTGCGCCCGCAGGTCCTGGGCGAGGAGGTCGCACGGGCGCGGTATGCCGATCGGCTCGGTCTGCCAGCCTGCGCGGCGGACTACGTGCGGCTGATGGTCGATCGCGGCCGATGGCGCCATGCCCTGGAGGCCTTCGAGCGGGGGCGGGCGCGCGCGATCCTGGACCTGCTGGCGCGGGGCGAGGCGGACGTCGTCGAGAACGCGCTGCGGTCCGCCGATCCGGAGACGCGGGCGCGGCTGGAGAAGGCCCTCGCTGCCGAAGAGGAGGCCCGGGGGAAGATCCTCGCCGCGGAGTCCCGAATCGCGGAAGCGCACGATCGATCGGACCTCGAGGGGCCGGAGAAGAGCCGGCGGATCGTCGAGGCCGTGGAGGCGCTGAAGGAGGCGCGACGCGAGGAGGGCCGGGCCTTCGCCGGGGTGATGGAGGAGCTCTGGACGCTGTACCCCCAGGGAAGCCCGGCGAGGGCCAGCCGGATCCGGAACCTGCTGAGGCAGGACGAGCTGCTGCTCGGCTATGCCTGGACCGGCGAGATGCTCCTGCTCCTGGTGGTGCCGCCCGGCTCCGGAGGTGGGTCCGTCTCCGGACACGTCCTCGCCGAGGGAAGGGAGGCCATGGCCCGGCTGGCCGGCCTCGCCGGCAGGGTTCGGGCCTCGATGACGGACGCGGCGGCGGCGCAGGCCACCCGGGGCAGCCGGGGGGAGCGGCTCGAGAGGGGAAAGGCGCTGGATCGGGGGGCCATCGACGCGTCCGCCGAGCTCTTCCGCGCCCTGATTCCGGACGAGGTCTGGGAGGAGGTCCGGTCGAAGGGCCGGGTCCTCCTCCTGCCCGATGGCCCCCTGAACGCCATCCCCTTCGAGGCGCTGGTGGTGGAGGCGGGCCCGAACTGGCAGGTCTCCAGGGTCCTTCTCGATGTGGGTCCGGAGGTGGTCTACGGCGCGTCGGCCTCCGTCCTGATCGACCGCGCCGAGGCGCGCCGCGGGCAGCTCGTTCGGGGGCCCGGGCGGATCTCCGCGCTGGTGGTCGCGGACCCGGAGTTCCGACCGAAGCGATCCGTACGGAGGACCTCCGGTGGCGATGCGGAGGAGCAGGGCCCGGGGGCGAGGAAGGCGGAGGAGGGCGCCGATAGGAGTCGGAGCCTGTTCGAGGAACTTCCGGACCTGCCTGGCACACGCGCGGAGGGTACTCGCATCGTGCAGGCCTTCCGCCGAGTCGGAGAACGGAAAGTGCTCCTGATCAGGGACCGGGAGGCGACGCAGTCCAGGCTCCTCGAGGAGCTTCCCGGCAGGCGCTTCCTGCACCTGGCCACGCACGGCCTGACGGGTAGCGCCAGCCGACCCTTCGACGCCTGCCTGGCGCTGAGCCCGCCGGACCGCCTGACGCCGGGCGACGTGGGCTTCCTGCGCCTGGAGGACCTGGTCCGATCCTGGCGCGGCCGGCTCAAGAGCTGCGAGCTGGTCGTGCTCTCGGCCTGCGAGACCGCCAGCGGCGAGCAGATCGGCGACAGCTACATGGCCCTGCCCATCGGGTTCTTCTACGCGGGTGCCCCGGCGGTCATCGCCAGCCTCTGGAAGGTGGACGACAAGTGCACCGCCGATCTCATGGGGAGCTTCTACGAGAGGATCCTCGACGATCGGCAGGGCGACAAGCTGACCCTGTTCACGGAGACTCGGAAGGCGTTCCGCAAGGAGCAGGTGCATCCCTTCTACTGGGCGCCCTTCGTGTACCTGGGAGACCCGCGGTGACCTGATCGCTCGGAGGTGAGCGTCCGAGGGCCGGTTCATGGAGATCACGTTCGGAACGACATCGCTGCTCCTTCTCGGAGCGCTGCTGCTGGCCAGGGGAGCGCCGGATTCCACCGAGGAGTCCGCGCAGGACCCGGTGCCGGCTGTCGAGCCGGACGAGGACCTGGAGGTAGGTCCCCAGCGCCCTGAGCTCCCGGAGAGGAAGGCGAGGGAAGCCGCGGAGCTGGAGGAGGAGATCCGGGAGCTGCGGCATCAGGGCGGCTATGCGAAGGCCCTTCTCGCGGCGAAGAAGCTCCTGAGGATCCGCAGGCGGTTTCAGCCGCACTGGGCTGCGCCGGAGGGGCCGCGGGAGTGGTGGGAGACCGCGGATGCGCGGCGGCTGGTCGAGACCTTGGAGAGGGCTGCGCGGCTCTCGGCCGAGGACCAGCGGAGGCTGGCGCGAGCCGATCGGGCGGACGAGGAGGTCTCTCTGTCTCTCTCCGAGAAGCGCCACGGGGACGCCGAGGTGGCCTTGCGGGAGCAGCTCGCGATCCGCCGCGAGCTCCTCGGGACGGAGCACGAGGAGGTGGCCTCGTGCATCTACCGGCAGGGCATGGCCCGCGCCCGCACGGGCTGGCGCGAAGAGGCCGAGTCGCTGTATCGCCAGGCCATCGCCATGCGGCGCAGGGTGCTGGGGGACGAGCATCCGCAGGTGGCCGAGAGCCTCTACGCCCTCGCCAACCTCATCAAGTACCCCCCCCAGCGGCGCATGGAAACGGAGCCGATCGCCGGCGAGGCCTGGCGCACTCGCCGGCGGCTGTTCGGGGAGGAGGACCCCGCCGCCATCCAGTACCTGGGGACGTATGCCAACATGGTGTTCCTGAGGAACCCGGGCGAGTCGGAGCCCCTCTATACCAGGCTGCTGGAACTGCGGAGAGATCTGCACGGTCCGCAGGCGGCCTCCACGGCAGAGGCCCTGTCGTTCCTGGGCTCGATCCACCGGATGACGGGCCGACTCGTGACGGCCGAGGAGCACGTGCAGGCATCCTTGAGGATCCTCGGAGGAAGGGAGCGGGAGGGGGGGCATCTCGCCATCGCCCACTTCGTGCTGGCGACGATTCGCCTGGCCCGGGAGGACCGCGCCGGCGCTGAGCACTCGTTCCGCGAGTCCCTGGCCGCAATACGCACCGCGTACCCCGATGGACATTGGGGCGCGATCCTGGCCATCCTCGGACTGGGCGATGTGCGGCTGCAGGCGCTCGACCATCTCGGCGCGGAGGAGATGTACAGGGAGGCGTTGAGAACCGCGCGAGACGTGTTCGACGGGAACCTCCACGTGGCGCGCGTCCTCAACGCGCTCGGCGACGTTCTGCTCGCCCTGGGAGACTACGCCGCAGCCGAGCCCTGCTACCGCGAGGCCCTCAACCTGTATCGCAGGCTCAGCGGCGAGCGCAGCTCGGAAGTCGCGCGGCTGCAGATGAAGGTAGCCGACGCGAGCTACGCGAAAGGCGCCTATCCCGAGGCGCTCGATGGCTACCGGGACGTCCTGGGCAGGGTGCGATCGATGCCCGATGAGCATGGCGTCGGGGTGCCCCTCAACGCCGAGGGGGATCGGATAGGGCTGCCCCTCGCGAACCTGAAGGTCGCCGAGGCCCTCATTGCCCTGGACGATCCGGACGCCGCGCCCCCACACTGTGACAGCGCGCTGTCGATGCTGGAGGGCGAGCCTGGCTGGCTCGTCGCCCGCGCTCGGCACGTGTCGGCCTGGATCCGGGAGGCCCGCGGCGAGCTCGAAGAGGCGGAGAGGATCTACCAGGAGGCCCTGGGCTTGCGGCGTGCGTCGCTGATCGAAGGGCACCCCGACATCGCCAGCACTCTTCACGCCCTCGCACGCGTGCGATACCTGCGCGGCGACCTCGCCCGGGCCGAGCGGGGCTTTCGCGAGGCGCTGGATCTCCGCATGGGGATCTGCGGCCCCATGCACCCGCACGTGGCCGAGAGCCTCGAGGGCCTGGCCGACGTCCACTACGTGCAGGGCAACCTGGCCGCGGCCCGCGCTCGACTGGGGGAGGCCCTCGAGATCATGGAGATCCTCCGCCCCCAGGTGGCCGGCGCCGAGCTCGAGCGGGCCGCCTACGCCGGGAAGCTGGGCCTGCCCCATGCCGCGGCGGAGTACGCGCGCCTGATGGTTCGCCGCAAGCGGCCCGAGAGGGCCCTCGAAGCCCTCGAGAGGGGCCGAGCCCGCTCGATCCTGGACCTGATGGCGCGCAGCGAGGTCGACGTGCTCGCGGAGGCCCGTCGGTCGGCCGATCCCGATGCCCTGGCGAGGCTCGAGGCGGCCCTGGCGGCCGAGGAGGCCGTCAGGATCCGCGCTCGGGAGGCTGAGTCCGCCCTCTTCGCGATCCAGGCCCGCTCCGACCTGGATCCGGACGAGGGCCGCCGAATGGCCATCGACCAGGTCGAGGCGATCAAGGACGTGCGCCGTCGTCTGGGCGAGGCCGTGGCCGTGGTCCAGGCCGAGCTCCGGGAGGTGTACCCGGAGGGAAGGCCGGCCAGCCCCTCGACGATCCGCGACGCGCTGGGAGAGGGCGAGCTCCTGCTGGCCTTCGCGTGGCTGGACGAGGCGCTCGTCCTGCTGATGGCTCGCTCCCGTCAGGGCTGGGAGGCCGGGAAGGCGCCGATCGAGGGGCACCTCCTCGCCGAGGGGGAGCCGGCCCTGGATCGCCTGGACGAGCTCGCCGCGATCCTGCGCTTCGAGCTGAGCCACAGGCCAGCGGCCGGTCCCGATCGCGGCGAGCCCCTCGGAGAGCCAGCGGAGCCGAGATCCTCGGCGCCCGCGATCTCGGCCTCCCACGAGCTGTTCGCGGCCCTGCTGCCGACCGAGGTGTGGGCGGAGGTGAAGGCTGCGAGGAGGGTCGTCGTCCTCCCCGACGGCCCCCTGAACGGCATCCCCATGGAGGCGCTCGTCGTGGAGCCGTCGGCGAGCTGGGGAGCCGCTCGGACGCTGCTGGACGAGGGCCCCCCGCTGGTCTACGTCCCCTCGGGCTCCCTGCTGGTGGATCGGGCCGCGATCCGCGACGGCCAGCTCGCTCGAGGTCCGGCGGGCATCTCGGCGCTGGTCCTCGCCGATCCGAGCTTCCACGGGCTCCCATCGGGGGCTCGTCGCCCGGGCGAGCTGCCCGATCCCGACGACGTCCACTCTGACTCGGAGCCCGGGCTGGACGACCCGAGCGCCATCGATCTGATCCGGCTGTACGGGGACCGGCTGGCGCCGCTTCCCGGCACGAGGCTCGAGGCCGCGGCCATCGCCGGGAGCGTGAAGGCGGCCGGGGGCCAGCTCGTGCTCCTCTCGGGCGGGGACGCGACCCTGACGGAGATGGAGGGACGCCTCGCGGGGGTGAACCTCCTCCACCTGGCCACCCACGGTCTGATGGGAAGCGTCACGAGGCCCTACGACGCCAGTCTGGCGCTGGCGAGGCCGGACCATCCGACTCCCGATGACATGGGCTTCCTCCGACTGGAGGATCTGATCCGGAGCTGGCGCGGCCGGCTGTCCGAGTGCGAGCTGGTCACGCTCTCCGCCTGCGAGACCCACCGCGGCATCCGGATAGGTGACAGCCTGATGGCACTTCCAGTCGGCTTCTTCTACGCCGGAGCGCCCGCGGTCGTCGCCAGCCTCTGGAAGGTGGACGACCGGTGCACGGCCCGGCTCATGGCGGGCTTCTACCGGAGATTGCTGGACGGCCGGCACGCGAGCAAGCTGGCCGCATTCGCGGAGGCCCGCAGGGCCGTGCGCAGGGACTACGGACATCCCTTCTACTGGGCGGCCTTCGTCTTCCTGGGCGACCCGCGGTAGGGCGGCCCGCGCCGCCGAGCCTCGCGCCCGATCCGATCGCCGGTTGACCGTCCGCCCCGCGCTTCGCTACCGTCGACCGCGGAGCTCGAGGTCCCTTGCTTCACCGGATCATCCGTCGCGCGACCCGCTCGCCGCTCGCGGCGCGGCTCCTTCTGGGAGGCCGCTTCCCGCCCCTGTCGCCCGGCGAGCACTACTTCGACGCCACCACCCTGGCCCTCCTGCGAAAGGCCCGCCAGCGAATCCCCCGCGGCTCGCGGGTGCTGGACCTGGGGTGCGGGAGCGCGGCCGCGATCGGGCTGTGGCTGTGGCGGCGGCTGGACTGCCGGGTGAGCTGCACCGACGTCGACCCCGCCATCGCCGCCCGGGCCGCCGAGAGCCTGGCGGCGAACGACGCGCCGCTCCCGGTCTCCTGCGGCTCCCTCTTCGAGGGTCTCGAGGGCGAGCTCGACTTCGCGGTCTTCAACCCGCCCTACGTCCCGACCGAGACCGGCCGGAGGCGGGGCCTGCCCGAGCGCTACCGCACCCAGTGGGACGGCGGACCCGACGGAACGCGCACCATCCGGGCCTTCCTGCGGGCCTTCGCGACCCAGGAACTCGCGGCCGCCGCCCTGATGGGGGTCAACCGCCGGCACGTGCCGCGCGAGAGGATCGCGCCCCACCTGGACGGCGCCGGCGGCTTCTCCGTGGAGGAGGTCTGGGCGCACCCCTGGCTGCCGGTGGACGTCTACGTCTTGGTGAGGACGAAGTCACCGATGGCCAGGACGTCGAGCCCGGTGGAGTAGAAGCAGCGCAGCGCGTCGATGGGCGTGCAGGCGATCGGCTCGCCGGCCACGTTGAAGGAGGTGTTGATGAGGAAGGGAACCCCGGTGCGCCCGTGGAAGTCCGAGATCAGGCGGTGGTACAGCGGGAGGGCGTCCTCGCTCACGGTCTGTGGGCGCAGGCTTCCGTCGACGTGCATGGCCGAGGACAGGAGCTCGCGCTGCTCCTCCCTCGCCTCGAAGGCGATGGTCATGAAGGGTGAGGGCGCGGAGCTCTCGAGGAGCTCCGGGGCGAACTCCTCCAGGATCGAGGGGCAGAACGGGCGCCAGGGCTCGCGCGACTTCACCTGGCGGTTGAGCTCGTCGCTGACGCCGGCCCGCCGGGGATCGGCCAGGATCGAACGCGACCCCAGCGCCCGCGGGCCGAGCTCCATCCGACCCTGGAACCAGCCCACCAGCTTCCCGGCCTCGAGCTCCTCGGCCACCCGGGAGGCGAGGTCGGGGCACGCCCGGGCCGGGAGCCGGCATCGGTCCAGGACCGTCCGGATCTGCGAGCTCGACCAGGAGGGCCCCAGGCCGGCCTGATCGAGCGGGTTGCGGATGGGATCACCGCAGGCCTCGGCCACGACCATGGCGGCCCCGATGGCCGCGCCCGCGTCGTGACTCGCGGGCTGCACGAAGACCCGCTCGATGGGCGCCTCCGAGCGGAGCGCGCCGTTCATCTTGCAGTTCAGACCCACCCCGCCGGAGACGCACAGGTCGCGGATGCCGTGGGCCCGGGCGGCGGCGCCGGCGACGGCCAGCGCGGCCTCCTCCAGCCGGGCCTGGACCCCCCAGGCGAGGTCGACGTACTCCGGCTGGAGGCGGCGGGCGTCGTCCTCCTCGCCGGGAGTCAGCGGTGGCAGGCGCGGATCGAAGCCGCAGATGAAGTCCGCCAGCGCGTCGGTGAAGCGCTCGGCGTGGGAGTGGGCGCCGAAGCGGGTGTAGATCGGATCGACCTCGTACGCGCCGTCGTCCACCGAGAGGACGGTGGACAGCCGCTCGGGCCAGGGGTTGTCGCGCCGGCGCTCGTGCCCCAGGCCCGCGAGCGCCATCAGCTTGCCCTCGTGGCGGTAGGGGGTGAATCCCAGGTAGGCGGTGAAGGCGGCGTAGAACCAGCCCAGGGAATGGGGGATGGGGATGGTCCTCTCCACGCTCAGGCGCTCGCCCCGTCCCACCGCGACCTGGGTGCAGCCGTCCTCTCCCGAGCCGTCGATCGCCAGCACGATCGCCTCGCGGAAGGGGCTGCAGAAGTAGGCCGAGTAGGAGTGGCACAGGTGGTGGGGCACGAACTCGATGGGGGGGAGCTCGCCGATCAGCCCCTGGGCGCGCAGGCCCAGGCGGATCTCCTCGCGCAGGCGGGTGGGGGTGAGCTCCAGGAGCTTGGAGAGGGTCGCCAGGATGGTGGACCGGCCCCGGCCGCCGTCCGGCGAGCGCGTCACCCGTCGGCGGTGTCGGAGGTACTGGCGCGCCAGCGCGGCGAGCATGCGGTAGGGGTACTTGGACGCGTCCCAGGCGAAGGCCAGGTGGTCGACGTCGGAGAGCTCGAGCTGCGACTCCCGCAGGCACCAGGCGACGGAACGACCGGGGAAGAGCCCGGGCGAGGTCTTGATGCGGTTGAAGCGCTCCTCCTCGGCGAAGGCCACCAGCCGGCCGTCCTGCAGCAGGCAGGCGCCGGGGTTCATTCCGAAGCCGAAGAGTCCCAGGACGTTCATGCGCTCGCGATCCTCGCCAGGGCCGGG
>CAZTTG010000002.1:0-33640 GCA_964615935.1 uncultured Planctomycetaceae bacterium | reverse complement strand
TACTTCCCCCTCCTGGCGGATCCCCGCGGCGGAGTGGCCTCGAGCAAGGACCTGCTCCCCCTCTCGGTCCTCACCATCGCCGGCTGGCCCGACCGCGACGGCTACGAGGTGGTCGTCATCGACGGCAACCTCTACGGCGAGAGCGAGGCCCACGCCCGCGTCGTGCAGGCCTGCGAGGGCGCCCTCCTCTATGGAACCACCGGGGTCCTCGGCCACCAGGTGGCCGACGGCCTCCGCTGCACGCGCGCGCTCAAGGCGGCTCACCCCGAGCTGCCCGCCTTCATCGGAGGCTGGTTCGCCTCGGTCGCGCCCGAGCTGCACCTGGCCACCGGCCTGTACGACGCGGTCTGCCTGGGTCAGGGCGAGATCACCTTTCGCGAGCTCGCGCAGGCCGTCGAGGCGGGCGCCGATCTGGAGGGGGTGCCGGGCCTGGCGCTGGTGCGCGACGGCCAGCCGGTCCGCACCCAAGACCGCCCGGTGGTCGGATGGGACCGCCTGGCCCCCTGCCCCTGGCACCTGATCGACATCGCGCCCTACCGGGAGGCCCAGCTCGCCGGCCGCGCCCGGCGCGAGGTGGAGCGGAAGGTCCCGCCGCCGGGCTTCAGCGACCGGCCCTTCTTCGGCATCAGCTACTTCTCGAGCTTTGGCTGCCCCGAGGCCTGCAACTTCTGCTGCTCGCCCGGCGTCTGCGGTCGGCGGTGGAAGGGCATGCCGGCCGACGAGATGCTCGACGATCTCGGCGATCTGCACCAGCGCTGGGGATTCGATACGGTGCGCTTCCTCGAGGCCAACTGGGGAGTCTCCGAGGAGCGCGTCCGGGCCTTCGCCGAGGGCCTGCTGGAGCGCGGCGTCCGCTTCTGGTGGTACCCCATGATGGAGTCCTCCTCGGCTGCGCGCTACGAGCCCGCGACCCTGGATGCCCTGCGCGATGCCGGCATGTACGTGGTCCAGCTGGGCGGCGAGACCGGCGACGAGGAGACCATGCGGGCGCTGGGCAAGCGGGTGGCGAAGGGCGTCAACCTCGAGGCCGCGCTGGCGATGGACCGGCGCGGGATCTGCCCCCTGGTGACCTTCGTCATCGGCTACCCCGGAGAGCCCGCCCGCTCGATGATGAACACCCTGGAGGAAGCGCGTCAGATCGCCCGGGCCTGCCCGCTCGGGAGGGCCACGGTCTGGCCCTACTTCCCGATCCCGGGCGCTTCACTGTACGAGCCCGCCGTGGAGGCCGGCTTCCGACCGCCCGGCACCCTGGAGGGCTGGGGCGGCGCCGAGGGGTATCAGTTCCGCGAGACCTGGCCCGGTCAGCTCCCGCCCGAGGTGGCCCGGGCCCGCAAGCTCTACGAGCACTTCACGACCCTCTCGATGGGGCTCGTCCGGGGTCGCGTCGGCTGGTGGGAGCGACGCGCGCGGCGCCGGATCGAGAGCGGGGACTATCGCCTGGGGTTGCTCGAGGCCCGGGCCTTCGAGCTCTACCGCCGCCTGAGCCGCGGGCTGGGGCTGGGGACCGCGGACGGGGCCGAGGCGATCCGCCCGGGGCACCAGACCAGCGTGCTCTCCCGGCGCGCGCCCACCCCCTGATCCGCTCCGCCATGGGCTCCCATCCAAAGCGGCCGGATCCGACGCGAGGCGCGGGAGAGCTGCGCCGGCTCCGCCGCCTCGATCCGCGCGACTACGACTGGGACCTCGACGACCTCGTGGAGCGCGACTGCCCCCTCTGCGGCGCGGAGGGTCGTCCGCGCCTCCGGCGGCCGGACGAGCTGATCCTCGAGTCCTGCGAGCCCTGCGGCGCCTGGTTCGTGTCGCCGGCGCCCTCGCCGGCGCAGCTCGAGCGCCTGTACCGCGACTACCACGGCCGGCACCGGGTCGAGGCCTTCCGGAACACCGCCTATCACCACCGGCACCGCCTGCCCTCCTTCCAGGAGCCCGCGGCCCTGGCGGCGCACGTCCGGAAGCGCCGGCCGATGGACGACCTCCGAATCCAGGAGCTGTCCTCCCTGATCGAGCTCGAGGGCGCCCGGGTGCTCGACGTGGGCTGCGGCACGGGTGGCCTCCTGTGGAATCTGAGCCGCCTGGGGGCCGAGGTCACCGGCATCGACGTGGACCCCGAGGCGATCGCCTTCGTGCGGGACGCCCTGGGGTTCGACTCGGTCCGCCGCGGCACCATCGAGGAGGTCTCCGGCGAGCCGCCCTTCGACCTCGTGGTCCTTCAGGACATCCTCGAGCACGTCCTGCGGCCGCGCGAGATGCTGGAGCGGGCCGTGGGGCTCCTGCGCCCGGGGGGGCTGATCTACCTGTGGACCCCCAACGCGACCCTCGCCGGGGCCGAGGACGAGCCCCAGGTCTTCCGCGGTGACCTCGAGCACCTGCAGTTCCTGCAGGCGCGCACCGCGGCCTTCCTGGCGCGGGAGCTCGGCCTGGAGGTCCTCCACCTCGAGGCCGTGGGCTACCTCGGCAGCCAGGAGGAGGACCTTGACGGCGGCGGGCGGGCCCGTCGGTCGAGGCTCGGCGCCGCCGTCAAGGGCCTTCTCCGCCGCGTTCCCGGATTCCAACGGCTGAACCGCCTTCGCCTGGACCTGCAGGGCCGCCACCTCGACCGCTGCGGCACCTATCACCTCTTCGTCATCCTGCGGAAGGGGGTGGGGGCGTAGCCCTCCCGCCCCTCGTGGGTAGGGGGGGACCGGAGACCGCCTCCCCGAATCGCCGGAGCCCGATCCATGATCCTCCACCTGCTCTCCGTGCTCTCCCTCCAGGCCCAGCCCGACGGCCTCCATCCCGGCGAGCGCTTCGAGGAGCTCGCGCCGGCGCCGCCCGCCCTCGAGGGTGAGGCGCCCGGGCACGGGATCGGGCACGGCCGGGTGGTGGACGCCTTCACCGGCCGCCCGATCTTCGGCGCGAGCGTGGAGATCTGGACCGAGGAGATCGACGGGACCTTCGGCGGATTTCATCGCATCGGAGAGGCGCGCACCGGGACGGACGGGCACTTCTCCATCCGCCGCTGGAGCGGCAGCCATACCGGCGGAAAGATGCGGGTGCGCGCTCCCGGCTACCTGACGCTGTCGGCGACCGACGGGGACATCTGGGACACCATCCGGCTCTTCCCCGCCGGGGACGAGCCCTTCCGCCTGCGGGTGCTCGACTCGCGCGGCCGGGCGATCCCGGGCGCGCAGATCACCTCGACCTATTCCTGCTCGCACGACGTCCCGGCCTTCGAGGTGCACACCGACGCGCGCGGGATGGCCGTGTGCCACGAGCTCGGCCTGCAGGAGGAGATTCCCGAGCTGCGCGTGCGCGCGCGGGGCTACGGGGCGATCGAGTACCTGAACGTAGACGACGCCCTCGCGCGGGTGGACCGCGCGGAGCCGATGACCATCACCTTGCTGCGCCAGCGGCCCTTCGCGGTGCGGTTGCTCGATCGCGACGGCCGGCAGCTCGCCGGGGCCCCGGTCTACGCGATCGACGGGGAGGGCTACCACGTGCTGCGCACCGACGAGACTGGCCTGGTGCAGGTCGAGTCCCGCTACGACTGCGGTGAGCTGAGCCTCTACCTGCTCGAGAGCCCCCAGAACCGGTACATCGCCTACTTCACGCCGCCCCGAGAGCGCGTCGTGACCCTGAGACCGCATGCGGACGAATGGCCGGGGGAGGTCCCGGTCGGCGAGGTGCGCATCGACTGGGGCGGGCGGGATCCCGAGGCGGAGGACGCCTCCATCCGGCTCCACCACGAGGGCGGCTGGATGCTGGACTGCGGTGGCATGTCCTCGGGAGAGCCCGCGGAGCTCCCCGCCGGCCGCGGCTTCCTCGTGCTGGGCGGCGCCTTCAGCGGGCACGAGGAGGAGGTGCACGACTTCGAGCTCGAGCCCGGCGGCGAGGTCGTGATCCGCCCCGCCTTCGAACGCGAGCCTCGGGTGACGGTCCTCCTGCCCCAGTCCTTCGACGAGATCTGGGCGTGGGTCGAGGTCGGGGACGAGACCACCGTGGAGATCCCGCTCGGCTCTCCCTTTGCGGTCCCGGGCGGCCAACTCCTCTGCGTCTTCGCCGAGGGCGAGGCGTGCGACCTGCGCCTGCAAGTCGAGGAGGCGCGGGACGGCATGGTCCTGGACCTCGCCCGCGCCGAGGTGCTGGACGCTCCCGACGCTCCGCCCGCTTTCGAGGTGACGCGCGAGCTGGTCTTCCTCGGCGCCGAGGGGGCGGAGCTCCCCGGCGAGCTGGAGCTGTGCGGCGGTCACCCGGGCTGCTCGCTCGAGCCGGGAGAGGACTCCCTCGCCTCGCGCTTCGCGTTGAAGGGCTCCCTCGGAGCTCCCTGGCTCGCCCGCTTCCAGGCGGACGGCCACCAGGAAGTCTGGCTGCGCGGGCGCCTCGCGGAGGGCGTCGAGCCGCTCCGGCGAGC
Source organism: uncultured Planctomycetaceae bacterium (assembly GCA_964615935.1). GTDB lineage: Bacteria > Planctomycetota > UBA1135 > UBA1135 > CAZTTG01. The sequence continues at coordinate 29,253 of CAZTTG010000002.1, read as the reverse complement.
CGTCCCCCCGACGGCCTCCCTGCGCATCGAGGCGCCCTTCGAATTCGAGGTCCTCGGCTACGACGATGAGGATCTCGAGGATCTCCCCCCCGGCCCGACGAGGCTCGTGCTCGAGCGCCCCGACGGCCGCCGCTTCGGGCTCGACCTCCTGCTGGAGCCGGGCGCCGAGCGGGTGATCAGCCTCCGCTGAGCATCAGGGCATTGCTCAGCTCGGCCCGGCGGGATCGGGGTCTTCGTCCGCCCGGCCCTCCGGGTCGCCGAGCTCGCGCGCCCTGGCCTGCCACCGGCGGCGTGCCAGCTCCTGCAGGTCGTCCACCTCGTCGGCCTCGTCGACGATCTCGACCCCGATCAGGGTCTCGAGGACGTCCTCGGTGGTGATCAGACCCGCCGTGCCGCCGTACTCGTCCACCACGAGCGCCAGGGGCTCGCGCTGCTTGATGAGGTCCTGGAAGAGGCGGCGCAGCCGGACCGTCTCGGGGACCACCAGTATCTCGCGGCGCAGCTCGGTGAGCTTCCGCTGGCCCTCGCCGCGGCTGGCGAAGAGCAGGATCTCGTCCTTGAGCACGTAGCCGGTGACGGTGTCGAGGTTGCCTCGATACACCGGTATCCGCGAGAAGACGTGCTCGGGGTGGGCTTCGAGGACCTCGTCGATGGTGAGGCTCTCGTCCAGGGCGAAGAGCACCGTGCGCGGGGTCATGACCTCACGCGCGCTCACCGTCGCGAAGGCCATCAGGCTCTGGAGGATCCGCGACTCGTCCTCCACCAGCACCCCCTGCCGGTGGCCGAGGTCGGCCAGGGCCGCCAGCTCGTCGCGCGTCAGGGTGGCGTGGGGCTTGCCCCGGGCGAAGAGCCAGGTGATGCCCTGCGAGAGCTTCACCAGCGGCCAGAGCAGCAGGATCAGCGGCACCAGCGTGCGCGCGACGGCCGGCGCCAGGCTGCGCCAGTACAGGGCCCCCAGGGTCTTGGGGATGATCTCCGATCCGATCAGGATCAGCAGGGTGAGGACCACCGAGGCGAGGGTGAGGTACTCCTCGCCCTTCAGGGCCTGGACCTGGGCGCCGGCCCCGGCCGCTCCGATCGTGTGGGCCACCGTGTTCAGGCTGAGGATGGTCGCCAGTGGCCGGTCGATGTCCTTCTTGAGGCCCTCGAGGATGTGGGCCGAGGGGGCCCCCTTCTGCTTCATGGCGGCCACGTGCGTGGGCGTCACGGACAGCAGCACCGCCTCCATGACGGAGCAGGCGAAGGAGACCAAGAGGGCCAGCGCGACATAGAAGACGAGGAGAGCCATGGTTCGTCAGTTCGCGCGCGCCCTCGCCATCTCGAGCGCGACGCGGTACTCCTCCAGGAACTCGTTGGTCAGGCGCGGGATGCCGAAGCGCTCCACCAGCCGTCGGTATCCGGCCTCTCCCATGCGGCGCGCGAGCTCGGGGTCGCGCAGCAGGCCGGCGATGGCCTCGGCGAAGGCGGGCACGTCGTAGGGGTTGGCCACCAGCCCGGTCTCGCCGTGGCGGACGACCTCGGGGCAGCCGCCGAAGCTGGTGGTCACCACGGGTTTGCGGTGCTCCATGGCCTCCAGGTTGAGCATCCCGAAGGTCTCGAAGCAGATCGAGGGGGAGACCATCGCGTCGAGAGAGGCGATGGCGCAGGCCAGCTCCCTCCCGTCCAGCCAGCCGGTGGGCACCACCAGGTCGGCCACCCCCAGCTCGCGCGCGGTGGCCTCGAAGCCGCTGCGGTAGACCTCTTCGTGGCCCATGACCAGGAGGCGCAGCCGGGGGAACTCCCCCCGCAGGAGGGCCAGCATCTTGTAGAGCTGGCGGATCCCCTTCAGCTCGTGGAGGCGCCCGCCGATCGCGATCACCCGCTTGTCGGCCAGATCGAAGCGCCGCCGGAAGGCGTCGACCTCCCCGGGCTCCGGCAGGCCCGGCTGCAGCGCGATGGCGTTGTGGACGGTGCGGTCGACCCGAATGCCGTTGCTCCGAAGCGCCCGGCCCAGCTCGTCGGAGACGACGGTGAGGCGGTCGACGTCGCGCTCCAGGACCGAGCGGATGAGCCGGTTGCGCCCCGGGCGGAAGCGGAAGCGCTGGCAGGGGATGCACTTGCGCCAGTGGGCCCGGTAGTCGCGCAGGGCGTACCGGTGCTCCTCACCGCCGTGGAAGCAGTCCAGCTTCTGGTAGCAGTAGGTCATGGAGTCGTGGGCGGTGAACACCACCCCCGCCCCGGCGCGCCGAGCCTCGGTCAGGGCGGCGTAGGAGAGGTGGGTGTGCACGATCTGGCTGTGCACGACGTCGGGCCGCCAATCGGCGAGGATGCGGCGCAGGGAGGGCAGGACCTTCCGGTTGCGGATCGCGACCCAGGCCCGGAAGCGGAAGGGGTAGCTGGAGTGCAGCCGGAAGACCTCGCAGCCCTCGATCTCGCCGTGCCCGGCCTCCTCGCGGCGCTGCGCGGTGGAGACCACCGCGGTCTCGTGGCCCAGCTCCCGCAGGCGCTCGGCCTCCTGATACATCTGCCGGATGGAGGAGCCGATGCGCGGGTCGCAGAGGTCGTTCAGGAAGAGGATGCGCACGCGCTCACTCCGTCCCCGGCGGCGGGGCCGGCGTCCAGACGCGGCCCTCCCAGCGCGAGGGGGCCAGGAACCACAGGGTGTATCCCAGGAGGACCAGCACCCAGGAGTGGTAGAGGGACACGCTCCAGGCGGCCCCGGTGCGCGGCAGCGCGAGCACCAGCCAGACGCTGATGGGGAGGAGGATCACGGCGCCGATGAAGCTCAGCAGGTACCACGCGCGGATCTGGTTGGTGACGATCACGAAGGGCAGGAGGGCGACGGCGAAGGCCTGGGGAATGTACCCCAGGGCCAGAATGCAGGAGAAGTGGAAAACCGGCGCGGCGTAGTCGTCCGGCAGGAGCCAGCGCACCAGGAAGGGGATGAGGGGCAGCACGAAGAGCAGCGCGCCGGTGACGCCGCCTCCGGAGATCAGGGTGGTCCGCAGGAACAGGCCGCGGAGTCGCCGCCGCTCCTTCAGACCCGCCAGCTCGCCCATGGCCGGCAGCATGGTGCGGCTGACCCCCTGCAGGAGGCTGATGGGCACGGACAGGATGCGCTGGGCGATGTGGAAGTAGCTCACCCAGCTCACGTCGGCCGCCGCTCCGATGGCCAGGCGGGGGATCACGCCGGTGAAGAGGGAGTAGGCATTCTTGAGCACGGCCAGCCGCAGGACCAGCCGGACGCCGCGGCGCAGCTCGACGCCCGGCATCCGGCCGAGGACCTCGCGCAGGCCGGGCAGGGGATAGCCGCCGTCCCGTCGGGCCTGGCGGAAGAGCTCCAGGGCCACGATGGAGGCCATGGCCCCGGCCAGGATCTGCCCCAGCACGGCTCCCCGGGCCGAGCCGGTGACGATGGCGCCGGTGACCACCAGGAAGAGCCGCAGCACCTGGTGGGCGTTCTCGAGCTGCGCCAGGAGCCGCATGCGGCGCGTCCCCTGGAAGGCCACCGCGGCCACCCCCCGGGGCAGCTCGAGCAGCGGCTGGACCGACAGCCAGGCAGCCCAGATCCCCACGCGCCGATCTCCCAGGAGCCGCTCGCCGACCCACGGAAGGGCCAGCCAGCCGCCGATCAGGAGGACGACTCCCAGGATCAGCGACAGCTTGGCCACGAAGGCGATCCAGGCGGCGGTCTTCTCCCGGTTGCCCCGCGCGGCGGCGGCGGCGATCTGCGCGGCCGTGCCCTCGACGGTGCCCACGTTGAGCATCAGGTGCAGGAGCGCCTGCAGGGCGATGGCGGAGACGAAGAGACCCTGCCCCCGCGCCCCGAGCAGCAGCGCGATGGAGACCGTCGAGAGCACCTGGCAGGCCTGATTGACGACGCTCGCGACCTGCAGCGTGGCCACGTCGCGGACGAAGCGGTTCTTCAGCCACTGCAGGGGTCGGGGGGTCAACGGGCGGCTCCAGGTCCGGGGCGGCCTGCCGCGGGGACGGCAGGCGCTTCCCATCTTCGGGTCCATGGACCCGGATGGCCACGGTGCTCTGCTAGCATGATCCCGGGTGGAAACCGGCGCGGTCGGGGGCGGTATCGCAGTCGGGGTCATGAAGCGCTCAGCCAGCACGATGAGGCAGGGCGGCCATGGAGCGCTGCGCGCGGCGGCGCTCCTGTGCGCGGCGGGTGCCCTCCTGCCCGGCAGCTCGTCCTCGCGCGAGGCCGACCCGGCCCGCCCCGCGGATTCCCGCCTTGCCGAGGAGTGGGAAGGGCGCGCACTCGCCGCCGGCGCTCGCGGCGACACCGACGCCGAGATGATCGCCTGGCTGGCGGCGCTGCAGGCCGAGGACGGCGATCGCCGACGTCGGGAGCTGGGGCGCCTGGCGGGACACCGCGAGCGGCTCCTGGCGAGCTTCCACCACGCCGAGGCCTCGCCCGACTCGAAGCTCGGGCCGATCGCCCTCAGCCCCGACGGCCGGTACCTGGCCACCGCGACGGACGCAGTCCGCACCTGGGACGCGCGAAGCGGCGAGCTGGTCGCGGGCCCGCTCCCGCACGGGAGCTCCGTCTGCGCCATGGCCTTCGGCGCCGGATCGAGCCGTCTGGTGACGGCCGTGCCGGAGGGCCGGGTGTGGATCTGGAGCACGGACGATGGCGGCCGCGTCGCCGGCCCGCTCGAGCACGGATGTGGGACATGGTGGATCGAGCTGGGCGTGGACGGAGACCTGCTCGCCACCGCCGACGACACCTGCCTTCGAGTATGGGATCTTCGCAGCGGAAGTCTCTTGACCGGGCCCTTCCCTCACGAGAGCGATGTGTACTGGAGCCTGGCCTTCAGCGCCTCGGGGGGCCTGATCGCGATGGGGGACGATGACGGCCTGGTGCGCTTGTGGCGTATCGCCGACGGGAAGCTGGCCCATCCGCCCCTTGCGCACCCGGGAGGCGTCTGGCGCATGGCCTTCGGGCCCGCGGGCAGGAGACTGGCCGTGGCGATTCCCGACGGTGAGCCCTGGGACTGGGGGGCAAGCCGCGTGTTCGGCGTGCATCTGTGGGACACGGAGACCGGTGAGCGCCTGCGGTCTCCCCTCGGCTTCAGTCCCACCGTCGATTCCCTCGCCTTCAGCCCGGATGGCGATCGGTTGATCGCCGAGGGCTTTGGCTGGACGAACGCCTGGGAGGTGACGAGCGGGCGCATCGTCGGGAAGCCCCTCTGGTCGGACGACTACTGCGATGATTGGCGGGAGAAGTACGCCAGCAATCCCGAGGCGCTGAGCCCGGACGGCAGCCGCTTCGCCAGCGCGGGGATCGCCGACACCGTGCGTGTCTGGGACGTGCTGAGCGGGAGGCCCATCGGAGCGCCGCTGCTCCATGGAGCCCGGGTCACTGCGCTGGACTTCAGCGGCGATGGCCAGTTCCTGGCCACTTCCAGCGATGATGGGGTCGCGAGGCTCTGGGAGACCGCCACTCTGGCGCCCGCCGAGCAGCCGCCGGGCGAAATGGACGTGGACATCTACCCGAGCCCGAACGGCAGCGCAGTCCTGGTCGTCCGCGACGAAGGCGTGGTGCAACTCGTGGATCCCCAGGGTCGCGAGCCTCCGGTCGAGCTCTACCGGGGCGAGCCCGTATGTGGCATGGCGTTCAGCGGGGACGGCAGCCTCTGTGCAGTGGTCACCTCGTACAATGCCGTCCGACTGATCGACACCACTCGACGCGTGGGGGTGGGGCAGACGCTGTGGCACACCGAGCATCTGTTCACCCCTACCCTCGACGCGATGGGCGAGCGGCTGGCCGCAGTCAGCTACGGCCATGCGTGGGTTTGGGATTCGCGGCGGGCGATCCCGCTGGCCTGCCTGGGCGGCCAAGCCTCCCTGGACTGCGACAGCGAGATGGCGTTCACACAGGATGGGACTCTGGTCACCGCTGGCTGGGGCCTGGGTGCTTGGGACCTGGATCGGCTCGAGCTCAGCCATTCGATCGAGGTCATGGAGGAGCCCGGCGCCTTCGCACTGAGCGCCAACGGGCGGGTGTTCGCGACCATCGACCGGGAGCTCGTCCGGGTGCGCTCCACGGACCCGGCCGATCCGCGCGTCCACGTCTGGCGGCACGATCAGACCATGGAGGGAGAGCCCTCTCCCGTGCTCAGCCGGGACGGCAGCCGGCTCGCCGCAATCGACTGCGATGGTTCCGCCTGGGTATGGGAGAGCCGGACCGGCAATCGCCTCGCCGGTCCGCTGATCCACGCCGCAAAGATCGATGCCCTCGCCTTGGATCCCGCGGGTGAGCGGATCGCGACCTGCAGCGATGGGGTGCTGCGCGTCTGGGAGGCGGTTGGAGGCGCCCCTCTGGTAGGTTCCCGCCCGATCCCGGTGGCGGGTGACATCGACGAGGTGGAGTTCGTGCCCGGCGGAGATCGCATCGCCGTGAGCTCCTGGGTGAGAACCCGACGGATCTGGAGCGTCGCCACCGGCAAGCCGATAGGTCCAGCCCTCGAGGGGCCCCATATCGTCTGGCCCATCCACTTCAGCGGAGACGGTGGCCTCCTCGCGAGGGTCGGCGAGGACGACCGCGTCTGGCTCTGGGACGCGCACACCGCGGCGCTCCTGGGCCGCATCCCGTCGCGGGGAGGATCCATTGACGAGATCGCCCTGAGCCGCGAGGGCGTTCTCCTGGCCTTGTCCGACGGGGAGGGCGATCTGCAGGTCTGGGACGTTCGCGACCGGCGGCCGTTGGCCGAGGGAATGCGGCACGGGGAGCGAATTGCTTCCCTGAGCTTCAGCCCTGACGGCCGGCGCCTTCTCTCGAGAAGCCGCCACGAGCTCCCCCTCGCTCGCCTCTGGGATTCCGGCACGGGCCGGCTCGTCGCGACGCTGGAATGCGATCGGCCCAGCGGCGACTTCGCCTTCAGTCCCGACGGCCGGCTCCTGGCAGCGGGCAGCGAAGACGGGCGCATCCGTGTGTGGAATACGGAGAAAGGGGAGCTCGCCGCGCCCATCCTGGACCTCGGGGCGGGGATCCGCCGCATCGGCTTCGACACCACGGGTACCCTGCTGGCGGCCATCGGCGAGTCCTTCGAAGCAGCCCTCTGGGAGATGGAGACCTGGTCTCTCGTCTTCGGTCCCGCATCGCCCGACGAGTTCGATCGCTTCGCGGGGCTGCCCGCTGGCAGCGGCCGCATCGTGATGTGTGAGGAGGGAAGGGGCCCCTGGGCGTGGGGCGTGCTGGACGAGGACCGGCTCGAGGCGCTGCCCCCATCGGTCCGGCGCGAGCTCGAGGTCGACCACCCGGGCTCGCTGCTCGCGGTCCGGTGGGGAACCTCCGGTTGCCTCGCGCATCTGTGGCGTCAGGACGGACTGAGGCTCGCTCCTCTCGGAACGCGACGCGTCCCGCAGTCGGAGTCCTTCGAGCTCGCCCGAGGCGAGCTGGCCTACGGCCTCCAGATCTCCGACCACCCCGGCGGGCGGGTCCTGATCGGCGCGCGCCCCACGCGCGAGGGGCAGGAGATGGCGGTTCTGGACTTCGCCGATCCGGGACCGGATCGGCTGGAGGGCGAGCCCGAAGCCCTCATGCGGGAGTGGCAGCGGCGCCTCGGCCTGCGCATCGACTCGAGCGGCGCGATCGTTCCCGCCCATCATGAGGCCGCTCCGGGGCCGGAAAGAGACCGATGATGCACGCGGTCCATCGGACGTTCGCCTTCCTCGCGGCCGCGGCGATCCTGCCGGGAGCCGGGCTCTGGCAGGCTCCGACGTCGAGACCCGTCCCCATCTGCATCCTCTACGCCGACGAGGGCGGTCTCTACACCTTCGACCTCTCCATCGGGGCGACCTATCGACTGAGCCGGGAGGGCTCCGACGGTCGATCGCGGCGGCGCGTGGAGCTGTACGAGAGCGACTGGCTGGTCTCGCCCGCCGGCAGCCACGTGCTCGCCCACGGCCGGAGTGTGGAACTCGAGGGAGAGAACCCCGTCGAGGGCATCTGGAGCATCGCTCCCCACCCGGAGGGCCTCCGCAGGCTCGTGCTTTGGGAGGGGGACGACTCGCCCTTCGGGTGGGACGCGGCCTTCACCGCGGAGCACGAGCTGACCCTGCTCCATGGGGCGGTTCGGGACTCCCCATCGCGCATCCTGGTGCTCGACGTGCGGACCGGCGAGCTCGATCGGATCGTGCTTCCGGCAAGCGAAACCCTGCAGTTCAGCAGGTTCCTTCCGGCCGCTTGCGACGCGAACCGCGTCGTGCTGTACGGCGTCGAGGAGAGGGTCCTCTTCGCGGTGGACCGCAGCGATGGAGCCGTCGAGGTCCTTGCGGAGCTGGAGGGGGAGGACCCGTACTTCGCCCCCTGCCCATCCGGCTTGATCTCCTTCGGGAAGGACGCCGTCCGGCTGTGGGACGCCAAGACCGAGTCCTGGCGAGTTCTCCTGCCCGGATCACCCTTCGGGGAGGCCGCCAGTCCCTGGTACGACCGGGTCGAGCTGCTCGAGGTCTCGGGCGAGAGGATCGTCTGGCACGAGCCGACCGCCGAGGAGCGGGAGGCCGTCGAGCTGCGGTTCACGGCCCTTCCCGGCGGGGTGCAGAGCGCCGTCCGCCTCGCCGTCGAGGGCTGCCGCATCCGGATCTGCAGCCTGTGCCCCTGCGGCGACCGGATCCTGGCCAGCGTCCTGGATCCCGACTTCGATCGCTGGGGGTACGCCGTCTTCGACCTCGAGGGCGAGCTCCTCCACCTGTGCTACCCGCCCACCTCAGGGGGAGCTCACGGCCGGCTGCTCTGCGCCCCTCCCTAGAACAGCTCGAGCTGGGACGGATCCTCCCGCACCTTCTTCTTCGGCCGCTCGGACACCTGCCGGACCATCAGGCCCTCACCGATTCCGGCCAGGAAGGGCGAGGGCCCCATCTCGCGGACCTTCCCCCGCCACGGGCGCTTGCGGGCGTGCGAGAGGTAGAGGCGGCGACGCGCGCGCGTCATGCCGACGTAGAAGAGGCGGCCCTCCTCCTCGACCTCAGAGTCCTTCGAGGGGCCGAAGCGCAGGGGCAGGATCCCGTCCTCGCAGCCGACGATGAAGACCTCGCCGAACTCCAGGCCCTTGGCCGCGTGCAGCGTCAGGAGCGAGATGCGGTCGGCGCGCGGGTCCCAGGTGTCGACCTGCGACTTCAGGGCGACCTCGGACTCGAAGCGGGCGAGGTCCTCGCCGCAGCCCGCCGCCAGGGGCTTCAGGATCTCCAGGGCCTCGCCGAGCTCCGCCTCTGCCGAGGCGGCCGACTCCAGCCGCTCGAGGACGCTCCCCGATCCGGGCGCGGCCTCCAGGCGCTCGAGCAGCTCGACGACCCCGGGGTGCGCCGAGAGGGGGTCGTGCGAGCGCTTCTGGAAGGGCATGCCCGAGCGCTCGAGGGCCTCGATCAGCGCCCCGGACTGGGCGTCGGTGCGGTAGAGGACCGCGAAGTCGGCGAAGGAGAGGTCGGCCTGCTCGTCCCCGCCGGTCCGCCCGCTGTCGATCGAGAAGAAGCTGTGCCCGCCGAGGCGCTCCTCGATCGTCTGGACCACCTGCTCGGCCTCGGCGCGCTCGCTGGCGGCTGCGCGCAGGAAGACCGAGGACGTCGAGCCGGCCGGCGCTTCCGCGCTCTCGCCGAGCAGCTTCGAGGAGGCCGCCACGATGCCCTGCGCCGAGCGGTAGTTGCGCGTCAGGCGGATGGCGCGCGCGCCGGGGAAGTCCTCCTCGAAGCGGCCGAAGAAGCGCACGTCCGCGCCCCGGAAGCCGTAGATGGCCTGGTTGGGGTCGCCGATCGCGCACAGGTTGCCCCGGGCCAGGACCAGGAGGCGCAGCAGCCGGTACTGCTGCCCGTCGACGTCCTGGTACTCGTCGACGAAGACGAAGGGGTGCCGCTCCCGCCAGCGCTCGACCAGCTCGGGGTGGTCCTGGAGGAGCCGCACGGCGCGGCCCACGAGGTCGTCGAAGTCCACCCGGCCGGCGTCCGCCAGGGCCTCGCGGTAGACCTCGAGGGCCGAGCGCAGATCCGCTGCGTCGACCCGCCCCGTGCGCTTGGCGCGGGAGATCCGCGAGAGCCAGCGGCGCGCCTGGCTGGGCGAGCACTCCAGCGCACCGCGCAGGAGTGCCAGCCGCTCGGACTCGGCCAGCACGCGGAAGCCCTCGGGCAGGCCGGCGAGCTCGCGGTGCTCCGCCAGGACGCGCAGGCCCAGCGAGTGGAAGGTGCACACCGGGACCGCGCGGGCCACCTCGGGGAGCAGGCGCTCGAGCCGCTCGCGCATCTCCTCCGCCGCCCGCCGCGTGAAGGTGATCGCCAGGCACTGGTCCGGCGCCGCGCCGCGCTCGGCGACGAGGTGCGCGATGCGGTGGGTCAGGGTGCGGGTCTTGCCCGAGCCCGGGCCCGCGACGACGAGCAGGGGGCCCGTCTCGTGCTCCACGGCCTCGCGCTGCACCGGGTCGAGACCGGCGAGGGCTCCTCCCTCGACCGCTCCGACCTCCGCCGGCTCGGCCGGGGCCGGCTCCTCCTCGCGGCGCGGGGCGGGCGCGACCTCGACCGCCGCCTTGCGGCGCGGACGCCGCCGGGGCTCGAGGGGGCCGAAGAGGGAGCCGCCCACCCGCTGCTCCAGGAGCTCCTCCTCCTCGAAGAGCCGGATCCGGCCGTACTCCCCGTCGTAGCCGGCCTCGCGGATCACCTGCCGGCGCCGCAGGCGGGCGATGGCCTCGGCCACGAGGGAGGAGGTGCAGCGCTGGATCTCCTCCAGGGGGACCTCCTCCAGGAGGGGCAGCTCGGGTCCGAGCCGCTCGAGCAGCCCCTCGTGGACGCGGGCCACCGCCTGGCTGCGCGAGCCGGTGCCGTGGAGCTCGGACAGGATCTCGGGCAGGGGGACCAGGCTGCGGACCTCGCCGGCGGTCTCGGGGCGCTCGCCCTCGCCGCGATCGGCCAGCTCCTCGACGCGGTGCATGACCCCCACGGTCACCGGCTTGGTGCAGATGGGACAGCGCCCTCCGAGGGCGCGGGTCTCGCCGGGGCTGAGCCGGACCGAGCAGGCGCGGTGGCCGTCCAGGTGGTACTTGCCCTCCTCGGGGAAGAACTCGACCGTGCCGACGTAGCCCTCGCCGGTCCTCAGGGCCGCCAGGATGGAGGGCCAGTCGAGCTGGCAGTCGAAGACGCAGGCCTCGCGGCCCAGCTTGTCGGGCGAGTGCGCGTCCGAGTTCGAGACCAGCCGAAAGCGGTCGAGCGAGGACACGCGCCAGTTCATGGGCGGGTCCGAGGAGAGCCCGGTCTCGATGGCGAAGACGTGCTCGGAGAGGTCGTCGTAGCAGTCCTCGATCGAGTCGAAGCCCGACTTGGAGCCCAGGGCCGCGAACCAGGGCGTCCACACGTGCGCCGGGATCAGGGCGCAGTCCGGGCCGGCCTCGAGGACCATCTCCAGGAGGTGCCGCGAGTCCAGGCCCAGGATGGGCCGCCCGTCCGAGGCCAGGTTGCCGATCTTCTCCAGGGAGGCCACCAGGCGCCCGACGGAGTCCAGGTCGGGCGCGCAGATCAGGTGGTGGATCTTCCGGGTGCGCTCGCCCTTCTTGTAGATGGTGGAGATCTCGCCCGTCAGCGCGAAGCGGGTGGTGCCCCGGCAGGCGCGCGGCAGGCGCCCCTCGACCTTCTGCTCCAGCTCGGGCAGCAGGCGGAACAGCCCCGGCTCCGCGGGCACCAGCTTCTCCCCGAGCTCCGCCCGCCATACCGGGTGCGTGAAGTCGCCCGTGCCCACCACGGAGATGCCCTTCCGGCGTCCCCATTCGAAGAGGTGCTCCAGATCGCATTGGCGGCTGGTGGCCCGCGAGTGCTTGGAGTGGACGTGGAGATCGGCGTAGAACGCCATCGGGCGCTCCTCCCGGCGGGGGGACCGTAGCAGGTGCGGCCGGGCCGATCCACGAGGCGCCCGAAGTGCCTGGCCCCCCTGGACTTGCCTCGGCGACGGCGGGGCCGGGGAGGGGCTTCCGCGGGGCCGACGGCGGCAGCGGGCGCGCCCGCCGAGCGCCCCCCCGGGCGGGCGGCAGGCCCTCGTGGAGGCCGCCCCCTTCTGGTATGGTCACCGGCTCCAATCAAGCCGAGGTCGAGCATGCAGACGATACGGGAGATCCTGAACGCCAAGGGCCAAGACGTGTGGACCATCGGGCCGGAGGCCACCGTCCTGGAGGCCCTGAGGCTGCTGGCGGAGAAGGACGTCGGGGCCCTGGTGGTCCTCGACGGCGGAAAGGTCGCCGGGATCTTCTCCGAGCGGGACTACGCCCGGAAGATCATCGTGCTGGACCGCAGCTCCCACAGCACGAAGGTCAAGGACGCCATGGTCGCCGACGTGCTCTACGTCACCCCGAGCTGCACCATCGAGGAGTGCATGGCCCTCATGACGGACAAGCACATCCGCCACGTCCCGGTCCTGGAGGACGGGGGGCTGGCGGGTCTGGTCAGCATCGGGGACGTGGTCAAGGCGGTCATCTCGACCAAGCAGTTCCTGATCGAGCAGCTCGAGAACTACATCCGCGGGACCTGAGAGCGCCGCGTCCCGCTCAGAGCGATTCGATCGCCCTGGACAGCGCCTCGCCCAGGCGCTGGTGTCGGCTCATGAGCCTCGAGGCGGGCGCCTCCGAGCGGGCCGCCTTGGCCCGCAGGATCCGCACCATCCCGGCCCGCTCGCGCGCGCTCCAGCCGGAGAGGTCCTCGATCATGGCCAGCACCGGGGCCAGCCGCCGCAGCGCCCTCTTCTCGTCGGCCGACCAGCCCGCGCGGGAGCCGATGCGCAGGGCGCGGACGACCGCCCGCTCGCAGCGCTCCTCGGCCAGCCGCCGGTTGCCCCCGAAGCGCCGGCCGATGAAGCGGCCCAGGGCCGCGCCCAGGCGCGCGAAGGAGAGCTGCCGGCGGCGGCCGCCCGTGAGGTCCAGGTAGGCCTCGGTGGGGGAGAGCCGGCGCAGGGTCCGCGTGCTGCAGCGGTAGCCGGGCTCGGCGCGCATGCGCGCCTCCTCCTCGCGCGCCAGCGCCTCGACCTCGGGGTTGGAGGCCAGAAAGCCCATCTTGCGATAGAACCAGAAGGCGCCGCTCTGGATGGCCTCCTCGTTGTCCACCCCCATGCCGTAGGAGGTGAGGTAGAAGTAGTCCACCCCCAGCAGGTGGTGCAGGAGGCGCATGACCTGCGAGTAGACCAGGCGGATCTCACCCCCGCGGAACTCGGGGAAGAGGTTGATGCCCATCTCGCAGCAGCCCAGGAAGGGGCTGGCCGGCCCGTAGGCGATGGGGACGCCGTTCTTCAGGACCAGGAAGAATGTGTTGGCCGAGAGGGCGCTGCGGTGCTCGGGGGGGACGCCGATCAGGACCACGTCGATGCCGCGCGCGGACTCGAAGTGCCGGACGTCGGCGGGGTTGGCGTAGATGAGCGGGTGGATCTCCAGGTTGCGGCTGCACAGGGCCGCGCGCGCGAGCTCGATCCGCTCCCGCCCCCGCGCGGGGGAGAGCAGGGGCAGGGGGCCGATCGGCTCGCGTATCCGGGGCCGCAGGGGGAAGCGCTCGCGCCGCAGCTCGGAGGTCTGGAAGCAGATCCGCGTGGGCCTCGACTCGACCTCGGCCTTGCCGGTGCCCGGCCGGCCCAGCTCGTAGCGGATGGGGAGGCCGCAGGTCTCGAAGAGGCAGGCCTTCTCCAGGGCCGTGAAGCGCGAGCGCTCGAAGAAGCCCAGGAGGCAGGCCAGGTCGGTGGGGCGGTCTTCGGTGTGGGAGTCGGCCAGCCACTCCCGCCAGCCGACCTGCATGCTCTCCATGGACTCGTTCTCGGCGTCGGCCAGGAAGAGCTCCAGGGTGCTGGCGAGCGGCGTCTCGTCCTCCAGCTCGTCCCAGTCGACCTCCGCGCAATCGGGCAGGCGTCGGGCGAGGTCGCGGGCGATCTCGAAGGAGTAGGGGTAGGAGTTGACCGCCCCGGGGAAGCCCTGGTTGAAGAGCACCGGCGAGTCCGCCCCCTCCGGGACCGCCTCGACCCTCGCGCGCAGGCCGGCGACGTGGCGGCGAACCTCCGCGAGGACCCGGACGTCGTCGGGGTAGGCCCGCATGAAGTCCAGGGTGGAGTGCAGGAGCAGCAGGCGGCGGGGGGCCAGGCGCGGCAGCTCGGCGATCTCGGCCAGGAGCTCGAGCTTCCGCCGGGCGCTCGGGCGACCGAAGGAGCGGCTCAGGGAGTGCAGGGCCCGTACGGGATCGTCTTCTCGCACGACCCCGTCATGGTACTCGAAGCGGGCGGCGCGCCCGAGCCCCGGTCCCTCAGGGGATGATCTGGAACGGGAAGCTGTCCTCGTCGACCTGGATCCCGCCCTCCCTCAGCCGCAGGATGAACTCGTAGGCGCCCAGCGGCAGGGTGGCGGGGATCCGGTAGGACTGCGTGCCGGCCCCCACGGCGCCGGGCGGCAGGACCATGCTCCGCTGGAAGATCATGCGGGGGCCGCTCCAGGGTGTGTCGACCAGCTCCTGCATGAGCACCCGGCGCGGCGAGCTGGTGTAGTTGAAGAGCTCGAAGCCCACCGGCAGGGAGCTGCCCTGGTGGATGTTGGGATCGGCCGGCGCGGCGAGGCGCGCCATGAGCTCCCAGCGCTGGAAGAGGTAGTTGCCCTTGTCGGGGTCCCAGTTGCTGACCGCGAAGTCGGTCGAGGTGGTCGTGGTGTAGTCGAAGGCCACCTGGTTCTGAGGGGCCACGGCCAGGCTGAACCAGCCCGTCTCCGGCTCATGGCAGTACTGGGAGGCGGAGAGGGGCGCGCCGTCGACCACCACGGCCTCGACCGAGAAGACCGGCCGCTCGCCGACGGTGAAGACCCGTCGGGCGCCGTCCCCCGCGTGGGTCTCTCCGACGACCCCCATCAGACCGGCCCGGTCGGTGTCGGTGACGGGCAGGGCCTCGATCACGCTGCTGGTGCTGGAGAGGACCACCGGCGCGGTGGGGAGCGTGCCCTGATCGCTCGGATGGCAGCGGACCGTGCCCCACCAGACCCCGCCGAGGACGTCCAGCCAGCCGTCTCCCTGCAGGTCCACCAGGACCGCGGCCGAGACGTAGTTGGCCTTGTTGGACTTCCACCACGGGATCGTGCCCATGCCGCCCTGCCCGTCCCCCAGGTAGATCATGAACCGACCCGTCCCGTTGAGCTGGCTGTTGTCCGAGAAGAGGATGTCCCAGTAGCCGTCGCGGTTCACATCGCCCAGCGAGATCGAGTTCCCGTTGGGGGTCGCCGGCGAGGCGGCCGTCCAGCCGGCCTGGGTCTGGAGGCTCCCCCCGCTGCTGTAGTGGATCCGCAGGGGGCTCTTGGAGTTGCAGCTGACCAGGTCCAGGTCCCCGTCCGCGTCCATGTCGCCCCAGGCCACGTCCAGGCTGTGGTCCTGCTCGTTCGAGAGCCACCCGGGCTGCGTATCCAGGACCCCGCCGTTGTTGAAGTAGATGCGGTTGTGGTCGGGGGAGTGGGAGTAGGGCTCTCCCGTGGCCACCGCCAGGTCGAGGTCGCCGTCGGCGTCGGCGTCGCCCAGGGCCAGGGAGAAGCTGTAGAAGGAGTCCTGCGAGGTCCAGGCCGGCAGGCTCGACAGGGTGCCGGCGCCGTCGTTCAGGTAGAGCTTGGCCTCGCCCGGCTGGGAGAAGCCCGCGGGCCCCAGGAAGACCGAGACGGCCACGTCCAGCCATCCGTCGCCGTTCACGTCGCCGATGGAGAGGTGGCCGTGGTAGTCGACGTCGCCGGAGGTCCAGTCCGGGACGCTGGGGAAGACGCCGCCGCCCTGGTTGTAGTAGACGTTCACTCGCCCGCGGCTCATGTCGTTGCCGTCGGCCACCACCAGGTCGGGCCAGCCGTCCTGATCCAGGTCACCGAAGCCGCAGCCGGTGGCGTAGTCGTAGTCGGTCGAGATCCAGCTCGGATTCGGGGGATAGGGGATTTTGTCGCCCGCCTGGGCCGACCCTCCGAACAGGCCGATCGAGCCGAGGAGGAGGGCGGGTGCGAGAGCTCTCGATGCGTCGGACATGTTGGACCTCTTTCGGTGCATCCGGCCAGGATACCCGAAGCGGCGGCATCCGTGGGTCGCGAGCCGGGCACCCCCTCAGATATCCCACCCCTCGCGGTAGGGCGCGCGGATGAGCCGCTGCGCCGCCGGGTTGCCGGAGGCGGTCAGGCTCGCAGCGTCCCAGTCGAAGCCGTCGCCGGCCTGGTAGGCGGTGTTGGCCAGGATGACCGCCTCGGCCAGGATCCCGGCCTGACCGGTGAAGTCGCAGGTCGCCGGCGGTCCCCCCTTGCAGGCCGACAGCCACTCGGCGATGAAGCCCGGCGAGTCGGGGATGGTGCCCTCGGTGGGGGCCCGATAGCCCTCGAACTTCTCCTCCGGCAGGAGCTTGCGGGAGTTGAAGCCGCACAGGAGCATGCCCTCGGAGCCGATGAAGAGGTTGTTGGCGCCGGCGCCGTCGAGCCCCTTCTGCTTCAGCACCGGCGGGCCGCCCGGGGCCTGATACCAGTGCAGGCTCACCGCCGGTCGGTCTCCGTCGGCCGCGAAGCGCAGGCGCGTGCTCATCGAGGTGGGGGTCCGTTGCGGGTCGACCTCCGGTCCCTCGGCGTCGATCCGCGTGGGGTGTCCGAGACCCAGCGCCCAGAAGGGGATGTCCAGGATGTGACAGCCCCAGTTGCCGGTCTCGCCGGTCCCGAAGTCCCACCAGAAGCGCCACTTGTAGGGCGCGTAGGCCGGGCTGTAGGGGCGCATGGCGGCCGGGCCGACCCACAGGTCCCAGTCGAGGGTTTCGGGGGGCTCGGGGAATCCGGTCGGCGGCTCGGGCATGCCGCGCGCGCTGTCGATCCAGGAGTGGACCTCGCGGACCTCGCCGATGGCGCCCCCGCGGATCAGCTCGACCACCCGGTGCACGTTGGCGATGGTGTGGCGCTGCACGCCGAGCTGGGTGGCGACCTCGGTCTCGGCCGCGGTCTCGCACATCCGGCGGACCTCCCAGGCCGAGTGCGCCATGGGCTTCTCGCAGTAGCAGTGCAGCCCCCGCCGCATCGCCATCATGGCCGGATGGAAGTGGGTGTGGTCGGGCGTGCTGACCACCACGGCGTCGATCTCACCCTCCATCGCGTCCAGCATGCGCCGAAAGTCGCGGAAGCGGCGCGCCTGGGGGTGCGCCTCGAAGGCCTTGGCGGCCATGGCGTCGTCCACGTCGCACAGGGCCACGACGTTCTCGCCGGCCACGCCCTGCAGGTTGGCGCCGCCCCGGCCGCCGACCCCGATGCAGGCGACGTTCAGCTTCTCGCTGGGGGGCAGGGGACGAGCGCTGCTCCGCTCGGTTCCCAGCCAGAAGCCGACCCCCAGGGCGGCCGTGCTCCTCAACAGCTCGCGTCGACGAATGCCCTGGCTCATCGCAGTCCTTTCCCGCTCGAGTCCGTCAGTTCGGGTCGATCCCCGGCCGATCATCCTCGACGCCCGGGTGCGCGGGGTCAAGCGCCCGCGGCGCGGGGCGGCCCTCGTTGAGGCACTGCGGCCGCTGTGCTAGCATCCCGATGACCGTCTCGCTCGCCCGTCCGTGGCCGCGGAAGGGGGGCGGGACCAGGACCAAGGAGGCTTGGATGCGCCAGCTCGTCGAATGCGTGCCGAACATCAGCGAGGGCCGGGACCAGCGGATCATCGACGAGGTCGTGCGACAGGCGGCGGAGGTCGAGGGGGTCACGCTGCTGGACGTGGACCCCGGGGCCGACACCAACCGCACCGTGATCACCTTCGTCGGCGGGCCCGACGCGGTGGTCGAGGGCGCGCTGCGCCTCATCAAGAAGGCCGCCGAGCTGATCGACATGCGCAAGCACACCGGCGCCCACCCTCGCCAGGGCGCGACCGACGTGTGCCCCTTCGTGCCGGTGTCCGGGGTCAGCATGGAGGACTGCGCCGAGCTGGCCCGCAGGCTCGGCCGGCGGGTGGGTGAGGAGCTGGGCATCCCGGTCTACCTCTACGAGCACGCCGCCGCGCGCCCGGAGCGCAGGAGCCTGGCCGAGATCCGGGTGGGCGAGTACGAGGCCTGGCCCGCGAAGATCGGCCGGCCCGAGTTCGCCCCCGACTTCGGTCCGGCGGAGTTCCTCCCGCGCACCGGGGCGGTGGTGATCGGCGCCCGCGAGTTCCTGATCGCCTACAACGTGGACCTCAACACCCGCGACGGGAAGCTGGCCCACCAGGTGGCCCTCGACATCCGCGAGGGAGGACGCCTCCTGCGGGACGGGCGGGGCAAGATCGTGCGGGACGATCAGGGGAAGAAGGTCCGCCAGCCCGGGCTCCTGAAGAACTGCCGCGCGGTCGGCTGGTACATCGACGAGTACGGCCAGGCCCAGATCTCGATCAACCTGACCGACTACCACGTCACTCCCATGCACCTCGCCTTCGACACCTGCTGCGAGGTGGCCGCCGGCTACGGCATGCGCGTGACCGGCAGCGAGATCGTCGGTCTGGTCCCCCTGGAGGCCATGCTGCAGGCCGGGCGGCACTACCTGGAGAAGCAGGGCCGCTGGTCGGGGGTCCCGGAGAAGGAGCTGGTGCACATCGCCACCCACTCCCTGGGCCTGGACGACGTGTCCCCCTTCAAGCCGCAGGAGAAGATCATCGAGTACGCGGTCGCCGGCGACGCCTCCTCGCTGGTGGCGATGAGCTGCAGCGACTTCACCGACGAGCTCTCCAGCGACTCCCCCGCGCCCGGTGGCGGCAGCGTGGCCTCGCTGTGCGGGGCCCTGAGCGCCGGCCTGGCCGCCATGGTGGCCTCGCTGACCCGCGCCAAGGACGGCTACGAGGAGCAGCAGGCGGAGCTCGAGGGCGTGGCCACGAGGGCGCAGCGGCTCAAGGACGACTTCCTGCTCGACGTGGATCGGGATACCGAGGCCTTCAACCTGCTCATGGCCGCCATGCGCATGAAGAAGAAGACCGAGGAGGAGGCCGCCGCGCGCCGGGAGGCCATCCGCGAGGCCACCGAGGAGGCCACGCGCATCCCCCTGGGCGTGCTGGAGCGCAGCGTCGAGGCCCTGGGGATGGCCGCCGCCGTGGCCGGCAAGGGGCTGCAGAGCTCGCTCTCCGACGCCGGGGTGAGCGCCCTCGCGGCGAGAGCCTGCGCCGAGGGCGCCGCCTACAACGTGCTGATCAACCTGCAGGGCCTGGAGCCCTCCGACTTCACCGAGGAGACCCGCCGCCGGGCCGACGGGCTCCTGCGCCAGGCGAGGGCGGCCGCCGAGGCCGTGGCCCGCGAGGTGGAGGAGAAGCTGAGGGTCGCGCAGGGGTAGGGCGGTCCCCGGTCTCTTCGAGGAGGCCCGCCGCGCGTTCAGTCGGCCTGCGGCGCGCAGGGACCGAGCGCCTTGATGAGGGGCTTGAGGTTCGATCCGTAGCGGCGCCACTTGGCCAGGGAGGTCTTGAAGATCGGGCTGCGGACCTGGACCGCGCTGGCCGAGACCACCGCCCGGGGGGTCTCGTGGAAGCGCAGGCAGGCGTCCTCCCAGGGGAGCCCGCAGTGCTCCAGCAGGCGCCGGGTCTGGCCCTCGGGATCCTGCACCAGCTCCTCGTACCGGAAGTCCAGGAAGCGGTCGGGCATGAGCCCGCGCCAGTGCTGCATGAGCTGCTCGTAGATCTGGTAGCGCTGGCCGAGCTCCCTCAGGTCGTAGGCGAAGGGCACGCCCACCGTGAACAGGATCCGGTAGCAGCCCAGGCAGGTGTCCACCGGATGGCGCTGGCAGTGGATGATCCGGGCGTTGGGCAGGCAGCGGTGGACCAGGCCCAGGTACTGGTAGTTGGCCAGGCACTTGTCGACCAGGCGCCGGGCGCCCGGCGCGCGGTGGCGCAGTCGCTGCACGTAGCGATCGCCGATGGCCGCCAGGGTGGCGTCGTCGAGCTCGGCGGTGGCCTCCGGAAAGAGGTCCCGATTGCCCTCGGGGCAGCACTCCCGGATGGAGTCGTCGAAGTCGACGACCTCGCCGATGCCCACGACCTCGGAGTGGCTGGCCAGGATCTGCTCCACCAGCGAGCTCCCCGAGCGCGGCATGCCGACGATCAGGATGACCCGGTCCTGGGGAGCGCCGGCCGCCGGTCCCCGCTCGAGGAAGGCCGCCCCGTGCTGGTTGGCGGTGCGGGTGAACAGGCCCGCCGCCTGCGCCACGTCGTAGGCGAAGGTGAGCCGCTTGAGGTGGTTGCCCTTCTTCAGGTGCTTGAAGGAGAGGTCGTACTGGCCCAGGTCCTCGTAGGCCTTGGCGAGCGCGAAGTGGAGCGGCACGAGGTCGGGGTGCCGGCGGGAGAGGCCGCGCAGGGCGTCCTTCATGGCCGACAGATCGGCGTCGGCCGGATCGTCCCAGCGCTTGACGGTGGACAGCCCGTGCCAGGCCCGGCCGTGATCCGGCTGCAGCTCGACCGCCCGGCGGTAGCTGCCCCGTGACTCCTGGAGCTGACCCAGGAGGCGGTGCATGCCGGCCAGGGTGAAGTGCGTCGCCTGGTCCTCGGGGGCGGCCTCGACCGCGCGCCGCGCGCAGGCCACCGCCGCCTCGTGGCGTCCGGTCGACTGGAGCAGGCTCGCCAGACGCTGGAAGGCCGCCGCGTCGCGAGGCGCCAGCTTGACCGCCTTGCGGTAGAGCTTCTCCGCCAGCTCGAGCTGCCCCTCCTCGCGCGCCTCGTCGGCCCGCTCCAGGGCCTCCTCGGCCTGCGCGGCGCGGCCGGCTCCCCCGCCCTCCGCTCCTCCCGCTCGCCGGGTCTCGGCCCGGAGCTTGGCCTTGCGGCGCTTCTCGAGCTTCTGCCGGCGTTTCTGGTCGCGTCCCATCGGTGTCCCACCCGGGGCGATCCTCGGAAGCCCGGTCGACGCGGTCAAGGCCTCCTCGCTCGTCGGTACCCGCCGGGGCGTTCGAGCCGTCGAGTCCTAACTCCTTGATTGAAAAGGCATTGGGGATTCTGCGGTCAATTCGAAACCCACCTCTACACCTGTAGTATTA
The DNA here is from genome assembly GCA_964615935.1 of uncultured Planctomycetaceae bacterium. Lineage (GTDB taxonomy): Bacteria > Planctomycetota > UBA1135 > UBA1135 > CAZTTG01. The sequence goes on along the minus strand of CAZTTG010000002.1, from coordinate 8,329 downwards.
CACTTGTAGTCGATTGACGCGCCACCGCACGGGAGGCCCCGAATGGAAGCCAGCTCGCTGCCCGACCTCGCCCGCTCCCTCTCGCTCCTGCTCCTCACCTACGCGATCCACAGCACGCTGCTCCTGCTCGGCGCGCTCCTCCTGGCGCGCTTCGTCCGGTCCAGCGCGCGCCGCGACCTCCTCTTCAAGGCGGCCCTGATCGGCGGCCTGGCGACGGCCGGTGCGCAGTCGGCCCTGGGCGGCGCGGCCGTCGAGGCCGCCCGGCTCGAGCTGTCGCCGAGGGCCTCCGCCGCGCCGGCGCGCGGGCCTCGATCGGGAGCCGCCGCCCTCCAGCCCTCCGAGGCCGCGTGGTCGGGGGCCGACGCGCGATCCGAATCGTCCGAGGGGCTCGCGATCCCCGGCTGGACGATGGCCCTCTCCTCGATCTGGGCGTGCGGGGCCGGGTGGGGGATCCTCGCGCTCGCGCTACGGCATCGCCGCCTGCGGAGCGGCCTTCGCCGGAGGAGGCTGCCCGGCGGCGAGGCCCGGGCCCTCGCGAGGCGCCTGCTCGCTTCGAGACGGCGGGCCGGCGGGATCTCGTTCACCTGCTCGCCCGCGCTGACCTCGCCGGTGGCGCTGGGCCCGTCGGAGGTCTGCGTGCCGGAGGCCGGCTGGGCTGCGCTCGATGGGGCGGGTCGCGAGAACCTGCTGGCGCACGAGCTGGCCCACCTCCTTCGCCGCGATCCGACCTGGCTCCTCCTGGCGCAGGTGATCGAGCGCGTCTTCTTCTTCCAGCCGCTGAACCGCCTCGTGCGCAGGCGCATGCAGGCGGAGGCCGAGCTCCTGTGCGACGACTGGGCCGCCCGCGAGACCGGCGATCCGATCCAGCTCGCGCGCTGCCTGTCCCAGGTCGCGGCATGGCTCGAGCGGGGTGCCGCGCCGGCGCTCGTGCCGGGCATGGCGCGACGGCCGTCCTCCCTGGTGCGGCGGGTCGAGCGCATCCTGGGCGGGGGCGAACTCCAGCTCTCCGCCCGGGGGCGCGGGCTCCTCCTCGGCGGACTGCTGGGCGGCCTCTCCCTCTTCGCCTGCACCGCCCCCGGAGTCGGGGAGGGGGAGTCCGCCCCGGCGCGCGAGGACGCGGTGATCCGGGCCGAGATCCGGAGCGCGGAGGAGGCCGAGGCGATGGGCCTCGAGCCCCGCGTGAAGGTCGGGATCCGCGCATTGGCGGACGATCCCGGTGGCCGTCGCCTCGAGTACTCGGTGGCGTCCGGCCCGCGCCGGGAGCCGCGGCACGGGGCCCGCTTCGAGGGGTGGTTCTCCTCGACCGAAAGCCTGGAGAGGCTCGGGGCGCACCTCGAGCGGGCCTGCCGGGAGAGCTCCGACGCCGGCGCGGTACTCGACGTTCAGCCCGGCGTTCTCCATGGCGAGGTCGTCCTGGTGCTCGACCTCCTGATGGAGACCGGCTTCCAGGAGATCGTCTTCCTGGGGATCGAGCGGTGAGGCCGGCGGAGGAGCCCCGGCGGCTCTCGAGCCTCCAGCTCGCCGTCCTGCGCGTCCTGTGGGAGGCCGGCGAGGCGCGCGTGAGCGAGGTCCACGGGGCCCTCGCGAGGGACCGCAAGATGGCCCTCACCACCGCGGCGACGCTGCTGTCGCGCCTCGAGAAGCGCGGCCTGCTCGCCCACCGCCTCGAGGGTCGGCAGTACGTGTACCGGGCGCTGGTCACCGCGGACGAGGTCCGACGCTCGATGCTCGCCGAGCTGACCGACGAGCTCTTCCGGGGCCGGACGTCGGAGCTCGTGGCCCACCTGCTCGACGCCGGGGAGATCGCCCCGGGGGACCTGGCGCGCATCAAGCGCCTGATCGAGGAGCGGGAGAGGGGCTGAGCGGCGCCGGGGCGCTAGTCGGCCTGGTAGCTCAGCTTCAGGACCGACTCGAAGCTCAGGTTCTCCTCCAGCAGGGGCGCTGGGCGGAGCCGGCGGTACCTCCACAGGAGGGCCTGATCGGCGAAGTGCGGGCTCTCGGGATCCTCCGAGATCCCCACCGGGCTCAGGGCCTCGACCCCGTCCGGCAGGGAGAAGTCGACGAAGAGGGAGTAGGACTGCGCGATCTGCGAGCCCAGGTGGTTCTTGCTGGGGCTGATGAGGCCCCCGAAGGTCTGGTCGAAGAGGGGATCCAGGCTGCCGAAGGGCGTGTTCGCCCCCTGGAAGTAGGGGATGGCGAGCTGGCCCCGCTCCTGGATGTTGAAGCGCCACTCCCAGAGCGCCGGATCGGAGCCGAACTGGGCCACCGATTCCTCCCAGGCCTCGGTCAGGATCCCGTCGATGAGCTGGACCTCCTCGTGCTCGAAGGCGTAGGTGGAGTGGCCGGCCAGCTCGCTGCGGAGGTACTTGGTGTAGTTGACCAGGCCGGGGACCCCGTCTCCGAAGCGCTCCACCAGGCCGCCGGCGTTGCCGGCGCGGAACCTGAGGGGGATCCCCAGGATCAGGACCAGCCCCGGGAAGTTCTCGGTGAAGTTCAGCGCCTGGGCTCCCATCAGGTACCAGCCCTCCAGCAGGCCGACGGCCTGCAGGGCGGTCGGAGACAGGAGCCCCTGCTCCTTCAGGAGCAGGCCGGCGCGGACCAGCACCCGCTGCGGGGCGAGCTGTCCGTCCAGGTGCACGTCGAGCATGTCCTGGCGGGTGAACAGCTTCCCGGGCACCTCCATCAGCTCCCGCAGGCGCATGGATCGGAAGGTGTCGCCCAGGGTGGTCGCCAGGGCCCCCTCGTAGATGGGGTACCAGGAGCCGACGGTGCGGTTGTTGGCCGCGAAGATCACCCCCGAGGGTGGGTCGATGGTGTGCGGCTTGAGGTGGTGCGGCAGCTCCTCGACCCACAGGAAGCGGGAGTCGTGGCCGAAGTGGGCCATGTAGCCGGCCAGGGGTGACTCCGAGGAGCGCACCGGGACGACCGCGGCCAGCCAGTAGCCGATGCTGCCCTTCGAGTCCGCGAACAGGCAGTGGGTGCTGGGGTTCCGGTAGCCCTCCAGCGCCTCGCCGAACTCGACCACGTCGGTGGCCCGCATCATGCGCACCAGAGCCTGGATGGTCGATCGGGAGGGATCGAAGACCAGGGGATTCAGCAGGACGTACTCGTCGCCGCTCACGGCCTGGGTGAGGAGGTCGGTCACCACCGGACCGAGGTGGGAGCGCTTGATCTCGATGGTAGTGCTGGGACCGCCCTTGGCCTCGATGATCTCCGTCCGGACCTCCAGATCGCGTTCGATCCCGTCGAAGCGATAGGTGTCCGCATCCACCATCTCGAGCTCGAGCAGATCCTCGTCGTCGACCCCGGCGCCGGTCATGGTCCAGGCGATGTCCCGGGAGAAGCCCGCGAAGAAGGCCGGTGCTCCGGGGGCCGAGATGCCTCGGACGTCGAAGGTCTCCCCCTTCATGTGGCACTCGTACCAGAAGTTGGGGGAGGAGATGTCCACCTGCGGGTTTCCGAACAGGAAGGCCGAGCCAGTGGCCGAGGAGCCCGCGTTCACCGCCCAGGCCTGGCTCATCACCGGCGGCGGGCTGAAGTAGGTGTAGGTGATGCGACCGAAGGGAGGATGGGCGCCGGCGTAGGCCTTCATGGCATCCTGGATGGACTGGGGGACGTCCTCGCGGCGGACCACGACCCCGCTGTCGTCCAGGAAGATGCTCAGCTCGGTGGGCACCAGCTTCTGGGCCGCGCCCAGCCAGCCCAGGTTGATGGCGTACTTGTCGAACTTGCGGCGCACATCGACCTCAAACTCGCTGAGGCTCCAGCTGACCTGGTGGTCCCAGGCGGCCAGGCAGTCGGCCGGAGTCCAGGCCTCGGGCACCTGGCCCTCGAAGAGGTGGTGCAGGGAGGCGACGTGGTCCACGATGTACTGGTTCACCCCCGCGCAGAAGGCCTCCAGCAGGGCCACGGTCTCGGCGTCCAGGTGCGCCGCCCGGAGCTGGGCGTTCTCGTAGGCGCCCATGTGGCGCATCCGCTGATCGCTCAGGGTGGTGGACTCCCCCAGGGGATTGCTGCGGGCGCCGATCAGCTCCGACAGCCGGCCCTGCATGGTCCGGCGGATCAGGTGCATCTGGAACAGCCGATCCTCGGCCATGGAGTAGCCCGCTCCGTAGAAGGCCCCCTCGTCGGTGGGGGCCAGGACGTGGGCGATCCCCCACTCGTCACGGGCGACGGTCAGCGATCCGGACGCGCCGGGCTCGCTGGAGCCGGCGCCGCCCCCGCAGCCCGGGAGGACCAGCCCGAGCACGACTCCCAGGACCCAGGGGGCCGACCGGCGAGCCCGCGGCCGGGTCGTCGCGGTGCCGGCAGTGGACCTGCAACTCCGCTGCCTGGGCGAGGTCGGTGTCATGGCGGGGGGGATGTAAAGGTTGGGGACCCTATCGCGTGGCGAACGCCGGTGGGGCGCGTCGTATCGACGCGCGCTTGGGCGGTCGCGCGGCCTCCCGAGCCGGATCCCGGCGCCCTGCTGCGCCTGATCATCGCTCTGTCCGCTGGAGTGGGGGAGTCGGCCGGCAGCTCGATCGTGGGGGGATGGCCATGGTAGTACCGGCCGACCGTTCGCGGTTACGGAAGGCCCCCGATTCGGTCGATCCCCGCGCTCGCCCGGCGCCCGGCGGCGCGCGCCGATCGGGAATGCGAGCTCGCAGCGCAGCGGCCTCCAGCCGGCCCCGGTCCGACCCCCCCGGTGGCGGTCCCGCCCGGGTCGCTTCCCGTCCCTCCGGAGTCGCGCGAGCCGCTCCTCGGCGTTCGAGCTCCGTCGGATCGATGCCCGGCGTCGGCGCGTCGTTGCGGGAGGCGAGAGGAGGCGGTCTCATGGACCCGGCCCAGACCCGAAGCAGGAGCCCGTTTCATGAAGATCCTCCGTTCGTCCCTCCTCGGGCCCCGCGCGGCCCTGTTCGTCCTGCCCCTGCTCCTCGGCCTGTCCGCGCTCGCGCTGGAGCAGGCAGGCGAGCGAGGTCCCGACGAGCTGGACGCCGCCGAGGTTCGCCAGGAGCTCACCGCGATGTACGAGGCCTGGGGGCGCGCCCGCGTGGCCCTCGATCGGGAGGCCATGGAGGCGATCCTGGCTCCCGAGTTCCTGGTGCAGCTCTACGGACAGGAGATCTCCCGCGAGAAGTTCGTCACCGACGTCTCGCAGCAGAGGCCCGGGAGCCGGCTCGGTCGCTTCGACGCGAGCATCCTCACCGTGCAGCAGACGGGCGAGGCCTGGACGGTGGTCATCGACGAGAAGCTCGAGTTCGAGATCGACGTCGCGGAGGGGCAGACGCAGAAGCTGTGCAGCTACTGGATCACCCGGGACGGCTGCCGCAAGGAGGGGGAGCGCTGGCTCGTGACCTCCAGCGAGGCGATCGGGCACCAGAACTGGGCGCCGGGGGAGGAGCCGCCGATCGAGGACTGGTAGGGGCCTCGCGCGCCGCCTCCCGGCGAATCCCGGGAATGGCCGAACCCGTCCCGCCCGCCATCGCCTATACCGGGCGGCGGGAAGGGAGGTGGCGCGATGAGGCGACGCGGTGCGGATGGCTTCGAGGCCCTGAGAAGGGTCGCTCGATCCGGGCTGGTGCTCACCGCTCTCCTTGCGGGGGGTGGTTGCCTGAACTTCTCGGAACTGTATCCGCCGGGACCCTGCCGGGCGGAGCTGGACGCCCCTCTCGTTGAGGTCCCGATCCGGTACGACCGATGGGACCTGCCCCATGTCCAGGTGTATGTCGGGAAGGCCGGCCCCTTCGACTTCGTGCTGGAGACATCGACCGCGGTGATCGTGATGGATCGCCGAAGCGCGGAGTCGCTCCCGGGCGAGCGGCTGGTCGTGCCCGCCGCTCTGGGAGTGGAAGACGGGGATGCGGGATCTGGGAACGGGCCCACCGAGATGGACGCGGAGCTCCTGTACATCGATGAGCTGGCCATCGGCGGGGCGCGGTTTCGCGACGCCGGGCTGCTCCTGGTGGATTTCCCCCCAGGGTCGCCGGACGACTTCGTGATGGACGGGATCCTCGGGACCGGAGCCCTGCGCGAGTGCGTCGTGACGATCGATGGCCCGCGCGAGCGGCTGGGGCTCCGCGAGGGCACCCTGCCCGAGCCCGATGGTCGGGAGATCCTGGCCTGGGTGGACGAGCAGGGGTACTCCGCCGAGAGCGATCACATGGACGATGTCTGGTCGTGGTGGTCGGGCGAGCTCCCGCGCATCCCCGCGATGCTCTGCGGCCGGCCCATCGTGCTCCACCTGGCGACGGGGATCGGCGCGTGGCTCGACCTGCCGGATTCCCTCGGAGAGAGCCTTCCGATGCGCTTCGCGGACGCGCCTCCGGACGGGATCGACGACGTCTCCGCGAGGGCCGGCGGGAGTCCGCGATGGGGCCGCGTGGAGGGGGATCTCCGCATCGGGGCCATGACGATGCAGCAGCCCATCGTCGTCCTCGGCGCTGAGGAGGCCGTCTGCGGTGCGCGCCTGCTGCGCCACCTCGCGGTCTCGATCGACTACCGCAATCGCCGGGCGCTCCTGCGGGTCGATCCGGCGCCGATCGGACCCCTGCATCCCGGCTGGGCGGATCGCTGAGGGGATCTACCGGATCCGGAAGGTGATCTCCTTCTCCTGGCCGGCCTCGAGCTCCACCTCCAGCTCCGCGAGCGGCTCGAGATCGCCAAGGAGCGGGAGGTCCCAGTCGTGGAGGCTCACCCGCAGCTCTCCGGGCGGTAGCAGGAGCACCCCGGGCACTCCCCCGAAGACCTGGTCGGTCCAGATCAGCGATCCTCCCCTGCGGACCGAGAGCAGGTGCTTGCGGCAGGGACCGATCAGGTTGATGCGGAGCCGAGCGCCCTCCTTCAGCTCGACGACCAGCCCGTCGACTTCCGCGCCCTCTGGGACCTCCACGCCTTCCAGGTTGCCGACCTGGCCCCCCGCGGTCACCGCGGTGACGTCGTAGGTCCCCGCGCCGAGGTCCTGCGTCGAGAAGGTCCCCCAATCCGCCTCGGAGCTCCGGCCTCCGGGCCAGGTGGAGCCTCGGCGGGCGACGTGGACGGTCGCGTGGGTGGGGAGCTCGCCGGAGGACCCTTCGATTCTCCCCTCGAGCGAAGAGCCCGCGGCCACCCGCAGCAGAGCCTCGCTCTCCCCGGCCTCGTAGGCCACGCCGAACGGCCAGTCGTCCGGGCCGCCATGCGCGTAGACGCGATAGCGCCCCGGCGCGAGCGGGCCGACCGTGAAGAGGCCCCGCTCATCGGCCTCGGCCTCGACGTAGCCGGAGCCGCCATCGGGCTCAGCGCTCACCTGCACGCCGGCCATCGGGCGATCGTCGGGGCCCACGACCTCTCCTCGAATCGTCAGGCCGCGGCCGGCGCGCAGGACGAGCTCGTCCCCGGGATCACGTGGCCCCACCATGACGGGCATCGCCACGTGGGAAACGTCCACCTCGGGATCGGGGGCCTCATCCAAGGCCGGGGGCGCGGGTCCGAGAAGCACGCGCCCCTGGAGGAGGTTCTGGAACCGGAACGCCCCGGTGCTGGAGGTCCGCGCGCGCGCGAGCGGGGTGTGGAACCGCCCGAGGACCTCCGGGCGGGCAGTCTGACCTCCCGGCTGCACGACCCAGAACTCCTGACCCGCCACCGGACGCCCCTCCTGGTCCAGCAGAAGACCCCCGAGGTCGCAGCGGGGAGGCAGGATCCAGTCCCGGTGTCGGGTCTCGCCGGGGGACAGGAGCAAGCACTCCTCCGAGCTCGTGAGGACCACACCCTCCCTCCATGCATCCGGGTTGGGAGGAATCGGCGAATCCAGCTCGTCGACCGGCGCGGCCGTGCTCACGATCTCGACCCGCAAGGGGGCGCCGGCCGGGAGCCCGCGAAGGCGGTACTCCCCCCGGTCGTCGACGTGGTGCTTCCATTCCTCCGGGAAGAAGGCCCACATCCACGCGGCCCAGGGCGGCTGGCTGGTGAACTTCTTCGGCGTGCTCAGGCGGACGAAGGCATCGGCGAGGGGTGAGCCATCGGACTCCAGGACGCGCCCCTCGAGCGCACAGGTCCGGGTGAGCTCGACGGAGATCGCGCGCTCGGGAGTCTCGTGCCCCTTCGACACGAACACGTAGACGGTGCTCCGGCCGCGGGCCCTGACCGTGGCGTACTCCGTGTGGACGTAGCGTACGGGAACCTCGAGGAGGCCGGCTTCGTCGGTCCTGCCCGCGAATCCGTCGCCGTCGAGCAGGACGCGGGCACCCTCGAGCGGCGCACCGTCCTCGCCCCGCACGACGCGGACGAAAAAGGGAATGGGCTCAGGATGGGCGCCTCCCAATGCAGGGCTCCTGACCTACGCCTGAATACTTGGTTTGCGGGTTGATTCCGG
>CAZTTG010000001.1:36563-153783 GCA_964615935.1 uncultured Planctomycetaceae bacterium | reverse complement strand
CGCTGAGCCTGGCCGACTTCGCCGACCGCCAGGCGCTCCTGGTGATGTTCATCTGCAACCACTGCCCCTACGTGCAGCACATCCGCGAGGGGCTGGCGGCGCTGGGACGGGATTACTCCGGGCAGAGCCTGGCCATCGTCGCCATCAGCTCCAACGATCCGGTCTCCCACCCCGACGACGCCCCCGAGAAGATGGCCGAGGAGGCCCGCGCCTTCGGGTACGACTTCCCCTACCTCTTCGACGCGAGCCAGGAGGTCGCCAAGGCCTACACCGCGGCCTGCACGCCGGACTTCTTCCTCTTCGACCGCGAGCGCGCCCTGGTCTACCGCGGCCAGCTCGACGCCAGCCGCCCGGGCAACGGGATCCCGGTGACCGGCGAGGACCTGCGCGCGGCCATCGAGGCGGTGCTCGCCGGGGCGCCGCCCCCCGCGGACCAGAAGCCCAGCCTGGGCTGCAACATCAAGTGGCGCGCCGGCAATGAGCCGAGCTACGCCCCGCCCCCGTAGGGGTACCGCAGGCCTACGACTCCAGCACCTCGTCCACGTGGACGATGGTGTCGGTGGACATCTTCAGCTTGAGGGCCGACTTGCGGAACTTCTTGCCGAACAGGGTCTCCTGGATCCGCAGCACGATCTTGACGCTGGTCCGCATGACCCAGTCCACCAGGGGCAGGGAGCGGAAGCCGCTCGTGCCGGTGGCCTGGGCCCACTGGCGGTTCTGCTCGCTGACCAGGTACTCCGTCCACAGGGCGTAGATCACCAGGTACAGGGGGCGCAGGAAGTGCAGGCGAACCAGCCGGGGCACCATGGGCATGAGGAAGGGGAAGCGCACCACGAAGGGGAAGAGCTTGTGCAGGTTCTCGACCTCCTTCTGGTGGCTGTGATGCACCGTCGTGGTGCGGTTGAACTTCTCCGGGAACTTGTCCCAGTCGTCGACCGCGATCCCCATGTCCTTGGTGAACTCGTTGATGTCCGTCATGGCATAGGGCTGCAGCAGGCTGACCCAGGGGTGATCCACCTTGCAGTCGATGTTGAGCTGCAGGGTGTCGATCTCGTCCTGGAGGGTGCCCCCCGGCGCGCCCAGTAGCTGGAGCGAGGTCAGGCGGATCCCGGCGTCCTTCACGTGCCTGGAGGAGGTCTTGATGTCCTCCATGGTCACGCTCTTGCGGTAGACCACGTTGCGGATGTAGTCGTTGGCCGCCTCGAAGGCCAGGCGGGCGGAGATGCAGCCCACCCGGGCGAGGTCCTGCATCTGCTTCTCGGTGGTCAGGTTGGTGCGCAGGATCACGTCGAAGGGCAGCTTCACCTCCTTGTCCCAGACCGTGCAGAACTCGTCCAGCCACTCGTCGTTGATGTTGAAGATGTCGTCCAGGAAGTGGACGAACTTCAGGGGGTACTGCTCGCGGACCAGGTTGATCTCCTCGACCACGTGGGCCACCGAGCGCTTGCGGACGTACTGCTTCTTGGTGGCGCCGTAGACCTTGTCCCGCCAGGCGTGGTGGAAGCAGTACGAGCAGCTGTTGGGGCAGCCCCGCTGGGTGATGAAAATCTTGCGCTCGATGTCGCGGTAGCACTGCCCGTAGTCGTAGATCACGCTCCGGTCGGGGAAGCCCAGCTCCTCCAGGGTGCAGGCCAGGGGCCGCACCTTGTTCTTGTGGATGGTGCCGTTCTGCTTGATCCAGAAGTTGTCCACCCCGGTGATGTCCTCGCCCTTCTCCAGCCGGGTGCACAGGTCGGGGAAGGCGTACTCGCCCTCGCCCCGGCAGATGGCGTCCACCCCGTCCTCCTCGATGAGGTCGGGCACGAAGGTGGGATGGGAGTTGCCGAACACCGAGAAGGCCCCGACCTTCTCCTTGATCTGCCGGTTCAGCGCCACGTAGGAGACGTGGTCCCCGGTGGTGGTGGAGAAGGCCACGACCTGCGGCTGGTACTCCACGATCTTGTCCATCCAGTCCTTCTCGGGCACGAACTGGGTGCGCACCTCGTGACCGGCCTTCTTCAGCCAGGTGGAGAGGTACATGATCCCGAGCATCTCGGCGGGCAGGTACTTCTGGACGAACAGGATGCGCATGTCGATTGTGCCAGTGTGCCAGGAGCCGATCGGCCGCCGGCCTCGGTCGAGCGGGCGTCAGGGGGCGAGATCACCCCATGGCGCGCCATGGTACCAGAGGTGGAAAGCGGTCAGTGTCGGCATTCAAGGGGAAGAGCGGAGGACCACCCGATCCTGCCCGGGTGGCGTCGGCCGCGAGGTCTGGGGTGAGAGCGGCCTCGCGGTGGCGGGAGCCCGGGCGTCAAGCCCTTTCGACTGCGGCGCTCGGGCGCCTGAAACGCGCCCGCCCGAAGGCGAGCTGCGGCCCCGGCGACGGGCCCCGACGGCGGCCGCCGTGCGCGCGCCGAGCCCGGAGGATTCTCCGCGCTCGCCTGTTGCGCCCGGACGAGGGCCGTGGTGGGCTGCACCCCCCGGAGAGCGCGGGGACCCCCGTGGCCCGAGCCACGGGGGTCCCCGGGGTGCCGGGGGGCGGACCTGCCGGCGGTTGCCGCAGGGAATAACTACACGAGGACCGACGCCGATGGCCACCGAAAGGGAAGTTCTTCAACAGATCGCCAAGGGGCATCCGGATGGCCTCCCGGGTCTGTTCGACCGGCACGCGGCCCTCTTTCGAGAGGGCCTCATCCGCTTTCGCGGCGCCGCGGGCATTGAGGAGGCGAGGGTCCTCAACGCGGTGATCTCGTCCATCGCCGACGAGCTGCAGGGTGACGGCTTCGACGATCTGGTGGAGACCTTCTACGACTGGATCGTCCGCCGCACCTGGTGCTCCCTCATGGCGCAGGACCTCGCCGAGGCCGGCGGCGAGCACCTCGATCCCGAGCTCATCTGGGCCTCCAGCGACCCCTTGATCGAGGACGACCTGCCCGAGGAGGACCGCCGGCGCTGCCAGGAGCACCTCGACTCCTGCGAGCGCTGCCGGGACCACCTGGAGCGGACGCTGGACATCCCCGTCGAGATCCGCCACGCCGGCGCCCCCTATCCCGCGGAGTTCGACCAGGTGATCGCCAAGGCCCTGGAAGGCCCCGGTCCGGAGTAGGTGAGGCGATCCCTCAGACCGCCGCCATCCGCCGCAGGGCCTCGGCCGCCGGGCACAGCTCCTTGACCGGCCGGGCCGGAACTCCCGCCACCAGGGTGTCGGCGGGCACGTCCTTGACCACCACGGCCCCCGCTGCCACCACCGCGCCGGGGCCCACCCTCACCCCGGGGAGCAGCATCGCTCCCGTGCCGATCCAGGCTCCGTCGCCCACCTCGATGGGGGCGGAGAAGACCTCGCCGGCGCGGAAGGTCGAGTCACCGAGCTGGTGGCTGTCGGTGACGAAGACCGCGTAGGGCCCCACCGCGACCCCGTCGCCCAGGCGGATGGACGCGCCCAGGTTGAGGTGGATGGGCGCGTTGATGATGCAGCCCTGCCCGATCTCGAGCCGCCGGTGCACGGGGCCCGTGCCGGTGATCACCAGGTGCCCGAAGATGGTCGTTCCCCGGCCGATCTGCACCCCGGCCAGGCGGTAGAGCCAGCGACGCGCCCGGATCCCCGCCAGGTTGGGGATCAGCCTCACCAGGCCCTGGACCAGGATCAGGCGGGGGTGGACGCCGGCGAGCTCCTCCCGCAACACGGTCACGGTCTTGTCGAGCAGACCCACGGGACGCCTTTCGCTCCTGGGACGAGATGGGGACGGCGCGGACTCGAGCCGGGCGCTCCCCCGACGGACGAGGGGGGTCCAGCACCGATCCACCTCGATCTATCGAGCTTCGGGCGGCGGGGCTTGAGGATTGAATCTCGGCCGCGCTCACGCCCCGGCGGGCCGGCCGGCGCCCTCCACCAGGAGCCGGTAGGTCTTCTCCACCCGGTCCCAGTTGTTCTCGCGGTCCAGGGCCCAGAAGCGGCCGATGACGGTGCAGATGCTGCCGAGCCCCAGCTCGGCGGCCTCGTTCTCGACCAGCTCGAGGTACGCGCCTCCGCTCTCGGGCCGCTCGCCCCGACGCCCCATGAGGGCGTGGATGCAGACCTCGGGGACGCCCCTCTGCCGGGCCATCCTCAGGAGCGCCAGGAGGTGGTCGATCGAGCCGTGGGAGGAGTAGAAGGAGATGATCCCCAGCAGGTGCAGGCGCGTGCCGTCGCGGATGGCCCCCTCCATGGCGTGCAGGAAGGCCTCGTTCTCGTAGAAGCTGCCGTCCTCCAGCGACTGGTTGATGCGCACCCGGTCGGAGAAGACCTTGCGGCCGGCGCCGATGTGCAGGTGCCCGGCCTCGGAGTTGCCCACCGTGCCCTCGGGCAGGCCCACCGCCATCTGCGAGGCCAGGAGCTCGGTGCGCGGAAGGCGGCCGGCCAGGTCATCCATGCTCGGGGTGCGGGCCTCCGAGATCAGGTTGCCGGGTCCCGGATCGGCCAGGCCCCATCCGTCCAGGACCAGCAGCACCACCTTGCGCTGCCCCTTGCCGGCGCCCCGCCCCTGGATCAGGCTCTCGCCGGTCATCGCCGCGGGCTTCTCGAGATCCATGAGCTCCAGCACGGTGGGGGCCACGTCGACCAGCGAGCCGCCCGAGCGCAGGCTGAGCTCGCCGTCGTCTCCATCGGGCTCGATCACCATGAAGGGGACCGGGCTGGTGGTGTGCCCGGTGTCGATCGTGCCCTCGGGGTAGAGCCAGCTCTCGACCGTGCCGTGGTCGGCGGTGACGGCGAGCGAGAATCCGGCCGCCAGGGCCGCCTCGGTGACGCGCCCGAGCTGGCGGTCCACGGTCTCCACCGCCTCCAGGATGGCCTCGCGGCTCTCGCCGTGGCCGACCACGTCCACGTTGGCGAAGTTGCCGGTGATCAGGTGGTACTGGCCGCCCTGGATGGCCTCGATCAGGGCGTCGCCCACCTCCTCCGCGCGCATGCTGGGCTCGGCGAAGACGTCCTTGGGCGAGTGGACCACCACGCGCTCCTCGCCCTCGAAGGGCTCGTTGCGCTTGCCGTTGAGGAAGAAGCTGAGGTGGACGGCCTTCTCCGACTCGACCACCTTGACCTGCTTCAGGCCGGCGCTGCTGACGAGCCCGCACAGGGTGTCCTCCACCGCGCCCGGGGGAGGAAAGGCGACCTTCGCGTCGAGGTCCGGGCTGTACTGGATCATGGTCACCCACTGCGTGCGCATCGCCGGGTCGACCGGGAAGGAGGAGAAATCGCGCTGGGTGAAGGCCGAGGTGAGCTCGACCTCCCGCTCGCCGCGGATGTCGTAGAAGACGACGTGGTCGCCGTTCCGAATCATGCCCTCCGGCGCTCCGTCGGCCCCGATGCGGACGATCGGTTCCATGGACTCCTCGTCCTCGCCTGCCCGGTACGCCTGCCGCACCGCCTCGGACATGGTGTGATCGGGCGCCTTCTTTCCGGTGCTGCTCATTTTCTGACCTTCGCTTGCCTTCAAGTGGTGTGATCGCCGCTGCTGCCGCGCGGATCCTCGCGCCGGTGCGCGTGCCTCGCCCGGCGCAGTCGCTCCAGGACCTCGATGGGGACCGCCAGCTCGCCCAGGCCGCGGCCCAGCTCGTACTCCGGCCGGGCGTCGCCGTGGAAGTCCGAGCCGCCCGTGACCAGGAGCCCGAACCGACCGGCGATCTCGCGATACCTGGCCGTGTCCGCCCCGGAGTGCGCGGAATAATACACCTCGAGCCCGCGCAGCCCCAGCTCCACCAGCTCGGCGACGGTGGCCTCGAGGTCCGGGGCCCCCGGCACCTCCAGGGTCTGGGGGTGGGCCAGCACCGGGATGCCGCCCGAGCGCTCGATGAGCTCGATGATGCGGCCCGGGGAGGGCTTCGGCCGCGACACGTGGGCCGGCGCGTCCCGGTCCAGGTAGCGCTCGAAGGCCTCCCCGGCGGTCGCGGCGGCGCCCTTCCTCACCAGCACGGCGGCGAAGTGGGGGCGACCCAGGGAGGCCCCGCCGGCCTCCGCCAGGACCTCGTGGAGCTGGACGTCGACGCCGAGCTCCCTCAGGCGCCGGGCCATGCGCTCGCCCCGCTCCAGCCGGCCGAGCCGGATCTCCTCCAGGGCGCTCGCCAGGGGCGAGGGCCCGGCGGGGACGAAGTATCCCAGGAGGTGGAGGGCGCCGGGCGAGTGCCGGGCGTTGACCTCGACCCCCGGCACGGTCTCGATCCCGCGCTCCCGGCCGGCCTCCTCGAGCTCCCCCAGCCCCTCCAGCGTGTCGTGGTCGGTCAGCCCCAGGGCCGCCAGGCCGATCCGGTGGGCCAGCTCGATCAGCTCGCGCGGACTCAGGGATCCGTCCGAGGCGGTGGAGTGGGTGTGCAGGTCGATGGTGCGCACGGCGCGCTCCCGGCTGTCCCTGTTCGGGTCGAGAGCGGGGTAAGTCTAGTGTCTTTCCCCCGGCGCGGGGCGCCGCGTCCCACCTCCGGGCGCAGAGGTTCTCCGCCCGGCTGGTGCCTCGACCGTCCGGTCCCGAGAATGCCGCGAGACCGAAGGCCGAGGAGGCACGACATGAACGCAGCGAGCTTCTCCGACATGATCCAGGGGCTGCCCGACGTCGATCTCGACGTCCCCGGAATCCGGGGGAAGCTCCTGCAGGGCGAGGACCAGCAGGTGGTCTTCTTCACCATCGAGCGGACCGCGGCCATCCCCTTCCACAGCCACGGGGCGCAGTGGGGGATCGTGGTCGAGGGGGAGATGGACCTGACCATCGGCGGCGTGACGCGGACCTATCGCCAGGGGGACAGCTACGCGATCCCCGCCGGGGTCGAGCACGGGGCCAGCTTCCGGACCGACGTGCGGGCCATCGACGTCTTCGACGAGCCGGCGCGCTACCGGCCGAGGGCCGCTCCGGCTCAGTAGCGGCCCCAGAGCTCGGCCGCCTCCATCATGGCGTTGACGTTCGCCAGGGGCGAGCCGGGCGGGACGTTGTTGCCGTCCTGCACGATGTAGCCCCGGCAGGGCGCCAGCTTCTCGATGGCGCGTCGGGTGGCCTGGCGCACCTCCTCGGGGGTGCCGCTGCGGATCAGCATGGGGTCGAGGTTGCCCAGGAGCACCACCCGGCCGCCCAGCACCTCGGCCACCCGGTCCAGGTCCACCTCCCAGCCGAAGCCCTGGAGCTCGTGGATCTCGAGCTCGTCCCGGAAGATCTCCAGCAGGTGGTCGCTCTTGCCGCACATGTGGAGGCTCGCCCAGCCGTCGAAGTGGAAGCGCAGACGCTTCTCCTGCGGCAGCACCAGATCGCGGTACATCTCGGCCGAGAGGCTCACCGCCAGGTCGTCGGTCCAGGCGAGGTCGCGCGCCGGGAGCTGCTCCTCCTCCCAGCAGAAGTCGAGGTACTCGATCAGCTTGTCGGTGACGATCCGCAGGAGCTCGCGCACGAAGTCGGGCCGCTCCACGCAGGCGGCGAAGAGCTCGGTGGTGCTCATCAGGTCGCCGGCCACGCCGAAGGGGCCGTCGGAGGTGTGGGTGAGGGCGGGGTTGGCGCCGGGGTGGAAGACCGGGCCGCCCTGGAAGCGCACCGGGTAGCGCTCGGCGACCTCCATCATGGCCCGGCGGTAGGCGATCTGCCGGCCGTTGAGGCCGCCGTGCACGAAGTCCATCTTCTCCAGGCGGAGGAGGTCGGTGTCGTCGCGAACCCAGCCGCGCCCCACCCAGGGGATGTCGTCCTCGGGGAAGATCACCTCCACGCCCAGGCTGCCGGCCTCGAAGGCGTTCTGGAAGTCGGTCCAGGCGCCCACCCAGGCGCCGGTGATGCCGTGGGCGTCGGTGCGCACGTTCTCCATGAGCCACTTCTGGGCCAGGATCTGGGTGCGCAGCATGGTCTCGGGGTCGCCGTAGTACTCGCGGAAAGCGACCCCCACCATCGGCACCAGGAAGCGGTGGGCGATGGCCGGGATGACCGGCACGCGGTCGGGCACCTCGAAGCGGCGCGCCCGGGCCACGCGCTCCTCGCGCGCGGCGATTTCCTCGAGGGGGACGCCGATCTCGATGATCGGGGCGCTGGCGCCCATCCGGCTCTCAGTCCTTCTCGGACGTCAGGAAGCGCTCGGGCATGGGTCGGTTCGGCCGCTCGTGCTCGGTGGTGATGGACGCGACCCACCAGCGCCCGCCGCGCCGGACCAGCTCGATGCTGTCCAGGCCCCGGCCGAGCATCTTCTCGTCCTCCGGCTTCCAGCGCATCTCGAAGACCACGAAGGCGTGGCCGAGGTCCCCGAAGGTCGCCGTCTGCCGGTGAGCGGGCGTCTCGTGGAATCCCATGCGGGCCACGGGGGTCTCGGCCAGGTCCTTCCTGAAGACGTCGAGGAAGCCCTCGACCGAGAGCGCGTGCATGCCCTCCTTGCCCCGGACGGGCTGGACCAGGATGGCCTCCTCGAGCATCAGGTCGCGGAGCAGGTCCCAGTCCGGCTCGCCCCCGGGTCCGAAGCTGACCGCGCCGTAGAGCGCGTCGATGAGGCCGTCCACGGTGCGAGCCTCCTCCAGGACCGGGGCGGCCTCCTCCTGGGTCGCGGCGCGGACGCCCAGCGTCAGGGCCAGCAGCGAAAGCGCCAGAACGGTGGTGGTGCCGAGGGTTCTCACTTCTGTCCTCCGGTGTTGGAGACTCGGATCGTGGCTTCGGAGCGAGTCTAGCACCCCCGGCCGCGGGAGGGAGCGGGTCGTCCGGCACCCGGTCGCTCAGTCCCCGGCTTCCTGGATGATGGGGCGCAGCGCCTCGACGTCGAATCGATCCTGAGGCCTGCGGCTATCTGACTTGAGGAGGATCAGGCCCTCCGCGCCCAGGTAAGGGATAGGTGTATCGCTCCCGTGGATCCCACCCCGTTTCGATCGCTCCGGGACCGCGCGGCGCCTACCGCCCCTCCAGCTCCTTCCACTCGTAGTCGATCAGCTCCAGCAGAACGCCGTTCATCTTCTTGGGGTGGACGAAGGCGAACTCGCAGTCGCGGAAGGGGCGGGCGCCGCCGATGAAGGGGTAGTCCTCGGCCTCCAGCTCCTCGATGGCCGCTCGGGTGTCGTCCACGTTGAAGCTGACCAGCATGATGCCCTCGCCGCGGCGCTCGATGAACTTGGCCACGTCGCCGTCGGGCGAGGTCGACTCCATCAGCTCGAAGCCCACCTCGCCCACCCAGTAGCGGGCCACCCGGATCTTCTCGGGCTCGTCCACGTAGGCGTCGTCGGGCCCGGTCTTGCCCAGGAGCGGCTCCCAGACCTTGCGGGCCGCCTCGAGGTCCTTCACGGCGATGCAGATGTGATCGATCTTGTTGACCTTCATGGTGGCTCCGGGGCTAGCGCGGGAGGGGGTGGTAGCCCTCGTGGTCGGGCTCGAAGCTGCGGTGGGGGAGCTTGAAGCGCACGGCGTCGATGGGGCAGACCTCGGAGCAGATGCCGCACTCCTCGCAGAGATCCGTGATGATCACCGCCACGCCCTTGACCAGTCCCATGACCTGGGGAGGGCAGCGCAGCACGCACACGTTGCAGCCGTCACAGCGATAGGCGTCGATGGTCGGAATCATGGCTACTCCTCGTTTGGGGCTACAGGCGCATGCCCATCTTGTACCCGTCCTGGATCGCGCTGGCCGCGCGGCGCGGCGTGATGGCGTCCCCGATGGTGTAGGTCCGCTTCTTGGCGTCGGAGAGGTCCTGATTGGAGCGCATGTACGAGACCACCACGGTGTCGGCCTCGATGAGCTGCTGGCCCTCGGGCGTGTCGATCACCACCCCGCGGTCGGTGATCTCCTCCACGTCGGTGTTGCGCAGCACCACCGCGTGCTCGTCCTTGAGCTTCTTCATGTAGCGCCAGATGTAGGAGGGGTTGACGTCCTGGCCGGGCTTCTTGGCCTTGCCCACCAGGCTCACCTCGTGCTGGCCGCGGTGGAGCAGGAGGAGGGCGGTGGCGATGGCCGCTCCCGAGTCCCCCAGCACCACCACCCGCTGGCCCACGTCCACCTTGTTCTCGAAGACGTCCAGGCAGGAGACCACGTTGCCGAGGTCGTCGCCCTTGACGCTCACGTGCGGATCGGCGCCGGTGGCCACGATGACCTCGTCGACCTCGGAGGCCTTGATGTCCTCGCGGGTCACGGTGCGGCTCAGCTCGAAGGTGGCGCCGAACTGCCGGCAGCGGTGCTCGTAGTAGTCCACCAGGCGCATGAACTCGACGTCGCCCCAGGGGCCGTTGGAGGCCGCCGCGAGCTGCCCGCCGGTGTGGTCGGCCTTGTCGGTGATGGTGACCTGGTGCCCCTTCTCGGCGGCGATGGCGCCCGCCTGCATGCCGGCGATGCCCGCCCCGATGATCCAGATCTTCTTCCTCTTCGGAGCCGGGGCGAAGCCGTAGAAGCCCCACTCGGGCTCGCTCTCGTGGCCCAGGGAGGGGCGCACGAAGCAGCTCAGCTCGGCGTCCCGGAACAGGCGCGCCAGGCAGATGTTGCAGGCCATGCAGGGGATGATCTCCTCCTCGCGGCCCTCCAGGATCTTCTCCGGCATGTAGGGGTCGGCGATCATCGGCCGGCACATCTCCCACACGTCCAGCTTGCCCTGGGCGATGGCGTCCTCGGCGATCTGCGGCAGGAACAGCCGGTAGGCCATGGCCACCGGGATCTTCAGGTTGCGCTTCATGCGCTCGGAGATGTACAGCCAGTGACCCATGGGGATGTCGCGGCTGATGACCGAGACGGCCGACTCCTGCCAGCCGGCGGTCACGCTGATGCAGTCGATGCCGGCCTTCTCGGCGATTTTGATCGACTCCAGGGACTCCTCGGGGGTGTTGCCGCCGCGGTCGTCCAGCAGCTCCTCGCCGCACAGGCGGATGACGATCGGGTAGTCCGGCCCCACCTCCTTGCGGATTCCCTCCACGATCTTGCGCATGAAGGCGCTGCGGCCGTGGATGTCACCCCCGTATTCATCGGTGCGCTGGTTGGTGTAGGAGGAGATGAAGTTGGAGATCAGGTAGCCGACGATCCCCGAGATCTCCACCCCGTCGTGGCCGGCCTCCTGGCAGCGGCGGGCGCCGTCGACGTGCTCCTGGATGCAGGCCTCGATCTCCTCGACGCTCATCTCCACCGGCTCGCGGAAGCGCGGGATGCGCTGCTTGACCACCGAGGGACCCACGGTGTAGTCGAGCTCCACGCCGCCCACCCGACCGCAGTGCATGAGCTGCAGGATGGACTTGGAGTCGTACTGGTGGATCACGTCGGCGATGCGCTTGAGGCCGGGGATGAAGTCATCGTTCCAGATGCCCATCATCCCCACGTAGCCCTTGCCCTCGGTGCGCGGGTCGGTGTAGGCCCCCTGGGTGGTCACGATGCCGGCCCCGCCCCGCGCCTGGGCCTCCATGTAGGCCACCTCCTTGTCGGCCACGAAGCCGTCGCCATAGTTGAAGTTGGTCTCCGTGGAGGCGTACTTGATGCGGTTCTTTACCTCCATCTTCCCGATGCGATACGGGCTGAAGATACGGGGGTACTTCTTCTCGCCGGGTTTCATGCGGCTTCACCCTTCTGCGGCTTGAGACGGTGGGCGGATTCGGGGATGATGTCCGCCATGGAGACCATGGATGAGATGCGAGCGCCCGGGTCGTCGCGGCTGACGCCCGCGCTCGCCGAAGAGGAACGGATGCTCCTGGCGGCCGCCGAGCTGCAGGCCTCCCACGAGGCCTGGGAAGCGGCCGACGTGCTGGTCACCCAGCGGCTGCATCGCGACGCCCTCGGCCGGGCCTGGCTGGGCCTCTTCCACGCCGCCCGCGCGCTGGTGCTGCGCGAGGGATACGACGTCCGCGATCCCGACGCGGTGCTGGAGGTCCTGAGCCTGCGCTTCGCCGGAGTGGGGGAGATGCCGCCCGAGGCGCCCGCGGTCCTGGCCCGCGGCCAGCGCTACGGGGAGCTGTGCGACCTGGGCGTCGGATGGGTGGTCACCCCCGAGCGCGTGGTGGCCGAGATCGAGGTCTACGAGGAGCACCGCACCGGTCTGCTGGCCATGCTCGCCGCTCGGGGCGTGAAGCGTTCTTCCAGCAACTAGGTGCGACCTCTGCACGGTTCGAATGCCCCGCGAGCGATCCTCGCAGGGCGGGGCGCGCACCCTACACCCTGGCCCTCGACCGGGCAAGGAGACCCCGCGCGGACCCCGCGGAATCGCCTGCCGGCGCGCCTCCCCGGCGGGGGAGCGGTCCGCGGCTGATTTGGCGCTCGCGTCGGGCTATCATGAGCGGTCCAGCGAGACGCAGTGGAAGTCCGCGAGGCCCCCAGACGAGACGGAGCGACATGAGCATACCCAAGGCCGAGGTGATCTGGTTCAACGGTGAGTTCGTCCCCTGGGACGAGGCCAAAACCCACGTGCTCTCCCACGTGCTGCACTACGGCAGCGGCGTCTTCGAGGGGATCCGGGCCTACTCCACCCCAGATGGCCCGGCCGTGCTCGGGTTGGATCTGCACGTCGACCGCTTCTTCAAGTCCTGCAAGCTGATCTACATGCTGCTGGACCAGACCCAAGAGCAGGTGCGCGATGCGATCCTGGAGACGGTGCGCCGAAACGGGCACGAGGCCTGCTACGTCCGCCCCCTGGCCTTCCGCGGGTATGGCGAGATGGGCGTCAATCCCACCGGCTGCCCGGTCGAGGTGATCATCGCCACCTGGGAATGGGGCGCCTACCTGGGTGCAGATGCCCTCGAGAAGGGCGTCAAGGTGGGGACCTCGAGCTGGCGCCGCATCGCTCCCTCGACGCTGCCCTCCATGGCCAAGGCCAGCGGCAACTACATCAACTCGCAGCTCACCGTGATCGAGGCCCGGCGGCACGGCTACCACGAGGGCATCGTGCTCGACGTGGACGGCTACGCCTGCGAGGGCAGCGGCGAGAACCTCTTCATCGTGCAGGACGGGCGCATCTTGACGCCGCCCCTGGGCGCCTCGGTCCTGGCGGGCATCACGCGCGGCTACATGATCCAGCTGGCGCAGGAGGCCGGCATCGAGGTGGTCGAACAGCGACTGGCGCGCGAGATGCTGCTCACCGCCGACGAGATGTTCTTCACCGGGACGGCGGCCGAGGTCACTCCCGTGAAGGAGATGGACGGCCAGCCCATCGGCGAGGGGTCCCGCGGGCCGATCACCCGCTCCCTGCAAGAGGAGTACTTCGGCATCATCCACGGCGAGAGGGAGGACCGCCACGGCTGGCTGACGCCGGTCTAGCCCCTTCCGGGCCGGTTCCGGGGAGAGCGCTTCCCGGATCCGGCAAGGCCGCTCCGTGGGGATCGCGATGAGCGGAACCTCCCGACGCCCCGGAGCGTCCCAAGCGGTGGAATCGCCTACGCGTGATTTCCGCCTCCGCATGGCGGAGGCCGGGGCGCGGGCTCGACCGACGGACCCCCTGCCCAGACCTTCCGAGGGGGCACCGCACTTCCTCCGATGAGCCCCGCGCCCTCCCCCCGGGGGGGGGGGGGCCCCGCCCCCCCCCCCCCCCCCCCACCCCTCCCGCGGGGGCACCCCACTCCCTCCGTTGCGCCCCGCGCCCCCCCCCCGGCGCGGCGGTCCGGCTGCGCCGGCTTCACAGGGTCTGCCGCTCAACCCGCCGCGGCCAGCGAGTGGACCTGCAGGTAGGTCACCAGGGCCCGCGCCAGGATCCCCGGCCGCTGCTCCGCTTCGAGCCCGAGGAAGCTCATCTCGGGCGCGACCACCAGCCCACGGAACTCGATCTCCCGACCCAGCGACAGGCACAGATCGAGCTTGTGCGCCAGGCTCACCGCCGCGGCCATGCGGGCGTGCGAGGTGTTGAGCTGGAAGCGGTGGTGGCATCCGGCCACCGAGCACACCTCCTCCGGGAGCTCCCACTTGCGGGCCAGGGCCTCGCCGACCTTCTCGTGGAAGAAGAAGAAGGCCTTGCTCAGGATCGCGCCCCGGATGCTGTCGCGCCGGCGGGCCTCCCGGCCGAGGAGCGCCAGCAGCGGGAGCTTGCCGACGTCGTGCATCAGGCCCAGGAGGTAGATCCGCTCGGGATCCGCGTCCAGGGTCCTCGCCAGCCCGCGGCTCAGCGCCGCCACCGACCTGGCCTGACGCCAGATCTCCTCGGCGTAGGCCTGCAGCTTCCGGGCCCGGAACATGCAGGCCCGCATGGAGCCCCCCAGGATCTGACTGCGCAGGGAGCGCATCCCCAGGCGCACCACGGCCTGTCGCAGGTTCTGGATCTCTCCCCGGTCGGCGAAGCGCCCCACGCTGGCGGCGCGCAGGAGCTCGCCCGCCAGGACCGGATCGCGAGAGACCTGCTCGACGACCTCGGCGATCTCGGCCGAGGGGTCGTCGACCATCTCGAGCAGGGTGAGGCCGGTGGTGGGCAGCGGCGGGAGCTTGAGATCCTGCGTGCGGACCTGCCGGCCGATCTCGAAGAGCAGCTTCTTGTCGGCGTCGTTCAGCGCGACGGCCAGGTGATCGCGCGCGTCCAGGTTGCGCACGCCCACCCTGGCCGGCGGGAAGACCGGCGCCTCCTCCTCCTCGTCCACCTCCACCGGCCCGGAGCTCCGGGCGGGGATCGACCGGATCGGCTCCGGGCGGGCCCGGAAGCCGGTCGAGTCGAGCAATCTGGACCACCAGTTCATGATCGGATCCACCCCCTCCCCGAGGGCCCGGCCGCCGCCGGTCGGCCAGCGGCCCTCGGCCGGGGGCTCGGCCATCCGGTTCTCGGACGGACTCGCGCCGACCTGAGGCCCTTTCGCGCATCCCGGGGGGCTCCCATCGGGTTGGACCCGGGGAATCGCCCCCCCGCGGGCCTAGAATGATCCCAATGAGCAGCTCCCTCCGACCCAAGTGGCAGCTCAAGCCCATGCAGGCCCTCGAGGCCGTCGGGACCATCGAGCTCGACCAGGCGGGCACGACCCTCGGGCGCGATCCCTCCAACGCCGTGGTCCTGCCCGAGGATCGCTTTCCCCACGTCTCCGCCCACCACGCGCGCGTGTTCCTGGAAGGCGATCGGCCGGTGGTCGAGGATCTGGGATCCTCGAACGGCACGCTGGTCAACGGCCACCGCGTGGAGCGCAGCGCCCTGCAGAACGGGGCGGTCCTGCAGCTCGGCGAGCTGGGGCCGCGCTTCGTGGTGATCGCCTCGGCCGGGCTCGAGCAGACCGTGGTGGTTCCCGCCGGCCTGACGCGCGCCGAGCCGGACACGACGGGCTTCGGGGCGACCACCATCATGGTCCTGAAGAAGGCCCTGGGCGTGGAGGCCGGCGGGGTGCGCTCGATGATGCGCCGGCGCGGCCGCCGCAGCCTCGTGGGCATGAGCCTCCTGATCCTCGTCGCCGTGGTGCTCCTGGGCCTGGGCGGGCGGTGGCTCCTCCGGCTCGGGGAGCAGGAGGTCGCCCACCTGCAGCAGCAGAACCAGGAGCTGCGCGAGACCATGAGCCGTGAGCTGCTGGACGCCCACGCCCGGCTGGAGCGCGAGCGCAGCGCGTGGGACGGCTACCGCACGCGCATGGACGAGGAGCGCGAGGCCCTGAAGCGGGAGATGCAGGACGAGCGCAGCCGGCTCCTGGAGCGGATCGACCAGCTCGAGCGCGCCGGCGGTGACTCGGCCACCGAGCTGAGCTCGCTCCGGCTGCAGCTCGATCAGACCAGTGAGGGCCTGGAGCGCCTCGATCCCCTGACCCTGCGCGAGGCCACCCTGCACGAGGTGGGGCGCGTGCGCTCGGCGGTGGTCCTGATCGAGGTGGCCCTCTCCTTCCGCGACGAGAAGACCGGCAAGCTGCTGTACGTCCGGGAGGAGGACGACGGCATGGAGCGGGTCAACCTCGACGACGAGGGCGAGGTCTTCGAGATGAACTCCAACGGCTCGGGCTTCTGCGTCTCCGAGCAGGGCTGGATCTTCACCAATGCCCACGTGGCCCACCCCCCCGAGATGGAGCACGCGATCCCCCTGGGCGACGACTCCCTGCTGCGGGCCGAGGCCCGCATCGAGGTCGTCTTCCACGGCGAGACCCTCCGGCGCGAGGCGACCGTGGTCCGCGTGGAACAGGAGGACGACGAGGACCTGGCCCTGATCCACGTCGAGCCCTTCGAGGGCATGCCCTTCCTGGCCGACTTCGATCCCGACGTGGCCCAGCCCTCGGACGGCTCGGACGTCTACCTGTTCGGCTTCCCGCTGGGCACCCACGCCCTGCAGGAGGGCGACCGGGTGATCGCCTCGACCTTCAAGGGCATCCTCAGCCGCACCGTGGCCCCCTACCTGCAGGTCGACGCCGGCGTGCACCCGGGCAACAGCGGCGGCCCGGTCACCGACACCCGGGGCCGCGTGATCGGCATGGTCGCGAGCGGCCAGCGCTTCCCCGAGGGCGAGCTGGCGGTCTCCATCGGCTACGCCATCCCCATCGACCACATCAACCAGCTCTGGCCGCTCCCCGAGGACTGGGGCGACGAGGAGCCGCCCGAGGAGGCCGGCGGGGACGAGGAGAGCGGGGGGGAGTAGGCCGGCCGACTACGGCCGCGCCCGGGGCTCCACGCCCAAGAGGTGGCGGACGAAGAAGTCCATGCGGCGACGGCTGGCGTAGGGGATCTCGCCCACGCCGTGGCCCCCGCCGGGGACGATCAGCAGGTCGAAGTCCTTGTCGGCGCGGATGAGCGCGTCGACCACCTGCAGGGTCGATGCCGGGTCCACGTTCCGGTCGAGCTCTCCCACGGTCAGCAGGAGCTTGCCCTCGAGGCGGTGGGCCTGGGTGACGTTGGACTGCTCCTCGTAGTGGGGGCCCACCGGCCAGCCCATCCACAGCTCGTTCCACCAGATCTTGTCCATGCGGTTGTCGTGACAGCCGCAGTCGGCCACCGCCACATCGTAGTGCTCGCCGTGCGCGAGCAGGGCGCGCAGCGCGCTCTGCCCGCCGGCCGAGCCCCCGTAGACGCCCACGCGCGAGAGGTCCATGTACGCGTGCTCCTCGGCCGCCGCCTCCATCCAGGCGATGCGGTCGGGGAAGCCCGAGTCGCCCAGGTTCTTCCAGCAGACGTCGTGGAAGGCCTTGGAGCGCTGCGAGGTGCCCATGCCGTCGATCTGCACCACGACGAAGCCCAGCTCGGCCAGGGCCTGCTGGCGCAGATGCAGGCCGAAGGACTTGGGCACGAAGGCCCCCTGGGGGCCGGCGTAGATCTGCTCGATGACCGGGTAGCGGCGGTCCGGATCCAGGCCCATCGGGCGGATGAGGATGCCGTGGATGTCGGTCGTCCCGTCCCGGCCCTCGGCGACGAAGCGCACGGGCGGGCGCCAGCCGGTCGCCAGGAGCTCGCTCCAGTCGGCGCGCTCCACCTCGCAGATGAGCCGGCCGTCCTCCGCGTCGCGCAGCTCGGTGACCGGCGGCTGGTCCACCCGCGACCAGCGATCCAGGAGGAAGCGGCCGTCGGGCGAGAGATCCACCGAGTGCGTGCCGTCCCCCTCGGTGAGGATGACCAGGTCGGTGCCGTCGAGGTCCACGCGGCAGTGGTGGACGTGGTAGGGGTCCTGGCCGGGCCGGATGCCGCCCGCCCGGAACCAGATCCGGCGGCCCTCCTCGTCCACCCGGTCGACGCCGCGCACCACCCACTCGCCGGAGGTGATGGGGTTCTTCACCTCTCCGGTCTCGGCGTCGTACAGGTAGAGGTGGCTCCAGCCGCTGCGCTCGGACATCCAGACGATCTCGCGCGTGGCGTCCAGGAAGCGGCAGAAGTGCTTGTGGGCGTAGTCGACGAAGGTGTCGCTCTGCTCGTCGATGAGCGCGCGCGCCTCGCCGCTCTCGGCGTCCACCTCGATCACGCGCAGCGCCTGGTGCCCGCGCTGGTTGTAGAGGAAGGTGAAGCGCGCCGAGTCGGGCCACCAGCGCACGTCGGAGAGGCTCCAGGGGTTCGGGAACAGCTCGTCCGGGACGGGGATGCCGCCCCCTCCGGCCACGTCGAACAGGTGGGGCCGGCTGAGCGGGATGTCGTCACCCGGCTTGCGGTAGGAGTACGCGTGCAGCCTGGGCTGGAGCTGGTCCTCGGGCGCGGACTCGATGAGGTTCACCTTCCGGTCGGTGCCCGCGCGCACCTTCATCGCGACCAGCAAGCGCGAGTCCGGCGACCAGTGGACCCGCTCGGACCAGGCGTCGTCCTCGGAGCCGTCCTCGGCGAGGGCGCGCTCCTCGCCGGTCTCCCCGTCCCGCAGGAAGAGGTCCTGCTCCCGCCCGAAGGCCGTCCAGCGGCCGTCGGGCGATCGGCTCTGCGATCGGCGCCCGCGGGGCCACCGGCGACCCTCCTCCCGCTCCTCCGGCGGGGGGCTGCCGTCGATCACGGCGTCCCCGGGCTCCTCGGCGGCCGCGAAGACCGCCAGCGTCTCGCCCGCCGCGTCGGTCACTACCCACACGTGGCCGGCGTAGGTGTGCTGCCGGCGCCGGTCTCCGGGGGAGAGGACGCCGTAGGAGCGCCGCCTCCCTCCGAGGTCCATCCAGTGGAGCTCCACCTCGCCGTCCGTGCGGTTGACGAAGCGGATCGAGGTCTCCTCCCCGGTGCCCCGGCTGGGGCGGGGCTCGCGCAGGCGCGGCACGGTGGAGTCCGAGCCCTCCTCCTCCGGCAGGCGGTGAAGCTCGTACGCCTTCAGGTCGCACTCGAAGCGCTGGTCGCCGAAGGTGAAGCGGATCCCGGCGCCCTCCTCGACGAAGGCGGGCCGGCCGAGTGCCAGGCGATGGGGATCGACGGCCTCGCCCGTCTCCGCGGCGAGGGCTCCCGCCAGCCGCTCGTGATCGAAGGCCGGCCCGCGCGTGCCGGCCTCGGCGTCCACCAGGACGTACTCGCGCCCTCCGCCCGGCAGGTCGTTCTCGTACCAGAAGCGCGCGCCGCCCTCCAGCCAGCGAGCCCGGACGCGATCCCGGAACACCTTGTCGGCTGTCCGCTCGCGCAGGCTCAGGGCCCGCTCGTAGTCGCTGCGGGTCCCCTGGGCCGCGACCGGACCCGAGATGAAGAGGAGCGCGGCGCCGGCCGCCATGAACGAGGCGGCCGTTCCCGGCCCGAAGCGGGCTCGCATGATCCGTTCCTCCCGCGTGCGGCTCTCGAAGCGCACCGGACAGCGCGTCCGGCGCGCTCCATCCTACCCGCGGGGCTTTCCGGATCGAAAGCCGTCCGGCTCACTCGTAGGAGCCGACGAAGGTGATCTCGCCGAAGCCCGCGTCGATGGCCGCGTCGAGCACCTCGACCACGTCCGAGTACACGATGCCCTTACGCGCGTCGATGGTCGCTCCGCGCTCCTCGTCGGCGCGGTGCAGCCACTGGATCCGATCGCTCATGACGTCCAGGTCGCGGGTCTCGAAGGGCCCGATGGTGTACTGGATGACGCGGTCGTCGCCGTAGCGGAAGGGTCCCTTGCCGCTCCAGGGCTCGCTCGGGCGCGCGGGGTGCATCCTGCTCCCCTCGCGGATCACGGTGAGTTTGATGTCCACCTTCTCGACGGCAACGTGCACGGTGGGTCGTGGCCCCACGTCCTTGGGCAGGTTGGCGGACAGCTTGCCCTCGAGCGTCTTGAAGCGGATCGTGCACATGAAGAAGATCAGGAGCAGGAAGGTGACGTCGATCATCGGCGTCATCGTCAGCTCACACTCCTCCTCGGCGAGCTCCTCGAGCTGGCTCATGGCGGTTCTCCCTCTGCGGGTCGCGGGATGTCGTGCAGGCTCCTCGGCCATGGGGATACCTGCCGGGGCGCTTCGGTTACGAGGTTCTCCGAAGGGGACGGCGATTCGCGCGAGGAGGCCCCTCACTCCCCCACGGGGGAGGCCCGCCCCGCGTCCCGGCGGAGGAAGCGGCGCATCCACGCGCCCAGGAGCAGGCTGGCCAGGGCGGCGCCGACCGTGAACCCGAGGTAGGCGCCGCCGATCGGCAGGAGCGAGAGCCGCGCGGCCAGGCGGGTCCCCAGCAGGGTGAGGGGGATCACCAGGATCAGGGTCCGGATGGCGGCCACCGCCAGGCCGGGGCGCGGGCGCTGCATGCCCTCGAAGGCCGACCGGAGGATGAAGAGCGGTCCCATCCCCAGGACCGTCAGCGGCGCGACCCGCAATCCGAGCTCGGTGAAGCGCCGCGCGGCGTCGCCCTCGACGGCGGGGTCACCGGAGAAGAGCGCCGAAGCCACCGAGGGCGCCAGCAGGAGGCACAGCGGCGCCACCACTACCAGGGCGTAGCCGGCCACGGAGAGCAGCGCGACGCGTAGCTCGCGGCCCACTGCGGGCAGATCCCGCGAACCCCACAGGCGGGCTGCCAGCGGCAGCATGGCCACGCCGGTGGCGATGACCGGCATGGCCAGGAAGCGCGCCGCCTGGTCGAAGACCGCCCAGGCCGCCACCGAGGCGGTTGGATCGGGACCCCGCTCCAGGATCCAGTACACGGCCCGGGTCTCGAGCGCCATGAGGAAGAAGCCCAGGGCGGCCGGGATCCCGATGGCGCCGATGGCCCGCACGGGCCGCTCGAAGACTCCCGGTCGCGTGTCCCCGCCCAGCCCCAGCCGGCGGCGCTCGTGCCCGGCCGCGCGATGGAGGGCGAAGATCAGCCCACCCAGGCGACCCAGGACCGTGGAGAGGGCGATGCCGAAGATGCCCCACCCGAAGCCGAAGACGAAGAGGGTGTTGAGCAGCACGTTGAGGGTGCCCGAGATCAGGCCGGCCCACATGGTGCTCTTGGTGTCCTGGTGCGCCTTGACCAGCGAGTCGGGCAGGATCGACCAGAAGCCGGTGAGGGCCGATCCCCCCAGCATGACCGCCGCGTAGATCCGGAAGTTCTCGTGCAGCAGGGGGGATCGGCCCGGGGGCGCTGCGCCGAACCAGATCCACAGGGCCAGGGCCAGGAAGAGGGCGACGATCCCCCAGATGATCCGCGCCGCGGCGCGCTTGAGCTGCTCGACGTGCGCCCCCTCGCGCGCGCCCATGGCCGCCGAGAGCCGCGCGGTGAGCCCGTTGGAGGCGCCCACCCAGCAGGCGATCCACAGGAAGGCGAAGGGCGCGGTGAGCCCGATGGCGGCGATGGCCGTCTCGGCGTCCTCGAGCTGCGAGGCGTAGGCGATGTCCACCAGCTCGAAGCCGGCGCGCGCCCAGAAGGAGATCACCAGGGGCGCCGCCATCCGCAGGATGGCGGGCCTCGACCTCTCGGCGCGCGCGCCGGGCGGGCTCAACCGCCGGCGCGGAACCAGGCCAGCAGCTCCGCGAAGATGTGGTCGCCCGCGCGCGCCACGAGCATCTCGCGCTGGGCCGGGAGGGGGATCTGGTAGAAGCGGTCGCGGCCCCACAGGCCGTCATCCTGCTCGACCCGGTTGTTCTCGTCCCAAAAGCGGCGCATGTCGTCCAGGAGCAGCGGGAGCTCCTGGCGGCGCTCGTACAGGAGGAAGGTGATCGTTCCCCAGGCGATCTGGGCGTAGGGATCGCTCCAGAACCCGCGGCGCAGGCCCGCCACCTCGTCGATGGTGGGCGGCTCCCCGGGGCGCCGCGAGAAGCGGTTGCGCAGGGCGGCCCTCCAGCCGCCGTGTTCGCCGATGCCCACGAAGCCCGCTCGATAGGGGAAGCAGTAGATCGTGCCGCGGATCTCGAGCTCGGCGTGCCAGGCCCAGCCCTGCTGGATCCAGTAGGGCTGGCGGCCGAAGCGGCGCAGGAGCAGCAGCGTGGCCAGGCGGTGGACCAGCTCGTTGTCGGGGTCCCACTCCTCCATCTCGGGCGCGTTCTCGATCAGCGCGCCGGCCAGGGGCTCCTCCAGGGCGAAGCCGTTGATCTGCCGCGCCTCCTCGACCCACTCCCCGAGGTAGGGGAAGCGCCCGGCGAGGAAGTCCAGGCAGGAGGCGTAGTCGCGGGGATCGTGCACCGCCAGGAAGACGGCCGTATCGGTGTCGAGCGGGCGGGTGCCCGCGCCCCAGACGAAGGTCCAGGGCTCGACGTGCTCCTCGGGAGGATCCTCCTCCTCGCCGCCGGCCCAGGGAACATCGTCCTCGGGATCCTCGGGGATCTCGTCGGGGTCCTCGGGCAGGGGCTCCTCCTCGACCGGCGGCGCGCCGGCCTCGGCGGGCGCCTCCTCGCGCTCGGGCGCCGGAAGGAGCCGGTCGAAGAGCTCGAGCGAGCGCTTGATCAGGCTCATGCGCTGCCGCGCCTGCGCCTTGCTGGTGGAGAGCAGCAGGACCCTCCCGCTCTCCTCCAGCTCCATGCGATAGCCCACGGGGCCGGCCCACTCGGCCCACAGCCCGATCGCCGCCCGGGCCGGCTCGGGCATCTCCTCGGGCAGGGCGTCGATGCGGTGGCGCTTGCCCTTCCAGTACACCTGCACGGCCGTGGTGAGATCCGGCGGGGCCGGCGCCGGGGGGGCCGCCAGGAGCGCGGTTGCCGCGATGAGCGCGTGGAGCACGACCACCTCCTCGCCGCCCTCAGCGGCGCTCGCCCAGCCACTGCACCAGCTCCTCGCGAAGCTGGTGCGGGTCGAACCCGAGGGTGTCCTGGAGGACCGCCCGGGAGGCCTCGCCCGCGCCGATCCGGAGCAGGACCTGGGGAACCGCCTGCGACTGCGCCTCGAGCAGCCAGGCCGACAGGGCGTAGGAGACCAGCAGGTCCTCCACGCCCATCCGGTTGACCTCCATCGCCAGGATCGGCCCCAGGTCGGGGGGCTTCGGGCCCTTCAGCCGCTTGTAGGCCTCGTTCATCCAGTTGACCTTCTGCGACATCAGCAGCCCGCGCAGCTCGTTGATCTCGTCGCCCGTGTGCTCGGGCAGCACGATGAACCAGGTCAGGCGGGTCCCGACCACCTGGCGGGTCAGGTAGATCCCCAGGCCCTCGCAGATCCAGCCGTGGTCGGTGGAGACCTGGAAGGCGTCGTTCAGGAAGCGGTAGAGGGTCAGGCGCACCGCGGCGTCCTGGCGGTTGCGCGCGTCCTGGTGGTGCACCATCACGTCGATCCGCCCCGGCAGGGCGCAGGACTCGAGCGACTTCAGGAAGCGGCGGCGGATCTCGCTCACGTCCGGCAGGGAGTCGATGAGGGCGTCGCGCTCCCCCTTGGTCCCGAGCACGTGGATCGAGTAGCCCTCTCCGACCGTGGTGTCCGCGCCCGTCAACCAGCGGCCGTACTCCAGGGCGGTGCAGGCCAGGCGCGCCACCTTGGCGGCCTCGTCGAGCCCGGTGGTGGCGAGCACCCTGACCTCGGGCGTGGCCACCACGCCGCTCCAGCTCACCCCCATGCCCAGCTCGGCCTCGCTGGGCTCGACCTCTCGCGGCTGGGGAGCGGCCTCCCGGATCCGCGTCACCGCAGCCTTCATCTCGCCCCGGCGCTGGCGGGCCTCCAGGGTCTCCAGCAGCACCCAGCCCTCGCCGTCGCGTTCGTGGCCCAGCGCCGCGTGCACCCGCTGGTCGTCGGGGTCCAGGCTCAGGATGACGTCGAAGGCCCGGCCGCGATCCTGCTCGGTGGCCTTCTCTCCGTAGCGTTCGATCAGGTCGAACACCCCGTCGCGGAACCCGGCCACCACCGCCGCCCGCCGCCGGGCGCACTCGCGCAGCTTGGCCGGCTTGTAGTTGCGCGGGGGTTTCTTGTCCTCCTCCTCCACCCAGCTCCCGTCGCGGAGCTGGCGGTGCTTGAGGCCCTTGTGGGCCCGGAAGTTCTCCGGGTCGAAGACCAGGATCACCTCGAAGGCCTTGTCGCGCTCGATGAAGAGCTTGGCCAGGCCGCACCACTCGGCGAAGCCGTCCAGGCCCTCGAGCAGGCCCTCCACCTCCTCGGCGAAGGCCTCCTCGAAGGGGACCTCGGGCTCCTCCTCCTGCGCCAGCGCCGGCGCGGAGGTTGCCGCTGCGAGCAGTCCGATCACGATCCAGGTCCTCATCCCAGCCTCCATCCGGCCCTCGTCGGGGCCGTCCTGCCGCGGGCAGGGTACGTCCTACCCCTACCGGGCGTGAGGGATTCGGTCACGGGCCAGAGCGCGGGGCCGGGAGTCGAAGGGGTGTTGAAAAATCAACATTTCCGGTTGCCTCCCGCCTGGGGGGGCCTAGAGGAGGGTCCACGTGCTGATTCTTCAGCACTTTCCCCCGCCGAGGAGCGAGGGGTCGGAGGCCCCCCCATGAGAGACCGCACCGCCAGGGACTTCAGCCGCCGCGAGCGCCAGATCATGGAGATCATCTGGGGCCGCGGCGAGGCCACCGCGGCCGAGGTCCTCGAGGCCCTGCCGGATCCCCCGACCTACTCGGCGGTGCGCTCCACCCTGCGCATCCTGGAGGAGAAGGGCCACCTGACCCACCGGCGGGACGGGCAGCGCTTCGTGTTCGAGCCCACCCTCCCGGCGGGCGCCGCCCGGCGCACGGCGCTGCGGCAGCTCGTGGGCAACCTCTTCGGCGGCTCCACCGAGGAGGCCCTGGCCGGGCTGCTCGACCTCTCCGAGGGGGGCCTCTCCGAGCAGGAGTGCGAGCGCATGATCCGGTTGATCCAGAGAGCGAGGAGGGAGGGGCGGTGATGGCGGCCGACCTCGCGCTTCGGGCGGGCGGAGTCCTGGTCCTCGCCCTGCTGGCCCTTCCCCTGCTGCGCGGGGCCTCGCCCGCCGCGCGCAGCCGGGTCTGCGCCCTGGCGCTCATCGCGGCGCTGGGGATGCCGCTGGCGATGCGGGCCCTGCCCGAGTGGCGGGTGCCCGTGCTGCCGGCACGCGCGGCGGTCGAGGCCGCGGCGAGCGAGCCGATCGCTGCCGGTGAGGATCGCGAGCTCGATGACGCGGCGGCCCTCGCCGGTCTCCGATCCGAGGCCTCGCCGACCGAGCGCTCCGCGAGCGCGCGCGGGGGCGCGGACTGGCGAGCTTCGATGATCCTCGTCTGGGCCCTGGTCGCCCTCGTCCTCCTGGCCCGGGCCCTGTACCGCTGGCGCGGCCTGCGCGGCCTCGGGAGGCGCGTGCGAGCGGTGCGCTCCCGCGCCTGGACCGGGCTCCTGGACGAGCTGCGCCGCGAGCTGGGCATCCGACGAGACGTGCGGCTCTTCTCGGTGGCCGGCCCGGTCTCCCCCGCCGCCTGCGGGATCCTCCGCCCGGCCGTGGTGCTGCCGCGCGACGCGGCCCGCTGGCGAGGAGGAGGAGTCCGCTGCGTCCTGCTGCACGAGCTGGCCCACCTCCGCCGTCGGGATCCCCTGCTCCGCCTCGCCGCGGACCTCGCCTGCGCCCTGTACTGGTTCCTGCCTCCCGTGTGGATCCTGGCGCGGCGCCTGCGGCGGGAGAGCGAGCTGGCCTGCGACGCCCTGGTGATCGATCGCGGCGCTCGCCCCTCGGGTTACGCCCACGTGCTGCTCACCCTCCGGCGGCTGCTGACGCAGGATCGGCGCGGCTCGACGGCGGCCCAGGCCGCCCTCCTGGATCGCTCG
Organism: uncultured Planctomycetaceae bacterium; assembly: GCA_964615935.1. Classification (GTDB taxonomy): domain Bacteria; phylum Planctomycetota; class UBA1135; order UBA1135; genus CAZTTG01. The sequence continues at coordinate 128,493 of CAZTTG010000001.1, read as the reverse complement.
GACTTCGAGGCGCGGCTCGCCGCGATCCTCGATCCCGGGCGGCGCTCCCGGACGGGATCTGGGATGGGCGCGTCCGCGGGTCTGCTGGCGGCCGCGGCGCTCTTCGTGCCGGTCGCGACCCTGCGGCCGGTGCCCGGGCAGGAGGCCGAGAGGCCGGCCGCTCCCGCCCCCGAGCCGGTCGTCGTCGAGGTGATCGACGAGCCGCAGCCCGATGGCTCCTCGAGGCTCTCGCGACCCGGCGCCCTGGAGGCGATCGTCCGGGCCGCGCTGGAGCGCGAGCTCGGCGCGAGTCCGGAGATCGGGCGGATCGAGCTCCGCCCGCTGGAGCCCGGCGAGATCGACCTCGAGGAGCTCGTGGGGATCGACCCCCGGCGCGCGAAGGTCGAGGTGGGAGTCGTGGTGATCGGCCAGCCCCGCGAGGACGAGCCGCGGGAGACCGAGCCGACGAGGAAGGCGAAGCCAGCGCCGGCTCCCGTCGAGAGGAAGCTCTCGGGTCCATCCGCCCGGCGCGACGGCGGCCGGCCCGTCGTCGAGGCCCGATCGACCCCCCCGAAGCCGGAGGTCGTCGAGCCCGCGGAGCCCCCGACGCTCAGTCGGCACGAGATGGGTCTCCGGCGCTTCGCGCTCCGCGCCTGCGAGCGATACGACGCCTACGTCCCGGCGACCTGCAGCTTCGAGCACGCCACGGTGGACGACGTGCGGACCACGCGCAACGACTGGGACCTCTTGCTGCGCGGGCGCCGCTCCCCCTACACCTTCGACGTGTGCACCGTCACCGACGACCGAAGCGGCATCCTCGACCTCGGCCCGGTGCCCCTCGAGTCCGTGCGCCTGGGCCCGCGGCTCGAGCGCGAGGTGGGGGAGGAGCGCGCGGGGGTCCACGTCGGTCACTCCTATCTGATCCACACCCGGGACCGCGGCACCGACCTCTGGACGAGGATCCGGGTGATCGACCTCGATCCCGAGGGCATCTGCACGATCGCCTGGGAGATCCTCCGGGACGATTCGCCCCGCCCGCTCCGGATACCCCGACGGAGCCAGAAGAAGTAGGAGGGGACGCGCCGGCAGGAGGCGCTCCCGTCCTCGAGCCCCCCCGACCACGAGGAACAGCAGCATGACGACCTTCCGCGCGATCGCTTCGATGACGCTCGTCTGGGCCGCGGGGCAGGGTGCCGCGCCCGCCCTCGCCCAGTCCCCGCTCGTCCCCGCCCCGCCTCCCGGCCCGCCGGTCGTGTACCGGCTCGCCGACCGCAGCCTGCACTCCGCTCCGGAGGCGGCCGCGGGCGAGGTGGTGCTCTACGCCAACACCTGCGCCCGGCCCTGGTACTTCGGCCAGTGCGGCGAGGAGGCCCACGTGGACGAGGGGCGGCTCCCGAGCACGACGTCGGTGCCGGTCGCCGGCAGCCTCGATCGATATGCGATCACCGGCTTCGAGATCTCCTACTGCACCTTCGAGCTGGATCCCACGGCCGGCGGCCCGGGCGTCCACGCCCTGATCCGCTTCTGGGACTTCTACGACCCCTGCGCCGACCCGGCCACCCAGCCCCCGCCGGTGGCCGAATTCGACCTCACCGGCCTGCCCGGAGGGCCCTTTCCGGGCGCGCAGAGCTGCCACGTGGTGCTGGTGGACCTGACCGGCTCGGGGCAGGAGTTCGAGATGGCCGCCGACGGGGACGGCGTCTTCAACGGCATCCCGTCCCTGGACTCCTTCGCCTTCAGCTTCCAGATGCTGGACCCGGTCAGCGGAGTCGCGGGCCCCTCGCTCGCCGGCCATCATCGCCTCTGCGCCGAGGGTCACGGCACGCACTGGCTCGACCCCGGCGTTCCCGGCACGGGTCTCGGCAACCTCGACCAGTACCGCCTGGTGGACACCGGCGGCCCGCTCCACTGCGCGTGGTTCCCGGGCTGCTACGACCACCCCGCGGTCTTCGACGGCGTCTACCTGAAGCTCGTGGGCGATCCGTCCACGCCGCCTCCCCAGCCCGGCACCGCCTACTGCTTCGGCCAGGGCTGCCCCTGCGGCAACGACGATCTCCACGCCGGCTGCGTAAACCTCACGGGTGGGGGAGCGCTGCTCACGGGCCACGGCACGAGCAGCGCAGGTGCGGACGACCTCGCCTTCCACACCTCCTCCATGCCCCCCGACACCCACTGCGTCTATTTCATGGGCTCGGCTCCGGGCAGCATGCCCTTCGACAACGGCATCCTTTGCATTGCCCCGGGGGTAGGCCTCCAGCGCTTCGGTCCTCCGATTCACACCGGCTCCCAGGGCGCGGCCGTCCTCGGCCCGGGCGTGGTGGGGCTCTCCCAGTCCTTCCCCCCCGGAGCCCAGATCCAGGCGGGATCCACCTGGGACTTCCAGTGCTGGTACCGCGACGGGACCGGCCCCTGTGGGGCGGGGACGAACCTGTCGAATGCGTTCGCGGTGACGTTCGGGCCCTGAGGGGGCCGCAGGCGGATCGCGCGCCCTCGCCCCTGGCGCTCCCCGCCGAGACAGGAAAAGACCGCCCCGGGTCAAATCCACCCGCCCTGCGGGGCGTCTTCTGGGGCAGGACCGAGATCCTTGGCCAGGACCGAACGGAATCCGGGGGAGCCCGACGGGCTCGCTGAGCTGCTGCGCCGCAATGCGGCGGGGTTGGCGGGGGCGGTACGGGCGATCCTCGGCCCCGAGGCGGACGCGCAGGAGATCCTGCAGGAGGCCTACCTGCGGGCCCTGCGCGCCCGGAAGCTCGGGGCCCGACCCCGGGAGCCGGCGGCCTGGCTCTTTGCGATCACCATGAACTTGGCCCGGGACCTGCGCCGCCGGCGAGGGCGACGCGGCCAGGTCCTGAACCTGGACGAGGTGGAGCCCATGCAGATCCAATCGACCGAGCCCGCTCCCGGCGAGCGGATGGAGAGCCGGGAGGCGCTGGACGCCGCCCGGAGCGCCATTTGCTCGCTGCCGGACGCGGACAAGGAGGTGTTCCTGATGCGCGTCTCCGGCGACCTCCGCTTCGAGGCCATCGCCGAGGCCCTCTCGATCCCCGTCGGGACGGCCAAGACGCGCATGCGGCGGGCACTGGGGCACCTGCGCCAGGGGCTGGCCGCCTACCTGCCGGTCGACGGAGCGCGGAGGGAAGCCCGATGAAGAACCGCGAAGAGATGCGCCAGGAACTCCTCGAGTACCACTTCGGCGTGCACGAGGACCCCGAGAGGATCCAGGCCCTGCTGAAGAGAGATCCCGAGGCGCGGGAACTCCATGAAGAGGTGCTGCAGACCGCGGACTTGCTCTCGCGGGCGGCGCGCGTGCCGGAGGTGGCGGTGGAGCTCCCCGGCCTGCTGCCGGACAGGAAGCCGGCGGATCCCCCGACGCGATCCCCCCGCGTGAGCTGGGGCGCGCTGCGGATCGCGGCCGCGATCCTGATCGCGATCTTCGGCGCCGTTCCCGGCGCGGTGTGGGGCTTCCAGGCCTGGCAGGCGCACCGGGCCGAGGGCGAGGTGATGCGCCTGCTGGTCACCGGCCCGAGCGGGCTTCCGGACGCCGCCCCCGGCCGGGTGCGGATCGAGACCTGGAGCCTCGGCGGCGAGCCGGTGGACGCCGAGCTCTCGTGGCGGCTGCTGGACGAGCAGGGCCGCCCCCTGGCCGAGGGCCGCCGCGCCTGCGAGGGCAGCCTCGACCTGGACCTTCCGCCCCGCATGGAGGGCGGGCGCAGCCTCGAGGTCGCGGCCCTGGCCGGCGACCGGCGCGAGGTGACGACCCTCGAGCTCGCCCCGGGGACCGACAACCCGCTGGTGCACCTCTCGACCGACAAGCCCGCCTACCGTCCGGGCGAGACGGTCTTCCTGCGCGGCCTCTTCCTCGACCGCCTGAGCCTGGCTCCGCGCGAGGGGCAGTACCGCCTGCGGGTGGTGGACGGCAAGGGCGTGGAGCAGATCGGCTCGAGCTTCCAGACCCAGCAGGGTGTGGCGGCCAGCACCTGGCCGATCCCGCCCAACGCGGTGGGCGGCGAGTACGCGTTCGAGGTGCGCGACGGCGCCGACGAGTTCGCGGTCGAGCGCCAGACCTTCCTGGTGCGGCGCTACCAGCCGCCGCGGCTGAAGAAGGAGCTCGACCTCGACCGCGAGACCTACGCGCCCGGCGCCCACGGCTCGGCCGAGCTCGCCGTCGAGCGCGCCGAGGGCGGGATCCCGGCCGGAGCCGTGGTGGAGGCCACGCTGCTCGTCGACGGGGAGGAGACCTGGCGCGAGAGCGGCGCGCTCGACGCCGAGGGCCGCGCGGTCTTCGCCTTCGAGGTGCCCGCGACGGTCGAGCGGGGCGAGGCCCGCCTCCTGGCCCGGGTGACCGACGGCGGCATCGTGGAGACCGCCCTCGAGCCCTTCGTCATCCCCACCGGCGCGGTGGAGGTCGACTTCTACCCCGAGGGGGGCGACCTGGTGGCCGGCGTCGCGAACCGCGTCTACGCCCAGGTGAGCGATCCCCTGGGCCGCCCGATCAGCGCCCGCGGCCGGGTGGTCGACGATCGCGGCCGGGAGGTCGCGCCCTTCGAGACCCTGCACCAGGGCCGCGCGCGCTTCGAGATCGCGCCGGAGCGCGGCCGCGCCTACCGCCTGGAGCTGGACGAGCCCGCGGCCTCACCCGTCGAGCTGCCGGGGGCCGCGCCCTCGGGCGTGGCGATCCGCTCGCCGCGCGATTCGACCCCCCCGGGCGAGGCCCTCGAGCTCGAGGTGTTCACGCCCAGCCGGGGGCCCTGGGTGCTGGGCGCCTTCTGTCGAGGCGTGCTCGTTGCCCAGGACGCCTTCACCGGCGCGGGCTCGCGCGAGATCGCCCTCGGCCTGCCCGAGCACGTGGCCGGCGTCCTGCGCGTCACGGTCTTCGATCGGGACCTGCTCCCCGTGGCCGAGCGGCTGGTGCAGCGGGAGTCGGCCCGCGAGGTGCGGATCGAGCTCGAGCCCGAGCGCGAGCGCCTCGCGCCGGGCGAGCCCCAGGTCCTGCGCCTGACGACGCGCGACGAGACGGGCGAGCCCGTGCCCGCGGTGGTCGGCCTGTGCGTGACCGACCGCGCGGTGCGGGACATGCTGCCCGACGAGCACCGCGTCGGACTGGCGGATCGGACCTGGCTCCTGGGCGACGTCGAGGAGCTCGAGGACCTGCCCGAGTTCACGGCCGGCGACGAGGAGTCGCGCCGCAACGTGGACCTCCTGCTCGGAACCCGCGGCTGGCGCCGCTTCGCCTGGGTCGATCCCGGGGCCTTCGTGGCCGAGCACGGGGACGAGGCCCGGCGCCGGCTGGTGCTCGAGGGCCACGCTCAACGGCCGCAGGTGCGCGACACGCTGGAGGAGCACCGGGGCCTGGTCGCCCAGACGCGGCGCGAGGCGCGGGATGCGCGGGGCATGGCCCTGGTGGCCTGGACCGCGCTTACGATCCTGCTGGCGGGGCTGCTGGTCGGCGGTTGGCTCTTGCGCCGAGTGCTTCCGGAGAACCCGGTCTGGCGCGTGGGCTTCGCCTCGGCGGTCTTGTTCCTGTTGGCGGTGACGGCTGGGGCCCTCCTGCACGATGGCTTCCGGGAGCCGGCGGTGGCCCTCTCGCGGCAGTGGGCGGCTGGCGATGACATGATGGCGACTGGAGAGGTGGCGAGCCTCGAGCCGACGTCCGGGGCCGAACCGGTCCTCCTGAACGACGGCGCCGCAGGGGAGGAGATGACGCTGGGCGTGCCGCGCGCGCCAGAGACCATCTACGTCGTTCGGGATGGGGACATGTCGGGCCTCTCTGTGGTCGATCTCAACGGCTTCGGGGGCGCGGAGGGGGTTCCCTCATTCGACTTCACCTATTCCACCTTCGACAATGCCGAGTTTCCGGAGGTTCGCGGCGCGTTCCAATACGACCTCGACGCCGGGCTGATCGTCGCGGCCGAGATGCACGATTTCCTCGCTCCGCGCCAGGCGCTCGAAAGCCTGGGCTACTTAGGCGGTGATCTTGCTGATGGAGGCCTCAGGTCGATGTTCATCTTCAACTCCTCCGGCTGGATGCACATCCGCGAGTACGCCCACTCGCGGCGGGCAGACGCGGCATCCGGTTCCGAACGTCGCGACTTCGCCGAGACCATTTACTGGAACGCCCTGCTCGCCACCGACTCCGAGGGCTCCGCGCGGGTCGAGTTCTCCACCAGCGACAGCGTGACCACCTGGAGCGTCGTGGCCGACGCCCACGGGGCGGGCCGCGTCGGGCAGGCCGAGGGCAGCTTCGAGGCTCGGCTGCCCTTCCGCATGGACGCCCGGGTGCCCGTGGAGCTGACCCTGGGCGACCGGGTGCAGATCCCGGTGGCCTTCGTCCTCGAGGAGGGCGAGGCGACCGAGGCCGAGGTCGTGGCCCTGGCCCTCTCGGGCGAGCGCCGCCTGGCCGACCCGATCTCCGAGCGCGTCGAGCTGGTCGACGGGCGCGGCCGGATCCTCCTGCCCTTCGAGGTGGGCGCGGACTGGGAGGGCGCGCGCCTCGAGCTCGCCGGTCGGGCCGGCCGCTGGAGCGACTCGGTGCGCCGCGGCCTGCGGGTCGTGCCGCGCGGCTTCCCGCACCGCGTCTCGCGGGCGGGGAGATTGCCGGGAGAGCTCGACCTCGTGCTTCCGGTGCCGGCCGACGTGGCGCCGGGCTCGCTCACCTGCGTGCTCAAGGTCTATCCCTCGCCGCTATCGGCCCTGACCGACGGGATGGAGGGCATGCTGCGCGAGCCGCACGGTTGCTTCGAGCAGACTTCCAGCTCGAACTACCCCAACGTGCTGGCGCTGGCGTACCTGGAAGGGGTGGACGCGGACGAGCCGGCCCTCGCGCGGCGCGCGCGGGGGATGCTCGAGACGGGCTACGGTCGCCTGGCCGGCTACGAGTGCCCGCGTGACGGCTTCGAGTGGTGGGGCGACGATCCCGGGCACGGCGCGCTCTCGGCCTACGGCCTGCTGCAGTTCACCGACATGGCCCGCGTGTACCCGGTGGACGACGAGATGCTCGATCGCACCCGGAGCTGGCTGCTAGGTCGCCGCGACGGCGAGGGGGGCTTCCTGCCCGAGGGCAGCAGCCACTCCTTCGGCAGGGCGCCGGTGGAGGTGAGCAACGCGTACCTGACCTGGTCCCTGGCGGAGACCGGGACCGAGGCCGATCGCATCGCGAAGGAGCTGGCTGCCGTCGAGGCGCGCGTGCCGACTGTCGAGGACGCCTACGAGCTGGCGGTGGGGGCCTGCGCCCTCGAGGCGGCCGGGAGGCTGGAGGCGGCCGAGCTCGCTCGCGAGCGGCTGAAGGACCTGCGGCGCGCCGACGGGAGCCTCGTGGGCTCGTCCCGCAGCATCACGTCCTCGACCGGCGTGAACCTGGCGGTGGAGACCACCAGCTTCGCCATCCTGGCCTGGCTGTCGGACGAGGAGGACGCGGCCTTCGTGGAGGAGGCCCTGGCCTGGCTGCTCGAGCAACGCCGGGGCGACGGCACCTTCGGCGCGACCCAGGCCACGATCATGGCGCTCAGGGCGCTCGTGGCCCACGCCGAGGCCGAACGGCCGGTGACCAGCCCGGGTCGGCTGATCGTGTACCTCAATGGCAATCACGTGGACGAGATCCCCTTCGGGGCCACCCGGCGGCAGCCGATCGTCATCGATCATCTCTCGGAGGGCCTGCGCGCCGGCGACAACCACCTCCACCTGGAGCTCACCGGCGAGAACGACTTCCCCTTCGCCCTCGACTTCGGCTACCACGCGGATCGCCCGGCGGACGATCCGCAGGCGCCCGTGGCGATCGAGGCGCGGCTGGCCCGGCCCGAGGTGGAGGAGGGCGACGCTCTGCCCCTGCACGTCGAGGTCGCCAACTCGAGCGATGAGGACCAGGGGATGGTCGTGGCCATCATCGGCCTTCCGGCCGGCCTGGAGATCCGCAAGGAGGTCCTGGACGACCTGCTGGAGGCCGAGCGCTTCGCCTTCTGGGAGCAGCGCGGGCGCGAGCTGGTGCTGTACTGGCGGGGGCTGGCCGCGGGCGAGGTCCGGGAGGTGGATCTGGACCTGCTGGCGGTCCTGCCGGGCGAGACCGAGGGTCCGGCTTCCCGCGCGTATCCGTACTACTCGCCCGACGCCGTCCGCTGGCATCCGCCGCTGCGGGTGGAGGTGAGTCCGGCGGCGCGTTAGCGAGCGGGCACGGCAGGCCTCGGGGAATGGTGGACGCCGGCGGCCGGGGCGGATTTCGGGAGGACGGGGCGGATCCGGGCCTCGCTTCACCTCCCTGAACCGTCCCGAGCCCCCGCCCGCCCTCAGGGGACTGCCCGCTACGCCGCCGGTTGCGGTTCGGATCGCCGATTCGGGCCGCCAGGCTCAGCGCCCGAGCAGCTCGCCGATCAGCCTCCGCAGGTGCGCGTCGAACTCCTCCGGCGCCTCCAGCATCGGGAAGTGGCCCGGGCCCTCCATCAGGACCACGTCGAAGGTGGGCGCGTATCGCCGGTTGGCCTCCAGCTCGGTCGGCGCCACGTGCAGCGTGTTGACGCAGCGCACGGGAACCGGGCAGGCCGCCAGGGCGCCGGCGAAATCGTGCGCGAGGGTGCTGCGCAGGAGACCGATGGCCACTCGAGGATCGACCTCGGCGGCCTCGCTCGCCACGCGCTCGACCAACTCCTCGTCCGCCCCCTCCGGGAACGCTCCCCTCACGAAGCGGGCCCAGGCGCCCGGGAAGTCCGCCTCCAGCGCCGCGGCGATGGGCGCGATCTGCTCCTCGGTGTACTCGACCTCCACGCTCTGCAGGGTGTCGACTCCGATCACGCCGATGACCCGATCGGGCACGCGCGCGGCAGCCGCGAGGGAGACGGGCCCACCCATGGAGTGACCCACGAGGATCGCGCGTTCGATGCCCAGGTGCTCCACCACCGCCTCGACGTCCCGCGCGAGCCCGGAGATGCCCCACTCCTCGCGCTCGTTGCCGGACTCTCCATGGCCCGCAAGGTCGATCGCCACCACGCGCCGCTCTGCTCCGAAGACAGCCATCTGCTCCGCCCAGTGGCCGCGGTTGCAGCACCATCCGTGGATGAAGACGAGGGCCGGCTCGCCCGTCCCGCGGGCCTCGTAGGCGATCTCGAGGCCGTCGAAGGACTCGACTCGCGCCACGCCCCCGAAGGCGGGGGTCGCCGCGCAGGAGGCCAGGGCGAGGAGGAGGAGGGGCGGGAGGAGGCGTGCGGTCATCGAAACCTCGCTGATCGGGATCAGGGACGCGGAGAGGGCCGTCGGCCCCTACGCGGGATTTTACGCACCCGGCGCCCCCTCGCCCCCGCATTCGCGCCCCCCGGCTCCCTCCATCCCGAGGCGAGGCTAGGATCGGGCCATGGCCAGCCCGAGAACGGTCCACCTGATCGACGCCAGCCCCTACGTCTTCCGCGCCTGGTACTCCCTGCCGGATTCGATCGCGGACGCGCGGGGGCGGCCGGCCAACGCCGTCTTCGGCTTCGCCACCTTCCTCCTCAAGTACCGCCGGGAGCAGGCGCCCACCCACCTCGCCCTGGCCTTCGACGAGAGCCTGACCGACTGCTTCCGCCGGGACCTCTACCCGGACTACAAGGGCAGCCGGGAGCCCGCCCCGCCCGAGCTCCTGGCGCAGTTCGAGTCCTGCCGGGAGGTGGCGGCGGCGCTGGGCGGCGCGGCCTACGCCTGCAAGGGCTACGAGGCGGACGACCTGATCGGGACCCTGTGCCATCAGCTCACGCGCCGCGGCCACCGGGCGGTGGTGGTCAGCTCGGACAAGGACCTGATGCAGCTCGTCGGCCCGAAGGTGCGCTTTCTCGACGCCGCCCGCTCCAAGACCCTGGGGCCCGGCGAGGTCCGCCAGAAGCTGGGCGTCTGGCCGGACCAGGTCGCGGAGCTCCTGGGCCTCGCCGGCGACTCCGTGGACGACATCCCCGGAGTGCCCGGAGTGGGGAACAAGACCGCCGCGGCGCTGCTGCGGCGCTTCTCCGACATCGACGAGCTGTACGAGGGGCTCGACCGCGTGCCCCGCCTCCGCCTGCGCGGGGCCGCCTCCGTGGCGAGGCGGCTCGAAGAGCATCGCGAGCTCGCCTTCCTCTCCCGCGAGCTCGCCACCATCTCGCGCGACGCGCCGGTGAAGGCCTCCCTGCGCGAGCTGCGGCTTCGGCGCCCCGATCCCGAGGTCGTGGGCGAGCTCTTCGGCCGCCTGGGCTTCGAGGGGCTGGGCCGACGGGCCCTGAGCGAGGGTGGATGAGGCGGACCCGGGGATACGCCTTCTGAGCGGGCTCCGCGGAGGCTAGATTCACGTGGGCGCGGAGAGTCTCCACTCCGGCCGCACCATGCGCGGACCCTCGCCGACCCTTCCCTCGATTCTCCTGATCGCGTGCCTCGCCTCGCCGGCGGGGCAGGCGCAAGGAGCCCAGACCTCCGGCGGCCCCCTGGCGCCCGAGCAGGCCGCGTACGACGTGCGCTCGTACGACCTGGAGCTCGCCATCGACGTCGAGCGGCGATCCATCGACGGGCGACTCGGCCTGCGAGCGGCCGTCGTCCATCCGATCGGCGTCCTGCTGCTGGACCTGGACGACGCCCTCGAGGTCTCCGGGGTCGAGGAGGACGGGCGAGCGCTCGACTTCGATCACCGCGCCGGCCGCGTCCGGATCGATCTGGATCGGGAGCGCCAGCCGGGCGAGACCCTCGAGCTCGCCGTGAGCTACGCCGGCCGGCCTCGCGTCGCCCGACGCCCCCCCTGGGACGGCGGCTTCACCTGGCGCGAGACCCCCTCCGGGGAGCCCTGGATCGCGACCTCCTGCCAGGGCGAGGGGGCGGATCTCTGGTGGCCCTGCAAGGACCACCCCTCGGACGAGCCGGACTCGATGTCGATCCGGGTGACCGTCCCCGAGCCGCTCGTCTGCGCCTCGAACGGCCGCCTGGAATCCGTGGAGGAGAGGGAGGACGGGAAGCGGACCTGGCACTGGTTCGTGTCGACTCCCATCAACAACTACTGCGTGGCGCTCAACATCGGGCCCTACGAGGAGATCGCGGAGAGCTACACCAGCGTCGCCGGAGACGAGGTCCCCGTCCGCTTCTGGGTGCTCCCCGAGAACCTGGAGAAGGGCCGGGCGGTCCTGCCCGAATTCCTCGACCACCTGCGCTTCATGGAGGAGCTCTTCGGGCCCTACCCCTTCCGGGCGGACAAGTACGGGGTGGTGGAGACCCCGCACCTGGGCATGGAGCACCAGACCATCATCGCCTACGGCTATCGCTACCGGCGGGACCGGGAGTTCGACTACGACTGGCTGCACCACCACGAGCTCTCGCACGAGTGGTGGGGGAACATGGTCACCGCGGCCGACTGGAGCGACTTCTGGATCCACGAGGGCTTCGGGACCTACGCCCAGAGCCTGTATGTCGAGAAGAACCACGGCCCCGCGGCCTACCGGCGGAGCATGGCGCGGCACCGGGCACAGATCGTCAGCCAGAAGCCGCTGGCGCCGCGCGACGCCCAGACCACGCGGCAGATGTCCCTCGCCGCGAGCGGACGCGGGGTGGATCAGGACGTCTACTACAAGGGCGCGTGGGTGCTGCACACCCTGCGCCATCTCATCGGGGACGAGGCCTTCTTCCGCGCGCTGCGGCGCATGGCCTATCCGGATCCGGCCCTGGAGCGGGTGACCGACGGCAGCTGCTGCCGGTTCGCGACCACCGAGGACTTCGTCGAGATCGCCGAGGGCGTCTCGGAGCGGGAGCTCGGGTGGTTCTTCGAGGTGTACCTGCGACAGCCCGCGTTGCCGCGGCTGGTGGTGGAGGAGGGGGGCTCGAGCCTGAAGCTCCGGTGGGAGATCCCGGGAGATCTGCCCTTTCCGATGCCGATCGACGTGCGCATCGCCGGAGAGGTCCGGCGGGTCGAGCCGGGGGAGGAGCTCGGGCGGCTCGACCGGGACCGCGTGGAGGTCGATCCCGAGGCCTGGATCCTCCGCGAGAAGGACTGAGCGACACGTGGGGACCCACCCCGGAGGCCTGCGCATCCTGATCGTCACCCCCGCCTCGGCGGGATCGCGCCGGGGCAACCGCGTGACCGCCCTGCGCTGGGCGCTCATCCTGCGCTTCCTGGGATGCTCGGTGCGCCTGCGCGAGGAGTACGGATCCGAGCCCTGCGACCTGATGGTCGCCCTGCATGCCCTGCGCAGCGCCGGATCGATCCGGCGGTTTCGCGTCGAGCGCCCCGATTCGCCCCTGGTGGTGTGCCTGACGGGGACCGATCTCTACCGCGATCCGGGCCTGGCCGAGGAGGCGATCGTCTCGCTGGAGCAGGCCGATCGCATCGCGGTCCTGCACTCCCGCGCCGTCCTCGATCTCCCCGAACCGCTGCGGACCCGGGTGCGGGTGATCCCCCAGACGCTGCCGCCCTGTCGGGGCGAGGAATCGCCCGCGGCGGACGCCTTCGAGGTCTGCGTCTCGGGTCACCTGAGGTTCGTGAAGGACCCCTTCCGCGCGGCCGAGGCGGCGCGCCTCCTGCCGGACACCTCGAGCATCCGCGTGCTGCACCTCGGAGGCGCACTGAGCGCCGAGATGGAGGAGCACGCGCGGTCGGAGGGGGCCAGCAATCCGCGATATCGGTGGCTCGGCGAGCTGCCGCGGGCCGAGGCCCTCCGCGTCCTCGCGCGCTCGCAGCTCTTCGTCCTGAGCTCGCAGATGGAGGGGGGCGCCAACGTGCTCTACGAGGCCATCGCCGCGGGCGTGCCCGTCCTGGCCACGCGCATACCGGGCACGACCGGGATCGTGGGGGACGATCACCCCGGGCTGTTTCCGGTGGGGGACACCGAGGAGCTCGCCGGCCTCATGGAGCGAGCCGAGGCGGACGACGAGTTCCTTCAGGACCTGACTCGCCGCAGCCGCGACCTGCGGCCGCTGACCGACCGAGCGCGTGAGGTGGCGGCCTGGGAGGGGATGCTGAAGGAGTTGGTGGGGGGGGAGTCTGTCCGCTGACGGGCGTCGCGGGGGCCCCCCCGGTCCCTGTGCGGGTTGTGGGGGGGGCCCGGGCCGCCCGGGGGCCGGGTTTTGGCGGTTTTTCCCCCCCCCCCCCCACACCCGCCACCCCATGTGACCCCCGAGACCTCGAATGCTAGCCTGTCGTCCCTCGGCGAGGCCCACCCACGGCCCACCCCCCTCCCACCCGGCAGCAGCGCGCGATTCCCGCCCGACCCCGGGACCGATCCTCCGACCGGAGCAGCCGACATGAACTCCAGGCTCGTCCCGCTCCTCCTCCTGATCGCCGGCTGCGGCAGTGGTCCCAAGGGACCCGAGCACCCCCTCCCCGCCGACCACTCCATCCTGCGCCCGTCCGAAGGCCCCTGGCCTGCACCGGCCGGGGACGAGGAGGCCGAGGCCACCGGCGAGGATGCACTCCTCGCGGACGCACCCGACGCGAGCCTGGGCCTGGACGCCCGCATCGCGAGGTCGGAAGGGGAGCCGGTCGCCGAAGCGCCCGCGGAGCGGCAGGTCTTCGCAGGCCCGTCCACGCCCGGTCCCGGAGGCCCCACGACCCCGTCGGCCGGCTTCGGCATCGGCGGAGGCTCGCCCAGCGGAGGCATGGAGGCCAAGGACGAGAGCCGCCCGGTCCCCACCGACACCTGGCAGCGCGCCGCCGCCGCGCCCAACGACTCCACCCTCTCCATCGGAGACGGCGAGGAGCTCCCCATGAAGGGGATGCAGGCGGGCGTCTGGATCGAGGGGCACCGCGCCCGCGTCGTGCTGGACTGCTTCTACTTCAACGACCGCGAGCAGCAGCTCGAGGGCACCTTCAAGCTGAGGCTCCCCGATGGCGCCTCTCCGTACTACCTCGCCTTCGGCGGCGAGGTGTGGGAGGACGAGGGCGAGCCCGAGCCGGGCTTCTTCGAGCAAGGCGTCCGCACGCGCCTGGGCCACCGGCCCGAGGACATCCGCGGCGACCGCTCCGGCTCCTGGATCGAGCCGCGCGAGGCGCGCATGGTGCCGCGCGAGAAGGCCGCCTTCGCCTACGGCGAGACCGTGCGCCAGAACGTGGACCCGGCCCTCATGGAGTGGGCCGGGGCCGGCGTCTTCCGGGCGCGCGTCTTCCCCCTGGCCCCGAAGCGGCTCCACCGCGTGGTCGTCGGCTACGACCTGGACCTCGCGCGCGCCGGAGAGGACCTCGAGTACGCCCTCCACCTGCCCGCCGACATCCCCGACGTCGACGTAGACCTGCACGTGGCCGCCCCGCCGGGAGCCCGCGTCGCGGTCTCGCCCGCCGCGGACCCCGTCCTCGACGGAGCGCAGCAGCGCTGGTCCTGGTCGCATCCCGGAGAGCGCAGCTTCCGCGTGCGCATCCCCGGCGCCGGCGTGAGCGCGCTGACCAGCCCGCCGGGCTCCGCTGCGGAGTACTTCGCCCTCGCCTTCCGACCCGAGATCCCCGTCGAGCAGGGCGCCGGCTCCACGACGGCCGTGTTCCTGGTGGACACCTCCTACTCCTCCCGGGACCGCTTCCCCGTCTGGCTCGACCTCGTGCGGGCGATCCTCGAGAACAACCGCGACTCGATCGCGCACTTCGGAGTGCTCTTCTTCGACGTGGACACCACCTGGTGGCGGGGCGGACTGCAGCCCAACGACGGGCTCGCGGTGGCCGACCTCGTCGACCACGCCCACACCCTGGCCCTCGAGGGCGCGACCGACCTGGGCGCGGCGCTGCGGGCGGCAGCGAGCCCGCCCTGGGCCGCCTCCCGCGCGGCGAGCTGGGACGCCTTCCTGATGAGCGACGGCGCCGCGAGCTGGGGAGAGGACGACGTGCACGCGCTCTCGGACATGCTCGATCCAGGCAGCGGAGGCTCCCTCTTCGCCTACACCACGGGCCTGGGCGGCACCGACGAGCGCGTTCTGGCCCACCTGGCGCGGGAGAGCGGGGGCGCGGTCTTCTCGGTCACCGGCCCCTCGGAGGTGGCCGCCGCCTCGACGGCGCACCGCAGCCGCCCGTGGCGCATCGACGGGGTCTTCGTGCCGGGCTGCCGCGACCTGCTGCTCGCCGGTCGGCCGAAGACGCTCTTCCCCGGCCAGACCCTGAAGCTCGTCGGCCGCGGCCGCCCGGCGGCGGGGGACGAGATCGAGCTCTCCCTCTCCCAGATGGGAGCCGCGACCGCCGTGCGCACCCGCATCGACTCCGCGCTCGCCTCCGCGCTCGCCGGCCGCGCCTTCGGGGAGATCGCCGTGGCCCAGCTCGAGGAGCTCGGCCGGCCGATCGAGGAGCAGGCCCGCTCCTTCGCGACGCACTTCCGGGTCACCGGCCAGACCTGCTCGCTGCTCATGCTGGAGAGCGAGGAGGACTACCGGCGCCACGGGATCGAGCCGGCCGAGGACGCCGAGGTGGTGCGCGGCATCGGGGTGGCCGCTCTGGTGAGCCAGACCCTGCGCTCGCTGGGATCCGTGCTGGAGAGCCCCAAGGCCCGCTTCCTCGCCTTCCTCGACAGGATGGGGGAGGTGCCCGGCGTGGAGTTCGAGTTCCCCCCCGCGCTGGCCACCGTCGCGGCCGCCCTGCCCGAGGACGCCTTCCGGGTCGAGCCGCGGCCGCTCGACTGCGCCTGCCGGCGGATCGACGAGCTGCCGGAGGCCCACCGCCGGGCCCTGGAGAGCGGCGAGCCCGACTACGAGGCCCTCCTGGCGGAGGCCCTCCGGCGCCTCGAGCCCCACGGCCCCGGGGACGCCCTGCGCGCCCTCTCCACCCTGGTCGAGCTGAACCCCGGCGACGGCGTCGTGGCCCGCGACGTCGGCACCCACGCCATGCACTGGGGGCCGGCGGGCCACGCCTACCACCTGTACCGCCGCGTCGCCCGCGCCCGGCCCTACGAGCCGCAGACCTACCTCGCCATGGCGCGCTGCCTGGCGCGGGCGGGGAAGTCCGATCTGGCGCTCCTGTGGTACGAGGTGGCGCTGGCGGGCGAGTGGCCGCAGCGCTTCGGCGCCTTCCGGCGCATCGTCGGCCTGGACTACCTGCACTTCCTGCGCAGCTCCCACGCCGAGGGGCTGGGCCGGGTGCTCTCGGGATACGCCACCGCGCGCCTGGACGAGCTCTACGGCCGCTTCGAGCCGCAGCAGGCCGACCTGCTGGTCACCATCACCTGGAACACCGACCGCACCGACGTGGACCTGCACGTGCTCGAGCCCACCGGAGAGCGCTGTTACTACCAGCACCGCGAGACCGAGCTCGGAGGGGAGCTGACCGACGACGTCACCCAGGGCTACGGGCCCGAGATGTACGTGCTGCGGAATGGCGCGGCCGGCGAGTTCCGGATCGGGGCCCACTACTACTCGGGCGATCCGAGCCGCTCGAAGGTGCGCACCCGGGCCCACGCCGCGGTCTACCTGGGCTGGGGCACGCCCGACGAGCGACGCCAGGAGGTGGTCGTCCCCCTGACCGAGGTGGGGGAGATGCACGACATCGGGACGCTGACCCTCGAGGAATGAGCCGGAGGGGGTGACGGGCGCGATCCCGCCTACTCCTCCTCGGCCTCCGCGAAGCGGCCGCTCTTCTCCTGGCGAATCTCCAGGGTCCGCGTGAGCAGCGCCTCGGCCTCGGCGTCCCGGGTCGTGGAGGAGAGACGCCGGGTCATTGACCTCGTCCACCGTGTAGGGGCTGTTCTCCGTGAGATGGAGGCGCTTGGCCTCGAGCACCTCCCTCGTCATGGCCTCCGCCTCCTCGAGCCGACCCTGCAGCTTGATGCAGGTGGCCAGCCGGTGCCACGTGCCCAGCGTGGTCCCGGGCTCGGGCAGAGGATAGGCGGGGTGGGTGGGGACACCGCGAGCAATCGGTCCACGAAGAGGACCCGGGGGGGCGGCACAAGGCCTGGACGGCCCCCAGGAGCCGCTCAGGCCAGGATCGCGATCAGAGCGGCCTGGGCCAGGCCGATGGCCAGGCCCAGGACCCCCCCCAGGATCTCGATCGTGCGGAGCTCGCGCGCGGCCACCTCGAGCACCAGCTCCTGGAGCCGGGCCACCGGGAAGGCGGCCACCTTCTCGGCCACCATCTCGCGAATGTCCAGGCCCTGCTCCAGGGCTCGCTCGAGGCCGTCGAACATCAGCTCACGGCGGCGCAGCAGGGACCGCAGGACCGCCTGACGCAGGTCGTCCACGCGCTCCTCGGTCAGCATCTTGCCCACCAGCGGCAGGCGGCGCAGCTCCTCGATCTTGGGCGCCAGGCCCCGCTCCAGGACGTCGCCCAGGAGGCCCTCCAGGTCGACCCGCTCGAAGCAGCGGAGGATGTCCTCGCGCTCGACCAGGTGGTCGCCGACCACCCGCCCCACGCTGCCGGCGAGCTCGCGCTGGCGCCGGGCCAGCACTCCCTGGAAGCTCAACCCCATCACGCGGACGGGCTCGACCGGGCGGAAGATCATCCTCACCGCGATGCGATTGGTCAGATAGCCGATGAGGCCGCCGAGGAGCGGCACGCCGATCCAGATCACGAGGGTGCTCATCTACACTGCTTCGGGTCGTGGGTGGGGGGGGGTGATCAGCGATCGCGCACGAGGCGCCGCACCGCCTCGAGCTCGATGGCCTCGGCGGTGTGGCCGGCGCGGCCGGTGGTGGTGGTGGCGGCGAAGAGCGAGTTGAGGACCGCCTCCTCGGCCGCCTCGGCGACGGCCTGGAAGAGCGGCGTCATGCAGCGGTCGGGCAGGACGGTGACCGCCACAGGCTCCTTCCGATTCGGGTCGATCCGATTTCCGGCGAAGGTCGAGAAGGCCACCGCGTAGTCGCCGCTGCCGTTGGACATGACCGCCCCGGAGCGGCCCAGCCCCAGGAAGGAGCGCCGCGCCAGCCGCTTCAGGAGGCGCGCATCCAGGGGCGCGTCGGTGGCGATCAGGACCATGCAGGACCCGTCCTCCTTCCGCGGCTCCGGCACCGGCGGCGGGAAGCGGCGCCCGTCGATGCGCAGACTGCCGCCGAAGTTGCTCTGGACCAGGACGCCCACCGTCCAGGTGCGCCCCCCCGCCTGCGCCCGCCGCGAGGCGGTGCCGATGCCCCCCTTGTAGCCCAGGCACAGGGTGCCCGTCCCGGCGCCCACGCAGCCCTCGGCCACGGGGCCGCTCCTCGCGTCCCGCCAGGCCTTCATCACGTGCTCGGCCTTCACGTGCAGGCCGCGGATGTCGCTCAGCCACCCGTCGTTGGTCTCGCCCACCACGACGTTGATCGAGCGCACCGCTCGGTTGCCCTCGAGCTCGAGGCAGCCCGCCACCAGGGCCTGCAGGGCGGTGCCAACCGACAGCGTGTTGGTCAGCGCGATGGGGGCCTCGATCTCGCCCAGCTCCTCCACCTGGGTGAAGCCCGCGGCCTTGCCGTAGCCGTTGGCGGTGACCACCGCGGCCGGCACCTTGCGCCAGTAGGCGTTCTCGCCCAGGCAGGGCACCACCACGGTCACGCCGGTGCGGACGTCCTCGCCCTGACGGAGGGTGCAGTGGCCCACCCCCACGCCCTCCACGTCGGTGATGGCGTCGAGGGGACCGGGCTCGAGCTCGCCGATGAGCACGCCCAGGTCACGCGCGCGATGCGGAGCGGTGCCCTGGAGGGCGATTCCCAGGGCCAGCGCGGTCAGCAGGATCATGGCGACCTCCTCACTCCCCGAGGTTCGGGGCGACCTCTTCGGCCCGACGCGAGGCCGAGGAGCGCGAGAAACGGGAGCGGGATCGGCTTCATGGCCTCTTCTTCCTCCGGCTTCGGTTGATGGCGGCGGCGCCGCCGCTCTAGGATGCCGCTCGCCACCCGTTCGGGCCATGACCGACATCCAGCTCTACTCCGCGACCCCCTCCGGGCCCCGGCCCCTGCCGATTCCGGAGGGGACCGTCAGGGTACACGAGCTGCTGCGCGGCCTGCCGCCGGGGGTCTACTCCGGACTGAGGACTTACCGACACGACCGCTTCCTGAGGCTCGACGCCCACCTGGCGCGGGCGGAGCAGTCGATGTCGCTCCTGGGCTGGTCGCAGCGCCTGGACCGCGGGCTCCTGTGCGGCAGCCTGCACGAGGCGGTCAGCCGCAGCCCGCACCCCGAGTCGCTGGTGCTCTTCGTGGTGCTCGACCGGCCGGCGGTCGAGCTGGATCCGGAGAGCCGCGTCCTCATCGCGCTCACGCCCTTCGCGCCCATCCCCGAGCGCTTCCTCTCCGAGGGCGTGTGCCTGCGGATCGCGCCCGAGCTGCGTCGCGAGCGACCGCTGGTGAAGGTGGCCGAGTTCGTGATCGAGCGCATGCCCTATCCCCTGGGGACCCGCGAGGCCTTCGAGCACCTGATGCTGGACGAGCAGGGACGCATCCTCGAGGGCAGCAGCTCGAACTTCTTCGCGGTGATCGGGGGCGCGCTGCGCACGGCTCCGGGTGGCGTGCTCGAGGGCGTCACCCGTCGGGCGGTCCTGGAGATCGCCGCGGAGCAGGGGCTCGAGGTCGAGATGCTCGCCGCAAGCCTGGAGGAGCTCGACGCGGCGCAGGAGACCTTCATCTGCAGCTCGTCCCGCGAGCTGGTGCCGGTGATCGAGGTCGCCGGCAAGCGGATCGGCGATGGCTGCCCGGGCCCGGTCTACGCCCGGCTGCGCGGCGCCTTCAGCGAGCTGGTCGAGCGGGAGGCGCGAGCGACTCGCTGAGCGCTTATTTCAGGCCTAGGAGCGAGCACCGCGCGTTCCGCGCACGGAACCCGGTTCGAAACCGGGGTCCCCGGGCGGGGAATCGGGCCCCCGCCCGGTTCCGCCCGCCGCCGGTCGCGGTCCCGGGCCACTCCCTGGTATAAGGGGCACTTCGTCCGCCCATCGCGGACCCCGATCGCGGCGGAACGGACCGCGCGCGGCGGGGGGCCGGGCACGAGAGCCCTGAACGGAGGCGATTGAAGTCATGACGAACGAATCCCGATCCGGGCGCGAACAGCAGACCCGGCGCGACTTCCTGGCGAGGACGGCGGCCATGGCGGGCGCCGCGACGGTGCTGGGCTCGGCCCGCTCGCCCACCGGCGCGAAGAAGCTCACCCTCGGCGAGGCCCGGCCGCCCGCGGAGCTGGGTCCCGACGAGACCATCCGCATGGGCTTGATCGGCACCGGCGGCATGGGCAACGGGCACTGCAGCGCGATCATGGGCGCCGCCGAGAAGGGCCGCGAGAAGGTGCACATCGTGGCGCTCGCCGACGTGTGCCAGATGCGGCTCGACTCGACGCAGGAGGCCTGCGCCCGGCGGCAGGGCATCCAGGTCGACAAGTACCGCGACTACCGCGACATGCTGGCGCGCGACGACATCCACGGCGTGCTCATCGCCTCACCCGAGCACTGGCACGCGCAGATGGCCGCCGACGCCATCGTGGCCGGCAAGGACGTCTACGTCGAGAAGCCCATGACGCTGCGGCTCCCCGAGGCCATCGAGCTGCGCGAGGTGGTGCACTCCCACGACCGGGTGCTCCAGGTGGGCACCCAGAAGATGTCCCTTCCCATGTACGCCGACGCCCGGCGGCTGCTGGCCGAGGGCGCCGTCGGCCACCCGACCTGCAGCCAGACCAGCTACTGCCGCAACTCCCCCGACGGCGAGTGGAACTACTACGAGGTCAAGGAGGGGGTCGAGCCCGGTCCGGGCCTCGACTGGGACGCCTGGTGCGGCCCGCTGGGTCCCCAGCCCTGGAATCCCCTGGTCTACTGGCGCTGGCGGCGGTACCGCAAGTTCTCCACCGGGATCATCGGCGACCTCCTGGTGCACCAGATGACGCCCCTGATGGATGCCATCCAGCCCGGATGGCCGACGCGGGTCACCGCCTGCGGCCGGCACATCATGGACAAGGAGATGGAGAACCACGACCAGATCAACCTGACGATCGAGTTCGAGAAGGACCACATCATGGTGGTCATGGGCTCCACCTGCAACGAGACCGGCCTCAGCGTCCTGGTGCGCGGCAACCAGGGCAACATGAGCATCGGCGGCAACCGGGTGAAGGTCGACCCCGAGCGCGAGTACGTGGACGACGTCGATCCGGTGGACCTGGCCTGTCAGGCGGTCCAGAACGACCAGGACGAGCACCGGCTCGACTGGTGGCGCTGCATGCGCACGCGCGAGGAAGTGCGCTCGCCGGTCGACATCGGCCTGCGGGTGATGGTCGTCGTAGACCTGGCCACGCGCGCCCTGTGGGAGGGCGGGGACTGGCGCTTCGACCCCGCCAGCATGAAGGTCTCGAAAGCCTGAGCGATGATCCTCCGGCTGGCTGCGCGGGCGATGGGCACGCGCTTCGAGCTCGTGCTCGCGGGGGCGGTCGAGTCGCGGCTGCGCGCCGCCGGCGAGGCCGCCCTGGAGGAGATCGAGGAGTGGGACCGGCGCCTGTCGCTGTTTCGGTCGGACTCGCTCCTCGTTCACCTCAATGCCCGCGCCGCGGCCGGCCCGGTCGCGCTCGACGAGGACACCTTCGACCTCCTGCGCAGCGCGCAGGCGCTCCACCGCGCCTCGGAGGGGGCCTTCGACCCGACCGTGGCGCCGCTGATGCGCGCCCACGGCTTCCACGGGCCGCGGGCGGGCGCCACCGATCGGCGCGGCGCCGCCCGGAGCGTCGGGATGGGGGCCGTGCGCCTCGACCCCGCCCGGCGGACGATCGCCTTCGAGCGATCGGGGATGGCCCTCGACCTGGGCGCGATCGGCAAGGGGCACGGCATCGAGCTGGCGACGGCCGTCCTGCGCGAGTGCGGGGTGGACTGCGCCCTGCTGCACGGGGGCACCAGCACGGCCGCGGCCATCGGCGCTCCGCCCGGAGCCGAGGGGTGGAGGGTCGCCCTCGCCCCGCTCCAGGAGGGCGCGCCCACTCCGACGGTGGTGCTTCGGGACGCGGCCCTCTCGGTCTCCGCGCCTCACGGCCGGACCCTGGAGGCGGAGGAGGGGAGGCTGGGCCACGTCCTGGACCCGGCCACGGGCGAGCCGGCCGGCGCCGCCGCCCTGGCCGCCGTCACGGGACCCGGCGCCCGCCGCTGCGACGCCCTCTCCACCGCCCTCCTGGTGCGCCCCTCCCTCCTCCATCGCCTGCCCACCGGCTTCACCGGCCTGGTCGCCGAGGACGCGGCCGGTCCCTGGCGCGCGGCCGGCGCGCATCCCGAGCTCTTCCGACTGCCCGAGACCCCCTGCCCCTGCGGAGCCTGAACACGGCATGAGCGGATCGAACCGAAGCGAGCCGAAGCGCACCGAGCCCTCCCCGAGCCGGCGCGAGATCCTGAGGACCGGCGCGGGAGCCCTGGCGGCCTTCGCCCTGAGCCCCGAGCTGGCGGCCCTTCAGCCTCCCGGCAGCCGGCGCGCGTGCAAGCTCGCGATCATCGGAGTGGGGCGCCAGGGTCGCTCCATCCTGGGCGAGCTGCAGAAGATCGACGACGCCGAGGTGGCGGCCGTGGCCGACACC
Organism: uncultured Planctomycetaceae bacterium; assembly: GCA_964615935.1. Classification (GTDB taxonomy): domain Bacteria; phylum Planctomycetota; class UBA1135; order UBA1135; genus CAZTTG01. Next base: position 106,154 of record CAZTTG010000001.1, on the reverse strand, counting down.
ACCCCCTCACGACTGAAATCCGGCCTGCGCCGCGCCCGGGGGGCGACCGGCTACGCCAGCGCGGCCGAGCTCCTGGAGAAGGAGGCCGGCGTCGAGGCGGTGATCGTGGCCACGCCCACCCACCTGCACCGGGAGCCGGCCCTCCAGGCCCTGGAGGCCGGCAAGCACGTCTACTGCGAGGCCCCCCTGGCGAGCACCCTCGAGGACGGCCGCGCCATCGCCGCCGCCGCCCGCCGGGCGGGCACGCGGTTCCAGGTGGGCCTGCAGGGCCGCTCCAACCCGGTCTACCGCCTGGCGCGCTCCTTCGCCCGCGCCGGGACCCTGGGGGACCTCGTCAACCTCCGGGCGCAGCACAACAAGAAGACCAGCTGGCGGACGGCCTCCTCCGACCCCGCCTTCGAGGAGGCCCTCAACTGGCGCCTGGATGCCGGGAAGACCATCGGGCTGGCGGGCGAGCTCGGCACCCACCAGTTCGACGTGATCCACTGGTTCCTGGGGCGCCACCCGGTCTCCGTCCGCGGATCGGGCGGGGTCCACTTCCACCGGGACGGCCGCGAGGTGGCCGACTCGGTGCACTGCGACCTGGGCTTCGCCGACGGCGTGCGCATGCAGTACACCGCCACCATCTCCAACTCCTACGGGGGGAGCTACGAGCTCCTGAGCGGCTCCAACGCGGCCATCAAGCTGGCCTGGAGCCACGGCTGGATGTTCAAGGAGGCGGACGCCACCACCCAGGGCTGGGAGGTCTACGCCAACCGCCAGCAGTTCCACAACGACCAGGGCATCACCCTGATCGCCGACGCGACCCAGCTCGCGGCCCAGGACCGGCTCAAGGAGGGCGTGGGCCTGCCCTACTCCTCCCTGTACTACGCCCTGTCGGACTTCCTGCGCAGCGTGACCGAGGGCGAGCCCGTGGCCTGCGGCGCCGCCGAGGGGCTCGCCGCCACCGCCGTGGGCATCCTGGCCCACCGGGCGACCGTCACCGGCGAGGAGATCGAGATCTCCGAGGAGCTCCTGGGGGAGGGCTGAGATGCTCCCGCGCCTGAGAGAGCTCCCCTTCCAGGTCCGGCTGGGCCTGAGCCTGACCGTGCTCGTCATCCTGGGCGGTCTGGCGGCCTCGGGCGCGCACATGGTGGGCCACCACGACAAGAACGACCGCGAGCTGGAGAGCTTCACCTACGACGACGTCCGGATCCACTACGCCGGCAAGTTCGCCAAGTCGCCGCTCTTGACCGCCCTGGAGGACGGGCACCCGAAGGAGATCGAGGAGGCGGAGGAGTTCCCCGACGAGGACCGGCAGTTCCTGATCGAGTGGCTGCGCTCCGATCGAGTGGCCGCCGACTACGACAACATCGACCTGGGCGACTTCTCGCCCAAGGAGCTGGTCGGACTGAGCTGCGCCGGCTGCCACGGCCGCGAGCAGCCCGTCGCCGGCCCCGAGGGCGTCTCCTGGGACCTCACCCGCGACGGCGACGTGCTGGCGGCGGCGGCCTCGGAGAGGATCGATCCCATCGCCGCGCCGGTCCTGATCGCCTCCACCCACGTCCACGCCACCATGCTGGGCGCGCTGCTGCTGGTGGTCGTGGCCCTGGCCCTGGCCACCTCCTTCTCGCCGCGCGTCATCGGCTTCCTGGTCCTGCTGGCCGGCCTGGGCCTCTTCGTCGACCTGGCCTGCTGGTGGCTGGCCCGCGACAACCCGCAGCTCGTTCCCCTGATCATCGGGGGCGGCGCGCTCTTCGCCGCCTCCGCCGTCCTGCTGCTCCTCCTGGTGCTGCTGGACATGTGGCTCCCGCGCAAGCGTCAGCCCGCCCCGAATCCCGATTGACTCACCCCGAAGAAGGATCCACGCCATGTCCCTCCTCGCCGCCATGCTCCTCTCGGCCCCGGCCATGCTCCCCCCCGAGCCCCCGGCCGAGGACAAGATCCCCGTCCTCCTGATCACCGGGGCCAACAACCACTGGTGGCAGTGGACCCACCTCGAGCTCGTGAAGATCCTGGAGGAGAGCGGCAAGTTCGAGGTCACCGTGACCACCGATCCGGAGACGACCCTGGCCACCGGAGATCTCTCGCGCTACCGGGCCTTCGTGCTCGACTACAACCGCCGCGAGCGCTGGAGCCGGGAGGCCGAGGGGCGCTTCCTGGAGCACGTCACCGACGGCACCGGCGTGGCGCTGGTCCACGCCGCCGACAACGCCTTCGAGGGCTGGGAGGAGTACGAGAAGCTGGCGGCGCTGTGCTGGCGCGAGGGCACCGGGCACGGCCGTTTCCACTCCTTCGACGTGAAGGTCACCGACCGCGACCACCCCATCACGCGGGACATGCCCGACCTGGTGGGCCATCCCGACGAGCTGTATCACAAGCTCGTCCACATGCACGACACCGACTACCGCGTGCTGGCCACGGCCCACTCCTCCAAGGAGTCGGGCGGCACCGGCGAGGACGAGCCCATGGTCGTGGTCAAGGAGTACGGCAAGGGCCGGATCTTCCACAATATCCTGGGGCACGCGTGGCCCGGGGTCGAGGGTTCGAAGGTCTCCTTTCAGAACCCGCAGTTCCGCGACCTCATGGTGCGCGGCACCGAGTGGGCCGCCACCGGCGAGGTGAGCTCACCCCAGGAGCGCCGGCCCAACGCCCTGACCGAAGCCGAGCGCGCGGCGGGCTGGGAGCTGCTCTTCGACGGAGAGCGCGCCCACGGCTTCCGCCGCTTCAGGGGCGACGCCTTCCCCGAGAAGGGCTGGGCCATCGAGGACGGCGCCATCCACAAGGTCGCCGGAGCCGGTGGCGGGGACATCGTCACCCGTCGCGAGTACAAGGACTTCGAGTTCGCCTTCGAGTGGAAGGTGGCCGAGCGGGCCAATAGCGGCGTCATCTACCGTGTGTCGGAGGACTTCGCGAATACCTGGAACACCGGCCCCGAGTACCAGATCTTCGACGACGTCGGGCACGGCTTCGCGCCCGACTCCAAGACCGGTGCGGGAGCCCTCTACGCCCTGGTGGCCTGCGAGGGCAAGCACCTGGCGCCCGTGGGCGAGTTCAACACCGGCCGCATCCTGGTGGTCGGCGACCGCGTCGAGCACTGGCTCAACGGGGTGCGGGTGGCCAGCTTCGTCATGCACGACCAGAGCTGGGACGAGATGGTGAAGAACAGCAAGTTCGGCGCCATGCCGGCCTTCGGCACGATGGACTCCGGCCACATCGCCCTCCAGGACCACGGCAACGACGTGTGGTTCCGCAACCTGAAGGTCCGCGACCTGACCGCTCGCGAGGATCGGATGAGGCCCCTCTTCAACGGCACCGACCTCGAGGGATGGACCCACTTCCTGCGCGACGAGGGCAAGCCCGAGGACGTTTGGAGCACCACCGAGGACGGTGTCCTGGTGTGCCTGGGCCGTCCCATCGGCTACATCCGCACCGAGGCCGACTACGACAACTTCGTGCTAAAGCTCAACTGGCGCTTCAACCCGGTCACCAAGCAGGCCGGCAACAGCGGCGTCCTGATGCGCAAGATCGGCGAGGACAAGGTCTGGCCGCGCAGCATCGAGGCGCAGCTCATGAGCGAGCAGGCGGGCGACTTCTGGAACATCGGCGAGTTCCCCATGAAGACCGTCGCCGAGCGCACCAACGGACGCAACACCCGCCGCACGAGCACCAACGAGAACCCCATCGGCGAGTGGAACGAGTACGAGATCACCGTCTGGAAGGGCCACGTGGTGCTGCGCGTCAACGGCCAGATCCTCAACCAGGCCTGGGACTGCATGGAGATCCCGGGCAAGCTGTGCCTGCAATCGGAGGGGGCCGAGATCCACTTCCGGGACATCCGGCTCATGCCCCTGAAGTGAGCCGGCCCCGTCCTACTCGGTGCGCAGCGGAATGTGCACGTTGAACGCGTGCCCGTCGTAGCCCTCTCCGACGATGCACGCCGCGTACAGCACCTGTGGGCGCCCGCGCTCGTCGAGCAGGAGCTGCGGGCGCTCCAGACGCTGAACGGGTAGCGCCGTTCCGTCGGCGAAGCGCAGCTCCTTCGCCGAGACCAGCGGGTGCCGCGCCCTCCGCCAGTCGATGCCGTCGATCGACGTCAACAGGGCCAGGCCCGGATCGGCACCCGTGAGGCGGCCGGAGAAGTCCTTCACGATCGCATAGAAGCGACCGCGCTCGGCGTCGTGCCAGACGAAGGGATCCTCGGCGTTGGCCAGGCGGCCGTCCGGCATCCTCACGTCGAACACGAAGCGGTCGAGCGCGCGAAACGGGCCAGCCGGGGACTCGCCGAGCGCGACGCCGTGCACGCCGCGCCAACCGGGGTCGTAGAGGTTGCCCTTGAAGTAGAGCAGGTACTTCCCGTCAGCCGGGCGCCGCACCACGGACGGGTTGACCACGATCAGGTTGTCCGGCAACGCGCTCGTCCCGGCCGGCGACGGCTCAATCACATTCCGGTCCTTGACCCGCGTCCGCGGTCCGAGCAAGGGTTGTTCGGGTCGTTCGAAGTGCCCCGCTGCCAGGTGCTCCGCCGACGGCGCGACCACCACGCCGGTCTGCTGCACCTGCTGGATCCGATCACGTTGCCGGAGCCCCTCGCCCGGCGAGCCGGGCGGCTGTGGACCCGGGTCGCGCGAGCCGATGTGGTAGAGATAGGTGCGACCGTCGAAGCGCCGCGCGTGCGGGTTGTGCACGCTCTGCGCGTCCCACGCGTCCGGCCGCCCATCCGCCGCGCGTCCACGAAGCACGACCGCGTCGAAGGCGAAGCCGCGGTCCGGCCATTCCGATACCGCGTGCGCGATCTCCGACGAGAACAGCCACTCGTCGCCGAACCGCCGAGCCCCGGGCCCGGCATCGATCCGCACGTAGAACAGGTGATACCGGCCGTCGTTGCCCCGGATCGCGCTCGCTCCCCAGACGTGGTGCTCGTCGTCGCGGAGCACTGCCGGGCTGGTGATGCGAATCTCCTCGCCGACGAGCTCGACGCTCCCGGGGATCGGCGCGAGCAGCGCGTGGAGGTCGAGGTCGTCGGCCGCCGGAGCGGGCCTCGAGGCGCAGGCAGCGAGGAGCAGGGAGATCGAGGCGAGAGCCGATAGGCGAAGGGCCGGGTGGGTGGGGAGCATGATCGCTTTCGGGAATGCCCTTGCCTCAACCCCGCCGCCTGCACTCGGCCTGCAGGTGGTCGAAGCGCCCGGCGCTGGCCGGCCGCTCCACCTGTCCGTGCCTGTCGCAACGGCTGAAGGTGTCGGCGAAGAGTCGCGAGGCCCGCGCGGCCCGCCTCACGCGGGGGAAGAAGGCGTCGAAGTCGTGCGCCAGGAGGTGCTCGAGGAGGCAGGTGGCGATCGCGGCGCGCAGATCCTCGTCCGCGTGCGCGCCCCAGCGCTCGACGAAGGCCCAGACCTCCTCCGGGTCGGTTTCGACGTGCTCGCCCACCGCGATCACGGCCTGCCAGCGCGCGTCGAGCTCGCCGTCCGGGGACGGCGCGCCGCCCGGGAGGATCTCCTCCGCGCGGCGGATGGCGTCCTCGATCGTCCTCTCCTTCATGGTGCGACGCGGTCGAGCTTGACTTCGGAGCAGATGGCTGACAGAGCTCGGGGCCCCGATGCTCCGGGAACTCGCGCCCGACCCGTTCATCCACGATGGCTGGAAGCGATTCTACGGCCTCGAGCTCCACCGGTGGATGACGGTCGTCCGTCTTCCCGGCGGCGGCCTGCCCCTCGGCCAGGATCTGTGCCCCGGCCGGGCCCCGGGACTCGCGCCTGGAACCGGATTGTCGTTGCGCGATCCAGCCGATGGGCGTACGGATGGCGCAGACCGGACGACCGCATGACGCTTGCCGGAGGGACCGCTATGTGGATCCGTGATTGCTTCTGGCCGACCCTGCTGCTCGCCGCCGGCATCCCGTGTCCCTCGATCGGCTCCGCCCAGGAGGAGGTGCCCGCGGAGGTGGCCTTCGCGGACGAGCCCGAGGCCACCGCGCTCTACGACCGGATGGTGGAGGTGATGCAGGAGGCGAGGACCCTCTCGTGGACCGCGAGCTTCCACACCGAGACGCCGCAGGGCGTCTACGGCCGCGGCACGTACCGGATCGAGCTCGAGAAGCCCAACTACTTCCGCATGGAAGGCCGGCGAGAGAAGGCCGAGAACGTCAGCGGCGTCCTGATCGGCGACGGGGAGGACCTCTGGGTCCACTGGCCCGACGGCAAGCCGCAATACCAGTGGGAGCGGGAGGGTGACTACCTCGCGGAGTACGAGGAGCACAAGTACTCCTTCTACATGACCAAACCCACCCCGCCGGGCGTGCACTCGATCGGGCACGAGGCCGGGAGGCTGGGAGCGGGGCTGGGCATGACCATCATCGACGCCTCGACCTTTCACGGCTACAGCGACTCCATGCAGCCCTACTTCGACGGCGCACGGAGCCTGGGCGTCGAGGAGGTCCGGGGCGAGGAGTGCGACCTCATCGAGGTGAGCTTCATGAAGCACCAGCGCAGCTGGTACCTGTGGCTCTCCCGGAGGGACCACCTGCCGCGCGAGCTGAAGGAGGTGATCCGCGTCAGCTACGACATCGTCAAGTTCGAGTCCTGGTCCGACGTCGTCATCGACGCCGAGATCGCGGACGATCGCTTCGCGTGGTCACCCCCCGAGGACTGGGTGCAGTGGGACTTCCCTCCCATCGAGGAGGGTCTCCTGAAGCCGGGAACGCCGGCCCCCGACTTCGAGGGCCCCACCCTCGACGGCCGCACCGCCAGGCTGTCGGACTACCGGGGCAACTTCGTCTGGCTCAACAAGTGGCGCTGCGGGTGACCGTCGTGTCGCGAGGAGATACGGAGTCTCCAGAAACTGCACGAGCGATTCCGGGGCCAGGACGTGGTGGTGCTGGGCTTCAACAACGCGGACGACCGGAAGATCGCCCTGAAGTTCGTCGCCGAGAACCGCGCCACCTACACCAGCATCCTCGACGCCAGCCCGCAGGGCTGGGAGGCGATGGCCCGCTACGAGACCCTGGGCATGAGCGCCGTGCCCATGACCTACCTCATCGACCCCGAGGACAAGGTGGTCGACGCGTGGTACGGCGACGACGCGGGGAAGATGAAGAAGTACGCCGCCCTGATCGAGGAGCGCCTGGGCGCCGACGAGGACGATTGAGCGGATTCACCGCCGCGGAGCGCGGCCGCGGGGTCCCGTTCCCTGGAGACCGCGTCTCCTGCGGGCCTTGCGCTTGGCCGGCCGGGGCTCGGCGGCGCCGGCGGGGATCCAGCCGTCCGGGGGGGAGCAGTCCTTCATCTCGAAGAGGAAGCGGGAGGGCTGCACCGGGGCGCGGCGGCCGTACTTGGCGCGCTCGAGGGTATGGCTGACGGTCAGGCCGGCGCGGGCGCGGGTGATGCCGACGTAGGCCAGGCGGCGCTCCTCCTCGACCGCGTCCTCGGCGACCGAGCGGACGTGCGGGAGGATGCCCTCCTCGAGCCCGACCAGGAAGACGCGGGGAAACTCCAGGCCCTTGGCCGAGTGCAGGGTCATCAGGGTCACCGCGTCGCGCTGGCCGGCCTCCTCCTTGGCGTCCTCGGTGGCGGACAGGCTCAGCTCGTTGAGGAAGGTGCCCAGCCCCGGCTTCTTGTGGTTGCGCACGTGGTTCTCGGCGAAGCTCAGGAGCTCCTGCACCGCCTGCCAGCGGCGGTTCGCCTCCTGGGCGTCGGGGTAGCAGCGATCGACCTCGGCGCGGTAGGCGAAGGTCTCGAGCACGCCCTCGACGAACGACACCAGGTTCGCGCCGGGCTTCTGCTGGCCGAGGAGCCGCAGTCGCCGGCGTAGCCGCTGGGTCACGTCGACGGCGTCCCGGTTGATCTTCTCGATCTCGCCCGCGCGGTCGAAGGCCTCGGGCACCGTGATCCCCTGCTCGGTGGCGAAGGCCAGCACGCGATCGAGGGTCGTCTTCCCCACGCCGCGCGGCGGGCAGTTGACGATGCGCAGGAGCGACACCTCATCCTTCGGGTTCTGGATGATCCGCAGATAGGCGAGCAGGTCGCGCACCTCCTTGCGGTCGAAGAAGCTCATGCCGCCGATCAGCACATAGGGCACGGACCGGGCGCGCAGCTCGGCCTCGAAGGCGCGCGGCTGTACGGCGGTGCGGAAGAGGACGGCGAAGTCCCGCAGGCGGTTCTTCCCCCCACGGACCCGCGACTGGATCTCGCGCACCACGTGCTCGGCCTCGCGGGTCTCGTCCTGGTGAACGACCAGCTGGACCGGCTCGCCCCTGCCGGCGTGGGCGCGCAGCGTCTTCTCGTGGCGGGTGGCGTTGTTGCGGATGACCCGATTGGCCGCGTCCAGGATGTCCTGGGTCGAGCGATAGTTGGTCTCCAGGCGCACCGTGACGCACTCCGGATAGTCCTTCTCGAAGTTCAGGATCTTCGAGGGGTCCGCGCCGCGCCACGAGTAGATCGACTGGTCGTCGTCACCCACCACGCACAGGTTGCGGTGCTCTCCGGCGATCTGGTGGACGATTTCGTACTGCGGGGAGTTGGTGTCCTGGTACTCGTCCACCATCACGTAGCGGTAGGTACTGCGGAGCTCCTCCCGCACCTCCTTGCTGCGGCGCAGGAGCCGCACGGTGTGGAGCAGGAGGTCGTCGAAGTCCATCTTGCGCGAGCGGCGCAGGAGCTCCTCGTAGCGCTGGTAGCCCCGGCCCACCAGCTCGTCGAGGTCATCCCCCGCCCGCTCCAGGTGTTCCTCCGGCGTCACCAGCCGGTTCTTGAGCAGCGAGATCCGGCTCTGGAGCACCTGGGGTCGGATGGCAGCCTCGGCGATGCGCAGCTCGCGGAGGACGCTCTTGCAGGCGGCGAGCTGGTCGGGGGCGTCGGCGATGCGGATGCCAGCGGGGAAGCCGATCCGGCGCCGATGGCGCTGCAGGAGGCGCAGGCAGAAGGAGTGGAAGGTCCCGATGGTCAGGGCTTCGGCCCGACGGGGCCCCACCAACCCGGCGACCCGCTCCCTCATCTCGGCCGCCGCCTTGTTGGTGAAGGTCATGGCGAGGATCGCCCCGGCCGGCACCTTCCGGGCCAAAAGGTGCGCGATGCGCACGGTGATCACGCGCGTCTTCCCGCTGCCGGCGCCGGCCAGCACCAGGACCGGTCCCTCGGTCGTCGTGACGGCGCGCTGCTGCTGGGGATTGAGCTCGGCGAGGTGCTTCTTCAAGGTGGGGATCCGGGTCGCGGCGAGCGCGGCACCCTAGCAGCACCTCCCCCGCGTCTCCAGGCTCGACGCCGGCGGCGCGCGGCGTCGGTCACTCGAACCTCCGCGCGGCACTAGTCGTCGTGCGACTCCATGGTCTTGACGCGGGTCACGCCCAGCATGCGCTCGATGGCGATCATCCGCCGGCCCAGGAAGGGCACGTGCTGGATGCGCGCCACCACCTGGTTCTCGCGGCGGATGACCAGGCTGCCGCCGCCGAAGGTGAGCATGAGCTCCAGGACGTCGGGGATCTCGCGGGTGACCGTGCTCCCCAGGCGGGGGATGCTCTGGTCCCGGCCCCAGGGCTGGATGTAGTGCACGAACTCGTTGGGCTCGATGCGCCAGTAGTTGATCCGAGGAGTGATCATGCCCAGGAAGAAGAACACCCAGAGGAGGACGAAGATCAGGTAGTAGGCGTGGGTGCTGTAGATGATCTCCAGGCCCGCCAGCCACCCGCCCACGCTGGCCACGAAGGTCCAGTCCTTGAGAGTGGTGATCCACAGGGTCAGCCCCACCACCAGGATCAGGAGGGCGGTGATGATGAACTTCTTCTGGTCCAGATCGGTGACGATCACCATCAGGTTGAAGGCGAAGAAGCCCGTCGCGATCCAGCCCAGGGTACCGTCATCCACGCCGAGCTGCTGGAGCGCCCCGCACATGAGGTAGGCCAGCATCGAGGGCCAGAAGTAGATGATCATGGGAAAGGAGGCCAGGGGGATGGCCACCTTGTCCTCGTTCAGCCGGCTCGGAAAGTAGACCTCCCAGATCGACTCCTTCTTGAGGCCGCCCGCGGGCTTGGGCGCCGCTTCCGGCTCCGGCTTCTTCTCTGCGCTCTCTTCGACCATGAGTGCTCCTCGGTGGGGCTCGGATCCGCGAGGGGACCGACCTGCGGCTGGCCGGGGATCCCCTCCTCCCAGGGCGTGGGATGGTACCAAAGTCCGGGGGGGGCGACGCCCTCCCCCGGGGCCCGGGGCTCCGCCGACCTACGCGCCGGCCTCGGCCGCATTCTCGCCATTCGCCGCCTTCGGGAGGCCGATGCGGTGATGCGCGCGGGGCGCCGGGCCTCTAGAATGCCAGCGCTTCCCCGCGCCGGCGCCCGGTGCGCCGACGGTATCGAAGCCGGGAAGCCGGAGACGTCCCATCCTCGACCGGTCGGAAACGGTGGCGGACGACCCGCTGCGCGAAGTCCGGGAGAGTGTCCGGACCCTCGAGCGCCGGCTGGACCGCCTGCAAGGAGGTGGCGGAGCGACCGCCGCCGAGCGCGCGTCTCTCCTGGCCGCCGAGGAGCGCGACCTGTGGAGGCTGATCGCCGGTGCCTGCCGGGTGGTGCCCTCCTTCGGCGGTCACCGCAGCCACCCGGCCCTGGACGCCGCCAGCCGCTGGCGCCGCAGCCTGCTCGAGCACGGGCTGGAGGAGCCCGCCGATCGGCTGGAGGAGCTCCTCGAGCGCCTGATCGGTGACGAGGCCGAGCGCTGGCGCGAGCGGTGCCAGGAGGCCGAGCTCCTGAGGGATCCGCAGGCCTGCTTCGACGCCCTGGCCCAGGCCAGCCGCCTCGATCTGGAGGTCGTGAGGCGGCGCCGTCCCGGCAGCCGCTGGGAGCCGCCGCCCGCCGAACGCCGCGAGCCGGTGCGTCGGGCCCTGCTGGACGCCCTGCGGTCCGCGCCGGCGACGCCGGAGACCCGCGATCGCTGGACCGCGGAGCTGGTCGATCGCGCCGACGACGGGCTCACCTCGGTGGACGGCCTGGCCCCCGGAGAGGCCGTGGCCTGGCTGCAGGTCGCCTGCGAGGACCTGAGGTGGCACCTCGACCGGATCGAGCCGGAGCGCGGCCCCCGGCGGCGCCTGCTCTCCCGCCGATGGCGCCGCCTGCGGGCCGAGCACCAGGAGCGCCTCCTGCAGGGGCGCCTGGAGAGCACCTTCGGTCCCCGGCGGGCCGCCCGGTGGGAGCGGGCCGTGGTCTGCGCGATCCTCCTGGTCCTGGTGCTCTTGGCGGTGCCGCTGACGATCGAGCTGAGCCCGAGCCAGCATCGCTGGTACACCTGGATCGACACGGCCTTCTGCGCCTTCTTCCTGTGGGACTTCGGCGTCAAGTGCTGGATGGTGCGGGGCAACGGCGTCTGGGTGCGGCGCCACCTGGTGACCGACCTCCTGCCCTCGCTCCCCTTCGGCCTGCTCCTGCTCAGCGGGCCGGGACCGGATCCGGCCCGGGCCGGCTGGCTCCTGCGCCTCCTGCGCCTGCCGCGGCTGGCGCGCTACCTGCGCATCCTCATGCCCGTCATCCGGGCCGTGCGCGCCTTCGGCTTCCTGACCCGGGGGCTGGACCGCCTGGTGCGCCAGCACGGGCACGTCCTGAACCACAGCGTGATCCTCTACCCGACCCCGGGGGAGCGCCGCCGCTCGGCGGCTGCCGATCGCGGCCTCGAGTCGCGGATCTGGGCCCTGCGCGCGGGCCTCAATGCGCTGTGGAGGCGGACCCTGCAGGAGGGCCAGGGCCAGGAGCGCGCGGCCGTGGCCGACGCGCGCCTGGGCGCCATGGAGCTGGCCCGCGCCAGCGGATGGTCGCCCGCCATCTGTGAGGCGGAGAGCTCGCTCGCGGGCGGCGGCACCCACGAGGCGGAGGAGCTGCTGCGCGGGCTCTCCACCGTCTCCGCCGAGGAGATCGAGGGCGAGCTGGGCGGCGAGCTCACAGCGCGGGTGGCCGCCGCGGTGCGACTCCTCGCCCGCCCGCTCATGCGCTGGATACCCGTCCTGGGCGGCTTCGTCCCCCGGCTGACCGCGGACATGCCCGACGCCCAGGTCACCGCCCGCGCCGTCCGCCGGATCACGGACCGTCTCCTGGGGTACTTCCACCGGGTCCTGGCCTTCGCGGACCTGTACGGCACGGTGACGCCCGCGGAGCTGGTGGGCCGGGTGGGCAGTGCTCTGGTCAAGCGCACCGCCCGGCCGGCCAACCGCCTGCTGCTCTTCGGCGGCATCTACCTCATCGTGCTGGGGGTCCTGCAGGTCGCGCACCTGGAGGCCCTCCAGGCGGTGTCCAACAGCCTGCAGAAGATCGTGGGTCCCACCCTGATCCTGCTCGGGAGCATCTGCTTCATATTCCTGGGGCTGGGCTGGTGGCTGCAGCGGCTGGCCAACGACGCCTCCACCTTCTACGACCAGATCGCCGCGGCGCAGTACCTGCACCTGACCGAGGCGATCAAGATCCGCCAGCACCCCCGGGACGCCCGCATCCTGGAGGAGCGCGTCTTCGCACCCGAGCGGGTCCTGGCCGGAGAGGAGGAGCGCGAGCGGGCCGAGGAGTGCCGGGAGTCCTTCATCGGCGACATGCGCACCTGGCTCCTGGAGGGCAAGTCGCGCGAGGCCGCGACGGCGTCCTTCGACCCCGTCGTCCGCACCGGCCTGCTCTACCGGGACATGCTCGACGGCGCGCTGCTGGCCGAATCCGACACGCGTACCACCAGCCAGCTCCTGGGCAACCTGGCCCTGCGGCGCGTACGCGAGGTGTCGCAGCGCATCAGCCGGCGCGAGCGCAAGGCGCTGGAGGCGCTGGACCTGGCGCGCCAGCGCGCGGCGATCCGCGGGCCCTACCTGTGGTTCAACTTCATCTCCAAGGCGGTCGCGCACTCCGCCGCCCGGCTGATCATCGAGTACAACCAGTACGCCATTCCGCTGGAGGAGATGGCCTCCGCCACCGAGGCCCACCGGGAGCGCTACCAGGCCTGGATCGAGTCGCGCGGCGCCGCGGAACCCACCAACGTGAAACGAGGGGATCTGCGGGCCGCGAACCGACAGCACCTGACCACCGCCTTCACCGCCCTGCACTTCCTCGACGACGACGAGCGGCGCGACGCGGAGATCGAGAAGCGCTTCGGCCGGCCGGTGCTGAAGCTCATGCAGCGGGACCGCCGAGCCCTCTTCCGGCGGGTGTTCGGCTCCTATCCCCTGCACCGGCTGCCCCGGGACCAGCGGGTGCTGAACCTGCGGCACATCTACCAGAGCTGGCTCGAGGGGGGCCGGGCGCTGCTGTTCCCCTTCAAGATGGCGCGCCGCCTGGCGCGGTGGACCGGCGTCGGCCTGCGCTTCGTGGCCCGCGCCGTGGGGGAGATCCGCAATCCGCGCCTGAACGTCCCCGCCGAGGAGGACGCGGGCGCCGACTTCGCCACCGCCATCCGCAAGATCGGTCGCATCCGGGGCCCCGGAGCCCACGCCTGCCTGTGGCAGCGGGTGCTGCTGGACGTCGAGTACCTGGGCGTGGGCCTGCCGGGCGTCGAGCGCTCGGGCCTCGAGGGGCGCACGGCGGACGCCGACCTGCGCTTCCTGGACTCGCCCGCCCGGCAGGTGCGGGCCGTGGAGCGCGAGCGCCGCGCCGCGGCGATCGACATGCAGCGCCTGGGCCGCCTCCTGGAGGAGGGCCTCTTCGACCGGGTCCGCTCCGCCCTTCCGAGCGGGACCGAGCTGGGGCGCGAGCACCTGCGGGCGGCCGCCATGGCCTATCGAGCCGACATCGCCGGCCTGCGCTCCCAGCTCTCCTGCGGGGAGATCCTGAGCGAGGTGTACCGCGACGCCGCCCAGCGGGACGTCCTGCCGCCGCACGTCCTGCCCCGGCCCCGGCTGCACCGGGCCTTCGCCAGCTACTGGAAGGTCCACGCGCCGGGCGACGGGCGGGCGCGGCAGGCGGCCTGGCGCGCCACCCTCCACGACGAGGGCGGCGCCGCGCGGGCCCTCCTCGCCTGGAGCCGTCTGGGGGTCGAGGCCGCCCGCCGCCGGGGCGAGGAGCGGATGGTGCAGGTGCTCAGGCACCCCAACCAGCTCACCGAGCAGCTCGTCACCCTGCGTGCGGTCCAGACGCTCTCCCTGATCGACATCCTCAACTACCGCACGCACGTGCACCGGCTGGGCGGCTACGCCGAGGGGGGCGACCCCCCGGGTCCCCTGCTGGAGCTGCGTCCCACGGAGTGAGCCGGAGGGTGCGCCGGGATGGATCCGATCGCCTGATCTCGGGTTTCCCGTGACGCCTCGCCGCCCTGCGACAAGGAGCCAGCGCCATGTGGATGCTCGCCGAGATGGGTTGCGTTGCCCTGCTGGCGTCTCCGCTCCCCCCGGAGATCAGCTCGGCCCGCGAGCGGACGGCCCTCGGCGATGCCGTGGCCGAGATCGGCGACGCAAACGGGGATGGCGTCGCGGACTTCATCGTCGGGTGCTACACGTCATTGCCGGACCATCTGGGGTATGCGTTCGTGTTCTCGGGGGAGGACTTCGGCCTGCTGCACGGCCTCTCGGTGCCGGGAGCGTTCTCGGGGTTCGGACAGGCGGTCGCCGAGATAGGCGACATCGATGGTGACGGCCGCGCCGACTTCGCCGTCAAGTCTGCGGGCAGGAGTCGCGAAGGAAGGCGGGGGGCCGTGGCCAGGCTGTACGCCGGCTCGGATGGCTCCCTCGTCCACGTGCTGTGGGGCTACAGGCTCGGGCCAATCGGCCCGGCAGGAGACCTGGACGGGGATGGGTGCGGGGACGTGTACCTGGTGGTCTACGGGCGCGGGACCCCCTATGAACGAGCGGGAGATCCACCGGCAATGCTGGATGTTCGGCTTCGCTCGGAAGTGGATGCCCGACATCGATGGGGACGACTTCCCGGACCTGATCGTGGGGACGCTGACGGATACGATGGGATCGTCCAGCGATGAAGAGCTCGGAGTCGTCGAGGTGCTATCGGGCGCGACCGGCTCCCCGATCCACGAGATCCGCGCGGAGGAGCCGTCGATCTACGACAAGTTCGGCTGGTCCCTGTGCTGTGCGGGCGACACCGATGGAGACGGCATTCCCGACTTCGCCATGGGCGACCCCGGCACGTTCTTCAGCGGGCGAGGTCTGGTTCAGGTCCGCTCGGGGAGGGACGGAAGGGAGATCGCGCGCATCGCCGGCGAGGAGTACGGCCACCATCTGGGCTCCGCGCTCTGCTCGATCGAGGACCTGGACGGCGACGGGTTCCGGGAGCTCCTGATCGGCGGCGCGGCTCCGAACGTGGAGACCACCAGCCAGGGGTACTTCTGCGTCTGGTCGCCCGCGAAGAACCGGATCCTCTTCGAGCAGGAGGGCATCTCGTCGCTGCTGGAGTGAACGACCGAGCCGCTCAGCTCACGCGCGCGCGGCCCGCGGTGCGGTCGAGCAGCGCGCGCCGCAGGGCATCCTCCTGGCTGGGGGGGACCTCGAGCTCCATGACCACCGCCTCGCCGAACTCCGAGCCGACCGGCTGCAGTCCGGTCTCGGCGAGGAGCGCCTGGATCGCTCCCGAACACTCGTAGGGGTACTCCACCCGGACCCGGCTGGTGATCCGCACGGTGCGCAGGGGCGCCCGCTCGAGGGCCGACGCGGTCGCGCCGCCGTAGGCGCGGATCAGGCCGCCCACTCCCAGCTTGATCCCGCCGAAGTAGCGCGTGACGACCACCACCGCGTCGGAGAGGTCGCTCGACTCCATCTGCTGCAGGATGGGCCGCCCGCCCGAGTTGCTGGGCTCTCCGTCGTCGCTGAAGCGGTAGGGCTCGCCCTCGGGCCCCAGGCGCCAGGCGAAGCAGTGGTGGCGCGCGTCGTGGAATTCGGCGCGGATCCTCTGCAGGAAGGCCTCGGCCTGCTCGACCGAGGTCGCGGGAGCCCCGCGGGCGATGAAGCGCGAGCCCTTGATCCGGGCGGGCTCGTGCCGGATTTCGCTGGCCAGGGTGCGGTACTGCTCGCGCATGGCCCGCCCATCATAGGGGGGCGGGGGTGATCTCGAGCGGGGGAGCGAGATCGAGGGGAAGCGCGGCGGGGGAGGAGCCGATAGACTGCCGGAAACCGACCATCGAGGAGGCTCGTCATGCCCGAGAAGAAGGAGTACTCCCCCGGCAGCTTCTGCTGGGCGGAGCTGAGCACCACCGATCTCCCCGCCGCGGAGCGCTTCTACTCGGAGCTGTTCGGATGGAAGGCCGAGGACGCCTCCCCGGGCGGGGAGAGCGCCTACGCCCTGATGACCCTACGCGGCCAGCTCATCGCCGGGGCCTGCCACCAGGACGAGGAGCAGCTCGCCCGTCAGGTGCCGCCGAGCTGGATGGGCTACGTCTCCGTCTCCAGCGCGAACGAGGCCGTCGAGAGGGCCCGCTCGCTCGGAGCGCGAATCGCGGCGGAGCCCTTCGACGTCATGGAGGTGGGCCGCATGGCGGTCCTGTGCGACCCCACCGGCGCGACCCTCGCCCTGTGGCAGGCCGGGGAGCACCGCGGCTCGGAGCTCGGCGGCGAGCCCGGCACGACCTGCTGGTTTGAGCTGTGCACGGGGGACGTCGCGGCCGCGAAGGACTTTTACGGCGGGCTGTTCGGCTGGGAGTGCCGGGACCAGGAGATGGGATCGCTGAAGTACACCGTGCTCATGCGCGGCGAGGAGGCCGCCGGCGGACTGATGCAGACTCCCGAGGAGTGGGGCCCGATGCCGGCGAGCTGGATGGTCTACTTCGCGGTGGCGGACTGCGACGCGGACAGCCAGCGGGCCGAGAGCCTCGGGGGCCGGATCTGCGTCCCGCCCGCCGACATACCCGGCGTGGGACGCTTCGCGACGCTGCTCGACCCCCAGGGGGCGGCCTTCTCCATCATCCAGCTCCAGGAGGAGGCGTAGCGGCCATCCTCCGCACGCCCTTCGCGGATCGGGGCCCGCGCGGGGACTCCTGGCCCGGGGGCGAGGCCGTCCGCACGACCGACATCGCGGGCGGCTCCCCCGTGGGAGCCGCCCTACTTCGTTGATCCGGCCGGAGCCGGTGGCATGCTCGGGGCCCCGGGAGCTCGATCCACCTGAGAGGAGGAGGCATGTTCCGCCAGATCGAATCGAAGGGCGTCCTCGACACCATCGGCAGGCTCGAGAGGCGCATCGGCGAGCGCTTCTCCGAGGCGGGCCTGAGACGAATCGCCCAGGAGCTGTACCAGATCGCCGAGGATTCGGTCGAGCGCGTCCGGATCATCGGCGAGCCGATCCGGATCCTGCGCCTGCTCGTGTTCGCGCTGCTGACCTGCGTCCTGGCCGTCCTGGCGTACGTCCCCTTCCTGCTGGGGAGCGTGGGGAGGATCGAGACCACCCTGGACTTCGTCCAGGTCCTCGAGCCCGCCCTGGGCGCGATGTTCTTCATCGGCGCCTTCGCGGTCTCGCTGCTGACGGTCGAGCAGCGCGTGAAGCGCAACCGCGCCCTGCGAGCCATCCACGAGCTGCGCGCCCTGGCCCACATCGTGGACATGCACCAGCTCACCAAGGACCCCGAGCGGGCATCTCTCGGTGGCCCACGGACCCCGTCCTCGCCGGAGAGGACCCTGACGCCCTTCGAGCTCAATCGCTACTACGACTACTGCAGCGAGATGCTGTCCCTCATCAGCAAGCTGGCCGCCCTCTACATCCAGGACTTCCACGATCGGGCCGCCATCGACGCGGTCGACGGGGTCGAGAGCCTGACGAGCGGGCTGTCGCGGAAGATCTGGCAGAAGATCATGGTGCTGTCGAGGGGCTGAGCGCCGCGCAGATGCGCTAGAATGTGCGCCATGCGCGAACGCACGCGGTTGGACCGCCACCGGCTCGCCGGTCGGCTGCTGGCGCCCCTCCTGGCCCTCGTCCTGGCGCAGGCGGCCCACGCGACCCAGGCGAGCGACGCCGAGTGGGGGGTCTGGTACCTGCTGTCCCCCTTCGACCACCCCCCCGGCTCGAGCAGCATCGCCGAGTCGTACGGGCCCGAGACCGACCTCGAGACGATGCGAGCCGGAGGCCTCGGCCCGGACCTGGCGCGGGCCTACGAGGGCCAGGGCGGGGAGACCATCCGCTGGGAGGCACTCCTGACGCGGCACATGAAGGGGACCGAGGCCGACCAGGCCAAGATCGATCTCCAGGCGCTGACGCCCAGGCAGACGGATCGGGCGGTCGCCTACCTCTACCGTCGGATCGAGGCGCGCCGGGCCTGCAGCGTGCGGGTCCTCATGGGCAGCGACGACGGCATGCGCCTGTGGTTCAACGGCAAGCTGCGGATCGACTCCCCCGTCCCCCGCGGCGTGGTCGTGGGCGACGAGCGGCTCACCCTGGAGCTCCACCCCGGCGTCAACCACCTGCTGGTCAAGGTCTGCAACGGCGGGGGGGCCTGGGGGTTTCAGCTCGTCTACCAGTTCGAGATCGGCGAGAAGGCCCGGGCCGAGCTGCAGCCGCGCATCAACCAGGCCATCGACCGGGGGGTGGAGTACGTCCTCGAGCAGCAGCACATGGACGGCTCCTGGGGATACCTGCCGGGGCAGTACCGCAACGGGCAGACCTCGCTGTCGGTCTACACCCTCCTGAAGTCGGGGGTCTCGCCCGACCATCACGCGATCCAGCGCGCCCTCCAGTACCTGAGCTCGCGGCCGCCGATCAAGACCTACTCGGCCTCCTGCCAGCTCATGGCGCTGGCCGCGACCAAGCGCGACGCCTACCTGGACTGGATGCAGGGCATCGCGGAGGACCTCCTGGACTGGCAGTCCGGATCCTGGGGCTATCCCCTGGGCAACCTCGACCTCTCCAATACCCAGTACGCGGCCTTGGGCCTGCGGGCCGCCGCCCAGCGCGGCATCTCCATCCCGTCCAAGGCGTGGGACAAGCTGGGAGCGCACGCCCTCAGCTACCAGGCGAAGGACTCGGGCTTCGGCTACCACCCGGGCAGCCGGGCGACCGGGTCGATGACCGCCGCCGGCGTCTCGGTCCTGTGCATCTGCCTCGAACAGATCGGCGGAGACGGGCCCCTGTCCCCGCGGCGGCGCAAGGCCATGGAGACGGCGTGCGACGAGGGCGTGTCCTGGCTGGCCGAGCACTTCTCGGTGCACTCCAACCCCCAGCCCCACGCGTCCAATCCCAACCAGCGCTGGCTGGAGTACTACCTCTACGGTCTCGAGCGCGTGGGCGCGTTGACCGGACTCGAGCGCTTCGGCCAGCACGATTGGTACTGGACCGGGGCCTCCCTCCTGGTGGGCGCCCAGGGCGACGAGGGCCAGTGGGCCACCGCCTATGGCGAGAGCGAGCCCAACACCTGCTTCGCCCTCCTCTTCCTGCAGCGGGCCACCGCGCCGACCAGCGGGCAGAGCAGCACGCGGCGGTCCAAGCGGTACGGGGTGGACGATCCGGAGGTGGCGGTCAGCCTGATGGCCAGCGGGGACAGCCCCCTGACGGTGTGGGTCTCGTCCTTCGGCGATCAGGCGCGCCGGGACTGGGAGTGGGCGGAGGACGAGGGCGACGGTCCGCGCGTGGCCCGCGTGCGCTACCTCGTCGGGGGGGAGACGATCGCGGTGGTCGAGGGGGATCGCGGCGTCCCCGCGGGGATCTCCCGCTACCCCATCCAGCACCGCTTCGCCTCGCCCGGGACCTACGCCATCATCGCCCAGGTGGAGGTGGTGCGCCCCGGGGCCAGCGATGAGGATCCGCCGGGGGCGATCCAGTCTCCGCCGCTGGAGGTGCGCATCGAGGAGGTCGTCGAGCCCTGGATGATCGAGTACGCCACCGATTCGACGCGCAACGAGCTCTCCGGGGCGCGCGTGGAGGTGAGCAGCAGCTCCCAGCACTCGGGTGGCTGGAAGGCCGCCAACGCGATCGACGACCGCGCCGCCACGGGCTGGCTGTGCGCCAAGGACGACGAGGAGCGGACCATCGAGCTCGCGCTGCGTCGGCCGGTGCGGGCCAACACCCTGATCCTCTCCCACGCCCGGCCGAAGCCGGAGAGTCTGAGCCACGCGGGCCGCGCCAGCCTGGTCGAGCTGGTGCTCGACAACCGCAAGACGCCCTTCCGGATCGAGCTCGACCCCGAGGACCCCGGCAAGACCACGTGGAGCTTCCAGCGCACGGAGAGCATCCGCAACCTGAAGCTGCGCATCCTCGCCTTCAGCGAGGGCACCGATCCGGGCGTAAAGATGACGGTCGGCTTCGCCGAGATCGAGCTGCAGAACCGGCCCCGCGACAAGAAGGACTAGCGGGGCTCCGCTCCCGCCCGCCCAGGCATGCCGCAGATCCGCCTCGGGGCGCCTGCTCCGCAGGCGCCGCCTCGGCCCGGGGCCGGACGAGCCAGGGGGGCCGGGGCAGGCCGGTGATCGCGCCGCGCGCTCCTGCGCGCGGCTGCGCCACATGCTCGCTGCGCTCGCGTGGCGCGGACGGGCCCCTGACGGGGCCCGCGCTCGCGTCGCGAGCCGGCCGGGCTCACTCGTCCCGGAACTTGAACGAGACCTTCAGCTTGGCCCGGTAGGCTTCGATCCGCCCATCCTTGATCTGCACGTCGAGCTCGGTGATCTCGGCGATCCGTAGGTCCTGGAGGCTCTTGGCGGCCAGCTCCACCGCGGCCGCGGTGGCCTTCTCCCAGGAGTCGGGGCTGGTGCCCACCAGCTCGATGATCTTGTAGACGCTCTCGGTCATTGAAACCTCCTTCACGCGCTGCGACTCGTCATCGAGTCGACGGCGGCAATGGTCCGGATCCATGGTACTTGGGTGGCGGGTTCGGGCCAGTGGAAACCGGCCCGCCTGCCTGCCACCCCCTGTACCGGGGCCACGGCGGGGGATCTCGGCTCACCGCTCCGATCGCGAACGCCCGGACATGCGCTGCATGAGCCGGATCTGCAGATCGAGCTGGCCGCCGATCATCTTGCGCAATCCCTGCACCTGTCGCAGGGGCAAGCCGAGCTGGTCTAGATGCAGGGTGACGGCGGGCAACCAGCGATCGCCGCTCGGCGCGTAGCCGAGCTCGGAGGTGATGCGCTGCTGCAGATCCGGCATGTGGCCGGCGCCGTAGAGGATGCCGATGCTCGTGAGCTCCGGCTCGGACTCGAGGGTGGCGGCCAGATCGCGCACGACGACCTGGTTCCGGTTGCGGATCAGGACCGCCATCATCGAGCCCAGCTCGCCGGGCGCCATGGACATCAGCTCGTCCGATCGGGCCAGCATCTCGACGCCCATGATCCTGAGCGCCGCGCCGCCGGTGCGCGTGCCGGCGATGAGGTCGATCAGCCCGCCGGCGAGCTTGGAGAAGATCGAGCTGCCGCTGAGCATCCCGAAGAGCTCGTCGGCGTCGACCCCCGCCTCCTCGAGCTCGAGGTGGAGCTGATCGACGCTCATGTCGCTGTTGCGCCAGGAGGCGCCGGAGTGGTCCATCAGGTCGAGCTGGAACACCAGGCCCAGGGCATCGGCGAGCTGGCGCTGGATGCCGCGCTCTTCCTCGAGCTCGCCCTCCTCGAGCGGGCTCTGATCGGACAGGGCCAGATCGGCCGCGGCCGCCTCGCCGCCGGGCTGGCCGTCGGCGCCCAGGCTCCAGATCTCGATGGGGGAGTCCTCGCTCCCCGACGCGGCGTACAGCAGGCGGCGCCCCCAGCCGTCCTCGACGGCCTCCCGCAGGCGGTGCGCCACCGCCAGGGGAGCCTCCTCGAGCAGCTCGTCCAGGCTCCCGGGCCAGTCACCCGTGCGCCGCCGGTGGCGGTGTGCGGCCACCGCCGCGAAGCGGATGCGCCGCTCGGTCACCCCGATCCGGGCCGCCTCGTCCCGCTCCTCGCCCGGCTCGCCCGGGCCGAGCGCGGAGGGCTTGACGCCCTCGTACAGCACCCGGTCCAGGGAGTCGAGCAGCTCCTGCAGCGCGCCGTAGTAGCCCGGCTCGCCGATGTGCATGGCGGCGGCGAGGCACAGCTCGGGCCCCTCCCCCTCGATCGGGGTGAAGCTCCGCACGGCGAGCTCCAGGCGCAGGGTGCGGCCCTCGTCCTCCTCGAGCAGGCGCAGGAAGGGCTCGGGCGGGGGGGCGGCCTCCTCCCGGTCGCCCTGGGCCGCGGCCTCCGGAGCGAACAGAGCGAGGGTCGAAAGGAGCGCGTGACGAACGAGCGGTCCCATGGGGAACCTCCGATGAGGAAGGGGTGCCGTCCAGGAAGGGCGGGAAGGATGAGTGTAGCTCCCGCGCGCCCTCCCGACCGCCGCCCGACGCGAAACCGGCCCCCGCTCGAGCCGGGAGCCGGTCGGATTCGCGGCCGCGGCGGGAGGGTCTCACCCGCCCGGGGTGCTCGGAGCGCGAGGGTTCTCGCCCGAGTGCCGGGCGCTCACCCACTCGTGCTTGTTCTCCTCCCACCAGTCCAGCCAGCTCTGGCTGTCGTTGCCGGCGTCCTCGCCGGTCAGCTTGCGCAGGGACTTGCGGATCTCGGCGCGCTCGGCCAGGAAGGCCCCCTTGGACACCGTCGCCACCGCTCCCGCGGTGGTGGCCGAGCCCTCGATCAGCACGTTCACCTGCGGGTCGGCCACCGCCTGGAACTGGGCCACCTCGACGTCGAAGTCCTGGATGTAGGCGAACTGCTTGCCGATGAAGATGCTGCCGCGGGCGACCCCCATGCGGTCGCCGGCCTGCACCAGGGTCGAGAGGCGGCTCATGAGCGGCTGGACGGCCGCCGGGTATCCCATGTTGCCCAGCGTCTCGACGGCCTGCAGGCGCACCTGCGAGACGGAGCTGTCGTGCATGGCGCGCGCGACCGGGACCACCATGGCCGGCTCGTCGACGGTGCGCAGCGCGCAGGCCGCGCCGAGACGCACGTCGGCGCAGGTGTCGAGGACCGCGTGGACCATCAGGGGCTGGAGGTGCTGGCCGGGGAACAGGCGCCGCAAGGCCAGGGTCGCGAAGGCGCGCCGGCGGATCGAACCGGAGGTGAGCTCCGCGGCCAGCTCGGCCTTCAGCTCCTCGTTCCGATCCAGCCGCCCCAGCTCGCTGGCGGCCAGGTGCTGCACGGCCGTGGGGGCGCCCGCCGCGAAGCTCAACAGCTCGCGCTTCCTCTGCTCGAGCTCGTCGGGGTCGACCCTCTGCAGGCTGGGGACGGCCGCGTAGTGGTTGCGCTCGAGGACCGCCAGGGCGGGCTTCAGGTCGGGCGACTTGCGCAGGACCACGTCCAGCTCCTGCAGGGACTCCCGGCGCAGCCCGCTCCTCACCATCCACTCCGCCAGGGCCACGCGCGCGGGGAGGTCGTCGGCGTCGACCTGCTTGCGGCGCCTGCCCAGCTCGCGCATCAGGTCCCGCTCGAGCTCCGCGCGCTCCACCATGCCCGCCGGCAGGCCGGTCCAGCTCCGCCCGTCGGACTGGACCTCCCAGCAGCCATCGACGTACCGGGCCTTGGAGCGCAGGATCTGCCCGTTGCGCAGGAAGAGGACGCGCTTGAGCGTCCTGGTCTTCTCGTCGTCGGGCGCCTCCTCCTGGGCGGCGAGGGCCCCGGCCGCCGCCGGCGCCTGCGCCATCGCCGGGGCGCCCAGGGCCGCCAGGCCCAGCAGCGCGAGACCCCGGAGCGCTCTCCTGCCTCGGCCCTCTTCGGTCGTTGCGATTCGCATTTTCGTCGTACTCCTTGGACGATCATGGGGCCGGCGACCAGGGCCCGCCGGGAGAGGCTGTAACCCGGCTGTAAGGCTCGGCTGCAGGGGCGGGACGGCGCTCCCCGATCCGGGGCCCCGCCAGGGGTCCGGAGCCGGAGTGTCCCCCGGATAGGTCATGGATCGTGCGCGACCGCACGCCCGGGCGGGTCCCGGGAGGTGTCCTGGGGGTAGACTCGGCCGGCTCAGGACCTGCCCTGCCAGCCTGGAGGCGCTCCGATGCAGCTCGAGTTTCAAGACCGCGTGGCCCTTCTGAGGATGAAGGCTGGCAAGGCCAATGCCATGAACACCGCTTTTCTCGGCGGCATGGAGGGACTGCTGGACGAGCTGGACGCCAGCCCGGCCGGCGCCCTGGTCCTGACCGGGTCCGGATCCACCTTCTGCGCCGGCCTCGACATGGTGGAGCTCTCGGCCCTGGATCGGGGGGAGCTGGGGGAGTGGATGGAGCGCCTGCACGACCTCCTGATCCGCCTCTTCGGCCATCCCCGACCGGTGGTCGCGGCCCTGAACGGCCACGCCATCGCCGGCGGCTGCGTGCTCGCCCTGCAGGCCGACTGGCGGGTGCTGGCCGAGAACGGGGCGCGGATGGGTCTGACCGAGACCCGGCTGGGGGTCGGACTGCCGGCCGTCGCGACCGAGGCCCTGCGCGTCCAGCTCCCGGCCGACGTCCTCCTGCCGGTGGCCCTCGAGGGCGGCCTCTTCGAGCCCGAGGAGGCCCTGCACCTCGGCCTGGTGCACGAGATCCTGCCGGCCGGGGAGGTCGAGGCCCGCGCCCTCGAGCGGGCCGGCGAGCTGGCCGACATCCCCCCGCCGGGCTGGTCGCACGTCAAGCGGGCGATCCGGGCCCCGGCGATCGAGCGCGTCCAGGCCAGCCGCGCCGGGGACCTCGAGCTGTGGCTCGACACCTGGTTCTCCGAGGAGGGCCAGCGGCGAATCTCCGCGGCCGTGCGGCAGCTCCGCGGGAAGGCCTGAGGCCTCAGCCGTTGCGGACCGCCAACCACCAGGCGAGGGCCAGGGTGGCGGGCGTGACGGCGGCCAGGTAGCGCTCCCAGCGCAGGCTGCGGGAGTCCCTTCCCCAGCGGCCGTGGACGAAGCCCAGGAGAAGGCCGCAGGCGAAGCCGGTGACGTGGGCCAGGATGTCGGTGCGCTCGCCCGAGAAGCCCAGATAGGCCAGGAAGAAGAAGCCGATCATGAGCGGCACGTACTGTCGGCCGAGGCGCTCTTCCCGCCGCGCCTGCCACACGGAGGCGGCGACCAGCCCGATGAGGCCGAAGACGCCGGTCGAGGCGCCCACCGAGCCGTGGCCGGCGTCCTGGATCCAGGCGTTCAGGTAGTTGCCCGCGCCGCCGGCCAGGAGCAGGCTGAAGAGGGCCCGGGAGGTGCCCTGGATCTGGCAGGCGGTGACCAGGAACAGCGAGCCGAAGAAGAGGTTGGCGGCCAGGTGCACGAGGTCGGTGTGCAGGGTGAGCGCCGTGAGCGCGCGCCACCACTCGCCCTGCTGGATGAGGCCAGCGCGCGCCACTCCCGCGTCGTGCCAGCGGAAGCCGAAGGTGCCGAAGGACTTGAAGGTGTGGAACGAGACCAGGAGGCAGCAGTACAGGCTGGCGCCAATGGTGCCGTCCGAGAGCAGCTCGAGCTCCACGCGCTTGGGGGGCCAGCCGCGGTTCTCGCGCAGGTACAAGCCGTACTGCTCGGCCGCGCGAAGGGAGTCGGGGGAGGCCACCGTCACCGACCATTGCCCCCCCCGCACCTGCTGCATGCGGGAGGGAATCCCGGTGGCGTGCAGCACCAGCGCGCATTCGCGGGCCTGCCGGCGCCGGCGGAAGCTGCCGATCTCGACCTCTTCGCTCTCTTGTGCGTCCATGCCGCGCCCGACGACAGCCCGAGGGGAGCGCGCCGAGAATGGGTGCGATCCCCCCGGCTGTCAACCGAGGGGAGCCTCCCGGAGGTCCTCCTCGACGAAGGTCCCCTCCACCAGGCGCCAGGAGCGCACGTCGCGCACGCCCTCCGCGCCGACCGAGGCGATCAGCCAGGCGTAGCCCTCCCAGGCGCTCTCCCGGTCGGCGGATGAGGGCCGGGCGGGCCGGTCGGGGTGGGTGTGCCACACGCCGACGACCTCGAGGCCCGCCTCGCGCGCGCGCGTCTCGATGGCCACCCAGTCCTCGGGGGCGAGGTCGAAGCGCTCCCCGGCCCGCTCGACGACCCGGTTGCGGGCCTGCGGCGCCTCGACGATCTCCGCGCCGCCGGGGACGCGGCGCCCCAGGAGCAGGCCGCAGGCCTCCCGCGGAAAGGCCCTCCGGGCCCTGCGGCAGAGCTCCTCCCGCACCGGCGCGGACCAGGTGAGGAGCGGGCGCGGCGCGCCTCCGGCCTCGCCCCCCTCGGGGGCTCGATCGCTGGTGGTGGGGGTCTTCATGCCGTGTGGCGTGTGCGGCGCGCCGGCGGCGGCCATCCTACCGATGAGCGGCCAGAAGGGGGTGGACCTCGTGGCGACGGGCTGAGAGGCTGGGGAGCTGACGAGGCTTCGGAATGAGCGCGAGACGATCGAGAGCGAGGGGACGGGTCCGGTTCCTCCTGGCGTGGATCTGCGTGGGCCTGATCGCGGCGCTGATCCTCATCCCCCACCTGATCGGGCTGGCCCTGCCCGCGGAGTACGAGGGCGAGGTCGAGCGCACGACCGGCCTGCCGCCGGAGGCCGTGTGGGAGGCCCTGGTCGACCCGCACCTCAGTCCCTGCACGGGCGACCGGATGAAGAGCGTCGAGATGCGCTCCGGCGAGGGCGAGCTCCCGGTCTGGATCGAGGACATGGGAAGCTCGAGGATCCTGGTCCGCGCCGTGGAGGCCACCCCTCCCAGCAAGCTGGTCCTCGAGCTCGAGGATCAGAGCACGCCCATGAGCGCGCGGTGGCAGATCGAGGTCGAGGCCGTCTCGGGGGGCTCCCGGGTGAGCGCCCGGGGGGTGACCCGCCTGCCCAACGACTCCTGGCACATCCCCTTCTTCCGCTGCATGTTCGTCCTGTCGGGGGGGCAGGAGAACGTGCTGCGGGGGTACCTGCTGAGGCTGGCCGAATCCTAAGAACCCTCTCCGCGGGCCTCCCGTTCGCGCAGCTCCCGGCGCAGGACCTTCAGCACGGTGTTCTTGGGCAGCTCGTCCAGGAACTCGACGTGCTGGGGGATCTTGAAGGGCGCCAGGCCCTGGCGGCACCAGCTCTCGATCTCCTCGACGCCCAGCGATCGGCCGGGCTGGAGCACGACGAAGGACTTGACCGTCTCGCCGCACCGGGGGTCGGGGACGCCGATGGTGGCCGACTCGAGGATGTCCTCGTGGGCCATCAGCACCTCGTCCACCTCGTCGGGGAAGACCTTCAGGCCGCCGCGGCTGATCATGTCCTTCTTGCGCCCGACGATGCGGAAGAAGCCGTCCGGGTCCATGACCGCCAGGTCGCCGGTGAAGAGCCAGCCGTCCCGGATGGCGCCCTCGGTCTCCTCGGGCTGGTTCCAGTAGCCCCGGGTCACCTGGGGGCCGCGGATGAGGAGCTCGCCCTCCTGGCCGGGGGGCATCTCCACCTCGCCCGTCTCGACGTCCACGATCCGGCATTCGGTGTCGGACACCGGGATGCCGACCGAGCCCACCTTGCGCGGGCCGCGCAGGGTGTTGACGTGACTCACCCCCGAGGTCTCGGTCAGGCCGAAGCCCTCGAGGATGCGCGCGCCGCTGAGCTCCTCGAAGCGCTCCAGCAGGGGGACGGGGATGGGGGCCGATCCGGAGAAGCAGCTCTTCAGGCTGCGGACGTCGAGCTTCTCGATGTCCGGGTGCTGGCAGAGGGCGTTGAACATCGCCGGAACCCCGGGGAAGAGGGTCACCCGGTGTCTGGAGATGCTCTTCAGGATCCGCGAGGTGTCGCGCGGGTCGGGGATCAGCACGATGGCCCCGGCCATCAGCACGGCCAGGTTCATCGCGGTCGTCATCCCGAAGACGTGGAAGAGGGGCAGGGCGGCCAGCAGCACGTCCTCGCCGGGGACCGGGTCGATGAGCCAGGCCTGGATCTGCTGGACGTTGTAGGAGAGGTTGCGGTGCGTCAGGATCGCCGCCTTGGAGGCGCCGGTGGTCCCGCCGGTGTACTGCAGGACGGCGATGTCCTCCAGGTCGATCGCGGGCCGCGGCGGGTCGGGCTCGCTCCGGCGCACGAGGTCCTTGAAGAAGTGCAGCCCCGGCCCGGGCTCGACCCGGACGAGGGAGGGCGGCTTCTTGCGCTTGAGCTGGATGGGGGCCAGCAGGTTGAGGGGGAAGCGCAGGTACTCGGGGATGGAGGCCAGGACGTAGCTCTGGACCGGTAGCTCCCCGCGGATCTCGCGCAGCTTCTGCGCGTAGAGGAAGTCGGCGGTCACCGCCAGCGTGCAGCCGGCGTCTCCCCACTGCTTCTGGATCTCCCGCGGCGTGTACAGCGGGTTGGTCATCACCACCTGGGCGCCCAGCGAGAGGGCGGCGTGGTAGGCGATGACCGTCTGCGGCAGGTTGGGCAGGTGGATCGCGACCCGCGAGCCCGGCTCGACCCCCAGGCTCGCCATGGCGGTCGCCAGGCGGTCGACCTGGTCCTTCAGCTTGCGCCAGGAGAGCCGCGTGTTCAGGAAGTGGATCGCGGTGCCCTCGGGGAAGCGGGCGGCGCTGCGCTCCAGGAGGGCCGGGAGGGCGACCTCCTGGTAGTCGATCGAGGGCGGGACGCCCGCGTCGTAGCTCTCGTGCCAGGGGCGGGGATCCATGGGTCGGCGCTCGCGCGTCGCGCGGTCGGCGATGCGACACGGAGGAGTCTAGCGGCGCCGGCCCTGATCCCGAAGTCTCTCGGCCAGCCCGCGGCCGGAAAGGACGTAGACCGCGCCTCCCGGATAGCCGTCGCTTTGCCCGGGGGCCCCGATGATGAGGTCGCGAACCCCGTCGGCGTCCAGGTCCCCGGCCGAGTCGAGGCAGTGCCCGAGGTTCTTCGGCGACAGGTCCCACCCGGGCTTGGGCCCGGCCAGGCAGCCCAGGATCCTCCCATCCCCGCCGGAGATCAGGACAACGCCGCCGGTGCGGTAGGAGAGGAGGGCACCGCCGGGGCCATGGGATGCGAGGCGGGACCCCGGAGCGCCCACGGCGAGATCGAGGACACCATCGCCGTCGAGATCTGGCGTGCCGCAGACCGAGGAGCCGAACCATCCGAGGGGCCGCTCGGATCGCCACGAGAAGCGCACGCGCCGGTCCCTGCTGGAGATCAGGTAGGCGTGGCCGATCTCCCCCCCGGGGGCCCCGACGAGCAGCTCCGTCCGCCCGTCGCCGTCCAGGTCGCCGACCCAGGCGAGGCTCGAGCCGAATCGACCCATGGGGGCGACGCCGAAGAAGCGCTCGACGATGGAGCCAGCGGCTCCGGAGAAGATCCAGATGCTCCCCTTGTCGAGGCCAGTCCGCTCATCGAGCGGCGCGCCGATCCCCAGATCCCCGACGCCGTCGCCGTCGAAGTCCGCTCCCGCGCAGATCGCTGCGCCGAAGTCGTCTCGCTTCTCAGATGAGCTGCCAAGGCTGCGGAGCAGTTGGCCGTCGACACCCGAGCACAGGAACACCTCGGATGTCTCCCCCCCGTACGGAGATCCGGGCGAACCCACGAGCAGATCGTCGATGCCGTCGCCGTCGAGGTCCGCGGACCGGGCGAGAACCCTCCGGCCGGCGTCGAAGAGGCGTCGAGGGCCGAAGTCGTGCAGCCTTTCTCGGCTGGCACCCGAGTACACGGTGAAGCTCCCTGCGGGGGGATCGAAATACCGGTCGTAACAGACCGGTGTTGCGGCGAAGTCTGGAACGCCGTCCCCGTCGACGTCGCCAAGTCGGATCGCGGTTTCGACGCGCAG
This sequence comes from uncultured Planctomycetaceae bacterium, assembly GCA_964615935.1. GTDB lineage: Bacteria > Planctomycetota > UBA1135 > UBA1135 > CAZTTG01. Next base: position 76,697 of record CAZTTG010000001.1, on the reverse strand, counting down.
GCCTCCGAGCTCATCCAGCACCTCGCCCGTCCGTCCAGAGAGGAGCTGGAGCACGTGATCCGCGCCGAGTCCGTGTGAGTGCCGGCGTGCCGTCAGCAGGTCGTCTCCACCGTCGCCATCCAGATCCGCGAGGCTGATCGCGAGCTGACCGGGCGGATGATAGAGACGGCAAGGAACAGCCTGGAGATCGGGTGGGTCATAGAGCCTGTGAAGCGCCTCGACCTCCTCGATCGGAATCCAACTCGACTCATCTCGGGGGATGTCGACGGGGGCTGCGATACCGAGGCCGACCTGAATCCCGATAGGCTCCGCGGCGGAGATGCAGGGGAGCAGGGCACCGGCGATACGAAGCGGGCAGGGCATCCAGCTGGGCATGGCGTCAGGGCAGTGGGCGCGAGGGCTCTTACCGCGAACCGCCGGAGCGTCACGGTCGGGTAGCCCGAGGCCCGGGCTGGGTCGGCTCGAGCGCGCGTTCGGTCTCTGTAACGAGTCGGACGGGATCCTGAAGCGGATCCGCGACGCCTCCCGCGCGAGGAAGCTGCCGCGCGGCCGGCCCCCGGCCCTCGTGGGCGAGGCGCTGGAGGCGGGGATCATCGCCGCCGAGGAGGCCGATCTCGTCCGGCGCGCCGAGGAGGCCCGCGCCGAGGCCATCCAGGTCGACTCCTTCCCGCCCGAGGAGTACGCCCGCACGGCGATCGCTCCCGACCGACCCGAGCGTACGCTCGCCTCGATCGGCCGTATACTCCGCGACGACCCTGCGGCCATATCGGGAGGTACCAGTTGGGGCTCATCTCATCCGCGCTTGCGATCTCGCTCCTCGCGCTGCCGGCAACGGCCCGCGTCCACGATCATCCCGCGCCTGCCGAGCATGCGCGTGACGAGATCTACCAGTACGACCCGGCCGATCGGAGCGTTGCCGCGACCCTGCTGGAGGGCCGGGAGCTCTACGACCCGGGCATCGCGGTCGCGCCGGACGGGACCTGGCTCTGCTGGCTGGAGTTCCTGCCCGGGAACGGGGATCGAATGTGGGTGGGTCGCCGCGGCGATGACGGCTGGGCCCTGCGCGAGCCCGTGCCCGACGGAGACGGGCGCCTGGCGCGGCCGACCCTGACCCCCGACGGAGCGGGCGGCCTGTGGCTCAGCTGGGAGGCGTGCAATCCCGTCGGAGAGCAGTGGGACCTCTTCGCCCGCCGGCGCATTGCCTCGGGCGAGTGGACCGAGCCCCTGCGGGTCAGCCCGGGCGAGGGCGCCGACCTCGACCACCGCGCCATCGCCGATCCCTCCGGCGGGCTGTGGGTGGTCTGGCAGTCGGATCGCGACGGGCAGTTCGACGTGCTGGCCCGCGCGATCTCGCCGGAGCCGGGCGCCGAGCTCGCCCCGGTCGAGAGGGTCAGCGAGTCCGGCCTCGGCGACTGGCGCCCCGACCTGGCCCTGGCGCCCGACGGCGAGCTCCTCGTCGTCTGGGACGCCTTCGACGGCGAGAGCTTCGACGTCCTGCTGCGCCGGCGAGCGGGCGGGCGCTGGGGCAAGATCGCGCGCCTGACCTCCACCCCGGCCTTCGAGGGCCGCGCGCGCATCGCCTGCGATCCCGGCGGCCGCGCGTGGGTGCTGTGGGAGGAGGGCAGCGTCGGTTGGGGGCGGCCCTACCGCTCGGTGGCGCAGAAGCACACCAACTCCACCGACGGCTACTGCCCGCTGCACGGCCTGCGCAAGCTGCGCGTGGCCGCCCTGGCGCGGGACGGGAGCCTCGTGTGGCCGACGAAGGGCCTGCCCATGGCGAGCCTGGCCCGCGGCGCCGCGCGGCCCGACCGGCGCGAGGGCGTGCGGGAGCTGGGGGTCTACTACGAGCGCGGCGAGCTGGTCGTGGACGGCGGCGGCCGGCCGTGGGTGGTCTATCGCCACTTCTACGAGGAGCAGCTCGGCCAGACCGAGCCCGTGGTCCACCACGTGGAGAAGGGCTGGCGCCTGTACGCGCGCTGCCTGCAGGAGAGCGGCTGGTCCGAGCTCGTCGATCTCGACGTCGAGCAGCGCGACGGGATGCAGCGCCTGAGCCTGGCGCCACTCGAGAAGGGAGTGGCGGCGGCCTGGGACACCGGTCGCACCGACCGGCGCAAGGACCCCCGGCCCCGCGGGGTGGCCACGGCCCGGATCGAGCTCGACGGCGCCCCCGCCCCCGCGCCCCTGGCGGGTGGCCTCTCCCCCGCCGGTCCTGCGCCGGCCGCCCCCGGGATCCGGCCCGCGCGCCCGCGCCCGGAGACCCTGGGCGGCGAGGAGTACCACCTCGCCTTCGGCGACCTGCACCGCCACACCGATCTCTCGCTGTGCTTCCCCTTCCTCGACGGCTCGATCGACGACGCCTACCGCTACGCCATCGAGGTGGCGGATCTGGACTTCCTGGGCATCACCGATCACACGCGGGACATCGACCACGGGAACGCCCTCTCGCAGCTCTGGTGGCGCAGCGCCAAGGAGGTCGAGCGGCACCGCCTGGGGGATCGTTTCTTCCCCTACTTCGCCTACGAGCGCAGCCACGCCGACACCGATCACAACGTCGTCTCGCTGCGAGAGGACGTGCTGCGCGACTTCCCGCCGCCGGTGACCGACTTCTGGGCCGAGATCGACGGCGACACCATCACCATCCCCCACAACCCCTTCAAGGGCAGCGTGTGGGAGTATCACGACGACGAGAAACGGCCCCTGCTGGAGATCTACCAGGGCTACCGCGACCAGGTGGAGGACGAGCCGGCGCGGGAAGGCCTCGACCACGGATATCACTTCGGATTCATCGCCAGCTCGGACCACCTGTCGACCGGCGCGAGCTACGCCTGCGCGTGGACCCCCGAGCTATCCCGCGAGGGCATCTTCCGCTCGCTGCAGGCGCGCCGCACCTACGGGGCCACGGACAGGATCCGCCTGGTCTTCAGGAGCGGCGAGCACTGGATGGGGGAGCGCTTCGAGAGTACGGAGCGGCCCGTGCTCAACGTGGACGTGGTGGGCACCGCGCCCATCGCGTGGGTCGACCTCTGGGTCGATGGCATCCGCGAGGATCGCTTCGAGTTCCCCGAGGGAGTCCGGGCACCCGACCTGCGGGCCTCCTACTCCAGGCCAGGGATCTTCATCATCGGCGAGCACCGCGCCTGGGTGCACGTGATGCAGGAGGACGGCAACCAGGCCTGGTCCTCGCCGATCTGGTGGCGAGGGGAGGGAGACTGGGCGCGGGTGCCGGGTGCTTGGGAGGATTCCGGGCCCGAGACCATGGCCGAGCACGACGGCTTTGCCTGGGTGCGCCGACCGGTACGGGTGCCCAGAGCCTGGTCCGGCGATCTGCTGCTGGAGCTCGGCCGCATCGACGACTGCGACGAGGTCTTTTTCAACGGCGAGCGCGTCGGAGCGACCGGCACCATGCCACCGGTGTACCGCGGCGAGTCCGGGGCGGAGCGCCGCTACTCCGTGCCGGAGGAGTTGGCCATCCCCGGCATGTGGAACGCGCTGGCCGTGCGCGTCTATGACGAGGGCGGGAGCGGGGGGATCCTCGAAGGGCCGCTGCGGCTCTCTTGCGAGGCGGGCGAGCAGCGTCTCGAGGGGCTCTGGGAGATCCTCCCGGGCGACGACGCGAGCCGCGCGAGCGTGCCCGGCCAGCTCCCGCGCGAGGAGGCGGGAATGTGGCTCGCAGATCCCCTCCAGCCCTACGCCGACGGCTTCCAGCATGTCTGGCGGGAGCAGCCCGTGCCCGCCGCGTTGACGCGAACGGCCGACCGGGATCCCGATGCGGGCGACCTCTCCCTGTGGTACGAGCGTCCCGCAGAGGAGTGGACCGAGGCGCTGCCGGTGGGCAACGGCCGGCTGGGCGCCATGGTGTTCGGGGGCGTGACCGAGGAGCGGCTGCAGCTCAACGAGGACACCTTCTGGACCGGCGCGCCCGGGGGGCGCCAGAACCCGGAGGCGCTGGAGAACCTGCCCAGGGTGCGCTCGCTGCTCGAGGAAGGCCGTCAGGCCGAGGCCCACGAGCTCGCCATGGCGAAGCTGATGAGCATCCCGCTGCGGCAGGAGGCCTACCAGCCGCTGGGGGACCTGCGCCTCTTCTTCCCGGTCCACCAGGAGGTCGAGGACTACCACCGCGAGCTCGACCTGGACGCGGGGGTCGCCAGGGTCCGCTACCGGTACTTCAAGACGACCTACACGCGCGAGGTCCTCGCCAGCCACCCCGACCAGGCCATCGCCGTGCGGCTCGCCTGTGATCGGCCGGGCGGGCTCGACTTCGCGGTCTCGCTGACCAGCCCTCAACCCGGCGCGAGCACGCGAATCGAGGGCGACTCGCTGATCCTCGAGGCGGATGCCCGCACCAACCCGCGCACCGGAGTCGAGAGCGTCCTGCGCGCGCAGGCCCGCGCGCGGCTGCGGGTCGAGGGGGGCGAGGTCCGCGCCGATGGCGAGCGCCTCGTCGTCGAGGACGCCGACGCCGCGACCCTGGTCCTCGTGGCGGCGACCAGCTACGTCGACTGGCGCGACGCCTCCGGCAGGCCCGGGGCCCGCTGCCGGTCCACCCTGAAGTCGCTCGGCGATCGATCCTGGGACGAGATCCTCGCCCGCCACCAGGCCGATCACCGCGAGCTCTTCCGCCGCGTCTCCCTCGACCTGGGCGCGACCGAGGGTCCCGCCCTTCCCACCGACGAGCGCGTGCGCCGCTTCGCCGAGCGCTCCGATCCCGACCTGGTCGAGCTGCTCTTCCAGTACGGCCGCTACCTGCTCATCGCCAGCTCGCGACCGGGCGGCCAGCCGGCCAACCTGCAGGGCCTGTGGAACGACCGCCTCGATCCGCCGTGGGGGAGCAAGTACACGGTCAACATCAACGCCGAGATGAACTACTGGCCGGCCGAGCCCACCGGCCTGTCGGAGTGCTGCGAGCCGCTCTTCACCATGCTCGACGAGCTGGCCGTGGCCGGGCGCCGCACGGCGGAGGTGCACTACGGCAGCCGCGGCTGGGTGCTGCACCACAACACCGATCTCTGGCGGGGGACGGCGCCGATCAACCACTCCAATCACGGGATCTGGGTCACGGGCGGGGCGTGGCTGGCGCGGCACCTGTGGGAGCACTACCTCTTCACCCTCGACGAGGACTTCCTGCGCGAGCGGGCCTGGCCGGTATTGCGCGGCGCGGCCCTCTTCTTCGCCGACTTCCTGGTGGAGGATCCCGAGACCGGCTGGCTGATCAGCACCCCCTCCAACTCGCCCGAGCAGGGCGGCCTGGTGGCCGGTCCGACCATGGACCACCAGATCGTGCGCGCGCTCTTCGATGCGTGCATCCAGGCCGGCGCGATCCTGGGCGAGGACGCCGAGCTCTGCTCCCGGCTCGCCGAGCTGCGCGCGCGCATCGCGCCCGATCGGGTCGGGCAGCACGGCCAGCTCCAGGAGTGGCTCGAGGACGTGGACGACCCGAACAACCACCACCGACACGTATCGCACATGTGGGCCCTGCACCCTGGCGACGCGATCCACCCGCTGACGACCCCCGAGCTGGCGGACGCCTGCCGGGTGAGCCTCGGGCATCGCGGGGACGGGGGCACGGGCTGGTCCCTGGCCTGGAAGATCAACCTCTGGGCCCGCCTCCTCGACGGGGATCACGCCTATCGGCTTCTCGGCAACACCCTCCGCCTCGTGGGCAGCGGCAGCGATCATCGCGGCGGCGGGGTCTACGCCAACCTGATGGGCGCCCACCCTCCCTTCCAGATCGACGGCAACTTCGGCACCACCTCGGGCGTCTGCGAGATGCTCCTGCAGAGCCACGCCGGGGAGATCCACCTGCTCCCGGCCCTGCCCGGCGCCTGGCCCGACGGCTTCGCGCGCGGCCTCCGCGCGAGGGGGGCCGTCGAGGTGGACGTCGAGTGGCGCGAGGGCGCGCTGGTCTCGGCGGTCCTGCGCCGCGAAGGCGGCGGCTCCTGCCGCCTGCGCTGCGCCGCCCCCCTCAGGGTCGAGCTCCACGGCCGCGAGGTGCCCGTCGCCCGACCCGAGCCCGGAGTGATCCTCTTCGAGGGGCCCGCTGCGGAGTACCGGATCCTCCCGCGGGACTAACTGGTCCCCCGATTTCCGTAGCGCGGTGCGCGCCTCCCGGGCGATACGGACCGCGAAATCAAGTCTTACCGCGCACGGGAGAGCGGGCCCATCGGCCGCTCTATCATGGTGGGCACCCTCGCCACCCTCTCCCTCCAGCGCGGAGCTCCTCGATGTCGCCGATCGCCAGCGTCCTCCTCGCCATTCTCGCGTCCCTCCTCGGCGCGAAAGCCGCCACTGCACCGACGCGAGGTCCGGATCCGTACGGCCTCGGGGTCCCTCCGCGTGCATCGAGCCTCGTCTCGCGCGCCGCGGGGGGGAGGATCACTCCCCACTGGATGCCGGACGGGGAGAGCTTCTGGTACGCGGCCGGCAGCCTGAAGGACCGCGTGATCCTGGTCGCTCGACCCGATGGGGCGCCTCCGAGCCCGATGCTGGACGTGGAGCGCGTTCGAGCGCTCCTGGCGGAGGCCACGGGGAAGAAGGTCCGCAACGAGGGCCTGCCCTTCTCCAGGGTCGAGCTCCGCGGCGAGGACGTCGTGCGCTTCAAGTACAGGGGCGACCTGTGGGACCTGCGCCTCACCGACTACGAGCTGACACGGATTCCGGAGGAGGAGGCCGAGCTGGAGAAGCGCCGGACGCCGAGGAAGATCGAGGCCGGCTTCACCGTCGGCTCCGACGCGATCATGGAGCGCCCGTCCCCCGACGGCGAGCTGCTCCTGCGCGCCGAGGACGACGACCTCTCCCTCCGCCGGGCCGCGGACGACGAGACGACTCCCCTGACCGAGGACGGCGAGAAGTACTGGAGCTGGGCCGCCGATCAGGGCTGCTGGTCCCCCGACGGAAGCCGCGTCGCCGTATTGCGGGCGGACGCCCGCGAGGTGCCGCGGATCGCCGTCGTCGACTGGCTGCAGGAGTCCGAGGAGGTCGAGCTCTTCGCCTTCCCCCGCGCGGGCCAGACCATGCCCCTCCTGGCCGTCCACGTCATCGACGTGGCGAGCGGCGAGCGCGTCGCCGTGGAGGGCACCGGCCGTCCCGACGAGTACGCGGTCGTCTGGGGGTGGCGCGCGGACGGCTCAGAGGTGCTGATCGGCCGCATCGATCGCGAGTACAAGCGGCTCGACCTCCTGGCCGCCGACGCCGAGACCGGGGAGTCGCGCGTCCTCCTCACCGAGACCAGCGAGACCTTCATCGGCGGGCTGGAGCTGATGATCATGTGGCGGGACCTGCTGCGCGGCGTGGGCGACGGGGAGCGCTTCGTGTGGATGTCCGACCGCAGCGGCTGGCGACACCTCTACCTCTATGACTTCGAGGGGAACCTGCTCGGTCCGATCACGCAGGGCGAGTTCCCGGTGGAGAAGGCGGTGGCCGTGGATCCCGAGGAGGAGGTGGTCTGGTTCCTGGGCCACGCGGAGGAGGATCCCTACGAGACGCACCTCTACCGCTGCGGTCTCGACGGGGAGGGCTTCGAGCGCCTCACCGAGGGCCCGGGCACGCACGAGATCTCCTTCGGACCGAAGAGGACGACCTTCGTCGATACCTACTCCTCGCCCGTGGACCCACCGCGCAGCGTCTACCGCCGAGCCGACGGCGCGCTGCTCCTGACGGTCGCCGAGGCGGAGCCCGTGGACGAGACCGCCGCGCTGCCCGAGAAGTTCGTCGTCCCCGCCGCCGACGGCGCGGCCGAGCTGCACGGCCTGCTCTACAAGCCCCGCGACTTCGATCCCGCGCGCAAGTACCCGATCCTCGACTTCATCTACAACGGACCCTTCACCACCTGGGTCCCGCACTCCTACGGCGACGGGCGCGGCATGCAGGCCCGCGTCCTGGCCGAGGAGGGCTACCTGGTGATGATCGTCGACGGCCGCGGCACTACCGGGCGCGGCAAGGCCTTCCAGGACGTCGTGCACCTGAGCTTCGGGACGAACGAGATCCCCGACCACGTCTCGGCCCTGCGCGCGCTGGCCGCCGAGCGCCCCTACGTGGACCTCGACCGCGTGGGGATCTTCGGCTCGTCGTGGGGCGGTTACATGACGGTGCGCGCGATGCTGCTCGCGCCCGAGGTGTACCGCGCGGGCGTGGCCATGGCGCCGGTCTACGACCTGTACGACCACCACGCCACGCCGATCGAGGGCTACATGGGGACGCCCCAGAACAACCCCGAGGCCTACGAGGCGGCCTCGAGCCTGAAGCTGGCGAAGCAGCTCGAGGGGCACCTCCTCCTCATCCACGGCACGGCCGACGTCAACGCCTCCTTCTCGGCGACGATGAAGATGACCTCGGCCCTGATCGAGGCGGGCAAGCAGCACGACCTCGTCGTCATCCCCGGCGCGGACCACTCCCTGCGGGTGGGAGGGGCGTACGCGATGAGGGCGCAGAGCGAGTTCTTCGCGGAGCACCTGACACCGGAGCTGATGGTGCCCGTCGACTAGGGCTGCGCGCCCTCAGTCGATCCGCCGGCCCTCGTACCGCGCGCCCAAGAACTCGAGGGTGAGGCCGGTCACGCCCCCCTCTGCATCGCGGTGGAACTCGCAGTCGTAGCTGCCGCCGGGCCCTACGTGGAACCAGAGAAGCTCCGACTCGGGCAGGATCTCCACCTCCTCCCCATCCTCGCCGAGGATCAGGAGCCGCTCACCCTCCCGCCGCACGCTCAGGGTGTCGGTCCGATCTCCCGGCAGCGCCAGCTCGTAGCGCCCCACGAGCTGGTCCAGGACCGCGGGGTCGATCCCCTCGGCGCGGCGCCGACGCCTCTCCTCCTCGATCTCCCGCTCCTTCTTCTCCAGCCAGCGCTGGTAGGCGAAGGTCTCGGGGAAGAGCGAGGGCAGATCGATGACGCGGGCCCCCTTCTCGAGCTCCTCGGCGAGGTCGAGGACCACGACGTTCTCGAAGTCGTGGAAGTGATAGAGGTACACGAGGCCGCGCTGGAGGTCGTAGACGTTGGAGTACAGCGTCTGGGCCTGCTCCTCGACGTGGGTGGCGGCCAGGACGCGTCGGCAGAGATCGACCGAGACCTCCTCGCTCTCCTCCAGCATGCGCCGCGCGATCTTCCAGCGCCCGCAGGCGTAGGTCTCGGGCGAGGTCGCGGACTGGTAGAAGTTCGTGGTGATCTGATACCGCCCCTCGATGCGCAGGAGCTCGTCTCCCTCGATGATGACCGAGTCGCCCGTCCTGTCCGCGAACATGGTCATGGCGTTCTCGAGGAAGCGCAGGTCGTGCCGGCTGAACAGCTCCACCACCTCGGCGACCGTGCCGCAGGTGAGCATGGCGTGCTCGATCAGATTGCCCCCGAAGGTCTCCTTGCCCGCGTGGTCCTCGACCGGATGTGGGGCGGTGGCGAAACCGTCGGAGAAGAGGCCCTCCGTGTTCATGCCCCCCTGTTCATGCCCCCCTGGGGGAACAGGTTCCCGTAGCCGAAGAAGACGCAGCCGTAGGCATCCTCCGTCGCGGGGACGAACCACACCTTGGTGTCCGGATCCCAGTAGTCCTCGTTGTTGCCGGCGAAGGCCCGACCGTCCTGGTACACGAAGAAGCCGGTGCAGGGACGCGCGGCGGAGGTCAGCAGCGCGATCGCCAGCCCGAGGCCGAGGGCCGCAAGGAGGTTCTTCATGGTTCCAGAGGGTGTCGCGGCCGCGCCGGGGGCGGAGCTCAGGCCTCGGCCGCGCCCTCCTCCTCTTCCTCTTCCTCGATGACCGCCGCGTGGGGCGCGATCGCCGCCATGGCCCAGTACTCGTAGGCCCTCGAGACCGCCTCGAACAGCAGCGTGCCCTCGGCGTACTCGTCCTCCTCGTCGGGCTCCCCGACCTCGCAGCCGGTGAAGAGCGCCAGGGCCTGGTGGATGGTGTCCACCGCGTACACGCTGAAGCGGCCGTCGCGGCAGGCCTCCACCACGTCCTCGCGCAGCATGAGGTTGCGGACGTTCGAGGCGGGGATGATCACGCCCTGGGTCCCGGTCAGGCCACCGTCCGAGCAGGTGTCGAAGAAGCCCTCGATCTTCTCGGTGGCGGCGCCGATGGGCTGGATGTGGCCGTGCTGGTCGATGGCGCCGGTCATGGCCAGGTCCTGCCGCAGGGGGATCTCGGTCAGGGCCGACAGCAGGCAGCAGATCTCGGCCCCCGAGGCGGAATCGCCGTCGATCCCCCCGTAGCTCTGTTCGAAGGCCACCGAGGCCGAGAAGGCCAGGGGGTGCTTGGTGCGCAGGAGGTACCGCAGCAGCCCCCCCAGGATGTAGAAGCCCTTGGTGTGGATGGCTCCCGAGAGCTGGGATTCGCGCTCGATGTTGATGGCGCCGGCGCTCCCCGGGCCGATGGTGGAGGTGATGCGGGAGGGGAATCCGTAGGTCAGGGGACCCGCCGACATGACCGCCAGCCCGTTGACCTGACCGACCGCGGAGCCGCTGGTCTGGATGCGGATGGTGCCCTCGGCGACCATCTCCCGGAAGCGCCGCGCCGGCAGGTCGCCCCGGCGCTTGTTGAGCCGGATCGCGTCGCGGACGAACTCGGCGCTGACCCGCGGGGCCCCGCGCTTGCGGGTCAGGAAGGCCGCCTCGCGGGCCAGGTCCACCAGCCGGCCGAAGCGGGTGGTCAGCCGGTCGTTGCGGGCCGCGATGCGCGCGCCGTGCTCGGCCAGGGCGGCCACCGCGCCGCTCTCGAAGTGCGGCAGCCCCTCCTCGGCGGCGATGCGGGCGAGCACCCCGGCGTAGCGCTGGATGCCCTCCGGGCAGCGCTCGATGCTGGAGTCGAAGTCCGCCAGCACCTTGAAGAGGTTCGAGAAGTCGGCGTCGTGGCCATCCAGCAGGTGGTACAGCCCGGGGTCGCCGATCAGGATCACCTTGACCTGCAGGGAGATCGGCTCGGGCTTGAGGGAGCGCCCCACCCACGGCAGCGCCGAGTCGGGGGAGATGATCTCGAGCTTCTCCGTGCGCAGGGTGCGTACCAGGGCCTTCCACGCGCCCGGCTCGGACAGGACGTCCCGCGCGTCGAGGATCAGGTAGCCCCCCTCGGCGCGCAGCAGGGAGCCGGCGTTGATCATCGTGTGGTCGGAGATGCTCCCGCCCTGCGGCAGAATCTGGCGATCGATGGTCCCCAGGAGGTTCGACATCGTGGGGGTGTTCTCGACGATGATCGGGCAGGGCTCGTCGGGGCCGTGGGCCAGGATGGGGTTGACCCGGTAGAGACGGGTGGGGTCGTTCCCCGCCTTGAGTTCGTCGAGCCCGCGCTCGACCACATCGGTGATCAGTTCGTCGAGGAAGCGGGAGATGTCCTCGGATGAGTGCTCCTCGCGGATCGGGCGGGCGGCGTTGCCCAGGATCTCGCGGGCCGCTCCCTGGTACAGCCCGCGCACCTCCCGCGCGTGCTCGTTCTGGATCTCCTGCAGCTCCTGCGAGACCTCCTGGAGCCGCTTGGAGAAGGTCTTGATGCGCTCCTGGATCTGCTCGATGGCCGCATCGTCGAGGGCGCCCTTCCGGCGGAGCTGCTCCAGCTTCTCCGGCGGCGCGGGCTCCCCGTCGATCAGCGGGAGCATGGCCGGCTGGATGTTGGAACCCACCTGGACGTTGGCCATGGTGAGCTGGCTGGCCCGGAGCTCCTCCTCGAAGGGCTGGGCGATCTGCTTGCTGCGCTCCTGGATGAGCTCCTCCAGGAACTCCCTCCGCGCCTGGAGCGCGTCCGAGGAGAGCGCCGGCCCGAGCTCGTTGCGGATGAAGCCGATGAGCTCGTCGATCCGGCTGGCGAAGGCCTTGGCCCTCCCCCGCGGCAGGGTCAGGAGGCGCGGGCGATCGGGCCGATCGAAGCCGTGGACGTAGCAGAAGTCCGAGCCCAGAGCGCAGTCCGGCTGGATCTCCTGCAGCAGCCGGCTGAGCGAGGTCATGCGCCCGGTGCCGGTCAGGCCCCGCACGAAGATGTTCTGGCCGGGGGCGTAGATCTCCAGGCCGAAGCGCAGGGCGTCGACCGCGTCGTCCTGGCCGATGATGCCGGGCAGGGGCTCCACCTGCTCCGTGGACTGGAACCCCAGGTCTGCCTCGCCGCACCGCCAGCGCAGCTTCTCGCAGGGAACCCGCAGGGCGGCCTGCACGCCGCTCCCTGCCCCGATCGCAGCCTCGCCTTCGCTCATTTCGAACTCCCTGTACGCGTCTCGTTTCGAGCCGAACATCCTAGCGACTTCCGTTGGAGCGCACCTCGCGTGGGCGGTATTCTCGACTCTAGCCCCCGTCCCGGCCTGCGCCCGCGTCGGCGAGGGCAACGCATCCGCGTCACCATGGGTCGAACCGTACAGCGATGGAGGGGATGGCTGCTGGCGGCGCTGACCCTGGTGAGCTCCGGGCTGGCCCAGGAGGCCAGCTGGCGAGTGATCGCCGACCCCGGGGCCGTCTCGCGGGGACACTCCCCGGTGAGCGTCTGGCTCGAGGTCGGCCGGGACATTCCCGAGGAGCGCCGCTTCGGGGATCCCGAGCGCTGGTTCGCGTCCGTGCGTCCGGTGCTCTCCGGGGGCACGCCGCGGGTCGCCCAGCTCGACTGGAGCCGGCGGCGCGACGAGCGCGGTCGCCTGGAGGCCCTGGGGGTGCACTGGATCGAGCCCGAGCTGACCGCCGGCGAGCCCGTCGAGCTCCAGCTCGACCTGATGCCGGTCTCCGAGATGGAGCCCGAGCACTTCGACCTCCTGCGGTCGCCCCGCTTCCGCTTCGTGGATCGGGAGGGCCACCGGGACCTGCTGCACCGACAGCGGCGGATCTGGCGGCACCACACGCTCTTCGATCCAGAGCAATTCGCGGTCACCTACAAGACCTACCATCGCCTCTTCGGCTTCGACGGGATGCAGCTCATCACCAAGGGGCCGGGGGGCAAGTACCCCCACCACCGCGGCCTGTTCATCGGCTGGTCGAAGACGATCGCCGCCGGTGAGGAGCACAACTTCTGGTTCGCCGGCGAGGGGCGCAGCGAGTCGCAGCAGCACCGGGGCTTCGCCCCCGAGCGCGAGGCGCTGGGTCACGTGATGGCGCGCTCGATCTCGACCAGCGAGTGGGTCGGCGGGGAGCGGGGGGTCATCGTCCGCGACCGGCGCACCCTCACCACCTGGGCGCAGCCCGAGGGCCTGCGCCTGATGGACTTCGAGATCGAGCTGGCGTCGGCCTCGGGAGAGGTACTCCTCGACGGGGACCCCGCCCATGCCGGCTTCCAGTTCCGCGCCGCCCAGGAGGTCGCCGATGCCGAGTCGTGCACCTACCTGCGCCCCGCCTCGGCCGAGGGGGGCGAGAACGACAACTGGAGCGAATGCCCCTGGGTGGTGGGCCGCTTCCCCGTGGGCGGGCAGGCCTACGCCGTGATGCACATGGACCATCCCGACAACCCCCGGCCGACGGTCTACAACACCCGCAGCTACGGGCGCTTCGGCGCCTTCTTCACGGCGAGCCTCCGCGATGGCGAGCCCCTCGCGCTGCGCTATCGGATCCTGGTGCTGGATGGCGAGAAGCACGCGGGCCTCGCCGCGGAGGACTGCCAGGAGCTGTACCGGGCGTTCGTCGTGCCGGTGCGGACGGAGCTCACGCGCGAGTAGGCGCCCATGTCCTCGCTCCGGTCCGCGGCTCTGGCCCTGGCGCTCCTGCTCCCCGCCGCGGAGGGGGCCCGGGCCCAGGAGGACCTGCGGGTGCTGGGAGGGGGGCACGGGGGAGTGCCCGCCGACCGCCTGGTGGGGGAGGCGCTCCTTGAGGCCGCCGGAGAGCTCGCGAGGCGGTCGGCGGCGGCCCTCGAGGAGATCGACGAGCCCGCCGAGCTCAGCGCCTACCAGGCCCGGATGCGGGGCCTGTTCGAGGAGCGGCTGGGCGGCTTCCCCGAGCGCACGCCCCTCTCGCCGCGCGTCACCGGGGTCCTCCTGCGCGACGGCTTCCGGATCGAGAAGGTGCTCTTCGAGAGCCGGCCGGGCTTCTGCGTCAGCGCCGCGCTCTACCTGCCCGACTCCCCTCCGCCCCACCCGGCCGTCCTGGTCCCCTGCGGTCACAGCCAGAACGGCAAGGCGGCCGAGTCCTACCAGCGCGCCTGCATCCTGCTCGCCCGCAGCGGCGTCGCCGCCCTCTGCTTCGACCCCATCGGCCAGGGCGAGCGCAAGCAGGTCCTGGCCGCGGATGGAACGGGCCGCTTCCGCGCCACCGAGGAGCACATGGTCCTGGGGCCCGCCTGCGTCCTGCTGGGGGAGAACCTGGCCGCCCACATGGTCTGGGACGGCGTGCGCGCCATCGACTACCTGTGCGGCCGCGAGGACGTCGATCCCGAGCGGATCGGGTGCAGCGGCAACTCCGGCGGCGGCACCCAGACCAGCTACCTGATGGCCCTCGACCCGCGGATCCGCTGCGCCGCGCCGAGCTGCTACCTGACCGACTTCCAGCACCTCCTGGCCGAGATCGGCCCCCAGGATGCGGAGCAGAACGTCTTCGGGCAGATCGCCGCGGGCCTGGACCACGCCGAGTACGCCATCCTGCGGGCCCCCCGACCGACCCTGATCTGCGCCGCCACCCGGGACTTCTTCCCGATCGAGGGGACCCGGACCACCTTCGGGCGGGCCCGGCGCTTCTACGACCGCCTGGGCTTCCCCGAGCGGATCGATCTGGTCGAAGCGGACGCCGAGCACGGCTTCTCGCCCGCGCTGCGCGTCGCCATGGTGGGCTGGATGCGGCGTTGGCTCTCGGGGGTGGAGGGCGAGGTGGTGGAGCCTCTCGATGTGCCGGTCGCCAGCGACGCCGAGCTGCAGTGCACCGAGCGGGGCCAGGTCGTCCTGATGGAGGGGGCCCGGACGGTCTTCGACCTGCACCGCGAGGAGGACGAGCGCCTCCTCGAGGTGCGCCGCGGCCTGTGGGCGGAGGGCGCGCCGGCGGAGCTCCGGGAGCGGGTCCGCGAGCTGGCCGGGATCCGGCCCCTGGACGAGCTCCCCCGGCTGCGGGCCCGACCGGCGGGCGCCATCGAGCGCGAGGGTTACCGGATCGAGAAGCTCGCGCTCGAGCCGAGGGTCGAGGCCGATCGCCCCGAGGGCGCCTTCGTCCCCCTGCCCGCCCTGGCCTTCGTGCCGCCCCGGCGGGCGGGAGCCCCCGTGCTCTACCTGCACGAAGGGGGAAAGCACGCCGATGCGGCCCCGGGCGGGCCCCTCGAGGCCCTGGCGCTCGAGGGCCGGCTGGTCCTGGCGGTCGACCTGCGGGGCATCGGCGAGCTGCAGCGGCGGGGCGCGCGGGCGGACTACGCCCGGCACGCCGGCGAGAGCTGGCCGGACGTCCTCCTGGCGTACCTGATCGGGCGCTCCTGGCTGGGCATGCGCGCGGAGGAAGCCCTCATGTGCGCGGACTGGCTCGCGGAGCGCGCGGGCGGAGACGGCGGGCGGGTCCCGGTCCGGCTCCTCGCCATCGGCGAGCCGGGCCCGCCGGCGCTCCACGCCGCCGCCCTCGAGCCCGGGCTCTTCGCCTCGGTCGAGCTCGACCGCTGTCTGCGCTCGTGGAGCGAGGTCGTGGAAACTCCGGTGCCGAGCGGGCAGTGGGCCCAGGTCGTGCACGGCGCCCTGCGCGAGTACGACCTGCCACAGCTCGCGTCGCTGATCCCCTCGGGGAGGCTCCGCATCACTCGACCCGTCGACGCGATGGGCCGCGAGCTGGAGCCGGGAGTCGGGCGCTGAGGCGAGCCCGCGCTCAGGACCGCTCGTAGTCGGACGGGCGCACCGGCTGCCGCCGAGAGCCCCAGCTGCCTGGCCGGGCCTCGAAGACCCCGGCGCAGACCTCGCCGCAGGCGCGGCAGCGGCCGCCCTCTCCCAGGCGCCACTCCAGGATCCGGTAGCCATCGCGCCCGATCAGGAGCTCGCCGCAGGAATGGCACCAGGTGCTGCCCCCCTCGACGTCGCGCACGTTCCCCGTGAAGGCGTGGCGCACGCCGCAGCGCTGCGCGATCTCCCGCGCGCGCCGCAGGGTCTCGGGGGGCGTGGGCGGGAGGTCGAGCACCTTCCAGGAGGGGTGGAAGGCGCTGAAGTGCAGGGGCACGTCGGGGCCCAGGTTCTCGACCACCCAGCCGCAGAGGGCGTCGAGCTCCCCGGGGGAGTCGTTGAGCCCGGGGATGAGCAGCGTGGTGAGCTCGAGCCAGGTGGCCGTCTCGCGCGCGACGTACCGCAGGGTCTCCAGAACGGGCTCGAGCTCGCCCCCCGCCATCTTGCGGTAGAAGCCGCGGGTGAAGGCCTTGAGGTCCACGTTGGCGGCGTCCACGTGACGGAAGAGCTCCTCGCGGGGCTCGGCGCACACGTAGCCGGCGGTCACCGCCACGGTCCGGATGCCCCGCGCGTGGCAGGCGCGGGCCGCGTCCACCGCGTACTCGAGGAAGATCACCGGATCGTTGTAGGTGAAGGCCACGCTGCGGCAGCCGTGCGCCTGCGCGGCGCGGGCGATCGCCTCGGGAGTCGCGCGATCCGCGAGGGTCGCGGCCTCCTTCGACTTGGAGATGTCCCAGTTCTGGCAGAAGCGGCAGGCCAGGTTGCAGCCCGCCGTACCGAAGGAGAGGACCGCGCTCCCCGGCAGGAAGTGGCTCAGCGGCTTCTTCTCGATGGGGTCGACGCAGAAGCCGCTCGAGCGGCCCCAGGTCGTCAGGACCACCTCCCCCCCCTCGCAGGCGCGCACGTAGCAGAAGCCGCGCTGACCCTCGCGGAGCTTGCACCCCCGGGGACAGACCAGGCACTGGACCCGACGCTCGTCGAGCCGCCGCCAGTATCGAGTGGAGACCATCAGCCGCCTCGTCACGAAAGAGGGCGACGCCGCGGGTGCGGCGCCGCCCGTTCTCCAAGGGGGAGCGCTCTCCCCTCCTAGCTCTCTGACTCTTCCTCTTCAGGAGGATTCTTGAGCTGAATGTCGCGGAACTTGCGCTCCTTCTCGAACAGCTCCTCGCGGTCCTCGGCCAGCTCCTTGAGCTCGGCCACCAGTTGCTTGACGCGCCGGTCCTTGCCGCGCTCCTCCTTGACCTTGAGCTGGTCGCGCAGCTCGCGCTCCCGCTCGTCGAGGGCGTCGTAGTTGCTGAGGAGCTTGACGAGCCCCTTCATCGCCGTCTCGGGGTTCTTCTTGTACTCCTTGCGCAGTACGGTGCGCATCGCCTGCCAGATGTCCTTGGGCGCGAAGCGCGGCAGCGCGATGATGCGCTCGGCGTCCCAGGTGCTCACGACCACGTGCGCGGGCCGGGAGCCCTCGAACAGCTTGTGCAGGGGGTGCTCGTCGCCGACCACCTCGTGCTGCAGCCGGACGCAGTGGAACCACGGCGTGGCCAGCAGGAAGCGCTCGTCGAGCAGGGTGCGCTTGATCAGGTCGCCCTCCTTGTTGGGGCAACCGTCGCAGTCGCGCAGGATCAGAATGGGCCGATGGTCATCGGCGCGCAGGGACTTGATCGCCTCCTTGATCGCGAGGATCTCCTCCGCAGAGCAGGATCCCGGGGTCCATTCGGCCTTGAGGCGTGATTGGGCCGTCTGTAGGCGCCCCCAGCTCGGGAGCGAGCCGCCTCCCGATGACCCACCGGTCATCGGGACGCCGCCCCCTCCGCATCACCCGGGCACTGCGCCCGCGGGGGCGCCCATCAGCGCGAGCGCCAGCACCCCGGCGCCCGTCTTGAGCATGAGCTGTAACATCGTTCTGTTCTCTCCGGTTGAGAGGGCGTGTCTGTGGAGGTCGTCCGCCCAGGTATACCCCTGCGGCTGGCCGGACGCCGGCCATACCTCGTCTCGGATCCGAATGTAACAGATGTTAATTGGACCCGCGGCTCCGCTTTGCAAGCTTTGTGTTCGCCCGCCGGACGCCCCCAGGACGGCCGCGGGACTCCCCGATCCGGGAACGCCCGCCAGGCGGGGTCTGGCTCAGGGCGCGCTGGCGGCCCCTCCAGGCTCCGCTCGCCGGCCGCTCGGCGCCCGGAGGACCGCGAACAGGCAGAGCCCCACGAGCAGGAGGACCCCGACCAGCAGGCGGTTGGCGACCAGGCGCGACCACGGCGAGGGGCGCCGGTAGGGCAGGCTGGCCTCCAGGTTCTCCCGCGCCGCCTCGAGGACGAGCTGATACGGGCGGAAGGTGCGCCGCCAGGGGAGGTTGGGGGCCGCGGCCCCCCGGCAGTAACTCGCCACGCGCGCGAGGTCGAGCCCCTCGGGAACCCCGAAGCGGATCATCAGGTCCACGGCCTCGAAGGTCGCCTCGTGCTGGAAGAAGTCCGCGAGGTGCCGCTTGCCGACGGTCTCCGGTGAGGTGACGAAGCCGGCCGATGCGGCCTCGCGCCGGTGTCTCCCGCGCCACATCTCGAGGAGGAGGCTCCGGACGTCCTCGGCCAGCTCGTCGGCGAGGTGCCCGCACCCGAGAAGATCGAGCGACTCGCAACCCAACCAGATCGCGTGGATGGCCTCGTGGTCGGCCTCGCGGGGCAGGCTCAGCATGACCCGGCGGGCGAGGAGAGCGCGCTCCGCGCCATCGAGATCACGGGTGGCCTGGAGCGCGCGGATCTTCAGGCATGCCTGCTCGAAGAAGGGAAGCCGACCGTCCCGGCCGATGAGGCTCGGTATGTGGATGCGGTCGACGCGGGCCCGCCAGTCGCCATCGCGCAGCAGGCCCAGTCGGGCCGCGGACAGCAGGGTGAAGGGGCTCGCGTCTTCGCCGCGATCCAGGGCGGCGTGCAGCACCTCGGTGGGGCCGGCGAGATCCAGGGGCGGGGCCGCCGGATCCCGCTCCAGCCAGGAGGCCACCAGGCTCCAGTCGTCCCATCGGGCGGAGTTCAGCTCCGCGTCCTCGAAGGACTCGACCCAGGCGACCAGATCGCCCCGGCCGGCGGAGGTGATCAGCATGGGCCAGACCATGAACATCAGCACCGGGAGCAGGAACAAGGCGCGGGATCCCCAGAGGGGGCGGAGGGCCGTCGACGCGCCGCGGACCGCGAAGAGGCCGCAGAGGACCCCACCGCCGAGCAGGGACGCGGAGATCGCGAACGGGGTCCACCCGGGGATCAGGAGGCTCTCCAGCGGCATGACCATGGCGCCCAGCGTGATCAGGAATCCGCAGCAGCGGCCCGCGATCACCGCGCGCGATCCGTATCCGGCGCGGCGCAACCCCTCGAGGATCGCGACCAGGGCGACCATCGAGACCAGGACCAGGATCACGGCCGCCTCGGCGGGCAGCAGGATCAGGAGGCCGGCGATCAGCCCCAGGCCGAGCACGGGCTTCCACCAGCTCGCGCGCCACCACGCGCGCACTGCCTGCCGATGCCGCGCATCATCGCCGGGCTCTGCGATCCTCGCCTCGCCGCGCAGGGGACGCGCCAGGCTCCCCAGCGCCGCCGCGAAGCTCAGGCCCAGGACCAGCAGGGACACGGCCGGAATCGCGAGCAGCGCCGGCGCGCCCTTGAGGCCGGCCTTCTTGCCGGCGACCAGCAGCATCGGCCCGGGCAGGAGGCCCGGCGGCAGGATGGAGGCCGCGCGCCGGAGGAAGGCCGAGCGGGCCAGCAGGGCCGCGCCCTCCTCGTCCTGCCGCGCTCTCCGCTCCTCGGCCTCCCGGATGCGTCGCCTCACGCCCTCGGCGAACTCCTCGGGCGAGGGGCGGTGGGGGGCCAGGGCCTCGCGCAGGCGGGGCTCGGCCACCATCTCCCGGCCCTCCGGCTCGCGATCGCCAGCTCGAGCGCTCATGACCTCTGCCTTTCGGGCTCCGCCTCCGGGGAGAGGAGCCGCTTCAGCTCGCGGCGCGCCCGGTAGAGGCGCGACTCCACGGTCTTCTCCGAGATGCCCAGCAGGACAGCGGTCTCGCGCACGCTGGTCTCCTCGAGGTAGTGCACCTGCAGCGCGCCCCGGTGCTCCTCCGAGAGGCGCCCCATCGCCTCCAGCAGCCGGGCCCGCTCTCCGTCCTCCGCCTCGCGCGGAGCCTCGGGATCGACCTCCTCGATCGCCTCGGCCCGGCGTCGGTCCGCGGAGCGCCGTCGGTCGCGCAGGAGATTCCGGGCGATCCCGCGCAGCCAGGCGCCGGTCGCCCGCGAGTCCTCGAGATCGCCCCGGAAGCTCCGCTGCGAGAGCCAGGCCTCGGCGAAGGCGTCCTGGGCCAGCTCGGTGGCCTCGCGCCAGGGAGCGCCCCAGGAGGCGATCAGGCCGATCAGGGGGCCGCGGAAACGGTCGATGAGGTCCTCGAGCTGCATGGGGGGTGCGCTGGGGAGTGGACCGGGACCCCCACGATCCCGCGGGAATCCCGGCATTCTCTCCGAGGTGGAGCCGCGGTCACCCGCGGGGGGCGGCGCTCACGGCTCGATCGAGAAGCGCAGCGCGTTGGAGAGCCCGGTGGTGTAGCCCAGCGGGTCCTGGGGATCCCGGTACCACCACTGGCACCAGATCGTCGCGCCGGACACCAGGAAGGGGTCGGCCCCGCTCCGGATGATCGCGCCCACGTCGGTCTCGAGGACTCCCGAGCAGTCGGCCGGGGGCGGATTGCCGCCGGACTGCACCACCGGCCCCCGCCGCAGGGGGGGAGCCACGCACAGGGTGCCGCCCTGGAAGGACGCCGAGTTGGGGCCCTGTCCCCAGAAGAGGATCCCGTTCTTGTTGTTGAGGACGTCGAAGGCGCGGACGACGAAGGTCCAGTAGTTCGAGGCCCCCGGCGTGCCGGCCCAGGCGATGCTCGGCAGGCAGCCCTGGGAGTTGGGCTTGGCGGTGCAGTAGACCTGGACGTCGCCCAGGGTGGGGAGGAAGAACACCGGGTTGGCGTAGGCGCTCTGGTCGCCGGCGGTGTTCTCGGCGTAGGCCCGGTACCAGGTGCGGACGTCGGTGCGCAGGGTGGCGGGAGCCTCGAACACCCCCTGGCCGCTCAGGGGGCCGCTCTGGGCGAGCACCGTCTCACCCGCGGCCCCGACCGCGCCCTCGAAGAGGGTCACGGCCCCGGTGTCGGCGCCGAAGTCGTAGTGCGCGCGGACCGTCAGCGGCGTCGGGGCCGAGCCGGCCTCGATCGCCTGCAGGGTGCCCATGGTGAGGCTCTGGGGGCCGCTGTCGACCTCGGTCACGAGCGTGGGGCCGTTGGAGACGAACACGCGCCCCTGGCGGACGGCGCGCTGTACGCTCTCCGGGGACAGCGCCTCGTCGAACAGCACGACGTGGTTGGCGCCGAAGGCGAAGGCCTCGTCGTGGGTGTCGCTGCCCGAATAGCAGTAGAGGACCCGGCCGGCCAGCAGCCAGTCGATCCAGCTCTCCACGTGCGCGCCCTGGCCGGTCACCGGGCCGACCCCGTTCCAGATCTCGACCCCCTGCATCCCGGCGGCCTCGATGCCCAGGGTGGCCTCGAAGCTGTTCCAGGCGAAGGACTCGGCCGCGGGGTGGTTGATGATCGGGTAGCCGCCCTCGGCGCGGATGTCGTCGATGTTGTCGGTGAAGGGCTCCAGCGCGTCGCCGAAGAGCCCGTCGCAGAAGCCCAGGATTCCGTCCTCGCCCCCCGGCTTGCGCGAGCTGATGTCGTGGGCGCCCATGTGGTTGGCCGAGGTGGTCCACAGGCACAGGGCGTCGCCGAGGTCGCTGCCGACCTGGGGGCCCTCCTCGTCGCTGGAGAGCTCGGTGTCGGGCATGCAGGCGAAGGAGGCGTCGGTGATGGCGTCGCACTCGGCGACGATGTCCTGGTACTCGGCCTCGTCGTTGATGCAGTAGCTGTGATCGGTGGCGGTGAACCAGTCGTAGCCCAGGGCCTGGTACTGGCTCTTCAGCTCGGCGTAGGTGAAGCTGCCGGCGGTCTGAAGGGTCTCGGCGGGACAGTCCTCCGAGGGCGCGCAGGCGTTCACCGCCTCGCCGTGACAGCTGTGCACGTGCAGGTCTCCGGCGTGCACGGTGGCCGTCGCCCGACCGCCCTTCGAGAGGCTCGCGGGGGGGCCCAGGGGGGCGCCCAGCCAGCGCAGGGGGCGCGAGGAGGTGGCGGTGTACACCGAGTCGGTCGCGAGGCGGTAGTCGACCTCGAGGTCCAGGCGCAGCTCGCGGCCGGGGGGCTCGTCCTCCCGCAGGAGCTGATCCAGCGGCAGCCAGAAGCGGTGGATGCGGTAGGGCCGGGACTCGGTCTCCAGGTACTCGATGCGCAGCTCCTCGACGCGCTCGCGGATGAAGCGCAGGCGGTCGGCGAGCTCGCCGGTCGAGAAGGTGGGCGCGTCGGGATGCGCGAAGAGCCGCTGGGGGCGGTGCAGGTGGGTGAGATGCTCGGGCAGGCGCTCGATCCACGCGTTGACCTCCGCGAAGCGCGGATCTCCCGGCAGGTCGAGGTCGAGGGGCTGCTCGTAGAGCAGGTCGCCGTCCGCCAGGAGGCGGAAGCGCTCGAGGTGCAGGCTCTCCCCCGGGGGCAGGGCGTTGCAGATCATGAGCTGGGCGTCGGTCACCAGGGGGCGGCGCGCCGCCTGGATGACGGCCGGAACCAGGACCAGGTGGCGGGAGGTGTGGACCAGCTCGGCGGCCCGCGGGTCTTCGAACCGGACCGGCTCGGCCGCCTGTCCGGGGGCGGCGACCAGGGGGCCGGGCAGGGCGCGTTCCGCTCGGACGCCCTGGTTGCCGGCACCGCGCTCGTGGAGGGATCCCTCGAAGGGGGGATCATGGGGCCGCGCGTGCGCCGCGCCGGTCAGGCCTGCGAGGGCGCAAAGGAGGGCGCCGAGGGGGGGGAACGGGCCGAGGGGGGATGGGATCCGGTGGTTCATCATGGTGGGATTGGCGGGTTCCGGCTGGGAGGGGGATCGGGTGCCCATCGTAACCGGGGCTCGCGGGGAGGGCGGCGAATTGGGGAGGGGAGGTGAGGCGGCGGCCCTCGAGGACTGTGGGGGTCTCGGGGGGCCCCGACCGCTCCAGGTCCCCCCCAACCGTCCCCAGCCCACCGCCCACCCCCAGGGGACGTACGCGAGCCGCGACGGTTGCGGGTAGAGTGGTGCCGGATTCCGCCCCTCCGGGTGCCCGCCAGCGGGCCGCCGGCAGGCGATTGGCTGCCCGCCGTAGTGACTGCCGCACCCTGGCCGACTATCGACCCTGCACCCTGCCGAGGCCACTGCGGAGCAATTCATGCGAACGACCTGGCTGCCCGTCTCCCTCTTCTGCCTGGGGCTGGGTCTCCTCCTGGGGACCCAGTTCGGAAGCCGCGTGCTGACGCCCGTGCGGGGCGCCGAAGCGGGCGCGGCCCCGATCCCCGGGGAGAGCGCGGGGCGGATCGAGCTCGAGGCCCCCTCGAGCGAGGGTCCACGCGACGAGGGCGAGTCCGTCGCCCTCCGCTCCGATTCGACACGCCGCGACCGCGAGGCAGCGACCCTGGCCGCCTCCGAGCCAGCCGAGGGGGCCGAGCCGCCGCCCGCGGAGCTCGCGATGGATCCCGCGCTCGAGTCCACCTGGCAGGCGCTCCAGGCCGAGTTCGAGTCGGTCCTCCAGCGGGGCCTCCTCATGGAGCGCCTCCGCCGCGAGCCCGACGAGCTGGGATGGCTCCTGATGTCCACCTACCTCGAGTGCGGGCGACCCACCGAGGCCATGGCCATGCTCGAGCGCTATCCGTTCTTCGACTCGGACACCGCTACCGAGGTGGCCGAGGCCCTCGAGGAGGCGGGGGACGTCGGGACCGCGGCCCGGGCCTGGGCCCTCTCGCTCGAGCAGGACCCGACCAGCGGCTACGCCGCCCACAAGCTGGTCGAGATCGACCCCCAGCAGACCGTCGGCATCCTGCAGCAGGCCCTCGGCGACCAGCTCCCGCCCGGCGATCCCGAGATCCGCATCCGCCTGGCCGAGGCGCTCGAGCGGGGCGGGCAAGCCGAGGATGCGCGCGCGATCCTGGAGGGGCTGTTCCTGGAGGGATCCACCGACGGCGACTCCTGGGATCTCCTCGCCCGCCTGGACCCGGAGGCCACCGAGCGCCGCCTGCTCGAGAAGATCGCCGAAGGCGACGAGCACGGGAACTGGCGCGAGCGGCTGACCAACCTGCTGGCCGAAGCCGGACGCACCGAGGAGGCGCTGGGGACCATCGAGGTCCTCCTGGCCGAGAACCCCACGCACCACTTCGCCCGACAGAAGCTGCTCGAGCTCGACCCGGAGCGCGGCTTCGAGTTCCTGATGGCCGCTACGAGGGAGCGGCCCGACCACGCGGCCATGTGGTCCGACCTGGGCGAGCAGTACCTCCAGCGGGGAGAGACCGGGCAGGCCATCGAGTCCTGGCTCAGCGCCTTCCGGGCGCAGCCTGGGGACACCCAATGGGCGGATCGGCTGCAGGAGCACGCCCCGGGGCAGCTCATCGTGGAGTTCGAGCTGAAGGTCGCGGGCTCGGAGAACGACGAGCTGTGGGGCGACATGGGGGACGCCTACTGGCGCGCCGGTCGCCGCGATGACGCCCACCAGGCCTGGCTCCACGCGCGGATGCTGGATCCCGACGACGGCGAGTGGTCCTCGAAGCTGCAGTCCTGGGAGACGGCGCAGGATCCCCTGAACTGGTAGCCCCCGGGAGCCCGGATTCCGCCGGCCGGGGCACTAAGTCGCGCGCTCGGGCCGGGCGGCCTTGAATCCCCCCGCCCGAATCGGTAGCGTCCCCGCAAGAGCGGTTGTCGGACCAGCCGCTCCAAACCAGAAAGCAGGGCACCCCCGCCCCCCCTGGCCGAGAACGGATACCGGAGACTCCATGACTACCGCCGCGCGCAAAGTCGTCATCGTGGGCGCCGCCGGGCGCGATTTTCACGATTTCAACGCCTACTGGCGCGATCGCCCCGAATACGAGGTGGTCGCCTTCACCGCCGCCCAGATCCCGGACATCGCCGGCCGGACCTACCCGCAGGAGCTCTCCGGAGAGCGCTACCCGAACGGCATCCCGATCCACCCTGAGGAGGAGCTCGAGGCGCTGATCGAGAAGCACGGGGTCGACCTGGTGGCCATGGCGTACTCCGATCTCTCGCACGAGGACGTCATGCACAAGGCCGCCCGGGCCAACGCCGCCGGCGCGGACTTCGTCATGCTGGGCCACCAGGCGACCATGCTGAAGAGCAGCAAGCCGGTGATCGCCATCTGCGCCGTCCGCACCGGCTGCGGCAAGAGCCAGACCACCCGCGAGGTGGCGCGCATCCTGAAGGGGCTGGGCAAGAAGGTGGCCGCCATCCGCCACCCCATGCCCTACGGCGACCTGAGCCAGCAGATCTGCCAGCGCTTCGGCGAGCTCGCCGACCTCGACCGGCACGAGTGCACCATCGAGGAGCGCGAGGAGTACGAGCCGCACATCGTCGCCGGGAACCTGGTCTTCGCCGGCGTGGACTACGGCAAGATCCTGGCCGAGGCCGAGAAGGAGGCCGACGTCATCCTGTGGGACGGGGGCAACAACGACATGTCCTTCTACCGCCCCGACCTGCTCATCACCGTGGTGGACCCGCACCGCCCGGGGCACGGGCTGCGCTACTACCCCGGCGAGACCAACCTGCGCATGGCCGACGTGATCGTGGTCAACAAGGTCGACACGGCGCGCCCCGAGGACGTCGAGCTCGTGCTGGCCGGCATCCGCGAGGTCAACCCCGGGGCCGAGGTGGTCCTGGCCAACTCCCCGGTGACCGTGGCCGATCCCGAGTCGGTGCGCGGCAAGCGCGTCCTGGCGGTGGAGGACGGCCCCACCGTGACCCACGGCGGCATGGAATACGGCGCCGCCCACGTCGCGGCGGAGCGCCTGGGCGCGGCCGAGATCATCGACCCCCGCCCCTATGCGGTGGGCTCGATCAAGGGGGTCTTCGCCAAGTACTCCCACCTGTCCTCGGTCCTGCCGGCCATGGGCTACGGCTCGACCCAGATCGACGAGCTCCAGCAGACCATCAACGCCGCCGACTGCGACCTGGTCCTGATCGGCACCCCGATCGACCTCACCCAGATCCTGAAGGTGAACCGGCCGGCGGCGCGCGTCCTCTACGAGCTCGAGGAGATCGAGCCGGGACGCCTCCAGCAGCGCGTCGAAAAGGCGCTGTAGTCGCCCTCGAACCCCCTCCATCGGGCCGGGGCCGTCCCTGGCCCGATCGAGGCGGCCGGGGATCGCCCGGCGTTACGCCATCCCCGGCAGGAGCGGGATCATGGCGATCATCTCGAACTCGTCGAAGGTGTGGAGCCGGACCTGGGCCCGCCCCACGATCAGGGTCGAGCCCTCCTCGTAGGGGAAGGCCGGCCGGACGTCGGCGCGCACGCCCTGGCAGCCCTCGGGCCGCACCGTCCAGCCCTGGGACGACCAGTCGCGCACCACGTCGCTGACCGCGCCGGCGATGAAGTTGCCCACCTCCAGCATGGCGTCCTTGGTGGGGTCGTCCAGCTCCTCCAGCTCCCGGTTCGCGCTCACCGCCTCGTCGGGCATCATCATCAGGTAACCGGCCAGGGCGACGGCGTCCGGCAGCGGAACCAGCAGGCAGCCGTACCACGTGCCCTCGCTGGCCTTGAAGCCCAGCTTGAAGGAGATGTGGATCCGCCCCTTGCCCTCCACGCGAGCGGTGACGCGCTCGGTCGTGACCGAGGTGACGGTGATGTCGCGGTCGATGAGCATCGACAGGTTGCTGACGGCGTTCGAGTAGAAGCTCTCGACGAGCTGCAGGTCCTCGAGGGCTTCGGTCTCCGGGGCATCGCTCATGGCTCGGTCCCTGCGGTTCGGGGGGAATCGGCAGGAGGGGACCCGCTCCGAGCCGGGTGCGATGCGGCTCCGGGAGGGGTCCTGGGTGCCCTCGGACCTTCGATCGGCGCGGCTGGGGGACCTTAGGCGAACCCCGGAATCCGCTGGCGGGGCGTCCTCACTCGCCCAGCCGGTCTCCCTCGCTCGCGTTGGGCACGGTCAGGGTCCAGAGGGGTCGAGGGCGGCTGGTCAGCGAGGAGCTCCCGCTCTTCCAGACGAAGACCGCTCCCGCGTCCTTCACACCGGAGGTGTCGGCGGCGCAGCCGCCAGCCACGACATCGGGGATGCCGTCATCGGTCAAGTCGACGAGTTGGATGGCGTGCCATCGGCCGCTGCCCAGGTGGTCACCCGCTACGACCTTGCTTTGGGGAATGAGCAGGGCCGCGCTCGGTGGCGGGTCGCCCTGGAGGGACCGGCCGCCCCTCCATATGAACACACCGCCCGAATCGCTCACGCCGCCGACATCCGCGTGGAGGGCCCCGGTGACGAGATCCAGGATGCCATCGTCGGAGACGTCCGCGAACTGCAGGCTCGGCCCCGAGCACCAGCCCAGATGGTCGTGGCGCGATCCCGCGGGCAGGCGGAGCGTCGCCGTGGGCGCGGTCTTGCCCGCGATTCCCGCCCCACCCTCCCAGACGTAGAGCGCACCCGCGTCGACAGCCTTCGCCGAGTCGGCGTGATTGCTGCCCGAGATGACGTCGACCAGGCCATCGCCAGTGAGATCCACGATGCGCAACCGGTCGCCACTCAAGAACCCGAGGTTGTCGCCAGGCAGGGCATCAGGCGCCCTGAGCGTGGCGGAGGGTGCGAGGCTCCCCTTGAGCCCGGCGCCACCCTTCCACACGTAGATGGCGCCAGCGTCCCGAGCCCCGGGCTGGTCGGCCCAGGAAGACAGCGCGATCACGTCAAGAATCCCGTCCCCGGTCACGTCGCGCGTGCGTTCGAGACCCATGCCGCTGTATGGCTTGGCAGCCTTCACCGTCAGGGTCGCCGTGGGCGCGGGTGCTCCGGCAAGGCCCGGCCCTCCGCTCCAGACATAGATGGCGCCCGCGTCGACGACTCCTCCCACGTCGATCCCGCGCGAGCCGGTTGTCACGTCGGGGACTCCGTCGCCGGTCACGTCCGCGAGGAGGAGGGGGGGCCGGTCGCCGCCCAGATGGTCCTCCTCTGTTGCTCCGGGGACCGTGAGGGTGGCCGTCGCGAGCACCGTGCCGGTCAGTCCGGCTGCCCCGCTCCATACGTAGATTGCACCCGCGTCCTTCACTCCACCGATGTCCGCCCGGTCGGCCGCGGCGACCACATCGAGCTCCCCGTCCCCGGTCACGTCCGCGAACCACGCGACGTGCCCGGAGTTGGCCGTTCCGAGGTGCTCCCCGTGGGAGGGATGGGGAGAGACCAGGGTCGCCTTGGGTGGGCACGGACCGGACAGACCGGGTCCTCCCTCCCAGAGCTGGATGGCGCCCGCGAACTTCACTCCCCCGACAGTCGTGGCATACGCCCCGGCGACGATGTCCAGGTTCCCATCCCCGGTCCAGTCGAGGAGGTAGGAGGGTCCCCTCAGCCCCAATCCCGCTCCGGATGGATCGGCGAGGGTCGCCGAGGGGAGAAGCGTGCCCGCAATCCCCCCGCCCAGACATGGATGGCGCCGGCCCATAGCGAGGATCCCACGGTCTCTTCCGGATTGCAGGCGATGACGTCATCGATGCCGTCTCCGGTCACGTCGGCGATCAGATACCGTAGGACTCCCAATGAGGTCGTCGGATCGGGGCTGCGGAGGAGGGCACGCGGCCG
This sequence comes from uncultured Planctomycetaceae bacterium, assembly GCA_964615935.1. Lineage (GTDB taxonomy): Bacteria > Planctomycetota > UBA1135 > UBA1135 > CAZTTG01. Next base: position 48,244 of record CAZTTG010000001.1, on the reverse strand, counting down.
TACGGTTCCGGAAAGGCCGGGACCTCCCTGCCACACGTACAGACCCCTTCCCATCACGCTGCCCATCTGAGCCCATCCCGCAGCCACGAGATCGGGGATCGCATCCCCGGTCACGTCCTCGATCCAGAAGGTCTGGCGACAGCCCGCCCAGACCCAGAGGCCCCCGGGCAAGGCCACAGGAGTCCGTAGCGTGGCGTGGGGAGCCACCCTCCCGGTGAGCTCGGCGCCCCCCTTCCAGACGTAGATCGCTCCGGCCCGAGGGACGCCCTCCAGCTCGGCGCGATAGGCGATGACGATGACGTCTCGCTTCCCATCCCCGGTCACGTCCACGAGCTGCAGCGTCTGAGGTGCCCCCACATCCCCTGGACCGAATCCGAGGATCGTTGAGGGAGCAGCTCCGGGAACGGTCAACACCGCCGTGGGTAGGCCGGACGCGGCGGTGGAGTCGGACCACACATAGGCCGCCCCGACATCGACGACGCCCTCGACGTCGGCATGGCTCGCCAGGGCGACCACGTCCGAACGCTCGTCGCCGGTAACGTCACCGGAGACGATGCTGCTCCTCTCACCTTCCCCCAGGATGTGAACCAACCGCACCTCGCGCACGCGGTGCATGCCGTCTGTGGCCTCGAAGGCAAGCTCTCTGCGGTCGTGGTAGATCCGGCCGAAAGTCACCAGCCATCGCGCCTCGACCGACACTGGCCCGGGCTCGTCCAGCACGGGATCGAAGATCAGGCCCGGCGGGGGGTTCAGGAGGCGAAGAGACAGCGGATCTCCATCCGGATCGCAGGCCGTGACCCGGAAGCGCACCTCGGTCGCGGTCACGACGCTCGCTCCGTCTTCCAGCCCGATCGCAATCGTCGGCGGCCGGTTTTCCTGGGGAGGCGCCGTGGTCACGGTCGCGCTCGACGCCAGGAGGAGGGCGGCCAGGGGGAGCAGCCACCGCGAGCGGAGCCACCACGGGGCGGATGACGGCCGGTCCGGATCTCGGGGATACACCATCTCGGGCCTCGCTCTGCTGGGGGAAGGGAGGCGTGCGGAATCGCTCGTCTCGGCCCGACGGGCGCGCGGGATCGAGCGTCGTGCCCTCGTCGCAGGCCGCAGGCGAGCTCTCAGGGGACGCGATGCAGGCCGCAAGCTGCGTGCCCGCTCGCGCGCCTACCGCCCGTCCGGCGGGGCCAGGCGCAGCTCGAAGGGCCGGTCGCGGTCGCAGCTCAGGCGGCCGTCCATCACCCGCAGCTCGGCGGCCTGGATCGAGCTGCGGCGGAACGCGTAGGGCGCGACTCCGGCGGCGTCCGGATGGCCACGCCGGCCGGGGTGCGTGAAGTAGTAGATGAACGCGCGATCGCCGCAGACCACCACGTCGGCGTGCTTGCCGATGGTCCCGTCGTCGTTGCGCTTGCCAGGGAGCTCGAGGATCTTCCCCTGGTAGGTCCACGTCTCGAGATCCGGCGAGCGGTACACGTCCAGCCCCGAGTCGGGGTCCTTGAGCAGCCAGAAGCTGCCGCCCAGCCGGAAGACCTTGGGCGCCTCCCCGTACAGCTCGGACACGCCGGGATCCTCGACAATGGCCCAGCTCGAGAGATCTCGGCTCTCGACCGCGAAGGTCTGGCTACCGTGCCCCTCGTCCTTGTACCACATGCGCCAGGCGCCGTCGGGCATCCGGAAGAGGCTGGGATCGATGCAGCGATCGGAGGACAGCGGCACCCGTCCCTCGTAGCTCCACGATGAGAGATCGCGCGACGAGTAGCGCAGGATGGTGCGGTCCCCGCTCCAGTCGGCGAACACGCCCGGGACGTAGCTCACGAAGAGGTGGTAGAGGCCGTCCTTCTCGACGACGTCCGGCGCCCAGAAGGAGTACTCCGCGCCCAGGGGCTCGAGCGGCAGGGTGCCCAGGTAGCGCCAGCTCCGGCCCAGGTCGCGCGACTCGGCGATCCCGATCTCGGTGCCGTGGCACCACTCCACTCCCGGGAGGTCGAGCTTCGCGCGGCGCTGAGTGTAGAGCATCCACCAGGACGCCCGCGCGCGGTTCCAGACCAGGACCGGGTCGGCGGCGCCGTCGAAGACCGGGTCGCGATAGAGCGGGGCCGGCACGTCGGCGCCCTCGCCGGCGTCCTCGAGGGAGTCGAGGTCGACCCCCAGCTCCTCGAAGCGCGCGGCCGCGTGCAGGAAGTGGGCCGTGATCCAGAAGACCGTCCAGCCCTCGCTGTAGCCGCCGCGCAGGGCGCCGAGCTCGGACATGTCCCCGCTCTGGGCGAAGTTCGTGTGCTGGATCTGCTCGCCCTGGCTCCCGAAGGGATCGATGAGCTGGCCGCAGCTGCGGTACATGACCGCGGCCAGCCGCTTCAGGTCCTCGCGGCCGAGGTGCTCGCCCATGCGGTAGATGTCGGGCGTGGCCACCACCGCGTAGACGTCGAGGTGCTGGTTCTGGGGCGACACCACGGTCCAGCCCCGCGTGCGGAAGCCGTGGTCCGCCAGCCGGCCGCCGGGCAGGTCGATGTCCCACACCACGACGAAGGAGAGGACCACGTCCATGGCGTGCTCCGCCCAGCGCAGGTGGCGCGGATCCCCGGTGTCCTCGTAGGCCGCCAGGAAGGCCTGGAAGCCGGCCCAGGCCCCCTCCTTGTCCTCGCACGAGGCGTCGAGGGTCCCGCCCCAGTAGGGCTCGCTCATGTCGAGGTGGCGCGAAGCGTAGTGCTCGGCCGCGTGAAGGGCGGCGCGGCGGAAGTCCTCCTCGCCGAAGAGACGGGCCGCGCGCAGCAGCGGGGAGACGAGGAAGGCCTCGGCCGTGGAGAGAGGCCGCCAGTCCTCGCGCAGGATCCGCCGCGCGTGGGCGCGGCAGGCCTCGCGCAGGAAGGCCTCCCAGCGCGAGGTGTCGATCGAACCGAGCCCGCGCGCGGCCGCGATGGCCAGGGCGAAGGTCTCCATGGCTTGTCCCTGGGAGACCGGGTCGGGCGCGCTCCACTCGTCGGCCTCGGCGTCGTAGCGCACCGGGAAGCCGCCCTCGCCCACGGGCGCGCGCGCCAGGGTGTCCAGCGCCCGAGCGGCCCGCTCGCGCAGCGTCGGATCGCCGAGGCGATCGGCCAGGACCAGGAGCGCATAGCCCGGCGCGGCCGACTGCCCGGCCCAGCCCATCACGTAGCGGGTCCCCTCCACCCAGTCGGGGTACATTTCGAAGCCCTCGCGCTCCGGGATCTCCCGGTATCGCGACAGGGCGAAGCGCAGCTTGTCCCGCAAGATGCCGTCGTAGCTCGGGAGGCCGTCCAGATCGTTCCAGGGTCGGTGGAGCTCGAGCGACGTCTCCAGGGGAACCGTGAAGGCGGAGCCGCGCCTCTCCACCTCGAAGGCCTCCAGGAGGAAGGTCTTCTCCACCACCGCGTCAGGTCGTAGATCCAGCCAGGCGTCCGGGTAGGGCATGAGCCCCGTCTGCAGCGCCTTCACGACGCTACGCCGGCCGTTGGTGGCGCAGGGACCGGACAGCGCCAGGAGCTCGGTCGAATCCTCGCCGGCCGCGAGCCCCAGCGACCACCATTGATCAGCCCGGTGGGCGCCCGAAGGCCGCGAGGGAACCGTGTGCAGCGCCGCGCCGAGGAGCCGATCGCCGCGGGCCCACTCGATGCAGGCGAAGGGCATGGGATAGCGGTGCTCCTCGAAGAGCGACAGCTCGCCCGCGACGCCGCGGTGCACCGGGACCCGCTCGGGGTGGCGCGCGCCCGAGGGGTTGCCGTGGTAGGAGATGCCCGGCAAGAGAGGCAGGGCGCCCGCCGAGTCCGGCGCCTCGAAGCGCACCGAGAGGGTGCATCGCTCGAGGGTCTCCTCGCCGCGCCAGGTGAAGCGCCGCACGCAGCGGGCCCGCTCGGCCTCGAGGCGCCAGGCGTCGCGAACCTCCAGGATTCCGGAGGGGGTCTCGATCGCGCCGCTGAGGATCGTCCAGCCGCCGACTACCTCCGCGCGCGAGGGGCGGGAGTGGACCCAGGACGCGGGCCAGTCCACCTCCCAGTCCACGGCGACGCTCCACAATCCCTCCACGGGGGACGCGAGGAGCACCTCGCCGCTGCGCAGGAGCTGGACCGCGCGCTCGGCCGCCGGATCGATGCGGAGCTCGAGCTGCGCGTGCGCCGACGGGAGCGGGACCGCGAGGAGGAGAAGGACGAGGGCGCCGGCGACCGGACCCGACCTCGGAGTGCTGCGTCGTCGTCTCATGAAGCCCTCCCGGGCCGCGGATCAGGCGAAGACGGGGAGGGCCCGCTCCCGGACCTCGACCTCGACGCGGCGCGCCCCGAGGAACTCCCCGTCGACCATGATCCGCGAGCCGGGATCGAGGTCCAGCCCGAATCCGCGCACCTGCCGGTAGCTCACCAGATCGGAGCTCGCGTGCTCGCCCTCGAACACCTCGAGGAGGATCCTCGCCAGCCGCGGGCGCCACGCCCGGCTCACCTGGACGAGATCGATCAGACCGTCGTCCAGCACGGCCCGCGGGGCGATGAGCATGCCGTTGCCGGTGTAGCGCGTGATGGTCGCCGAGCCGAGCAGCCAGTTGCCGCGCTCCTCGCCCGCGATGCACCCGCCCTGGTCGCGCTGGCGCGGGCGCAGGAGCTCGAGCACGGCGGCCAGGGTGTAGCGCGCGCCGCGCGCCCAGCGCAGGCGGTCGGAGCGCGCCGCGATGCGGGCGGCCGCTCCCCAGGCGATGGCGTTGAAGGAGAAGAGCGCTCGGCCGTCCAGGCGGAGCTCCATCATGTCGATCCTCCTGGTCTGGCCGGCGACCATCCGGCGAGCGCCCTCCTCCGCGCGACCGATGCCCAGGTCCCGGGCCAGCGAGTTGCCCGAGCCGGCCGGCAGGATCCCCAGGGGGAGGGGATCCGCGCCTCCCCCCTCCATGAGCCCGTTCACGACCTCGTGCAGGGTCCCGTCGCCGCCGGCGACGCCGATCCCGGACCAGCCGGCCCCCCCGGCCGCGCGCGCCATCTCGCGCGCGTGACCCGGCCCCTCGGTCAGCCGCAGCTCGGGGGCGAGCCCGCGCTCCACGAGGTCCATCCGGACCGACTCCGCGATGCTCTCCGCCGCGCCCGAGCCGGCGCGGGGGTTGGCGATCACGAGCAGCCTGCGTCTTCCCATCGGGTCCTCGCCCGGCAGCCTACCGCCTGGCGCCCGAGCGGGGCGAACCGCCGCGGGGAATTCCCGGCGGATCGGACCTTCACAGGGCGGGCGCGCAGGCGACAATGACCGCGGTCCCAGCCGCCCTTCGCATCGACCCGAACCGACTCGAGATCATGATGAAGACCACCGTCACGACGCTGCTCTGCGCCCTGCCCCTGCTCGGCCTCCACCCGGGCGAGGACCGGCTGGCCTTCCAGCCCGAGGAGGGATTGAGCCTGACCAAGACCATCACCGCCCAGACCACGATGGAGATCATGGACCTCTCCATCATCGCCGACGGGCAGGACGTGGGTGAAGCCATGGGGGACTTCACCATCGAGATCCGCACGGACCAGGAGTACGAGATCACCGACGAGTACCTGGGCGTCGCGGACGGGCGACCCACGAAGCTCCGCCGCACCTTCGACGAGCTCGCTCAGGACACCGAGGTGGACATCGATCTCCCGATGCAGGCGGACGTCCAGGAGATGGGCACCTCCAGCGCGCTGGAGGGCGAGACCGTGGTGTTCACCTGGGACGCGGAGGAGGAGGAGTACCGGGCGAGCTTCGAGGAGGGCGAGGACCAGCCCGACGAGGACCTGCTCGACGGGCTGGAGTGCGACATCGATCTCCTGGCCCTGCTGCCCGATGGCGCCGTCGAGGAGGGCGACCGCTGGGAGGTCGAGCCCCTGGCGCTGGCCGGGGTGTTCTGGCCGGGCGGCAACCTGCGGATGATGCCCGACGACACCGGCGAGATCGACATGGAGCAGTTCATGGAGATCTTCGAGAGCGTCGGCGAGGAGGTCCTGGACCGCATGGAGGACTGGCTCGAGGGCCAGGCGCGGTGCACCTTCGCCGGCACGCGCGACGTCGGCGGAACCGAGGTGGGGGTCATCGAGCTGGACATCGAGGTCTCCATGCTGGCCGACGTGGCCGACCTCCTGTACGACGCGATCCAGGCCTTCCTCGAGATCCAGGAGATCCCGGTGGAGTTCGAGCTGGACGTGACGCAGTTCGAGGTCGACGTGGAGCTCACCGGGAAGGGCGAGCTCCTGTGGGACCTGAACGGGGGGCACTGGCACTCGCTGGAGATCGACGCCGAGATGGACATGACCTTCGAGCTGGCGATCGAGGCGGCCGTGCAGGGGGAATCCCACACGGCGGAGATCGCCAGCGACATCTCGGGGACGATGGAGTACGGATTCTCCGCCGAGTGAGGCGCGGTGGGGGGCCTGACGCGATTCGGGCCCCCGGCCGCACCCGACGCGCCCGGCCGCTCCCCCGCCGGGCCGGAGGGCGCCTCGCGGCGCCCCCCGCTCGCGCTCGTCCCTACAGGACCCGGGTCACCCCCGGCGTCGGGATCGGATATCGCCCGTTCTCGTCCGGCAGGGTGGGCGGATCCGCGTCCCAGGCGTAGACCTTCGGCATCAGGTCCAGCTCCGACGCCAGCGCGTCCTCCCACTCGAGCTCCTTGCCGGAGTAGGTCGCCATCCGGCCGAAGATCGAGGTCATGGTGCTCAGCGCGCCGTACTCGGCCTCGTTGTACGGCAGGTCCTTGCGGATGGCGTCGAAGAGGTCGTCGTGCTCGACCTGGTAGGGGTTGGGGTTGTCGCCGCGGAAGCGCCACCGCTCCCCGTCGGTCGGCTGGATGTTGCCGGCCGCGTTGGCGATGCCCCGCACCCCGTGCACGTGCTCCGAGACGCTGTTCCAGCAGTTCTGCATGTGGCGGCACTGGCTGAGCATCTTGGTGCCGTCCTCGTAGGTGAACTCGACCATGTGGTGGTCGTAGATCTCCCCGTGGTCCAGCCCGGTGCGCACCTGGCGACCGCCCTGACCCTGGGCCTTGACCGGGTAGCCGCGCATGATCCAGTTGCAGACGTCCAGGTTGTGGATGTGCTGCTCGACGATGTGGTCGCCGCACAGCCAGTTGAAGTAGTACCAGTTGCGCATCTGGTACTCCATCTCGGTCATGCCCGCCTGGCGCGGCCTCACCCAGGGGGTGGTGCCGTTCCAGTAGCAGCGCAGGAGGGTGATGTCGCCGATGGCGCCGTCCCAGATGCGCTTGATGGTCTCCCGGTAGCGCGCCTCGTGGTGCCGCTGCAGGCCCACGCCCACCTTCAGGTTCCTCTCGTCGGCCAGCTTGCCGGCGGCCAGGACCTTGCGTATGCCGGGGGCGTCGATCGCCACCGGCTTCTCCATGAAGACGTGCTTGCCCCGCTGGATGGCGTACTCGAAGTGCATCGGCCGGAAGCCCGGCGGGGCGGCCGTGACGAGCATGTCCACGTCATCGAGGTCGATGGCCTTCTTGTAGGCGTCGAAGCCCACGAACTTGCGCTCCTCGGGCACGTCCACCCGGTCGGCGTGGTTGGTGACCAGCGAGTTGTAGGCGCCGTCCAGCCGGTCGCGGAAGGCATCCGCCATGGCCACCAGCTTCACCGGTCCCGCGGTGCTGAGGGCCTGGTTGGCCGCTCCGGCGCCCCGGCCGCCGCAGCCCACCAGGGCTATCCGGATGGTCTCCTCGCCCCGGCGCCGAGGCCTCGCCCCCAGGGGGACGGACAGCAGGGAAGACCCCAGCGCCGCCGCCGAGGTTTGCTTCAGGAAGGTGCGCCGGGTGGTCCGGCTGGGATTGGATTCGGTCATGACTAGCGGTCTCCCTTGCGCTGCTTCTCCATGATCTCGCGGATGCTGTCCAGATCGGCATCCCAGTACCGGTCCCGCTCCTCGGGCTCCGGCTCGGTCAGCGGGCGGACCACCCGGAAGCCGACCCAGATGGCGCTGGTGTGGTACCAGATGCTCTGGGGGAGCTGGGGGTCCTGGGTCTTCCAGCCCCTGTGCGACTTCCCGCGGAAGGCCGAGCGCAGGTCCTCCGGGTCGTCGTCCCAGGAGCCGCCCCGCACGATCCGCGGGTAGAGCTCGGTGGGCCAGGCCAGGGGGTTCCGGCAGGACCCGTTCGCGGTGGCCCCGTAGAAGCCCTCGTCGAAGCGGTCCAGCACCCACTCGGCCACGTTTCCGTGCATGTCGTGGAGCCCCCAGGGGTTGGGCTTCAACTGCCCCACCGGCTGGTAGCGGTCGTCGGCGTTCTCGAAGTACCAGGCGTGCTCGCCCAGTTGCCCGGCGTCGTCTCCGAAGGAGTAGGCGGTCTGCGTCCCCGCCCGGCAGGCGTACTCCCACTCGGCCTCGGTGGGGAGCCGATGGAAGCGGCCGGTCTTCATGCTGAGCCACTTGGTGTACTGCCTGGCCGCGAACTGGGTCATGCAGATGGCCGGACGGCCCTCCACCCCCATCTCGAAGTCCATGGGCGCGTAGGGCGGCGTGGGCCGGCTGACCGCGTCGGCCCAGCCGTCCTGCTCGACGCGCTCGAAGACACCGGCCTGCCGGTACTGGACGTCGAGCTTGTGCATGAACAGGTTGTACTCGTCCCAGCTCACCTCGCAGCGGCCCATCCAGAAGGGATCCAGCGCGACCTGGTGCTGCGGGCCCTCGCCCTCGCGGCGGTGCTCCTCGTCGTCGGGGCTTCCCATGAGGAAGCTCCCGCCGGGGACGGGCACCATGTCGAAGCGGACGTCGGAGCCGGGGATCCGCTCGGAGTAGGGCTTCATCCGCTCCGCGCTGGCGGCCTGGGCGTCCTCGACCTCCAGGACCGGGGGCTGGCCCGGCGGCATCGGAGGGTAGATCTCCTCCTGGGCGCCGGCGAGCTGGAGGTCGAGGAGGACGGCCAGCAGCCCGCCTCCCCGCCGCATCACAGCCCAGTGGTCCACTACACTTCCTTTCGACTCACGCGCGGTTTTGCCCGCGCCCGGACGCTCCCGTCCAATATAGTGCGCCAGGGTACGGGCGGTGGTGGAAGCTCGCAAGGAGGACGGGTTCCGAGGGGTGTGGGGCGGGCCGCGATGGGCGCCTTGGTGCTGCGCGCTGGCGCTCTTGCTCGCCGGCTGCGCCGGAACCCGCGCCCGGCGCTTCGAGTATCAGCGGCCGCACATGGGCACGACCTTTCGCCTGGTGCTCTACGCCAGCGATGGCGTCCGGGCGGACGCCGCGGCCGAGGCGGCCTTCGCCCGCATCGCCGAGCTCGACTCGATCCTCAACGACCGGGACCCGGCCAGCGAGCTCAGCCGGCTGTCGCGGAGCTCTCGAGGCGGCGCGCCGACCGAGCCGATCTCGCTCTCGAACGAGCTCTGGACGGTCCTCGAGCGGGCGAGCGAGCTCGGCGCCCGAACCGATGGCGCCTTCGACGTGACCGTGGGGCCCTACGTCCGGCTGTGGCGCCGCGCCGGGCGCCAGGAGGAGCTCCCCTCGCCGGAGCGGCTCCGCCAGGCGTCGCGGGCGGTGGGGGGCCAGCGGCTCCGACTCGATCCCGCCCGCAGGAGCGCGCGGCTCCTGGCGGCGGACATGCACCTGGACCTCGGCGGCATCGCCAAGGGCTACGCGCTGGACGAGGCCCTGCGCGTGCTCCGCCGGCTCGGCGTGCGGAGCGCCCTGGTCGACGGCGGGGGCGACGTGGCGGTGGGAGAGGCCCCGCCCGGACTGCCCGGCTGGCGGATCGCGATCTGGGATCCGCCAGGTGAGACGCCCGCGGCCGCGATCGAGCTCTCCCACGCGGCCATCGCCACCTCCGGCGACAGCGCCCGATCGGTCGAGATCGACGGGATTCGCTACTCGCATATCGTCGACCCCCGGACCGGCCTGGGGCTGACCGGCGGGATCAGCGCCACCGCGATAGCGCCCCGGGGCATGGACGCCGACGCCCTGGCCTCGGCGCTGTGCGTGCTGGGCCCCGGCCGGGGAATCGAGCTGATCGACGCCACGCCCGGCGCGGAGGCGCGGGTGCTCGCCCTCGCGGGGGAGCGGCTCCGGGTGAGCCAGTCCCGGGGCTTCGCGAGCCGGATGGTAGACTCTTCCCCCCGCCCAGATCCCCAACCGGAAGGCCCGCAGGATGACCGCCCAACCGACCCGCCGTGACTTCATTCGCAAGGGATCCGCCGCCGTGATGGCCACCGCGGTGGCGCCCTACGCCTCGGCCTCGAGCTTCCATCCGGGGGGCACCGAGACCCTCCGCGTGGGCCTGGTCGGCTGCGGCGGCCGGGGCGGCGGCGCCGCCGTCAACGCCCTGAGGGCGGACCCCAACGTCGAGCTGGTGGCCCTGGCCGACACCTTCGGCGACCGCGTCGAGCAGTGCCTGGGCAACCTGCGGTCCCAGGCGGACCTGGCCGACCGGGTGCTCGTCGACGGGGACCACATGTTCACCGGCTTCGACGGCTACCTGGGAGTGATCGAGAGCTGCGACGTGGTGCTGCTGGCCACCTCGCCGCACTTCCGACCCCTGCACGTCGCGGCGGCGGTCGATGCCGGCAGGCACCTCTTCGTCGAGAAGCCCATCGCCACCGACGCGACGGGGGCGCGCTCGGTGCGGGAGTCCTGCCGGAAGGCCCAGGGCAAGGGCCTGGCGGTGGTCTCGGGGCTGTGCTACCGCTACGAGCACGCCAAGAGGGAGACCATGCGGCGCGTCCACGACGGGGCCATCGGCGACATCGCCGCCATGCAGACCTCCTACAACACCGGCGGCCTGTGGCACAAGGGGCGCCAGCCCGAGTGGAGCGACATGGAGTGGCAGGTCCGCAACTGGCTGTACTTCAACTGGCTGAGCGGGGACCACATCAACGAGCAGCACATCCACAGCCTCGACAAGCTGGCCTGGGCCATGAACTCCTACCCGGTCAAGTGCACCGCCAGCGGCGGCCGGATCGTGCGCACCGACCCCAAGTACGGCAACATCTACGACCACTTCAACACGGTCTTCGAGTGGGAGGGCGGCGTGCGGGGCTTCAGCTCCTGCCGCCAGTGGCTCGGCGCCAGCAACGACGTCTCCGACCACCTCTTCGGCACCCAGGGCACGGCCCACATCCAGCAGCACGCGATCCTGGGCGAGACCAGGTGGCGCCACCGCCGGGAGGGCCCCGACAACATGTACCAGAACGAGCACGACGCGCTCTTCGCCTCCATCCGCGCCGGCGAGCCGATCGACAACGGCGAGTACATGTGCGACAGCACCCTGATGGCGATCATGGCCCGCATGTCGGCCTACACCGGCCAGACGCTCACCTGGGAGCAGGTCCTGGCCTCCGAGGAGGACCTGAGCCCGCCGGCCTACGAGTGGGGTGACCTCGAGGTGGCGCCGGTGGCGCAGCCGGGGATCACGAAGTTCATCTGATGAAGAGGGCTGCTCTCGCGCTCCTCTTCGCGGCGGCGCTGGCTGCGGCCGCGCCGGGCCAGGAGGAGGGCGCCGCGTCCGCCGCCGCCGAGCGCGAGCTGCGCCCGCTGTGGACCAGCGGGGAGGGCGGGTATCACACCTACCGCATCCCCGCGCTGATCACCACCCCCCAGGGCTCGGTCCTGGCCTTCTGCGAGGGCCGCAAGGCCGGCCGCGGCGACAGCGGCGACATCGACCTCCTGATGCGGCGCTCGGAGGACGGCGGCCGGACCTTCGGCCCGCAGGTGGTGGTCTGGAACGACGGCCCCAACACCTGCGGCAACCCCTGCCCGGTGGT
>CAZTTG010000001.1:32168-36463 GCA_964615935.1 uncultured Planctomycetaceae bacterium | reverse complement strand
AGGTGGTGGTCTGGAACGACGGCCCCAACACCTGCGGCAACCCCTGCCCGGTGGTGGACCGCAAGACCGGGACCGTCTGGCTCCTCATGACCCACAACCTGGGGGTGGACCGCGAGCACGCCATCATCGCGCAGGAGAGCCAGGGCACCCGCACCGTGTGGGTGATGCGGAGCGAGGACGACGGCCGGAGCTGGGAGGAGCTGCGCGAGATCACCGCGAGCGCCAAGCAGCCCGACTGGACCTGGTACGCCACCGGCCCGGGCGTCGGCATCCAGCTCGAGCTGGGGGAGCGCGCCGGGCGACTGGTGGTGCCCTGCGACCACATCGAGGCCGGGACCCGGCGCTACTTCTCCCACGTCATCTACTCGGACGACCACGGCCAGAGCTGGTCGATCGGCGGGAGCAGCCCCTCCGACCAGCTCAACGAGTGCCAGGTGATCGAGCTCACCGACGGCCGGCTCATGCTGAACATGCGCAACTACGACCGCAGCCAGCACAGCCGGGGGGTGTGCACCAGCGCGGACGCGGGGCAGTCCTTCTCCGACCTGCGCCGCGATTCGACGCTGATCGAGCCCATCTGCCAGGCGAGCCTCATCCGCTACCGGCCCGCGAGCTCGCCGGGCGAGCCCCTGGTGCTGTTCTCCAATCCCGCGAGCCGGGACGGGCGCGTGGCCATGACCCTGCGGCTCAGCCGCGACGAGGGGGAGAGCTGGTCCGCCTCGGCCCTCCTGCACCCGGGACCCTCGGCCTACTCCTGCCTCGGCGTAGCGCCCGACGGCGCCATCCTGTGCCTCTTCGAGGGGGGGCAGGCCCACCCCTACGAGAACATATTCCTGACGCGGCTGGATTTCGGCGAGCTGGCCGCGGAGGGCGGCGATCGCTGAGAAGCCCGGCCCTCGCCGGGGTCGCCTTGCGAGCGGGAGGGGCCCGCGATACGCTCTCCTCCTTCGCCTGCTCCCTGCGATCTCCGGCGTCGCGGGGGGCACCGGAACCGCTGCCATCCGCCGGGAGGAAGACCATGAGCACCCGCTCCTCGACCTGGACGATTCTCCTTCTCCTGCTGGCCCTCTCCATGGGCTGCGGCAAGCCCACGACGCAGGGGAACGGCGAGTCGGAAGCGCCGGCGGCGTCGGCACCCTCCGCGTCGCAGGAAAGTACCGAGGCGGCCGCGCCGGAAGCGGCGGAGCTGGAGGGTCGCGTCCCCGAGCGCTCGGAGATCGCCGAGGCCGACACCTGGGACCTGAGCCACATCTACGCCGATCTGGGCGCCTGGGAGAACGACTTCGCCGACTGCGAGAAGGGCGTCGAGCAGCTCGCCGCCAAGAAGGGCAGCCTGGACGGCACGCCCGAGTCCCTGCTGGCGGTCTTCACGCTCTACGACGAGGTGTCCGTCAAGCTGGAGAAGGTCTACGCCTACGCCATGCTGCTGAAGGACCAGGACATGCGCGAGTCCGCTCCGCAGGCGCTCTTCGACCGCGTCGGCTCGCTGGGCGTCAAGTACGGCGAGGCCCTCTCCTGGCTGCAGCCCGCGATCCTGGCCATGCCCGAGAGGACCCTGCGGGAGTGGTGCCGCACGGTGGAGGAGCTGGCGATCTACGAGCACCAGCTCGACGACCTGCTGCGGCAGCGCGAGCACGTGCTCAACGCGCGCGAGGAGGAGCTCCTGGCCATGGGCGGGAAGGTGGTCTCCGCTCCCCAGCAGATCTTCAGCATGCTCACCAACGCCGACATGAGCTTCCCCAGCATCCTGGACGACAAGGGCCAGGAGGTGGAGCTCAGCGAGGGCCGCTACGGCCTCTACCGCGTCTCCCCCGACCGGGGGCTGCGCGAGCGGGCCTTCAAGGGCACCCTGCAGGCCTACCTGGCCTACAAGAACAGCATCGCCGCCATGCTGGCGGGCTCCATCCAGGGGGACATCTACGGCGCCCGCACCCACAACTACGGCAGCGCCCTGGAAGCGGCGCTGGGGCCCGACAACGTGCCCGTCGCGGTCTACGACAACCTGATCGGTACCATCCGCGAGCACCTGCCCCAGCTGCACCGCTACTTCGAGATCCGGCGCAAGAAGCTGGGGATCGACGCGGTCCACCTCTACGACACCTTCGTCCCGCTGGTGGACGAGCCGCCGCCCAGCATCACCTACGAGGACGCGATCGCGACCATCATCAAGGGCCTGGCGCCGCTGGGACCGGAGTATCTCGAGCCCATGAAGAAGGGCTTCGAGAGCCGCTGGATCGACGTCTACGAGACTCAGGGCAAGCGCAGCGGCGCCTACAGCATGGGGACCTACGCGATCCACCCCTACATGCTGATGAACTTCAACGACACCTACGAGGAGATGTCCACCCTGGCCCACGAGATGGGCCACTCCATGCACTCCTGGTTCACCACGCACAACCAGCCGCCGGTCTACGGCGACTACCCCATCTTCCTGGCCGAGGTGGCCTCGACCTGCAACGAGATCATCCTCAGCGACTACCTGCGGAAGAACGCCAAGAGCCGCTCCGAGAAGCTGTTCCTGGTGAACTTCGAGATCGAGCGGCTCCGCGGCACGGTCATGACCCAGACCATGTGGGCCGAGTACGAGAAGCTCCTGCACGCCCAGGGCGAGGCCGGCGGGGCGCTGACCTACGAGACCATGAGCGGGATCTACCGCGACCTGGTCAAGGACTACTACGGCCCGGCCTACGCCCACGACGAGGAGGTGGACGGTTACTGGCTGCGGATCCCGCACTTCTACCGCGGCTTCTACGTCTACAAGTACGCCACCAGCTACTGCGCCTCGGTGGCCCTGGCGCGGGGCATCCTGGAGGGCAAGCCGGGCGCCCTGGAGCGCTACATGGGCTTCCTCAAGGCCGGCAGCAGCGACTACCCCATCGACATCCTGAAGGCCGCCGGCGTGGACATGAGCTCGCCCGAGCCGATCGCGGCGACCATGGAGCTCTTCAGCGAGCTGCTGGACGAGCTGGAGGTCCTGCTCGAGGGCTGACGGACTCGAAGGGCGGCGGGCTCGTGGACTCCATGAGACCTCGCCGTCCGCCAGGGAGCCCTTGAAGCAACCCACGACCACCCCCCGACCGCGGACGGGTCCCGCGAGGATCCGGGCGGTCGGGCTGCTCGTGCTGGGCCTCCTGGGAGCCTCCTGCTCCGGGGGAGATCCGTCGGTGGCCGAGGGCTCCAGCCTCCTCCTGATCACCCTCGACACCACCCGGGCCGATGGCCTGGGCTGCTACGGCGGGCCGGCCTGGGCCAGCCCCAACCTCGACCGCCTGGCCCGGGAGGGGGTGCGCTTCGAGCAGGCCCGCACGGTCGCCCCCATCACCCTGCCGGCCCACGCCTCGATGCTCACCGGGCTGTATCCCTTCGAGCACGGCGCGCGGGACAACTCCATCTTCCGGGTACCCGGCGATCTCACCACCCTGGCCGAGCACCTCTCCCGGAGCGGCTACTCCACCGGGGCGGTGATGGGCTCCTTCGTCCTCCACTCGAGCTTCGGGCTCGATCAGGGCTTCGACGTCTACCTCGACGTTCCCCGCCGGCAGCTCGAGACCGCCCTGCACGAGGACCAGCGGACCGCCGACGAGGTGACCTCGGAGGCGCTGAAGCTCCTCCAGCTCCGACGCCTGCGCCCGCCCTTCCTCCTGTGGGTGCACTACTTCGACCCGCACTTCCCCTTCGAGCCCCCCGCCGCGCTGCTGCGGCAGGCGCTGGCCGGAGCGCCGCCGGAGTCCCTTCCGCGGGCCGAGCTCCACCGGCGCCAGTACGCCGCCGAGGTGGCCTTCGTCGACCGGGAGATCGGGCGCCTGCTGGAGGGGATCGGCGCCCTGCTGCCCGACGTCGATCTGCTGACGGCCGTGGTGGGGGACCACGGCGAGGGACTGTGGGAGCACGACGAGCTGACCCACGGCTACCAGACCTACGACACGACCCTGCTGGTCCCCCTGATCCTGCACCACCGGCGGCTCCCGGCGAGGGTCGTGGAGAAGCCGGTCTCGGTGATTGATCTGGCTCCCACCCTGGAGGTGCTCCTGGGCGTCGAGCCGCAGGTGACCACCGGGGTGAGCCTGACCGGCCTGGTGGGGCTGGGCGGCGGCGGGCGCGCGGACCGGCCGATCTACTTCGAGACCTGCCTGCCCTACTACGGCCACCGCTGGTCTCCGGTCTTCGGGATCGTGGACGGCCCGATGAAGCTGATCGAGGCGCCGCGGCCCGAGCTCTATGACGTCGCCCGGGATCCGGCCGAGCGCTCCAACCTCTACGGGCGCCACCCGCAGAAGGTGGCCGAGATGCGGGCC
>CAZTTG010000001.1:0-32068 GCA_964615935.1 uncultured Planctomycetaceae bacterium | reverse complement strand
CGAGCGCTCCAACCTCTACGGGCGCCACCCGCAGAAGGTGGCCGAGATGCGGGCCACCTTCGCCCGCCTGGCCGACCGGATGCGCTCAGCCGAGCTCCTGGCCCCGGACGAGGAGCGCCAGCGGCTGCTGCAGGAGCTGGGGTACACCGGCGGCACGATCCTGGGGGAGGACGCCGAGGCCCCGGTACCCGGCCGGCTCATCTCCGGCCTGCGCGGCCCCAAGGAGGGCATCTCCATCAGCCAGCGGTGTTCCCGCGCCCGCGCCCTGGCCTTCGCGCCCTCGGGCGAGCGCAGGCTCGAGGAGGCGATCGCCCTGATGAGCGACATCCTCGAGGAGGAGCCCGACAACCCGGGCTTCCTGCTCCACGCCGGCACGATCCACCTGGCCGCCGGCAACCTCCGCGAGGCGGCCGACCTCCTGCAGCGCTCCATCGGGCTCGCCGAGTCCGCCCCCGCGCGCTGCAGCCTGGCCTCGGCCCTCTACGGTCAGGGACGCCGGCGCGAGGCCCAGGAGGTGCTCCAGGTGTGCGTCCGCCTGCACCCCCACAATCTCGCGGCCCGGCTGCAGCTCGGCGAGCTCCACCTGAACCAGGGCCGGGCCGAGGAGGCCCTGGAGCAGATCAACGCCTTCCTCTCCCGCTACAGCGCCCAGGACCAGTCCCGTCGGGCGGCCGAGGCGATGGCGCAGCGCGCCCGGGAGCTGCTCGGCGGCTGAGCGGCCCGCCCCGCGGGGGGAAGGTGGCGAGGCGGTCCGGGGCCGGATAGCCTCGGGTGAGGGGCGAGAGGCGGATGAGAGACGGAGCGGAGAGGGACGAGGGCTTCTCCTTCCCGGGCCTGAGCGGCTTCAGGCGCCTGGGGGCCGGGGGGATGGGGACCGTCTTCCGCGCCTGGCAGGACGACCTGGGGCGAGCGGTCGCGGTCAAGACCCTGCGCGCGGAGCTGGTGGAGAGGGCGGCCCTGCGCGAGCAGTTCGCGCGCGAGGCGCACATCCTGGCGCAGCTCGATCACCAGGGGATCGTCCCCGTTCACTACGCGGGGGAGACCGAGAGCGGGCCTTACTACGTGATGCGCCTGGTCGAGGGCGAGAGCGTCGATCGCCACCTCGACGGGGCCTCCCCCTCCGAGGTCGCCTCGGTGTTCCGGAGCATCGCCGACGCCCTGGCCGCCGCCCACCGGGAGGGCGTCCTGCACCGGGACGTGAAGCCGGAGAACGTCCTGGTGGAAGCCTCGGGCCGACCGATCCTGGTGGACTTCGGCCTGTCGACGCAGACCCTGGTGGGAGAGGTGGGGAGCGCCGAGGAGGGTATCGTCGGGACGCCGGACTACCTCGCACCCGAGCTCCTCGCGGGCACGGGTGGCTCGGTCGCCTCCGACGTCTACGCCCTGGGCGCCACCCTGTACCAGGCGCTCACCGGGAGCGCCCCCTTCCCCGTCGAGGACCTGGGCGAGAAGCTGCGGGCCATCCGCGAGGATGATCCGCCCCTTCCCCGCGCGCTGCGCCCCGGCGTTCCCAAGCCCCTGCAGGCGATCTGTCTCAAGGCCATGGAGCGCTCCCCGGCCGACCGCTACCCCTCCGCCGAGGAGATGCGGCGCGACCTGGATCGCTATCTCGCCGGCGACCCGGTCCAGACCCTGCCGGAGCGGTCGCGCAGCCTCCTGCTGCGGAAGATCGGGCGCCACCTCGAGGACTGCGCCGAGTGGGAGGAGCAGGGGCTCATCGATGAGCGGCAGCGCGCCGCGCTGCAGTACTCCTACGAGCACCTCGACGAGCAGCAGCGGGGTTTCCTGCGAGGCGTGCTCACATCGCTGCCCGATCTGCTGCTCCTGGCGGGGCTGCTGGTGATCGTATTCGGCCCGGTCCTGCTGCAGGTCATCGCCTGGAACGAGCTGGAGCCCTTCGGCCGCCTGGCCCTGCCCACCGCGCCCCTGCTCCTGCTGCTCGCCCTGGGGGCGCAGCGGTGGCGCCGCCTGGACCGCAAGCGCGGGGCGGCCTGCCTCCTCGGCGCGGCCCTCCTCGCGATCCCCTCGGCCTTCGCCCTCACCGACCTCGTTCCCGCCCTGCGCGCGGTGACCGACGCGCGGGGAGTCCTTCACCCCGTCGTGCCCGGCCGGCTGTGGCTTCCGGGCGAGGGGGAGCCGGCCTGGGTGTACGAGGGGGCGCGCCTGCTCGACTGGAAGCTGCTCGGCGCGGCCGCCCTGGCCCTGGGGATGACCGCCTGGCTCTACCGGCGGACCCGCGCGGCGGCCTTCCTGTGGATCCTCTGCTTCGCCGCCGCCGGGGCGATCCTCCCCGCGGCGCAGCTCGCCGGCTGGCGCGAGCTGCCCCTGGGAGTCCGCTGGGTGCTGGCGAATCTGGGCGCGCTGGGCGCGATCGCCTGCGGCCTTCCCCTGGATCGGGCCTGGCGACGCGATCGCGCGGCGCCCTTCTACGGCCTGGGGTTCCTGTGGCTGGTGTTCAGCGCCATGGTCTACACCGGCGAGGGCCTGCCCCTGACCCTGATCGGGCTGGGGAACGAGCTCGAGCAGGAGGCGGGCTCGGTCGCGCTCCACGGACTTGGGATCGTCACCGCCGGCCTGATCGTGCACCGTCGGGGGACGGCCCTGCTGCAGCGGATGACCGGCGCTCCCCTCCTGCTGGGTTTCCTCTTCGTCCTGGGCGGACTGTCCGGTCTGTCCGGGGAGGGCAGCACCGTCTGGGAGGTGCTGCTGGTCGCGAGCAGCGTCGCCTTCCTCCTGACGGGCCTCGTCCTGCACCGCAACTCCCTGGTCCTGCCGGCCGCCATCGCGCTCCCGGTGACCGTCGGCAGCGTGTCGCAGAGGCACGTCGATGCGCTGTGGGCGTGGTCGGCGGCGGTCGTCATCGGGGGGGCGGCCCTGGTCCTGCTGGGCTTTCGCCTCTCCGCCCTCAGGTCCGCTCCAGCCACCAGGCCCGCCAGAAGCGACTCGCGGCCGTGACCAGCGCCGCGCCGATCGCGGTGTAGACCAGGCCCAGCCACTCGGGCGGCAGGGACGTGGAGCGCAGCAGGCGGCCGGCGGCGATCATGAAGAGCACCCCCAGCCAGGTGCGCCACGAGAAGAAGCCGCCGAGGCACCGGCCGTCGCCCCGCGCGCGGATCCGCGCGATCGCCCGATCCGCGGTGCGGCGCAGGACGAAGGCCGCCTTGGCGACGCCCAGGGCCAGGCCCGCGGCGAGGAAGAGCAGGCTCCGCGCGCCGCCGGCCTCCAGCACCCAGACGACGCCCACCGATCCCAGCCCCGCGCCGACGAGCGTCCACATCAGGGCCGCCGCGAGCAGGTGGGCCCGGCTCGAAGCCGCGGGCTTGTATCTCGCCAGATGCCTCGTATCGCGCTCCTGGATGGCTCCGCCCGCCATCGGAGAGGTCCGCGGCGGCGAGCCGCGTCGATCCTACGGGACTCGCCCCGCCCGGCCAAGGCGCCCGGCCGAGGGGTGTTGCGCAGGACTTACCCCGAGGGCGGAATCCCCGGCGATCCCCGCCCACCATAAGGAGGGGAGCCGCCGACGCCGGACGAGGAAAGGGACCGGACCATGAGGAACGCCGCACATCGAGCCGCCATCGCCCTCCTCCTCGCCCTGGGCGCGGGAGGCCCGGCGACGGCCCAGGAGGCCCCCGAAGAGGGGCTCGACGAGCTGCGCGCGGAGCTGGACGAGATCGTCCGGGACCATCTCGACACGTACCGCGTCCCCGGCCTGGCGGTGGGGGTGGTTCGCGAGGGGCGGGTGGTCCTCGCCGAGGGCTACGGGCTCGCCGACCCGGAGACCGGGCGGGCGGTGAGCGCGCGCTCGCTCTTCCACGTCGCCTCGGTGTCCAAGACCTTCGTGGCCACCGCGGTCCTGCAAATGGTCGAGCGGGAGGAGGTGGAGCTGGACACCCCGGTGACGGAGTACCTGTCCGACTTCCGACTCGACGACGAGCGGGTCGCGAAGGTCACCGTCCGGCAGATGCTGAGCCACACCTCGGGCATGCCCGACGTGGAGGACTACGGCTGGGAGGAGCCCGAGTACGACGAGGGCGCCCTGGGGCGCTACGTGCGCGGTCTCGCCGACCGCCGGCTGCTCTTCGAGCCCGGGGAGCGGTGGAGCTACAGCAACATGGCCTACGAGGTGCTGGGGCACCTGGTGGCGGAGGTCTCCGGCAAGCCCTTCGAGACGTACGTGCGCGAGCGCATCCTCGATCCCCTGGAGATGCACCGCAGCACCTTCCTCCTGAAGGAGACCGACCCGGAGCTTCGGACCACTCCTCACGTCGGACGGAGCGCGCCGGAGGTCAGCGAGGTGTACCCCTACCACCGCGCCCACGCACCGAGCTCGACCCTGCACTCCAGCGCCGAGGAGATGTGCCGCTGGATCCTGGCCTGCGCGCAGCGCGGGAAGCTCGGCGAGGCGCGCGTCCTGGAGGAGGCCAGCTGGGAGCAGATGTGGACGCCCCAGGTCGAGGTGGCCCCCGATCGCGCCATGGGCCTGGGCTGGTTCCTGGCCGATTCCCCCTCCGGCGCGTGGGCCTTCCACGGCGGACGCGACATGGGCTTCCGCTCGCACCTGACGATCCTGCCCGAGCAGGGCGGGGGCCTGGTGATCCTGGGCAACTGGAGCGACCTCCCCAACCGCCCCCTGCGCGAGGAGCTGATGGAGGTGGCCTTCCCCGAGGCCCGCTGAGGACGGCCCGCCCCCGACCCGGGACGCGGGCCGCTCCGGCTGGTATCGTGACCCCGCACCGGGGGTCCCCGCCTCCGGCGGAGACCAAGCCATGAGCGCCTCGAAGCCCGCTCGGGAGGAGCTGTACCTGGGCCTGGACGTGGGCACCCAGGGAACCAAGGGGCTCCTGCTCGACGCCGTCAGCGGCGCGGTGGTCGCCCGCGCGCAGGCGGGCTACGGGCTGATCGAGGGCCTCGAGCCCGGCGCCGCCGAGCAGCACCCCGAGACCTGGATCGAGGCGGTTCGCGGCGCGGCCGCCGACCTCCTCGCCGCGCCTGGCATCGATCCGACGAGCGTGCGCGGCGTCGGCGTCTCCGGCCAGCAGCACGGCCTGGTGGTGCTCGACGCGGACGAGGCCGTGGTCCGGCCCGCCAAGCTGTGGTGCGACACGACGACCGCCAGGGAGGCGGAGGAGCTCTCCGCCCGGCTCGGCCGCGCCGTGCCCACGGGCTTCACCGCGCCCAAGATCCTGTGGATGAGGCGCGAGGAGCCCGAGCTCTGGTCGCGCGTGCGCTCGGTGCTCCTGCCCCACGACTACGTGAACTTCCGCCTCACGGGCCGCAAGACCATGGAGGCCGGAGACGCGTCGGGGACCGGGCTCTTCGACGTCGCCGTCCGGCGCTTCGATCCGGGGGCGGTGGCTGCGGTGGACGAGCGGCTCCCGGACATGCTGCCCGAGCTCGTCCATGCCGGAGAGAGCGCCGGCGCGCTCTCGGCGGGGGGCGCCGAGCTGCTGGGCCTCTCCCCCGGAATCCCGGTGGCCTCCGGCGGCGGCGACAACATGATGAGCGCCATCGGCAGCGGGGCCACCGCGCCGGGGATCGTGGTGGTCAGCCTGGGCACCTCGGGCACGGTCTTCACCTACAGCGCCTCCCCGGTGATCGATCCGCAGGGCCTGATCGCGCCCTTCTGCGACTCGACCGGCGGCTGGCTGCCGCTCCTGTGCGTCATGAACATGACCGGCGTGATCGAGGAGCTGCGCGCCCTCTTCGAGGGTGAAGCCGACCTCGAGACGCTGACCCGCGAGGCCGAGGCGGTCAGGTCCGGCTGCGACGGAATGCTGCTCCTGCCCTACCTCGCCGGCGAGCGCGTGCCCAACCTGCCCGAGGCCACCGGAGTGCTGACCGGCATCCGCCCCGGCCTGCTGCGCCGTGGGCACCTCTTCCGCGCTGCCCTGGAGGGCACTGCCCTCTCCCTCGCCCTGGGGGTCGACCGCATGCGCGCCCTGGGCATCGAGGTCGGCTCCGTGCGGCTCGTGGGCGGCGGCTCGAAGAATCCCCTGTGGCGCAAGATCCTCGCCTCCGCCCTGGAGGCCGAGGTGCGCGTGCTGGCCGAGCCCGAGTCCGCGGCCCTGGGCGGCGCCATCCAGGCGTTGTGGACCGCGCGCCGCGTGGCCGGCGATTCCGCGGGCGTCGACGAGCTGGCCGGCCGCTTCGTCGCCTTCGAGGACCAGCCGGTCCTGCCCAATCCCGTGCGCGCCGGCATCTATCGGGGAGCCAGGGCTCGCCTTTCGGGGCTGACGGAGCGGGTATTCGGATGAGCCGCAAGCGCGCCTCCGGCCGGGGGATCCCGCGCAAGCTCGCGATGGCCGCCCTGGCCTCGCTCGCCGTCCTGGTCGCGGCCGAGCTCGCCCTGCGCCGCTGGCATCCCCTGGCGCGCGGCTGGTACGTGTGGCCGCCGGGCCTCGAGCTGAGCTTCGAGGCCGCGCCCGGGATCCTGGCGGGGATCGAGGGCCCGGCGCGCTTCCGGGTGGGCCGGCTCGGGCTGCGGGGCGACGAGCTCCCGCCGGAGGCCGACTGGCGCATCGTCGCGGTGGGGGGGAGCACGACCGAGTGCCTCTACCTCGACCGGGACGAGGCGTGGCCGGGCTTGCTCCAGCGGCTCCTCGGCGAGCGCCATCCCGAGCGCCGGGTCTGGGTGGGCAACGCCGGCAGGAGCGGACACGACGCGCGCCAGCACGTCTACCAGGTCGAGCGGCTCGCGCGGGACGTGCCCGGCCTCGACCTGATCGTCGTGCTCGTGGGCTGCAACGACCTCTACCTGCGGCTGGGCCAGGGCGAGGGACACGATCCCCGCTGGCGCGAGAATCCCCGCGCCTGCGCGCGGGAGCTGCACAGGGCCTTCAGCCTGCAGCCGGTCGGGGCCGACCCGGCGCTCCCCTGGCACCGCGACCTGGCGCTGCGGCGCCTCGCGAGCTGGGCGGGGCGCCGTCTGCGGGCCGGCGAGCCCCTGCCGAGCGCCGACGAGGCCCGGCCCTACCTGCGCTGGCGCGAGCACCGCGCGAGCGCGTCCGAGATTCACGGGTCGCTGCCCGATCTCGAGGCCGCCCTGGGCGAGTATCGCCGCAACCTCGGGGTCATGATCGCCCACGCACGCGAGGCCGGCGTGCAGCTCGTCTTCGCCACCCAGCCCTCGCTCTACCGCCCCGACCTCCCCGACCCGCTCGCGGCGACCCTCTGGTCGGGCGGGGTGGGGCCGTTCCAGGAGCGGCCCGGCCGCCCCTACTACTCGATCGAGGCGCTGGGCGAGGGGATGGCCCGGTACAACCGGGTCCTGGAGGAGGTCTGCCGCGAGCGGGGCGTCGAGTGCGTGGACCTGGCCCCGGCCCTCCCCCGGGACGGGCGGCATTTCTACGACGACGTCCACTTCACCGAGGAGGGCGCCCGCCGGGCGGCCGAGGCCCTGGCCGAGCGCTTGGTGCCGCCGCCGCAGGTTGGGCGATAGACCTCTCTGGACACGTCAGGGCGGCCCTGCCCTCCGTGGGGGAGCGGCTCATTCCCCGGTCCGCTTCGCGTAGACCTCAGCAACCTGCCCTGCACAAGCGTCCGGATCCCTGAGGATCACCCGTCCCCAGAAGACGAGCACGATCCACCCCATGCCCTGGAGCAGATTGCGCTTGCGGGCGTCCAGCTCCAACGTGTCCCGGTCCCCGTGGTAGGCGTAGCCGTCGCAGTAGACCGCCAGCTTCGCGTCCCTCCACGCGAAATCGGGAACGGTGATCACGGGTCCGCCCTCCGGGAGCTCGAGGTCGCGTTTGCCGGCGGGGAGGCCCGGGATGCGCACCAATGCCGCGCGCAGAGGTTCCTCGATGGCGCCCTTGCGGTACCGGCCGGTGGACTCATCCATCTCGCCGCCACTGGTAACCTCAGTGTGGCGATCTCGGATCATGCCGCCCAGCCGCCGCGCTCCTTCGCCAGCGATTGCCCGCTTCATCGGCCTGCAAGGCGCGCACCCACCGAGGTTTCATTCAAGGCGAGGTCCAAGTCGATCGTCAACTGAGCTTGATGACGACACAGCCATTGCTTGGCTCTCTCCGTTTCGGGGCAGAGGCTCTGTACCGTGAGCCAGAATCTCGCCGAGTGGTCCGGAACGACAAGGTGGACGGCCTCGTGGGTGACGACATAGCGGAGCGCCGAATCGGGCGCGAGGATGAGCCGCCAGTTGAAGGAGAGGTTGCCCTTCGCTGAGCAGTTTCCCCACTTGGTACGCTGCCCCATGACGTACAGTCGGCCGGGTTCGTGCCCGATGCTCGCCGTAACCTCGGCCAGATGCTGGAGAATCCGCTCCCGTGCCCGCCTGCGAAACCAGCGCTCGAGGCTACGTGCGACCGGTGTGCGCGATGAGCATCCCCGGCGAATCACGATCTCACCATCCTCCACCGCGATGGAGTTCTCCCGAGCCCGCCGGTTCGCTTCCACGATCCGCACCCGAGTCGGTTTTCCCCGGAACAGGATCTCACCGTCGTGGTGCCCGCCCGGCTGAACGACGCCGGGCAGGCGTTGCACGCGCTCCAGATGCTCGAGGATCCACGCCTCGTTGCTACGCAGGAACGCGGGCACTTCTTCACTATTGCGCACAGCCGGCTTCACGACCTCCACGCCGTTCGGCCCCACGCGAACACGCAACTGGGTGGCGGTCCTCGATCGCACGATCCGGTAGTCGATGCGGCTGCCTCCGAGCCGGATTCGGTGTTTGGTTGCTGCCCTCATCGCGTCAGCTCGCTCCGTCAGCCTTGGCCAGCTCGATCACGGCGGCTTGGAGGAACGGCGGATCCTCGTCCTCATTGTCGAAGCCGAGCTGCTCGTACGACGTATTCCACGACTCGGCCAGCAAGGACGGGGCGACCCGCATGCGCCCACCCTTGGATCTGCTCCAGCCGGGCGTCAGCAGCCCATTGTCCCGCAGGTGCTCGACCATGCGCCGCGCGCAGTCCGCCAGGTACTCCTCGTCGGCAGAGGACGCGTGGGCGCGGAGGATCGTGAACAGGCCGTGCTCGCCGGGCTGCGTGAGGCCGAGGCGCTCGGGCTCCTGGCGGGTCGCCGCGGCCGCGGCGGCGATCTCCTCCAGCTCGCGCAGGCGGCGCGCCGTCGCCTCGTCGCCGGCATCCTTGCGCTCCTTGACCCGCCGCAGGCGCTCGCCGAGCTGGCGGTAGAAAAAGCTCGGGTCGTCCTCCGACAGCTCGGCCGTCAACATGGCCTCGAGCGCGGCGGCCTTGTCCGCCGGCGTGGGCAGCTCGTCGAGCTTGCCGGTGTAGTCCTCGTCGATCTTGAACACCGGCAGCGACCGGGAGAGGTCGAGAAAGGTCGTGTTCTCCTCGATGAGCCGGCGCGTCTTGGCCGAGAGCTCGCCATAGGTGTCCTTGCTGCCGCGCAGCCGTCGCCGGTGGGCGACGTAGACGCCGCACAGCCAGTTGTAGGTGTGGCGGTGCGGGTAGAGGCAAGGGTCGGGAGCGAGTGCCTCCCAGAGTCGCTCGAGGCTGCGGAAGCCGTGCTCGAAGCTCTTGGCGGTCTCCGGGTCCCGCAGCCGACGCAGGGCGGCGAACAGGCACTCGCGCGTGTGCTCCATGGTGACGCCTTCGAAGGTCTCCATGCAACGCCCGACCTCGCCGGGCAGGGCCTGGCGCAGGGCATCCCAGTCGATCAGTGCTTCCTCGCGGACGCTCTCGTCGAAGTTGAGCGCCTTCTCGAGATCGCCGAAGACGCCGAAGTAGTCCACGACCACGCCCGTCCGCTTCTTCATAGAGGGCAGCGGCCGGTTGGTTCGGGCGATGGCCTGGAGCAGGTTGTGGTCGCGCAGTGGCTTGTCGAGGTACATCACCTGCTCGACCGGGGCGTCGAAACCGGTCAAGAGACGATCGCAGACGATGAGGATCTTGAGCGACGGGCGCCACTGACTCCGGTCCTCGCCGTGGCGCTCGCGATTCCAGGCCTCCCACTCCGCCGGAGTGAGCTTGAAGAAGTCGATCAGATCGTCCTGCTTCGCCTTGGCATACTCGAAACGGGCGACGTCGGGCTCGCTGTTCTGCGCCGCCGAGATGATGACGTCGGACCACTCGGGGGGCAGATCGCGCGCTGCGAGCTTGGCGTCGAGCGCGTCCTTGTAGAGCGCGCAGGCCTTGCGGTCGACGGCGACGAGCTGGGCCTTGAAGCCGCTCGGGTCGGGGTGCTCGACAAAGTGGGCCAGCATCCGCTCGATCACGATCTCCACGCGCTGGGGGTGGCGCGCCAGCTCCTTCCACTTGGCGCGCTGGCGTTGGATGAGGTCCTTGGCCTCCTCGTCCTCGAGCTCCATCTCGGCGCACATTTCCTCGAAGCCGAGGCTCAGAGCCTCCTCGTCCACCTGGAACGGCACCTGGTCGTGGATGTAGTGGACCTCGAGCGTCGCTCCGTCCCGGATCGCGCGGCGGATGCCGTAGTAGCTGAGGTAGCGCTCCTGCTCACCGTTCTTGACCGGTCCGAAGTCGCGGTGCGTGTTCTGCATCGTCCGGTCGATGGGCGTGCCGGTGAACCCGTAGCGGAAGCCTCTTTCGAGCTTCACGCGCATCGTCATCGCGAAGCCTTCCTTGCCCTTGCCCTTCTGCGAGCGGTGACATTCGTCCACCAGGCTGATGACGTTGTCGTGCGTCACCGGCGCCAGGTCGCCCATGCTCTGGAAGGACTGGATCGTGGTCACCAGCGTGCCGCGCCAGTCGGCGCGGAGCTTGCGCTTCAGGTCCTCGACGCCGAGGGCCTTCTCCACGTTGGGGTAGTCGCAGGCGTCGAAGTCGTCGGAGAGCTGGGTCTTGAGGTCGCGCCGGTCGACGACGATGAGCACCGTGGGGTTGTCGAGGGCGGGGTGCCGCCGCAGCTTCTGGCCGGCGAAGATCATGGTCAGCGTCTTGCCCGATCCCTGGGTGTGCCAGACGAGGCCGGTGCGGTCCTGCGGTTGGACCGGCCGGCCCACCAGCGCCACCGTGCGGTCCACCAGCTCGTTCACCGCCTCGAACTGCTGGTAGCGGGCGATCTTCTTGGTCGTCTTGCCCTTCTTGGTCTCGAAGACGACGAAGTGCTGGAGGAAGTCGAGCAGGTGCGCCGGCTTCAGGCGCAGCAGGCCCCGCACCGGAGCCTCCAGCGGGTCGTCCGGGTCCGCGGCCTCGGGATCGTTCCAGAAGCCGTGACGGTCCGGGTAGAGACTCAGCCAGCGCCCCCAGAGATCCAGGTGCCGGTCGATGTCCTCTTTGCTCGCCTCGTGGAAGAGCACGGTGCCGTAGCGGAACTCGTCCTCGTCGGCCGCCACGCAGAAGACGTTGGGCACGAGCACCGCCGGCGCCTGGCGCTGGTAGCGGTGGAGCTGGTGCACCGCCTCGCGCCAGTCCTTGCCGCTCGCGAGGTAGCTCTTGTACTCGGCGACCACCAGCGGGATACCGTTCACGAGCAGCACCGTGTCCTCGCGGCACTGCCTGACGCCCTGCACGCGATATTGGTTGGTGGCGGTGAAGTCGTTGCGATCCTGCCGGCTCGGATCGAAGGCGATGAAGTGGACGGTCGTCGCATCCTGGCCAAGCTCGAGGACGACCCGGGCGCCATCGCGGAGGAGGTCCAGGGTCTGGCGGTTGGCGGTCAGTTTGTCCGGGTGGGCCATCGCCTGGCGCAGCGCCGCCGTGGCGAGCTTCGCCTCGGCAACGGTCTTCACCTGGGGGTTGATGCGATGGATGGCCTCGACCAGCAGCTTCTCGACCAGCGGATCCTCGAGCGGCCGGTCGAACTGGGCCATGGCCTCCTCGTCGCGGTAGGTCCAACCGAGACCGACCTCTGCGTACTGCGCCTTCGGCTCGCCGCAGAGCCAGCCGAGGATGGGCTGCTCGACGTAGCGGTACTCGCTCATGAGGCGGCCACCTTGGCTGTGTCGCGCACGCGGACCCGGCCGGTGAGGAGGTCGTGCATGAGGGATTCCTTCAGCAACTGTAGAGTGTCAGCCTTCGTTTGAAGGGAGTGGACGTGCCTTCGACATGTCCGAGCGAGTTCGACGATGCGCTCCTGTGCGTCGATCGAAGCCGGAACGGGCAAGCGTAGCAACCGGATGCTGTTTGAATTGATGTTGTGGTTTCCTGCGGAAGTCGTTACGCGTCGGAGTAGCTCACGTCGGCCGACCTCGATGCCAAGAAAGACGTTGACGAACTCCGGAAGCAGGCCTTCCATCAGTCGCACGCGAATCAGGTAAGAGGCGTACACCCAGGTGCGTGCATCGGGATGCCGGAAGACGACCGATCGACCGACGTAGTTGGGGTTGCCGTTCGTTCGCACGAGCAGCAGATCGCCATCCCGTAGCTGCAACCGCTCAACGTCGGAATAAGCCAGTTCCACGAACGCCAAGTCATCAAGTGAGAGACCGTCGCCCACGACGTTTGGGATGCGCAACACGGGGTTGCCCCGGCTTCGGTCGCTCGACGCCTTCGAGGTGCCATAGCGCACGCCCGTGGTGAAAGTGCCGAGCGGGGCGTGCGGGGCGGCAAGTCGGACGATGGCATCTTCGAGCACGGAGCGTTCAAGCTCCCGCGCCCGCTCGACCGCCGCGCGGGTGCGCTCCAGCGCCGTGTCCACGGCGTCGAGGATGCGGGCGATGGCGGCTTGTTCGTCCGCAGGTGGGGCGGGAAGTGGCATCGCGAGGTAGTCGCGGAAGTGCAGGTTTCGCATCTGCGTAGTCTGCTGTTCGAGACGGACGATCCTTCCCGTTCGGTTGATGCAGTACAGAACCCATCCCAAGAAACGAGCATGGACTTCGTTGGGGTCGGGGCGGAGAAGGTGCAGGAAGTTCGAGAGAGCATGGCCTGGCATATCCGCTTCGACGAACCCGACGCGACCTACCGGCTGGCCTGGCCCGCCGCCAGAGCGCTCCAGCAGGATGTCATGTCTTCTCGGCTCCAGCAGCGCAGCCTTTGCGGCTGTCAGGGCACGGCGGGACACGTCATCGAGGTCGAGGCGACCAGCGTTGGTCAGGTTTGTCGACCGCAATACTCGCGTCATCTGCGCGCCGCGCTCCTCACCCCAGTCTCCCGGGTGATGCGCATTCAGGAGCCTGCGGAGGGGCCTAGCGTTCCAATCCCTCGGAACGTTGCCGAGCATGGTGTCTTCCTTGAGACTCAACACGGCCGAGTCCTCGAATAGCCGGACTGGTCGAGCAAGCCCTGCAACTCTTCCGCCGCCGCCCTTGCTTTCTCCTCCGCCTCCCGCAACGCCTTCAGCGCGTCCTTGACCTCCACCCGCGGCTCGGGCTCGAAGGTGTCCACGTAGCGCGGGATGTTCAGGTTGAACTCATTCTCCTCGATCTCGTCCTGGCCGACGACGCGGGCGTGCTTGAGCAGCTCGTCGGGATCCTCGTAGAGCGCGATCAGCTCGTCCCCGACGGCGCTGACGTCCCGGCGGTCGTCCTCGGCGCGGCGCCGGGCCTCGGCGATGCGCTCGTCGCGCTCGGCCAGCTTGGCGACGGGCTTCGCGCGCTGCTTTTCTAATCTGGCGATGGTGCGCGCGAGCCGCGTTTTCTCCTGCTTGGTCTTCGCGGCCGCCTGGCGACGGCGCGCACTTCCCAGCTCCGCGTCGAGCGCCGCGAGCTTGTCGGCCTGCGGCTGGTACTCCGCCTCGAGACGCCCGACCTCGTCCTCCTCGCGCCGGTCGATCTCGCGGTGCAGTCGTCCCGCGTGCGCCTGGACGAGCCCCGGCACCCTGGCCGCGTCTCCATAGGCGTGGGCGTGGACCAGGATCCGCATCACGTCCTGGGGACGCAGCTCGTTCTGGTTGGAGAGCTCGCGGTAGTGGCGCGCGGCGTAGATGAGGAGCACCTTGCCCTGGCGCTCGGGATGTCGCTCTCTACGCAGGATCAAGAGGCAGGCGGGCACCCCGGCGCCGTAGAACGCGTTCAGCGGCAGCGAGATCACCGCGTCGATCAGGCCGGACTCCAGGAGCGCCCGGCGGATGAGGTGCTCGTCGTCGGCCTTGCGGCGGCGGATCTTCGGGTTGCCATGCTTGTCGAGCTCGCCGATCTCCTCCTCGACCTCCGGCTGGCCGCGGAACAAGACCCCCTGCGGGCAGACGATGCCGGCGCGGCCGTCCTCGGTCAGCGAGGCCAGGATGTGCAGGATGAAGGCGTAGTCGCCGTAGCCGGCCGGGGGCGCGTGGAAGGGGGTGCCGCGACCGAAGCGACCGAAAGGATCCTTGTAGCCCTCCTTGCCGAAGACCTCCTTCTTGAGCCTGGCCTTCTTCTTCTTGTCGTCGGTCTGCTGCTCGGGTTTCAGCCACCAGAACTCGTCGGAGAACGGAAAGTTGGAGAGCACCAGGGAAAAACGCCGTACCCGTCCGTCCTCGAGGAACTTCGGGTCGGTGATCGTGCTGGCGCCGGCCTGGATCTCCGCCTCGAGCCCGTGCAGGACGGAGTTGATCTTGTCGATGGCGGCATTGCCCCAGTTCATCTCCTGGGCGAAGTAGCGGGCGCTGGTGGCGTGGTGGCTCTGCTCGCGCAGGTAGTCGGCCGCGTGCACCAGCATGCCGCCCGAGCCGCCGGTGGGGTCGTAGACCGTGTCGTCGGGGCGCGGCTCGAGGATGCGCACCAGCGTGTCGACGACCTCAGGCGGGGTGAAGAACTCGCCCGCCTTGGCGCCGGCGTCGTCGGCGAACTGCTTGATCAGGTACTCGTAGGCGCGGCCGAGCACGTCGGGCGGGACGCTCTGGTTGGACAGGTCGTGCTCGTCGAAGTGCTGGATCAGAGCGTGAACGACCTCGTTGGGAATGAGAGGCTTGCCGGAGCCATCGGGGGCGGGTTGGTTCCACTGCGCCCGTGGAACAGGCCTAGGAGCTCCTTGTTTGCCTGGGACACCGTCCTCATCGCCTTGGTGAGGACCTCGCCCAGGTTCGTCGACTTGGCCTTTACGTCGCCCCAGCGCGCGCCGTCGGGAATCTGGAAGCGGTGCTCGCCGCGCTTGCGAAAGACCGCTTTCTCCTTTTCGCTGAAGGCGCGGCCCTGCTGGCGCTCCAGCTCGGCGATCGCCTCGTCCGCCTCGCACTCCCACTGGTCGCACAGGCGTTTGTAGAACATCAGCGAGAGGATGCAGTTCTTGTAGTCCTGCCCCGCGGTCTTGCCGCGCAGGATGTTCGCCGCGCCCCAGAGGTGGGCTTCGAGCTGCTGGAGGGTGAGTTTCACGAGGGTCCGACCTCCGTCTTGAAGTAACGCCGCCGCGGGTCCTGGGGCCCGGTGCCGATCTCGCGCACCAGCCCGAGGCCGATCAGGCGGACGAGCCGCGTGCGAGTCGCTCGCGGCGTGAGCTCGATCTCGGCCGCGATCTCGCTGGTGAGCCACCCCTCTCCCTCCGCGAGGCAGGCCATGATCGTCTGATCCGTCTCGTCCAGGAGCGGCGGCCCGATGGCCGCGGCGGAGATCGTGACCCGAAAGCGCGTGGCCAGCTCCTCGAACACCGGGGCGGCGAGCCCAGCCTCGCGGCAGGCGGCGGTCATGCGCTGGATGCCGCTGCCCCATTGCTCGATCAGGCCCAGCGCGTGGAAGACACGCCCGATGACCCGATTGCGCAGCTTCGAGACGCCATGGGGCAGGTCCTCGATCGTGAGGCCGAAGGGCAGGAGTCCCGGATTCTCGACCTCGATGCGGTCGTCGAAGATCGAGAGCCGCAGCGGTGCCCCGCGCTGCGCGTAGTCGGTGTGGACCACGGCATTGATGACCGCCTCGCGTACTGCCACGGGAGGGAGGCTCCAGCGCTCCTTGCGCCGTACCGCACCGATCTCCGCCCCGTGCAGGCTGTGCTTGTGGACGAAGGCGATCGCCTCTTCGACGGCCTGCACCGGAAGCGCGTGGATCTCCGTGCGATCCACGATTCGGCTCTTGTCGGTCCCGCCAAAGCGGCCGGCCTGGATCCAGGCGTCGGGGAAATGACGCTCGCGGTCGGAGCCGAAGAGGATCATGCCCCCCACGGTCGGGACCTTGCGGCCCTGATGCCGGGTGACCAACCGCAGGGTCTCGAGGTCACGCCGGGCGAGCTTGCGGACGGCGGCGAACGATTCGGAAGCAGCTCGGAAGTCGACGGCTTCCGAGTCGATGCCGGGCATTGGCTGTTCGTCGAAGGCCTCCCCCCGGGCGAACCGCCCCAGTTCCTGGATCAGCTCGGGGTCGGCGAGCCGGTTGGTAGAGCCCACACGGACGTAGGCGCCGCCGTCCAGCCCCTTCCGGGCCAGGTAGTGAGGGCGGCTCGGGCTCGGATGGACCTGAACCGCCACGACCTGAGTGCGGCGCCAGGACAGGATCTCGATCTCCGGCACGAGCCGGGGGGCGATGCGGTCGCTGATGAGGTTGGCCAAGCGCTCTTCCAAGGCCAGAGGATCGCCGACGCCACGCACGCGCCGGCTTTTGTCCTCCACGCCCAGGAGCAGCGTTCCACCTGCTGTGTTGGCGAACGCCACAACCGTCCGCAGCACGCCCTCCGGCGAGGAGAGGTCGCGCTTGAACTCGAGCGTCTTGCCCTCCGGGCGTTTGAGGATCTCCACGAGGTCCATGCTCAGAATCATACTCGGAAGCTCACCGCCTGGTCAAGCTTCCGAGCTCGCATGGGGGACGTCAGCTACTCCAGTGCGCCTGACCCTTGCTTGGTGCGCAGGACCTTGTCCCACGGAGAGTACCCCAGCACCGCGTCGAAGCCCCTGCGGTCGGCACCCAGGATCACCCCGGGGAACTCCAGCTCCCAGTGGAAGAAGCGCTCGCGCCTCGGCGTCGCCGGCGCGCCAGCCCTCGTCCCAGCCAAGCCCGGTCGTGCTGCGGAAGCCCGGGGGGCCCTGGCGGCCGTGCTCCTCCATAAAGGCCCGGTGCAGGGCCCGTCCCAGGTAGCGCATGGCGCACTGAGATTCCCGGGTGCGCGTCTCGATATCGGCGAGCGGGGCGAGATGCCGGTTCTCGAGGTGAATGGTCTGTATGCCCGTCAGCCATCGGACCTTCCCTGGTACCATGGCCGAGCACCCGACCGGAGGACCTCATGATGGGATCGCTCGCTCTTCGCCTACCGGCCGCCATTGCCCTCGTCCTCGTTCCCTGGGCAGTCCCGGTGCATCCCCAGGAGGAGGATGCGGCCAAGCCCGAGGTAACCACCGCGTCCCCGCCGGAGGCCCGGCGCCTGCTCGACATGCACCAGGCCGCCACCGAGAGCGAGGACTCGGCCCGCATCGTCGCCTCCCTGGTGCGGATGACCGCCCATGACAACGAGGCCTTCCTGGTGCACGCCAAGAATGCCCTCAAGTACAAGGCCAGCAAGGTGGACAGGGAGGCGGTGAAGGTCGAGGGCGAGGAGCTGGGGATCTCGAGCCGCAAGGGTTTGGAGAAGCTGGCCCGGCAGCGCGAGGTCGAGGTGCAGTCCGCCGCCGCCCGCCTGCTGGCCAACTTCCCCGACAAGACCTCCACCCTGCTGCTCAAGTCCCTCAAGGACAAGAAGCTCCGCCGGGGCAAGCCGCGGCTGACGGCGGCCCTCATCGACGCCCTGGGGCGGACCCGCTGCGCGCGCGCCGAGGGTGAGGTCGAGGGCCACTTCAAGCAGTTCGGCGACAAGGACGTCATGCGGGCCTCGATCCGCTTCTTCGGGCAGGTCAAGTCGCGGGACAAGGGCACCGTCCGGACCCTGTGCGAGCTGCTCGAGCCGCCCGAGCCGGGCAACGTGGACTCGCCCACGAACCCGCCGGCGAGCTACTGGGCGGCGCGCTGGGAACAGTGGAACTACTTCCGTCGGGACGTGACCTGGTCCCTGAGGCAGATCACCGGGCAGACCTTCCGGCCGGCCGAGGGCAAGAAGTCCGGAGACAGCGTCAAGGCCCTCAAGTACATCCGCGAGCACGCCAAGGAGCTGGGGCTCAAGTAGGCGCCAGCCCGGCCCCCTCGCGTCGGAGCCGCTTTTTGGGGGATTCTCGCGACCCTTCCCGCCCCTCGAGGGCTGCTCAGGAGGTGAAGACCGCCTCCCATCAGCGCATACGGCTCGTCGAGCAGCTCGTGCGCCGGCACCAGGCGTCGGTGCGCGGCTTCCTCGGGTATCTGGGCTGCCCGCGCAGCCTGGTGGACGACCTCGTGCAGGACACCTTCCTGTCGGTCCTCTCCTCGGGCTTCGAGGACCGGGGCGAGGCCGCCACGGCGGCCTTCCTGCGCACCGTCGCCCGCAACCTCTTCCTCAAGACCGTGCGCCGCGAGCGCCTGCGGCCGGCCCTGGTGGACCTGGCCGGGGCCGAGCGGGCCTGGGTCGAGTTCCAGGGCGAGGACCAGGGCTCCTCCTACCTCTCGGCCCTTCGGGAGTGCCTGCGCAGCGTGGGCGGCCGGGCGCGCGAGGTGCTGCAGCTGCGCTACGAGGCGAGCCTGCGCCAGGCCGCCATCGCCGGGCGCATGGGGCTCACCGAGTCGGGCGTCAAGTCGATCCTGGTCCGGACCCGGCGCCGGCTGCGGTCCTGCATCGAGAGGCGGCTGGAGCGATGAGCGATCCCGAGGACCGCGTGCTGGACCATGCCCTCTCCCAGGTCCTGGGGGAGCCCGAGGAGGTCGACCTGACTCCCCGGATCCTGGCCGCCTGGAAGCGCGGCGTGCAGGGCAGCGGCGTCACCGCCGAGGCCGAGCCGAACGGGAGGGAGCCCTCCTGGGTCGGCTCGCCACCCCGCCGAATCCCGCGGCCCGCCCTGCGGCTCGTCGCCGCCTCGGTCGTCGCCGCCGCGGCCGCCGGGATCGCCCTGTGGGTGCTGCGGCCGGGACAGACCCCGGACCCCCCCCTGGCGGTCGCCTCGCGGCCGGTGGAGCTGATGAGCGCGCTGGACGGCCTCGCCCGCGTCGGGGTCGAGGTGCGCGAGGGGGACGCGGTCGTCGTGGGCCCCGGGCTCGGATCGGAGCTGGCGCTCGCCGGTGGAGGGGTGGTGTCCCTCGGCGAGCGCACGGTGCTCTCGATGGAGCCGGGCCGCGCCGAGCTGCGGCTGGGGTCCCTGCGGGTCGCCGACGCCGCCGGGCTGGTCCTCGCGAGCGGCCCGGTGCGCATCGAGCCCGCCGCGGGGGCGGCCCTGAGCCTGAGCCGCGAGATCAAGGTCCTCTCCAAGCCGGTCGGCGAGCCGGAGCCCTTCAACCGGCTGGCCGCCGACCTGTTGCGCGGGAAAGCCGGCGCGCCCGGGACGCTGGCGGTCGCGGTGCAGTCGGGCGAGGTCGCGCTCCTGTTCGGCCGCTACGAGGATCGAGTCGCCGCCGGCGACGAGCGCCTCCTGCGGCTCGAGCCGGGACGCGGCGCGGTGGCCGCGGGTCCGGAGGGGATGCGGGTCGGCAAGCTGTGCTCCTCGGTCTTCGGACCGATGGGGCCGCTCAAGGCCGATCCCGGCGGGATGTGGGGCCCCGGGATGGGCGGCCAGCCCGCGCGCGAGCTGATGGAGCTCCTGAGCAAGCGTCCGCACCTGTGGTCGGCGGTCGAGTACGCGTTCGAGGAGCTCTTCTCGCACGAGGTGGAGACCGACCCGCGCCGTGCGCGCGCCCTGGATCTCCTGGCGATGCACCCCTCCGAGCTGGCGCTGGAGTTGGGCCGCGAGCTGTGGATGCGCTTCCCCGAGAGCTACGAGGTGCACCACGTCCTGGCCTTCGCCGAGCGGGGCGCCTTCGAGTTCGAGCGGGAGGTGGCCGGCCTGGTGGCCTTCCACGACGAGTCCGCGCCCTACGATCCGACCCTGCCGGCCGCCTATCTCGCCTTCCGGGGGAGGGACGACGGCCTGGTCCTCCTCATGGACGCGGTGCAGGAGATCTCCCTCGCGTTCCCGGAGCTGGCGGAGACCCTGATCGCGGCGGCGGCCCTCAGGGAGCTGGGGGTGGAGCGGCCCTGGGAGCGGGTGCACGCGCTCCTGGAGCGGGAGGTGGGCGAGGCCCTCGAGCGCGAGGACCTCGACGAGGCCGCTCGTCTGGTGCTGGAGGTGGAGCTCTTCCACCGGCTCACGGAATCGGGGCGCCCGCCGAGGCTGGCCTTCCTGCCGATGAACGTGGTCCGCCACCACGAGACCCGCCGCCGGGCGATCGACGGGGCCGAGGCCGTCCGGGCGCTCCTGGAGGAGCTCCTGGCCGACTGAGTTACGCGGGTTTATCTCGATCTCCTGCGACCGTCGGGCGGGCGTCGGGGACTGGTAGGGCGCCGGCAGGACGAGCCTGGCGGCGAGATTGGGACCGCCACCGACCCCTAGCCGGAGAGTGAAGCATGCAGAGCCTCGAGCCCTTGACGAGCCGCGCGCCAGTCGCGGCCCTGGCGTGCCTGTTGTGGGCCGGCGCCGCGACCCCCGCCCCGGCGGGCGGCGCGGACGCGAAGGGCCTGAGCGAGAAGGAGCGCGGCGAGATCTCCGCCGTCTTCGAGGAGCTCTTCACCTGCCCGCCCGAGGGCGCGGAGTGCGGGAAGGTCAAGGAACACGAGTGCAAGGAGGAGGTCGGGAAGAAGGGAGAGTGCTGTGGGAAGGCGAAAGACGCATTCGCCAAGATTAAGAAGAAGCGCGTGAGCTACCTGGTCAAGGTGCTCGCCGACAAGCCCGAGACCTGGGAGGTGGTCGAGCCCCTGATCGTCGATCGCTACGCCTGTCCCGAGTCCACGCAGGCCGATCGCGATCGGATGCTCGAGCTGCTCGCGGCCGAATCATCGAAGAAGGCTCTCTCTCTCGGCGGGGCCCTCTGGAAGAAGTCACCCGAGAGCTTCGGCGAGGATCAGCTGCTGATGTTCGCGGAGCGCGGCGGGAAGGACTTCGCCAAGGGCCTCGCCAAGCTCGCCTTCGAGAACGGCCGCGGGGCTCGAACCGCCAGCATCCGGCCGGCCGCCTTCCTGGCCCTTCAAGGCGACGATACCCACCGCAAGACCCTCGTGCGGGCCCTGAATACCGGGGCCTGCGACGGGCGCAGCGCCTGCGACGTGCTGGTCGCCGGCCTGGCCCTGAAGAAGCTGGGGGAACCGGATGCCCTGTGCAAGGCCCGGGCTCGGGTGCACGAGGACGTCATCGCCGCGCTCGACTCGGGGGATGTCGAGCGGGCGCGGGACATGGCGCTGTGCGCCGAGTTCCTGCGCAAGGGGATGGAATCCAAGAAGTGCCTGAGCCTGAGCTTTCTCGGGCAACGCGCGGACTACCACTGCCAGGCGCGCTCCAAGAGCGTCGCCAGCGCGGACCAGGTCTTCGAGCTGATCGAGGAGATCTCCCCTCGGTAGCCCCGCGATCCGGTTTCCGGCGGGCCCCCGCCCCGACCGCGGGGCGGGGGTACCCGCTTCCCAGCGAGTAGAATACGGGAGACACGCCATGATCCAGTCCCTGCTCCTGACCCTCGCCCCGGTGCTGCTCGCGGGCGAAGACCACCTCGAGAAGATCACCGCGGCCGGAGCGGACGTCGCCCGGCTGTGGGAGCTCTCCCGGTCCTACGACGGCGACGAGACCCGGGAGGAGCAGCGCGCGGTCCTGGCCCGCATCCTGGAGGTCGACCCCGATCACGAGGGAGCCCGCAAGGGCCTGCGCCACCACCGCTACGACGGCCGCTGGTTCGAGACCTACGCCGAGCTCTCGCGCTACCGGCGCGCCGAGGACGCGCGCATGCTGGCCGAGCACGGGCTGGTGCGCTTCCGCGACCAGTGGATCCTCCCCCGGGACGTGCCCTTCGCGCGCATGGGCTGGGTCCGCGAGGAGGGCGGGCAATGGACCAGCCCGGTCCGGCTGACGGCGCGCGCTCGGGAGGCCGAGCGGACCGCCGAGGGCTGGCAGCAGCAGGACCTCACCTGGGTGCACCCGGACGACTTCGACAAGTGGCGCGAGGGGCTGTGGAAGTGCGGGGACCGCTGGCTCACCGTAGAGGAGGCCGACCGTTTCCACTCCCAGCTCGGGCAGTGGTGGGAGCTCGCGGGAGAGCACTACGTCGCGCTGGGCACCCTGGATCGTGCCGGCATGGAGTGGGCGAGGCACTACGCCGACAAGACCTGGGCGGACCTGGCGCGGATCTTCGGCCTGACGCCGCGGGAGCGGCCCGAGCTGCTGGTCCTGCGGGACGTCGATCAGTACAACGCCTTCGCCGGGGGCGACCCCAACGCCGGGGTGGATCCCACCGAGAGCACCGGCCACTCCTCGGTCCACTACGCCTACTTCGCCGAGGCCTGGTTCGACCAGCAGGAGGACCAGGGAGTCTACCGCGGGAGCGGCGTCTGCTACTGGGATCGCTCCGACGATCAGCTCGCGCCCTTCGGTCGCCACGCCGTGCGCCACGCCGCGGCCCAGTCCTTCGTCGAGGGGATCGATCCGAGCTGGGAGTCGGTCAGCCTCATCCTCACCGGCGGGGAGCCCTTCCAGGGCGAGGCCTTCTGGGGCGAGAAGCGCGTCCCGCGCTGGCTGCGCTACGGCGCCTGCGCCTACGTCGAGCGCTACTTCCGGGACCCCGACGTGGGCGAGGACGGCAACCCCTGGTGGACCCGCGATTGGTCCATCGGCAACATCGTGTCCCTGGGCGGCCTGGGCGAGCTGGAGGCCATCTTCGCCTTCCAGCTCGACAGCAACGACATCGAGGGCTCGCGCAAGCGGATCAACGAGAGCGGGCTCCTGGTGTCCTTCATCCTGGACGGGGGATGCGCGCCGGTGATCGAGAAGCACCGAGCCTTCAAGCAGGCGCTGCGCGAGGACGGGGATGCGGCCGAAGCCGCCGAGGCCCTGCAGCAGGCGGTGCTGGAGAACAGGGGGTCTCTCATGCGCTACGCAGGTCTGTAGGCAACTGCGGACCATCTCTGGCAGCCCCTCGTCCACGGCGTGTCGACGGGGGGCTGTTTCATGCCCGGGCCGGGCGCAACATCCCCGCCACCCGAAGGAGCTGAAGACCCAGCCGACCTGCAGCTCGCCTCGGCATGAGACCCTCGGGGGGGCCGGGGCCCGGCCCTCGAGGCCGGGCAGCCGGTCGCCAGGGACCCAATCCTCCCGCTATCCCGGCTTCGCCCGCCGGCGCGCCTCTCGATGGGGCCGGGGGAGCCGTGTATCCTCCGTGCCATGAAGACGGACGCTCCAGGCGGCGTTCGGCGTCGCCTCCTCAAGACCCTGGTGTCCATCGCCGCGACACTGATGGTCTGTGAGGTCGGCTGGCGCGTGTACCTCACTGCCTTCGCCTCGCACGCCATGCGCGGCAAGTACCTGCGCATGGTGGACCTGCCGAGAGAGGCCTTCCGGTACCGGCCTCACCACTATCTGTGCTACGTGCTGAACGAGGAGTACGCGCCTCCGGACGGCGAGGACCGGCACAACTCCGCCGGCTTCCGCGGCGAGGAAGTGTCGCGCGAGAAACCCGACGGCGTCTACCGGATTGCCTGCCTGGGGGGCTCCACGACCTACACCGACTACGTAGACGATCACCGCGGCTCCTACCCACACCAGCTTCAGACCGTGCTGCGGGAGGAGTACGGACACGAAGGCGTGGAGGTCATCAACGCCGGCGTCGGCGGCTACACCTCCTGGGAGTCGCTCCTCAACCTGCAGATGCGGGTCCTGCCCTTCCAACCCGATCTGGTGATCGTCTATCACGGGACCAATGACGTCCAGGCGCGATTCGTACCACCCGATACCTATGCTCGCGACAACGCCGGCTACCGGCGGCACTGGGTGGCACTGGATCCCTGGTGGGATCGCCTGCTCTTCATCCGCTATCTGGGCGTCCAGTGGGGTTTTTCGCCGCGCAACGCCCTGTGCTCGACCGTCAAGGTCGAAGATGATCTGCTTCAGGGATCACCCGAGCGCCTGAGCCAGAATCCGCCGACCTTCTTCGTCGAGAACCTGCGGAACATGATCGCCCTCTGCCGGGAATACGGCGCCGAAATCATGCTCACGAGCTGGGCGCACTCTCCCCACAAGGGGGACTACGCCGCGACCGCCGTCTACCAGGACGGGTTCCGGGAGTCCAACCAGGCCGTCGCGGCGCTGGCCACCCAGCGCGGCGTCCCCTTCTTCGACTTCGCCGCCGTGATGCCGCTCGACGACGAGCTCTGGAGGGACGGCCGGCACGTCACCGAGGAGGGAGCGCGCCGGAAGGCGGAGCTCTTCGCCGCGTTCATCCACGAGAACCTCCTCGCGGACGGGTGAGCCCGGAGAGGCTCGCGCGCCACGAAGGGGCGGCCACGGCCCAGGCTGCTGCACATCGGGTCGACGACATCCCGCCCGAAGTGCCCGTGCACCGGTGGGTCCTCTCCGTCCCAGGACGCGTCCGTCTCCTGCTCGCCCGCAAGGCCTGGCCCTGCGGCGCGGTGCGAGGTGGCCTCAAGGACCGGCCCGGGCGCAGGCCTCGAGGACCTCGGCGGTGGCACGCACCATGCGCTCGGCGCCGAAGCGCTCCGCCAGCTCCCGCGCTCGGGCGCGGGCGGCCTCGAGCACCCCCTCCCCGGTCCAGTGCTCCAGCTCGGCCGCGATCGGGCGCGGATCGGCCGCCTCCAGGATCGAGCCCTGCACGCGGTGCTCGATCAGCTCGGCGCCGCCGTTGGCGCGGGTGGTGATCACCGGCAGGCCGCTGGCCAGGGCCTCGACGGTGGTGTTGGCGAAGGGGTCGTACAGGGTCGGCAGCGCATAGAGGTCGGCCGCGCCGTAGCAGACCTCGGCGTCGCGCCTCCCCCCCAGGAAGCGAGCCGCCTCCTCGAGGCCGAGCCTGCGCGCCAGCTTCTCGTAGCGAGGGCGGTCCGAGTCGTAGCCGACCACCAGGAGGCGAGCGGCCTCCCGGCGGCGGCGAAGCTCGGCGAAACCTTCGATCAGGGGGGCCAGGCCCTTGCGCCCGTAGCCCGTGCCGAGGAAGAGCACGACCCGCTCATCGTCGCCCCAGCCGAGCTCACGCCGAAGCCTGGCGCCCGCGCCCGTCCGATGCCGCGGGTGAAAGCGCTCCAGGTCGGCGCCGTTGTGGATCACGACGACGTCCGCGGGATCGATTCCATAACGGCGCACGATGTCGTCCCGCACCATCCGCGAGTTGCAGATGATCTTGCGGTAGGCGCCCGGAGCCAGCGCGTGCCGTTCGATGGCAGCCTTCACCCGTTGCTTGAGCCATGCCCAGCCCAGCAGGCGCTCGAGGGGAGTGCCCGTCGCACGATGGGCCAGCTCCATGTAGGTGCGGCGCGAGCCGCCGCCCAGCCGCAGGACGTCCTGGGTCCAGGTCAGCCCCAGGCCGAAGACGAGGTCGTAGCGGTCGGCCTCGGCCACGTGCCGCTCCACCGCGCGCGCGAAGGCCCACATGCGCCAGGTCGCGCCGATGGCCGGGGTGCGCAGCATCTCGAAGCGCACGGCGGGGTGGGGAGACTCCTCGCGGCTGCGGCACACGATGGTCACCTCGTGGCCGGCCTCGGCGAGGTGGGCGGCGACCAGGTCGAGGTAGCGCTCGGTGCCGCCCGTCTTCTTGTGGCGCATGTGGGTGAGCGCGATCCTCATCGGGGGCCCTCCTGCGCGGCGGGTGGCGCGTCCGCGATCACCGCGGCCAGGAGCTCCTCCCAGCGCGGGAGCACCGCCTCGACCGAGTAGCGCTCGATGGCTCGCCGGCGCGCGGCCTCGCCCATGCGCTTCCGCTCGGCGGGGGACTCGAGGAGCCCGGCCAGGGCCCCGGCCAGGGCCTCCGGATCCGCCCTGGGGACCACGGTGGCCGTGCTCCCGTCCACCGCGACCTCGGGGAGCCCCTCGCAGTCGCTGACCACCGCGGGCCGGCCCCGGGCCATGGCCTCCAGCAGCGCGTTGTTGCAGCCCTCGTCGCGTACCGAGGGGATCGCCAGCACATCGATGGCCGAGATCAGCGCTGCGGCGTCGGCTCGAAACCCCAGGAAGCGCGCGGATTCGCCCAGCTCGAGCTGGCCCGCCAGGCGGCGCAGGCCCTCCCCCTCGCTCCCCTCGCCCGCCACGAGCAGGACCGCCCCCGGCACCCGGGCGCGCACCGCCGGCCAGGCGGCCAGCAGGTGCTCGTGGCCCTTCATCCTCGCCAGCCGTCCGACGGCGCCCACCAGGGGGGCATCGGGATCGATCGAGAGCTCGGCGCGCAGCCGCGCGTCGCGCCCGGCCTCGGGCGGCGGTCCGACCTCGATCGCGTTGGGGATCACGACGAAGCGCGCGGGATCGACGAAGTCCGCCCCCTGGAGCATGCGGCTGCGGATGGCCTCGCAGTTGGCCACCACCCGGCGCACGGCGCGCCGGTAGAGCCAGCGGGAGAGGGGATCGCGCTTGAGCGAGCGCGCCAGCCCCCGCCGCTGCACCAGGCGCGCGCCCGCGAGCCCGCAGGCGAGGGCGCCGATGCGCAGGTCGCGACCGACGTTGGCCACCACCGCCCGGATGCCCTCGCGCCGCAGGAAGGCGCTCAGCCGGATCGCGGCGGTCAGGCCCGCCGGGCCCGCCAGCGGAGCCGAGAAGGTCGGCAGGCCCTCGAGGTGCGCGCGCTCCTCCAGGGCCGATCCCCGCGCGCAGCCGAGCGCGATCCGGTGCCCGCGCATCGAGAGCCAGCGGGCGGTCTCCACGCACCACTTCTCTCCGCCGCCCCACTCGCGGATCGAATCGAGGAGGAGGACGCGCAGGGCGTCACGCCGGGGCGCGGTGCGCCGATCCTGTGAGTCCGGGTCGAGCATTCCGGGGCGAGCGGGCCGCGGCTTCGGGTGCGGCCGAGCCGCATGATAGGGATGGGCGCCGCGCGCGCACCATGGCGGGCCGTTTCCCGATCCGGCGGCCGGACGCAGGGAAGCGGCCGGGCGAAGGAGCTCGGCGGGAATGCCGGGGGCGCCCCCCCCGGCCCCGCGGTGGACTCTCGCCGGGGCGCCCGGCAGGCACCGCGGTACCCCTCACGGGGGCGCTCGGCCCAAGTCCGCGCCACGCAACGGCTTGCGCGATTCCGGACCGGATCCCGGCTCGGGCGGTGAACTCTCCCGGAGAAGAACCGTTTACCCGCATCGCCGAACGTCTACATGTGTAGACGAAGCGCGAAGCAGGAGAGCCGATGACCCCCAAAGAGACCGAAGAGCCCACTCCCGCCGAGTGGAAGGTCCTGAAGATCGTCTGGGATCGGGAGCCCTGCCCCGCCTGTGACGTCGTCGCCGAGGCCTCCGAGGCGTTCGGCTGGTCGACCAGCACCGTCAAGACGCTGCTGCGGAGGCTCGTCGAGAAGGGATTCCTGCGCACCCGGCGCGTCGGCAACAGCTTCCTCTACTCGAAGGCCTCGT
Organism: uncultured Planctomycetaceae bacterium; assembly: GCA_964615935.1. Lineage (GTDB taxonomy): Bacteria > Planctomycetota > UBA1135 > UBA1135 > CAZTTG01. The sequence continues at coordinate 4,895 of CAZTTG010000001.1, read as the reverse complement.
CGCCGGTGCGCGCGCTGCGGCGGGCCGGGGACGCCCTGCTCGAGCACGCCAGCGATGCGACCGTGGGGCCGCTGCTCGCACACCTTGTGAAGCGCAGCCGGCTGTCGCGGGAGGACCTCGAGGAGCTGCGCTCACTGCTCGACCAGAAGGACGGCGAGGTGGAGTCGTGATCGGCGTCGAGAGCTGGAACCGATCCGCGCTCTCCTGGGCGGAGTTGGCCTGGCAGGCGTCCTTCGGCTCGCTGGCGGTGCTGGTCGCAGTCGCCATCATCTGGCTCGCGGTGCGCAAGCGGGTCTCCGCCCACGTCGGCCACTGGCTCTTCCTGCTTCCGCTCGTGCCGCTGGTGCTGCCCACCGGGATCCTCGGCGCACTGATCCCCGATCTCGGTGAGAGCGCCCTGCGCGTCGCTCCGCTGGCGGAGATCGCCCCACGGGTGATGGGTGAGTCGCGAGGCTCGGCACCCGAGCGGGTCGTCATCGATCCAGCGGGGCCGGCGGCCCTACCTTCCAGGTCGGTGGCTCCCGGCGCGACGGGCGGAGCTCCCGCGCGGGCAGACGCGCGACCCACTCCGATCGCCTGGGTCTTCATCGCCTGGGCACTGACGGCCCTCGCCCTGCTGGCGCGCTTCGTCGCCGTTCAGATCCTGTGGTTCTTCCAGCCGGTCGCCTGGATCGCGAACCGGCTCGTGGAGGAGCTGCGGGAGTGCGCCTGCGACGAAGCCGCCCTCGCCCGGGGGGCCGACGTCCCCCGACGGCGCTGCGCGGAGGCGCTCCTCCGGGTCGCTGAGCTGGCCGCGCGGGGCGGTCCCCGATCCCATCTCGCACTGCAGACCTTCCACGCCCCCAAGGCCATCCTCGAGAGACGGATCATGCGCATCCTCGATCCCCAACGCGCCGTTCGCGCCGGCGTTACCCTCGCCGCGCTTCCGCTCCTGCTGGCGACCGCCGCCGGCTCGCTGGGCCTCGCCGGCGTGCTCGTCGACGTCCGGATCCCGGCCCCGCCGCTGGGGGAGGAGCAGGAGGAGATCGTCGAGATCCTCGACCATCGCGGGCCGGTCGATCCCGCCGAGGACGAGGCGGGCCTGCTCGAGGCGATCAGGCGGGGGCTCGCCTTCCTCGGCGCCGCGCAGGCGGAGGACGGCGGCTGGTACGCCGGCCCCGACTCGAGCGCTCCCTCCAGCGGAGAGTTTGACCGCGTCGGAGTCACAGCCCTGGTGCTGCTGAACCTGTACGAGGCGGTGTACATCGAAGGGCACGAGCCCGCGCCGGAGATGGTCGCCGGAGCGCTGTCGTGGCTGGCCTCGGTGCAGGACCCGTCGACCGGTGCCTTCGGCGCCCCGTGCGGCCCGCTGGTCATGCCGAGCCACGCCCTCGCGACCGTCGCGTGGATGCGCGTGCGCCGGGAGTTGCCCGAGGAGACGTGGAGGCCCGTCGCCGAGAAGGCGGTCCGCCTGATCGAGAGCTCCCGCAACCGGTACGCTGCCTGGCGCTACTCGGTGATTCCCAACGGCGACAACGACTCCTTCGTCACCAGCCTGATGCTGCTGGCCCTCGCCGAGGCACGCGATGCCGGAATCGAGCTCGAGCCGGTCCGCGAGGGGAGACTCTCCTGGATCGACGAGATGACCGATCCGAAGACCGGCCGCACCGGCTACGACCGAAAGGGCTCGCCCATCTCCCGCCTGGCGACCAAGGCCGAGCTCTTCCCGGTCGAGTACTCCGAGATGCTCACCGCGATGGCGATCACCGCGCGGATGCGGTGGGGGGAGGAGCCCGCAAAGTCGAATGCCATCCAGCAGGGCGCGCTGCTGGTGACCGGGACGGCGCCGCAGTGGAGTCCGGACCGCGGCACCATCGACTACTACCACTGGCTCTTCGGGACCGAGGCGATGAAGGCGCTCGGCGGCTACCAGTGGGACCACTGGCGGGCGGCCCTCCTGGAGGCCACCCTGCCGCGCCAGAGCGATAACGGTTCCTGGCCGGCGATCGACGCCTGGAGCTCGGAGGGGAGCGCGGTTCACGCCACCGCGGTGGTCACGCTGGCGCTGCTGCACGCGAGGCAGTAGCGCCGGGGTACGTGGAGCCGCGCGATCCGCTACACTGCGGCGATGTTCGATCCCAAAACGGAATTGCTCAGCACGGTCGTCGCGGTCGCGGCCTCGCGGCTGGTCTCGGACCCGGACGATCGCGGCGCATGGGCCGAGGTGAAGGCGGCGCGCGCCGCGGCTGGCGACGAGGACCCCGAGCTCGCCGGGGCCATCGAGGCCGAGGACGCGGAGAAGCTGATGGAGCTGGCCGAGGCGTGGCACACCGACGCTCGAACCCTGCCGGAGAGCGATCGCGGGGTCCTCAAGAGGGCGATGAAGGCCTACCGCAAGAGCTTGAAGGTGACCCGCCTGGTCGACGAATCGAGGCTCGGCCACGGCGCGATGACCAGCGGCCGCTCCTCCGGCATCGTGGGCATCAAGCCGCCGTCGCGATATCCCCGGGCCGTCTGGGACCAGCTCGTGCGCCAGGGGCGGCTGATCGCCCAGCACTCGGGCACCTACGATCTGCCGCCCGGCCAGTAGGCCGGAGGAGCGCTCGAGCCGAGTCTCCCTCGCGCCCTCGGCTCAGGCAGCCCATGTCTCGAATGCGAACCCCGTGCGGTCACCCGAGCGATTCGATGTCGGCGATCATCGCTGCCCTCTCTTCCCGGGGAAGTCCGTGCAGGCCGCAGTACTCGATCCAGCCGTTGGACACTCCCACCCCGGCGCCCACCTGCCGGGCCAGGGCCATCTGGTGCTTCCACATGCGCCGGAAGTCCCAGGCGCAGGGGCGCCAGGGCTTGGCGCCCAGCGCGGCCAGATAGCGCACGGGCTCCTGGCGATACAGCGGATTGCCCAGGGAGCTGGGATAGGCGTGGTCTCCCACCTCTCCGTCGCACCACAGCGCGAACGGTGACCTCGAGCAGTCGCTGCTGAAGACGGCCTTCTGCTGTCCGTGGGAACGGACGATGGCCCTCAGCCGTCGGTGCCAGTCGATCGCGGCGAGGGACGTCGGACCGGCGTGGTGCGGATGGTGATCGTAGCCGATCCCGGCGAAGGTCTCGTCCACGGCGATGGCGTCCGGGCGGAGGAGGTCCATGATCCAGTCCACCTGCTGCAGCAGGTGTTCGCGCCATTCCGGCGAGGCCAGCGATGCACGCCAGTTCGTGCCCACGGTGTCGGGGCCCTTCCACGGAAACGGAACCATCTGCCCCTGTTCATCCACCAGCACGCTGTCCCGCATCGACGCGAAGAAGGGCGTGGCCTCGTCGAACAGCACCGGATGGATGTAGATGGCGGCCCGGGCGCCCGCTGCCCGGGTCGCGCGGATGCGCTCCGCGATCCTGGCCAGGGACATCTCCGCCGGTCCCTGCGGGTCGCCCCGCATGGCGGACCAGGTCTTCCGATCGGGATGGATGTAGTCGCCCAGGCTCGGGTAGTAGCCGTGCTGAGTGGCCAGCCCTACGTGGAGCTCGCGGAACAGCGGGAGCGCGGCCTCGTAGCCGTCCCCACGGTGGCCGTTCTTCCCGGCCGCGGAGGACAGGAAGTCGTAGTAGTGGACCTTGAATCCGTGCACCCAGTCGATGCGCGGCTGGTCCTCCTCGTGGGCGAACCGGTGGAAGGCCCTCCAGGCGACCGAGGCGTCTCCGCGGTGGACCATCAGCCAGCAGCGCTGGTGGACCTCCTCTCCCGCCGGCACCGTGAGCATCCTGCCGGTCTCCCACAGGCGGCGTCCGCCGGCAGCGATCATCGAGCTGAACTTCCGGGGTTGGTCGGAAGGGGTGAACAGGGCGACGTGCCAGGCCTGGGGAGGGAGCCCGATCTCCACCACGGGGGCCAGCAACAGCGCCCGGGTCCGGCGCTCATCGGGGTAGCTGGCCATGGGTTCCAGGTAGTGGCATTCGAAGCCATCGCGACCGAGCGGCTGCTGGCAGTCCTTCCGGAACTCCTGCACGCCCAGGGCCTCGAACCGCCGGTCGCCGGCGAGGCCGGCCGCGCCCAGCGGGAGGTACACGGCCTGGTCCCCGTCGACCGGGGGAGGCTGGACGGAGGTGGCGAAGGCGACCTCGACGTCCACGTCTCGGCTCGACGTGTTGCGTGCGGTCAGCGTCGCCTGGAGCACGTCCTCGCCCGCCCCCGGGTCGCTCCGCAGGAGGGCGTGCCGTAGCTCCAGCCGCAACGGTCCGTGCTCCGCGACCGACCGATGGGCGCTCAGTCGCGAGGCGCGCTCGAGTGGCTCTCCTGCAAGGCGGCACCGCCCGTCGAGGAGTCCCGGAGTCGGGGACGCGACCAGGGCCTTCCCGTCACAGACGACCGACGTGAAGAGCCCGGACGGTTGCTGGCGCTTCCACTGCAGGCCCTCCTCGGGGCGGGAGAGAGCCGGCGAAGCCCGCTCATCCGCACGCGACAGACTGGAGGCGAGCACGCCGGCGAAGATTCCGGCCCGCTGCAGGAGCTCGCGTCGATTCACGGCGTCGGTTTCACTCATTCGTGCCATTCCCCGTTCATCTCGGCTCGCTCGCCAGGGTATCAGCTGCGCTGCCCCGGCACTCGCGCCTTCCTCGGACCGAGGGACAGCTCGACCTCCACCAGCCCCCTCGCCCTCACGCTGGCCACGCGCGGTGCGTCTCCCACGACATGCCGGCCGGGGCAGCCTGGATGCCGCGGCCCTGGAAGCCGTATCCTCGCGGCATGCAAACAGCGATCCCCTGCATCGGCCTCCTCCTGATCATTCCGGCCCTGACCAGTCCTGTGCAGACCCATGATCCCTCGCCATACAACGTCGTCTGGGATCAGCAGAGCCGGGACTCCTCGGAGTCGATGCCGGCCGGTGGACACGACATCGGGCTCAACGTCTGGGTCGAGGACG